>NZ_LKAQ01000001.1:0-600000 GCF_001874525.1 Pseudodesulfovibrio hydrargyri | reverse complement strand
GCCATCTGCCACCTGAACGAGCGGCGCATGCGCCGGTTGACTTGCGGCTGACCGCCGCCAGCGAACAACGCTCTTGAAACCGCCTCCCGAGGCGGTTTTTTTACATCCCTATTTGACTTGTATTGCGTTTCCTGTATGCGGGATATGACGCCCAAAAAACAGGAGGCTGTCATGCGGATCAACTGCCATTGCCACGTGTTTAATCTGCAGTCGGTTTTCACCAAGGAAACCCGGGACATCTTCAAGGTCAAACTGGACGATCGCGGAGTCCCGGAACAGCTTTCCAACCTGCTGCTGGCCATGCTGACCATGATCCTGGAGAAAAAAAGCGGGGTGGACCTGCGGGCCGACCGCAATTTGGAGATCGCGGACATCCTGCGCGAGCTCAAGGAGTATGACGAGCGGACCAAACTTTTCGAGCGCGATCCCAAGCTGTCCATCGGCGACGTGTCCCGCCTACTCAAGTCGTTCACGTCCAGGACGGACAAGAGCGCATCCGTTGCGGTCGACAAATTCGTCTCCGGATTGAACGCCCTGTTCGACCCGGCCGTCCTGGACGGAAGCGGCACGGATATCGAGGATCTGCTGGCCTACGTGTCCATCGGCTTCGCCCGGTCCATGGACCAGGTCACGGACAAGCTCATGGCCGGGCTCGACCCCGACGTGGCCATCGTGCCGCTTATGATGGACATCACCAAGTTTCCCAAGGACGACTACCCCCTGTTCGTGGCGCAGACCGAAGGGACCAGGCGGCAGATATTCCGCTATCCGGGCAGGGTTTTTCCTTTTTTCGCGGTCAACCCCAAGCGCGGCAATACCCTCAGCCTGATGAAGGACTCCCTCGGTACGGGCTTCGTCGGGGTCAAGCTGTACCCCGCCCTGAACTACAGCGTGACCTCCTCGGCCATGGCCAGGGTACTCGCCGAATGCGACGGGACCGGGACGCCGCTGCTCATGCACTGCATGCGGCGCGGCTTCAACGCCGACCGGTTCTCCTACCGGCACGGCGCGCCGGTCCATTGGAAACGGCTGCTGGAGGACCATCCCGGACTCAGGATATGCTTCGGGCACTTCGGCGGGGACGAGAACCTGCTGGCCGCGGGGGGCCCGGACAAGGACAGCTGGACCTCGGACATCCTGGACCTGATGCTCCGGTTCGAGGGCCGGGTCTACGCAGATTTGGCGGCGCACACGGACTGCATGACCGAACACAGGTTGAAGAACTACTTCGACAACCTGAACGCGCTGATCGCCGGGCCGCACGGGAAGTACATCCTCTGGGGCTCGGACTGGTTCATGATCCGGACGCGGATCAGCGAGAAGAATTTCTGGAAGGTCTTCGAGAAACGGATCAGCAAGGAGAACTTCAAAAGGATTTCGGAAGAGAACCCCGTGCGCTTCCTGGGGCTGCCTGTGGGCGGCAACCCCATGGGCGAGAACATCCGGCGGCAGGTGGAGTACATGAAGCCGCGTGCGGACAGATTCGGGGAGGGGATCGGTTCCTTCTCCCTTCCGGAGTGGCTCGCCGGACAGCTGGGCGCGGCGTAGCGTCATCCATCCTTCCGTCCACGCATGAAAAAGGCCCGCTCGGTTTTACCGGGCGGGCCGTTTCGTCGTCTGCCTTCGGGCTACTTCTTCTTGGGCTTCTTGCTTTTGCCCTTGCCCTTGGACATGTCGTCCATGCTCTGACCCATCTCCTGATTCATCTCTTCGCTCATTTCCTCATTCATTTCCCCGCTCATCATTCCCTTGTTCTTGCCTTTGCCCTTGGCCTTGCCCACGCCGTGCCCACCGCATTCCTTGGCGATGCGGCCCCAGCCCATACCCGAGTCGCGCATGGCCCGAATCTGGTCGCTGGTCTTGCCGCATTGCAGGGCGAGCCGGTCCACCTTGGCGTTGTCCAGGTTGGACTGAGCCCGGTTGTACCGGTCCTGGGCTTGTTCATATTCCATCTGCGCCCCGGCAACGTCCTTTTCAGGGGCGTTTTTCCTGTTGCGGATGGCGTCCAGGATTTCCTTGGCCTTGGCCACCTCTTCGGAGGATTTGGCGGCCTCCTCGACCACGGCCTCGCCCACCAGGGAGACGAGTTCGTCCTGGGTCAGGTCCTCGCCCTGGGCCAGGGCCGACGAGGCGGCCAGGATGAGCAGGGCGGCCGCCAGCAGGTAATACGCGATTGTTTTCATGGGGAGCTCCCTCGTTGCAGATTGGTTCCACCCACGATTCGCGGACGGAGGACGGAAAATCCAGCCTTGGATATAAAATGGCCAGACAATTTGGTCAAGGCGGATACCCTTTGAATTACGTTCACTCTTCGGATAAAGTCACAGCACGGAGGGATTTTATGATCGGATACTTGCGGGGCGAACTGCTCTCGGCGGATGAGAAGGGCCTGGTCCTGCTCACTCCCGGCGGCGTGGGGTACGAGGTGGCCGCGCCCACGTCGGTCCTGGCCAAGCTGCCGGGCAAGGGCAAGGAAGTGCGGCTGTACGTTCACACCCAGGTGGCCGAAAAGGCCATCGACCTGTTCGGCTTCCTGGAGGCCGACGACCTGGACCTGTTCCGCACGCTCATCTCCATCGACAAGCTCGGGCCCAAGAAGGCCATGGCCATTTTGTCCATGTTCGACGCGGCCCACCTGCGCGAGATCGCTTTCAGAGAGGACGTGACCACCCTGTCCACCGTGCCCGGCATCGGGCCCAAGTCCGCCAAGCAGATTCTCTGGAATCTCAAGGACAAGGTGGACAAGCTCGCCTCGACGACCGGCAAGGCCCCGAGCGCGCCCCAGGGCCCGCAGGGCGAGTACCTGGACGCCCTTGCGGGGCTCAAGGGGTTGGGCTACGGTGAGGACGAAATCCGGCCCATGCTTCTCGAAACCTTCGACGACGAACCCGATCTCGACGCCGCCGGGGCCATCCGCGCGGTGCTCAAGAAGATCAACGCGGCACGCTCATGAGCAAATGCACCCTTCCCGAGGAAAACGTCCGGCCCCGGAAACTGTCCGAGTTCATCGGCCAGGTGGACCTGCGCACCAACCTCGACGTCTTCATCCGGGCCGCGCGCGAGCGCGAGCGCTCCCTGGACCACACCCTGTTCTACGGCAACCCCGGCCTGGGCAAGACCACCCTGGCCCGGATCATGGCCTCGGAACTGGGCGTGAACATGGTCTCCACGTCCGGCCCGGTCATCGAACGGTCCGGCGACCTGGCGGCCATCCTGACCAACCTTGAGCGCGGCGACATCCTGTTCATCGACGAGATCCACCGCATGCCGCCCACAGTGGAGGAAGTGCTCTATCCGGCCATGGAGGATTTCCAGATCGACCTGGTCATCGGCTCCGGCCCGGGGGCGCGCACGGTCAAGTTGGACCTCGAGCCGTTCACCCTGGTCGGGGCGACCACCCGCCTCGGGCTGCTGACCTCGCCTTTGCGCGACCGCTTCGGCTGTATCTTCCGCATCGAATTCTACTCTCCCGAGGAGCTCGGGCGCATCGTCGAGCGCAGCGCCGCCATCCTCGGCGTGGAGGTGGAACCCGAGGGCGCGCTGGCCATCGGCCGGAGGGCGCGCGGCACCCCGCGCATCGCCAACCGGCTGCTCAGGCGCGTGCGCGACTACGCCCTGGTCCACGGCTCGGGCGTGGTCACCCGCGAACTGGCCGAGTCCTCGCTGGAGCGCCTCGACGTGGACCAGTACGGCCTGGACAACATGGACCGCAAGATTTTGACCCTCATGGTCGAGCACTTCAACGGCGGCCCGGTGGGCCTCAAGACCATTGCCGCGGCCTGCGCCGAGGAGGTCCGGACCATCGAGGACATCTACGAGCCGTACCTCATCCAGTGCGGCTTCCTGAAACGCACCCCGCGCGGCCGCGTGGCCACGGCCAAGGCATACCAGCATCTCAAGATGCGCATGAACGACGGCCAGACCTCCCTGCTCTGAGCCGCGTCGCGGAAAATCATTGTCTTCCCGGCCCGGTTCATTAGTATTGGGCCAAACGACAACCCCTATGGAGGTGCCGGCATGGATAAATGGGAATGCCCGTGCGGCTATGTGTACGACCCTGCGGAAGGCGACCCGGAGAACAACATCCCCATCGGGACCAAGTTCGAGGACCTGCCCGACGACTGGGTCTGCCCCCAGTGCGGCGCGGAAAAGGAATATTTCGAAAAACTCTAAAAAAAGCGTAACAGCCCATTGCCATCGGCCGTACAAACCGTGTATGGTTGAATCAAGTCAAAGGAAGTGTTTCCAGGCAACGCCAGACAAACCGCATGATTTAGTGAAGCTAGACAGCGTTTCAAGGCAACCTCGCTAACAACAACGTCCTTTGGTAGAGGCCCGTAACTCGGCAACCTCAAGAGGCAACATTTACAAAAGCCCCCGTGAAGGGGGCTTTTTTTATGTTGCGTGGCGGCTTCCGAGAGCGGGCCATCTGCACCCGAATCGCTTCAGTTAAAGAGGGGGGGGGGCAGGGGTGAGCCAAAGGGATTTTTTTGAGGGGAGTGGCCCGCGAAGCGGAAACAAAAAGTTTGGGAGATTCTCAAGAACCCTTTTCAAAGGGTCTTGAGCCGTCGGAGACGCCCGGCCGGCGAGGCCCCGTCGGAGGCTTCCTAGTCGCGCCGCAGTTTGCGGAGCACGGCGATGGTGAGACAAGTGAGGGCGGTCCAGGTGAAAACGCCGGTCAGGCCCATGGCGCCGCCGAGCAGGGGGTGGGCGTGGGGGAACATCCAGTTCCAGATGCCGTAGCCCTGGGCGTTGGCCGCGCCGTGGAGGAATCCTGCCAGGACCGAGGACCGGTAGTACAGGGTCATCTCGTTGAGGAATGCGCCGAAGGCCAGGCAGACGAGGCACATCATCAGGATGCCTTCAATTGGCTGGCCGGGGTAGTTGAGCCCGGCCAGGATCAGCGGCGCGTGCCAGAGGCCCCAGAGCAGGCCGAGTATGAGATAGGCGACGGGTTTGCCGAGCGGCATGAGCCGGGGCAGCAGGAACCCGCGCCAGCCCAGCTCCTCGCCCATGCCGAAGGCGAAGTTGATCAGCGGGCCGAGCACGATGGACAGGGGCAGCATGACCTGGAGGGCCGTATCCTGACCAATGGGCGTGCCGGATAACGCTGATAAGGACTCCATTTCGGGGTCGAATCCGGACAGCCCGGCGCTCCAGGTGAGGCCGTATATGATTGCGTAAGCCAGAGGGATAAGGGCGATGCCCAGGAAATAGGGACCCACGGACCCCAGGCGTAGGGAGAGGGCGGGGATCAGGCCGCGCGCGCCGGTCCGCTCCATGAACAGGGTTACGAGGAGCGCCGCCAGGCCGGGAATCCACATGACGCCCATGAGCCACAGGGCGGGCGAGGATTGGCCCACAAGGTAGTCGAAGCGCAGACCCTCCGCTATGAGCGCGCCCTCAATCCCCCAGGTGGCCGCGAAGGTGACCAGGACAAAGGCCAGGACCGGGCCGGGCCGGAAGCGGCCGGGAGCGGTTTCGGCGGTGCGGGGCGTGGGATCAGACATATTGGGACAGCCTCTCGAAGTAGAGGTCGCGGCAGCGATTCTCGATCTCCAGCAGCCGGGCGAAGGGCTTGTTGAAATCGTTGTTCCCGGCGGTGAACAGGCCGTGCCCGTGGACCATGGCCGCGCCGTTTTTAGCCATGGCGGGCGGCAGGGTGTGGCACAGTCCGGTGGGGCCGGTGCCGACCTCGCCCGGCACGATGGGCACGCCGTCCACGGTCCGGCATTCGGTGCAGTGGATGTGGCAGCGGCCACGGTTGGGGCAGTTGTCGCGTTCGCAGTCCATGGACATGATTACCGAGAATCTCGGGTGGCCGTGGAGGATGCAGTCAAAGGCGGAGCGGCGGTAGACGTCCTCGTGGGCGGACAACTCGCTCGACGCGGTCAGCCCGTTGGTGGCCGAGCCGTCCATGGGGCACGGGTCGATGCACCCTTCGAGCTCGTCCAGGGAGCTGCCGGTCTGCGAGATGTGGATGGTCTCGCCCAACCTGTAGGAAATGTTGCCGAAAAACGAGTCGACCAGGCCGAAGCCCACGACCTTGCGGCCCGCTTCGGCCATGGCCGCGACCACGCTTTCCTCGTTGATGAAGGGACCGGTCGCCAGGCCGGGCAGGTCCGTGCGCGGCGCGGGCAGGAGCCGGACCACGCGGGAGAAGACGTCGACGTATTCGTCGTCCAGGGTGACGTTCCGGGCGCGGTTCAGGTAGTCCGAGAAGAAGAGCACGAAGGTTGCGAAGACCGCTGAGGAGACGGACACGAATCCCTGTTCCGGGGTGACCGTGCCGCAGGCGGCAACGCCCTGGCCGGGGATCACGATGACTTTGCGCCGTTTGAGCCGCGCGGCCATGGCCTCGGCGGTGAATTCGCCGCAGACCGGGATGTCGTGGAGGAAGGTGCGGGTCTCGGTGTCCTCGGGCCGGATGCCGTCGGGGTTGCGCGCGGCCAGGAAGTCCAGGATGGTCCGGTACGGCTCGGCCGGTCGGACGAAGACCAGGGAGTTGATGGACAGGCGCGAGAACAGCCCGGACAGTACGTCCGTGCGCGGGTCCTCGCGATTCCAGACCAGTTCCGCGTCCAGGCCGCCGACCAGGGGCGCGTCCGGCCCGTGGCCCGTGGCCAAGCCCTGTGCGGCCAGTTTGGCCGCGTATTTCTCGCACAACGTCTTCATCGATCCAGTCCCAGCCGTTGCAGTGTGTCGGCGGTGGGATCGCCGTTTTCGTCCAGGCCGCGCACCCAGTAGTAGTTGCGCCGGGCGGCCAGAAATTTCTCGCGGTCGATGGGCGGGACGTCCACGCCGCCGCCCGAGGTGCCGGGCTCGGTGAAGAACCGTTCGGGCAGGTCGTCGTCGGTGGAGTCGAAGCCGTTTTCCGCATTCATGCGCCGCTCGTTCACGGTGGTGCGCTCGCCGACCTCGAGCAGGGACTGGACCGACCAGTCCTTGCCGGTGACCGCCGTGAGCGCCTTGGCGTACTCCTCGAGCCCGGCGGCCAGGAAGATCAAGCGGCAGGCGTTCATGGAGTCGCAGGCCGCGATGGCGTCCTCGGCCAGCTTGATGATCCGGGCCTTGCCGCTGAAGGTGAAGCGGTCCGTGGCCACGGGCTTGCGCAGGACCTCGTGGCTGATGGGGTAGGCCCGCTGGTGGCAGCCGCCCCGGGTGGACACGGCGTAGGCCAGGGCCAGGCCGTAGCCGCCGCGCGGATCGAAGGCGGGCAGTTCCAGCCCCTTGACCGTCATGGCCGTTTCCGGGCGGCCGCACGCCTGGGCCAGGTTGAGCGCACCCGCGGCCAGGTCGCCGCCCTCGGCCATGGCGCGCAGGGTCGAGATCAGGGTTTTGTCCGTGTAGTCCTTGCCGGTGATCTCGCGCAGGCAGGCCAGGGTGGATGCGGCGGAGACCGGGTCCAGGCCGAGCCTGCCGCACAGGTCCGCCGCTTCCATGGCCGCCTCCGGGTCGGCGTTGCCCACGTCGGCGGTGAAGTGGGCCATGGTCTCGAACCCGGGTAGGCTGCGTCCGTCCAGGGCGATCTTGCGGCAGCGGATGTGGCAGCCGAGACAGCCGTGGTCGCGCGGCTTGTAGAGCCGGGCCAGGGCGGCCGCGTTGACCTCGGCCCCCTGGTCGAACCAGGTCTTCCGGAAATTGTCCGTGGGCAGCATCCGCCGCGAGTTGATCAGGTCGAACAGGGCGCCCGTGCCCCAGTGCGAGAAGCCGTGCCCGCCCATGAGCACGGGCGAGGCCATGGTCAGCCGGACGATGGCCTCGCGCGCCTCGACAAGGGCCGCCGGATCGTGGACCCGGACCTCGCCCGTGCCGCGCACGGTCAGGTATTTGAGATTCTTGGCCGCCCAGACCAGGCCCAGGCCGCCGCGCACCCCGCCGTGGCGGTGGTCCACGGCCACCGAGGCGAGAAGCGAGCCGTTTTCGGCGGCCGGGCCGATGCAGGCCAGGGAAGTGTCCTCGGGCAGCCGCCGTTCCAGCGCGTGCAGGACCGCGTCCGTGTCCTGGCCCCACAGGGAGGTTTCGACCACGCGCACCTCGTTGTCGTCGATCTCTATGCCGCAGGGCGCGGGCGCGCGGCCGGTGATGACCAGGCCGTCGTATCCGGCCTTTTTCAGCCGGGTGGGCAGGCCGCCGCCGATGGACCCGTCGCACACGGCCCCGGTCAGGGGCGAGCGGGACAGGATCGTGCCCCGTCCGGAAGTGGGCGATTCGGTTCCGGTCAGCGGGCCGGTGAAGAGGAGCAGGGGCAGGTCCGGGTCGGTGTATTCGCGGTCGACAAACGGGTGCAGGTAGTGCCCGGCCAGCCCCCGGCCGCCGAGAAACCGCTCGTAGACCGTCCCGTCGGGATGTTCGGGAGTGGCCGCGCCCGTGGTCAGGTCGATATGGAGGACCGTGCCGGTCCGGCCGTAACATTCGTCCATGCCCGGGAATCTTCCATGAACCGCCTGAAAAGGCAACCGGTTGCCGCCTTGACGATGCGGATGAAACGGGTATTCTGCGGGCCGGAGGAAACATGGCTGAAAAGAAGATAGACAAATCCCGCCGAAACTTCCTGTTCGGGGCCGTGCGCCGCATCAGGAAGGAGGACGAACAGCCCGTGGCCTCCACTGCCGGGGGCATCGAGGTGGTCAAGGCTGCCAACGCGCTGTACGTGGACGGGAACTGGGAGGGCGCGCGCCTCAAGTACAAGGAGTGCCTCGAACAGGACAAGAACGACGCGGACGTGCGCTATCGCCTCGGGGTCTGTTCCTACCGGCTCGGCATGTACCGCCAGGCCAAGCTCGAGTTCGAGCGCACCTTGCGCATCGACCAGAACTACCAGGACGCCTTTCTCTATCTTGGGCTGACCCTGGTCCGGCTGGGGCGGCCCGAAAAGACCCCGGGCGTGTGGTCCCGCTATTTCAATCCGTCCGCCGTCAAGGTCATGCGCGAGCTCAACCTGCAGTTGGGGCTCATCGAAACCCACCAGCCCGACCCGGACGAGGACATCGCCCTGGCCGTGGAAAAGGCCATCGCCGAGTCCGGCGACGCCGTGGGCTGATCGTCGTTCGTACCCCGGACGCGAAAACGCCCCGTCACCGTGAGTGGCGGGGCGTTTTCGCGTCCGGGCAAGGCTCAGCAGTTGCCCTTGAGTTCGTCGTCGCCCACCTGCTGGGCTATTTTGGCCATCTGGGCGCGGATGTAGCTGGCGGCCACGTCGCCCAGGTCGTTTTCGCCCGACCCCTTCATGCCGTGCTGGCGCAGGTCCTCGTCGATCTGCTTCTCCATGCGCGCGGACTCCAGGAACATGACGTAGGCCAGTACCAGGGCGGCGTTGTTGTCGTCGGCCCCGTCGCACAGCAGTTCGATGTTGTTCAGGTCCACGGTCTCGATCAGCCGGTCGATGAACATGGTGATCCACTTCTCGTAGAGGTCGTGCATGATCGGCGGGATCAGGCTGGCGATCTGCTCCGGCGCGTTGCCCGCGGTGCCGGTCACGGCCATGAATTCGTTCAGGGCCTCCTGGCGGCGGGTTTCGTCCTGCTCCTCGACCTTGTTGATGATGGTGGCGAAAATATGGGCTCGTATCTGTTTCCTGTTCATCTCGTGCATCCATGTCTCTGCGTGGTGAAAAAACCTTGCCTGCAACATACTCTGTAACGCAATGCGACGGTCCGGGCAAGAGGCCGGAATCATTCCCCGCCTCCTCGGCCGGAGCCGGAGCCTGCGGCTTTTGCTTGCATTTTGCCCGCGAAGGACGGAAGCTTGTCCAGTCACCAACGCCATCCCATTCCTACCCATAAGGATTTATTCGCATGGATTCGCTTCTCGTCACCCTGGCTCCGTTTCTCAAGGTCCTCTTTTCCTTTCTGCTCATGTTGGCGGGCATGCGGTTTCGCATCGGCCTGGGGTTGGCCATCCTCGCGGGCGGCGTGGCCATGGGGCTGCTCTTCGGCATGGGCCCGCTGCCCATCGTCCAGACCGGCGCGCTCGCCCTGACCCAGGAAAAATTCCTTTTTCTGGCCGCCATCGTCGGCCTTATCCTGATCCTGAGCGACGCCATGGAGCGGTCGGGCCAGTCCAGGCGGCTCATGGAGGCGCTGTCCGGCTTCCTGACCAGCCCGAGACTTCGGCTGGTCTTTTTCCCGGCGCTCATCGGGCTGCTGCCCATGCCCGGCGGCGCGGTCTTTTCCGCGCCCATGATCAAGACCGTGTCCGAGGACATGCGCATCACCAATTCGGACCGGGCCGTGCTCAACTACTGGTTCCGCCACGTCTGGGAACTGATCTGGCCGTTGTATCCCGGCATCATCCTGACCCTGGCCCTGGCCGACCTCCAGATCATCGACCTCATCTCCTACACCTGGCCCGCCACCCCGGTCATGCTCCTGACCGGCTGGTTCTTCTTTCTGCGGCCCGGCGTGCTCGGGGCCAAGGACCTGACCGTGCCCATGCCCCTGACCACGCGCAGCAAGTCCGCCGCGCTGCGCGAAGGCCTGCCCCTGCTCATCGCCATCGTCGGGGCCATCGGGCTGGAGACCGCCATCGCCGCGCTGGCCCCGTCCATCCCCTTCGAGTTCGGCGTGGTCGCCGCACTGGCCGCCGCCGTGGTCTGCGTCATGGTTCAGAACACCCAGCTCGGCCTGAACTTCCTGCGCCAGGTGCTGTCCAAGCGCTCCCTGTGGTCCATGATCTCGGTCATCTGCGCCATCTTCATCTTCAAGGACATCCTCCAGGCCGCGGGCGTGGTCACGGAGATGGCCCGCGTGGCGGGCGGCGACGCGGCCCTGTTCGCCTCGGCCGCCTTCCTGCCGTTTCTCGTGGGCATGGTCGCGGGCATCAACGTGGCCTTTGTGGGCGCGACCTTCCCGCTGCTGCTCGGCGTGCTCTCCTCGCTGGGCATGCAGGATCAGACCATTCCGTACATCGTCCTGGCCACGTTTTGCGGCTTCACCGGCGTGATGATCTCGCCCATCCACATCTGCTTCATCCTGACCTGCGAGTACTTCCAGTGCGACCTGGGCCGGACCTGGCGCAAGGTGGTGGCCCCGTGCCTGATCTTCATGGCGTCCGGCGTGGCCCTCTTCTTCCTGTACTCCTGATCGCGCACGGCATATCCGCTTGGGATGGCCTTGCCCGGCGTGGGGTTTTTAGGTAAATACCTGGCCTTGCCCGAGTGGGCGATCCAGTAAACAATTTGGGGGGACCGTTCATGAGCCAATACGGCCACATCTTTACCGAGGACGCCTTGCAGACCATCTTCCCGCCCGAACGGACCGAGGCCTTTTTCGAGGCCCTGTTCGGCGACGCGGAGGAAGGCAGCTACGACATCAGCCTGGCCTTTTCCGGCAACCGGGGCCAGGACCTGGACTTCGAACTCAAGCTTCTGCAGCGCCCCGGCAAATGCCTGGCCTGCAACCTGACCTACGGCCTTCCCCAGGTTTTTTCCCGGCATCCGGTCATCAACCTGAACGGCATCGCCGACGCCGTGGCCCGGGCCGCCGGTGCTCCGTCCGCCGACTGGACGATCGGCAACACCCACGAAATCTCCCGCGAACTTCACATCATCCCCCTGACCATCACCCTGGCCTAACCCGCCGGGACACAACACTAAAGCCGGACCGCGAGCGTGCTCGCGGTCCGGCTTTCCTTTCATGTCCGTTCGAATCCGGCAGGCTATTGGAAAATTTATAACCCTCATTGCAAAAGGATCGATTTGTGCTATCTGAAAGCCGGGGGACGATAGATTTCATATATCCACACCAGCCGAGTGAGGCTTGTCGTATGCCCTATACGTATGAAGTGCTGAAAAAAGACGGCTATATCCAGCTCACCTCGTCGGGGAAGATCGGGTCGATGGAAGACCTGGTCGAACTGGGCCGGTCCATGGAGGACCTTGCCAACCGGTTGGACTGCCGGCGCTTCCTGATCGATGAGAGATCGGTGGTCATGGCCATAGAGCCGCTGGATCTCACCGCGTTCGCGGAGAGCCGGATGGACGAACCGAGAACCGGCATGCGTGTGGCCGTCATCTATACCCCGGAAAATTTGTCGCGGTTCCATTGGATCGAAACGTTCCTCCAGAACCGCTGCATACCCTACAGACAGTTTTCGTCCTTTGAGGAGGCTGAACAATGGCTCATGTCCTGATGCCCGCAAGGGTATGGTAGCGGCCGTGCCGATACAGTATCACTCGGAGATCAAAAGCGGCTACCTTTACGTCGTCACACAAGGCTCGCTCTGCTCCGCCGAAGAAATGATCGCTTACATAGACAGGATACACGGCGATCTCGTGCGGGCCGGCCTGAGCAGGGTCCTGGCCGACGAAACCAATTGCCACGTGCACATGAACCTCGACGAGTTGGGCCGCGCGCTCAGGGAGGTTCGGGAACCCGAAGAACTCACGGCGGCCGGGCGGAAATCCGCCGTGGTCAGTTCAAACGTAAACCACATCCTGTCCCAGCATATTTTTGACCCGGTAAAAAACATCAAGGTCTTCACCGATCGGGAAACGGCCAGAAAGTGGCTCACCGAGAGCTGACCGCTTCCCGTTCAAATAACAGGGCTTTCTACTCAACATCGAGTTGAAGGCCTTTCTTTCCTCTTGGAGCGATTCGGGTGCGGAGCGCGCGACAGCGGCTCTTTTGCCGCGCTCGCACAAGGCTTTCGAGAGTGGGGCAACTGTGCATTTCCTTCCGGCCGGGGCAACCGCAGCGTAGCCGGCTACGTGAGGATTGTCGCGGCCGGAAAAAATGTGCAGATGACCCGCTATCGGAAGCCGCCTCCCGCGCCCTACAGCTTCTCAACAAGAAGGGGCTCTCCCTTTTCGGGCGCCAACCGCAAGGTGATGGCGTCCTTCGAACAGGACAGCGTGCACACGCCGCAGCCCATGCAGCGGTCTTCGCGGATGTATGCGCCTTCCTTGTCGAAGGCGATGGCCTTGAACTGGCACTTCTGGGCGCAGGTGCCGCATCTGGTGCACAGGCCTTGGTCCACCCGGGCGAGGTAGCCCGAGGAGCAGACCATGGGGATGCCCATGGCGTGGGCTTTCATGGCCCCGCAGCAGCAGGAGCAGCAATTGCAGATGGCGTAGAACTTGCCGATGGCGATGTCCTTGAAAAAGGCGTGGGACACGTGGCCGCGCGCCTGTTCGGCCTTGACCACGGCCACGGCCTCGTCAGCGGTGATGGCCCGCGTCTTGTCCGGGTGGTGTTCGAGCATGAACGAGGCGAAGGGGTCGCCGATGATCAGGCAGACGTCCGTGGGCGTGCACGGATTCCTCATGCCCGCGCGGCAGGGACAGTCCAGGAGCACGATCTTTTCCGGGTTGCCCAGGATGATGTCGCGCGCCCGGGTGTAGGGCAGGACGGTTTCGGGCAGGGAGGTGTTCACCGGGCGGTCCAGGCGGATCAGCTTGGTTGCCTCGTTCAGCGGCATGGCCTTGCCGTGGTAGGCGTCGCTCCAGGTGGCCTTGGTTTGGTTCGGGTCGCCCGAGCGGTGCGCGTCGGTCTCGGTGAACGGGTGGACGCGGTCGATGATGAAGACCAGCGGAACCCACAGCCAGCGCCACCACGGGTCCTTGTCCCCGGCCAGGCCGATGTAGTGGTAGCACCACCGGCCGTAGACGTAGCCGTGGATGAAGTCGAACAGGGACATGCCGCTTTCGCGGCACGCGCGGTAGTAGTCGCGGGTCGATTGCTTGACGAAGGGTACTCTCATGGTCGATTCTGGCCCCGTATCCGTGTAACAAGTATGATGATAGTACCGGTTGGAGCGACAAAGTCAACGCCAGGGCCGGGACATTCGGCAAAGAATCTGGTAGGTCGTGCTGCGGAGGCGACGGATGACAGACAAGAGTTCCGAGGATATGCGCACCCAACTGGCGCGCCAGCGTTGCGACATGGCCGTGAAGCGGACCAGGCTGGCCAACCGGCGGACCTTCCTGGCCTGGTGCCGGACGGCCCTGGCCTTCATGACCTTCGGATTCCTGCTGGAAAAGGTCGATACCTTCGTGGCCCTGCAAAAGGCCGCAGTGCCCGAGCGGGTCATCTCGGAACTGGCCGTGCTCGGCAAGTTCGCCTTTGTGGGCGGGCCGGTGCTGGTGATCTTCGCGGGCTGGCGGTACTATACTCTGGAAAAGGAGCTGGGCTTCGATTCCGGCGATCTCTACGTGATCCCCGAGTTGATCCTGTTCGGCGTGATCATGGCCAGCGCGGCCATCTACCTGTTCTTCCTCTAACCGGTTCGGGCCATGTTTCGCATCATCCTTCTGGGCGTGCTCGCCGCGCTCTTTTTCTCCTCCACCTTCGTGCTCAACCGGGCCATGAGCCTGGAGGGCGGGCACTGGGTCTGGTCCGCGTCCCTGCGCTATTTCTGGATGCTGGTCATGCTCTTCGGCTGGCTGGCGGCCACGGGCAAGGGGCGGCTGGCCGTGGACTCGGTCCGGCTCTTTGCGCGCCACTGGGTGTTCTGGACCGTGGCCGGCTCGGTCGGCTTCGGCGTGTTCTACGCCCTGATCACCTTCAGCTCGGTGTTCGCGCCGGGCTGGGTGGTGGCGGCCACCTGGCAGACCACCATCCTGGCCGCGCCGCTGGTGCTGCTCGGCTTCGGGCGCAGGGTACCGCTGGGAGCCCTGGCCCTGACCTTGCTCATCTTTGCGGGCGTGGTCCTGATCAACCTGGAGCAGGCCACGGAATCCGGCCTGCACGAGGTCCTGCTGGGCGCGCTGCCCGTGCTGGTGGCGGCCTTCGCCTATCCCTTCGGCAACCAGCTGGTCTGGGAGGCGCGGCGGGGAGAGAAATCGTTTTTGCCGCACATCGATCACCCGGCCATGGACGATCCCTTTTGCCGGGTGCTGCTCTTGACCATCGGCTCGCTGCCGCTGTGGTTCGCGCTCATCGCGGCCACCGAGCCGCCCCTCCCGTCTTCGGGCCAGCTGATCCAGACGGCCATTGTCGCGGCCTGCTCGGGCGTGGTCGCCACCAGCCTGTTCCTGGTGGCCAGGAACACGGCCGGGTCCACGGCCGAACTGGCCGCCGCCGACTGCACGCAGTCCATGGAGGTGGTCTTTTCCCTTGTGGGCGAGGCTGTTTTGCTGGGGCACGTCCTGCCCGGCCTCATGGGCTGGCTCGGCATCGCGCTGACCATGGGTGGGCTGATGCTCTACATCACGGTGCAGAGCCGGGGCTAACCGGTCGCGGGCATGTGGTGGAGGTGTTCCCCGGCAAAGCCGACGGTCACTTCGGAGCCGCTCTCCAGCCCCCGGTTGAGGACCATGTGGCGGTCCACCAGGGCGGTCACGGCCTGGTCGCCGCAGCGCACCACGGCGGTCCAGGTGAACCCCTCGCGTTCCAGCCGTTCCACGGTTCCCCGCAGGACGTGCCAGTCCCTCGGGAAATCCTCGACGCTCCCCACGAACACGTCTTCGGGCCGCAGGGCCGCGAAGCCCTGGTCCCACACGGGCAGTTCGGGCAGCCCCGAGAAGGCGTGTCCCGCGAAGGTGCACGCGCCCTGCGCGTAGCTGGCCGGGAATACGTTGGTCATGCCCACGAAAGAGGCGGTGAACGGCGTGGCCGGGCGGCGGAAGATGTTGGTCACGGTGTCCTGCTGGTGCAGGCGGCCGTCCTTGATGACCGCGCCGCGCTCGGCCAGAATCATGGCGTCCGTGAAGTCGTGGGTGACCATCAGGAAGGTGGTCCCGGTGGTCTCGTGCACGTGCTTCAGGGTCCGCCTGAGCTCGCCCCTGAACTGCGGGTCCAGGGAGGACAGGGGTTCGTCCAGCAGGACCACGTCCGGGCGGCAGGCCAGGGCGCGGGCCAGGGCCGTGCGCTGCTTTTCGCCGCCGGACAGGTGCTCGGGCCGCCGGTTTTCCAACCGCGACAAGCCTAAGGCTTCCAGCAATTCGCGGGCCTCGCGCCTGCCGTCCTCCTTGCCGATGCCGTGGTAGCGCTGGCCGTACATGACGTTCTGCAGCACGCTCAGGTGCGGAAACAGGGCGTGGTCCTGGTAGACCAGGCTGACCTTGCGCTCCTCCGGGGCGAGCCGGGTCACGTCGCGGCCGCCGATGACCACGGACCCCTCGTCGAGCTTGATCAGCCCGGCCACGGACTCCAGGACCAGGGTCTTGCCCGAGCCGGTGGAGCCCATGAGGGCGAAGAATTCGCCTGGGCGGACGTGCAGGGAGACGTGGTCCAGGGTGAAGCCGGAAAAACGGATGGTCAGGTCGGTCAGGCGGATCACGAGTTGCTCCCCTTGGGCAGCGACAGGGACCGCAGGAGCAGGAAGAAGACCAGGCTGACCAGGATGAGGATGACGGCCACGGGCTGGGAGTATTGCAGGCCATAGGCCGTGAACCGCTCGTACATGAGCACCGGGGCGACCATGGGGTGGTAGGCCACGATGATGATGGCCCCGAACTCGGACAGGGCGCGGGCCATGCACATGATCATGCCGACCAGCATGTAGCGCCAGCACAGGGGCAGGGTGACGCGGAAAAAGGTGGCCCCGGCCCCGGCACCCAGCGAGCGCGAGACATTCTCCAGCCGCCGGGGGATGGACTCCATGCCCGACTTGGCCGCGTTGACGTAGAACGGCACGCCCACGAAGACCAGCACGGCCACGATGCCCGTGGTCGTGCCCATGATCTCGATGCCCATGGCCTGGAGCGCCTGGCCGAAGGCGGTGTTCGGGCTGGTCAGGCCTAGCAGGGCGATGCCCACCACCGGGTGGGGGATCATGATCGGCAGGTCCACCAGGCTCTCGACCACCTTTTTGCCCGGAAAGTCGTTGCGCGCCAGCAGGTAGGCGAGCGGGGTGCCGAAGACGAAGGCGATGAGCGCGGCGATGGCCGAGGTGGACATGGACAGCCAGACCGAGTTCATGACATCGGCGTCGCCCAGTGTCTCGACAAAGACGTCCCAGGTGGGACTGGCCAGGGTGGTCAGCATGGGCAGACCGATGAACAGCAGCACCAGCGCGGCCGAGGCGAGCATCCATCCGTGGAATATGCGGCCGGGGAAGGAGCGCATGAAGTCGCTCCCTCCCCGGAGGGTCGTTTCGGTCATGGGTTATTCGGAGACGGTCACCAGAGGCTTGAGGGACTCGGGCATCTTGGCCATGCCGGCGGCGGTGGTGCGCACCGGAACGAACGGCGGCTGCCCCATTTCCTCGAGGATCTTCAGGCCGCCCTCGGGATCGAACAGGTAGGCCAGGAAGGCGTCTGCCGCCTCGGGGTTCGGCCCCTTGTCGACCTTGGTGATGCCGTAGGTGATGGACTTGCCCACGCGGTCGATGAAGGTGCCGGGCTTCTTGCCCGTGACCTTGACCTTGGCGTTGGCGTAGAATTCGTCCATGGCGGAGTCGCCGAGGTTCAGGTGGTTGTCCAGGGTGACGTACTTGAGATGGTGCTGCACGGCCACGGACAGGTATTCCCAGGCGTAGTCCATGTGCCCGGACTCAAGCAGGGAGACAAGCTCCACGGACTTGGGCCGGATGTTCTTCTCGGGACGGTTGGCCAGAAACTGATTGTACAGGCCGGGCCGCTTATAGAATTTCTCGGCCAGCTGCAGGACCATCAGGGAGCGGTAGCCGGCGGGGTCGAGGTTGGGATCGGAATGGCCCCAGACCACGCCCTTGCGCAGCAGAATGTCGGCCCAGTTGTCGGCGTTGATCTCACCCGCGAACTTGGACTTGTCCGTGTAGCACAGGACCATCTGGTTGGAGGCGAAGCGCACGTTCCAGGACGCGAATTTGGGGACCAGGCTCTTGTCGATGACCACGTAGTCGGCCGAGGCCATGATGTCGGCGGGCTTGCCCACCTCGGAGATCAGCCGGGCCATCTTTGTGGAGCCGCCCGCCTCGCGCAGGACGTCCACCTTGGGGTATTTGGCTTCGAAATTCTTTTCGATGGCCGCGAAGGGCACGGACAGGCTGCCCGCGTGGAAGATGATCAGTTTGCCGGACGGCTCGGCCTGGGCCGCGCCCGCCAGCGTGAGCAGGGCCAGGGCCAGGGAGGCGATGAAAGCGGTGAAGCGATGCGACATTTTTCCTTCTCCTTGAAAGATAGGGATGCATGTTTTTTCTGACTGTGGGAATTGTGCTCGCCGAAGCATAGCGTGTCAATTGTTCAGTCAATCCATGCCATTAAAATTCACCGGCAGGGCATATCAACCCAAGGTTCAGGCACAAAAAAAGGCTGCGTCGTAACGCAGCCTTTCCCATTGGCATTATGTTATTTTTAGCCGTTTTCCTTGCCCTTCTTTTTCTTTCCTTCCTCACGATGCCGCACCAGCCCCGAGAGCTCGGTCTTGCGCAGCCGGATGGACAGAGGGGTGACTTCGACCTCCTCGTCGTCCTTGATGAAGTTCAGGGCGTACTCCAGGGTCATGGGCTTGACCGGAGTCAGGACCACGGCCTCGTCCTTGCCCGAGGCGCGCATGTTGGTCAGCTTCTTTTCCTTGGCCGGGTTGACGTTGATGTCGTTCTCCCGGTTGTGCTCGCCGATGATCATCCCCTCGTAGACCGGGTCGCCGGGGACCACGAAGATGCGGCCGCGCGGCTCCAGGTTGAACAGCCCGTAGGCCACGGCCTTGCCCGTGCGGTCGGCCACCAGGGAGCCGGTGTACCGGGAGGTGAATTCGCCCCGGTATTCGCCGTACTCCTCGAGGTAGGAGTTCATGATGCCGGTGCCCTTGGTGTCGGTCAAGAATTCGTCGCGGTAGCCGATGAGCGCGCGGGACGGGACCGAGAACTCCAGGCGGACCCGGCCGGTGCCGTGGTTGACCATGTTGGTCATGCGGCCCTTGCGGATCTGGATCTTCTCGGTGACGATGCCCATGAAGCTCTCGTCGCAGTCCACGTACAGGTGCTCGATGGGCTCGGTCTTCTGGCCGTCCTCGTACTTGAGGATGACCTCGGGACGGCCCACGGAGAGCTCGAATCCCTCGCGGCGCATCTGCTCCACCAGGATGGCCATCTGAAACTCGCCGCGTCCCTTGACCAGGTAGGCGTCGCGACCGTCGGTGTCCTCCACCTGGATGGCCACGTTGAGCAGGGTCTCCTTGTGCAGCCGCTCGCGGATCTTGTTGGTCTGGACCAGTTTGCCTTCCTGGCCCGCCAGGGGCGAGGTGTTGATGCCGAAGCGCATGGACACGGTGGGCTCGTCCACGGTGATGCGCGGCAGGGCCTTGGGGTCTTCCTTGGTGCAGATGGTGTCCCCGATGTGCACGTCCTCGATGCCCGCGATGACGACGATGTCGCCGGGTTCGCAGGTGTCGGTGGGAACCACCTGGAGGCCGTCGTAGGTCTGCAGCTTGGTCACCTTGAGCGGCACGGTCCGGCCGCCGTCGGCGATGCACAGGAGCTGGTCGTTGGACTTGGCCACGCCGTGGTGGACCTTGCCGATGGCCAGGCGGCCCACATAGTCTGAGTAGGACAGGTCGGAGACGAGCATCTGGAAGGGCTCGTCCGGGTCGTGTTCCGGGCCGGGCACGTGGTCCACGATCATATCGAGGAGGATGTGCAGGTTCTCGCCGCGCTCGTCCGGGGACTCCATGGCGATGCCGTCGCGGCCGATGGCGTAGAGCAGCGGAAAGTCGAGCTGTTCCTCGCTGGCGTCCAGATCGATGAAAAGGTCGTAGATCTCGTTGAGCACTTCGGCCGGGCGGGCGTCCTGGCGGTCGACCTTGTTGATGACCACCATCAGGGAAAGATGCTGCTCCAGGGCCTTCTTGAGCACGAAGCGGGTCTGGGGAAGGGGGCCTTCGGAGGCGTCCACCAGCAGGATGGCGCCGTCGGCCATGGACAGGGAGCGCTCCACCTCGCCGCCGAAGTCGGCGTGGCCCGGGGTGTCGATGATGTTGATCTTGGTGTCCTTCCAGGAGACGGAACAGTTCTTGGCGGCGATGGTGATGCCGCGCTCCCGCTCCAGGTCCATGGAGTCCATGATGCGTTCGTCCACGTCCTGGCCTTCGCGGAAGAGGCCCGACTGCTTGAACATGGCGTCCACCAGGGTGGTTTTGCCATGGTCGACGTGGGCGATGATGGCGATATTGCGAAGTCCGTTGTTGTATACTTTGTTGCTCATGGTTTCTCCGATAATAAGTAATAGGCGCAAGTGCGCAGGGAAGCGGTTAACCGAAAGCGGTTCGGCTGGCAAGCGGAGATTTGGCGTCGCCCGGGAAAAAAGCGTCCGGCGCGTCCGCGTGGCGCGGGGCTATGGCGTGTGAGAGGGCCGCTTCCGGCGGCGGTCGACCGCGTCCTGGTTCAGGGTTTTCCAGCCCAGGCGGTCGGTGGCGCGGAAGCCCGTGGCGGCCAGCATGGCGCGGATGAATCCCTGACGGCGGAGTTCCTTGAGCCCGGCCTGCAGGGCGTTGAAGACCGCCTCGCCGTCGGGGTGGTGGCGCGAGACCATGAAATGGCGGCTTTCGATGAGTGAGAAGCGGATGCCCGGGACCGGGACGAACCGGTGGCCTCCCATGAACCTCTCCATGCCGGGATGGTTGCTGGCCTCCATGGGGATCCAGTCCGCCCGGCCCGCCAGGATCATCTTGATCAGGCAGGGGAAGGTGGGGGCCTGGGTCAGGCCGGTGACGCCCATGTCGGTGAGGACCTTCCGGTCGTTGTTCCAGACCGAGCCGATGATGCCCCGCCCGGCGCGGTTCAGTTCCTCGACGCTGTGCGCGGCGAGCACCTTTTTGTTTTCCGGAAGACAGTAGAATAGCTTGTGAAATTCTCCGACAGGGGTTACGGGATCGCTGAGGTAGAGGTCCTTGACGTTCTGCCGGGCGTTCAGGACCGAGGTGTCGAGCTGCTGGCCGGTCATGACCGCGTTGCCGCAGAGGACCTCCTCCACGGCGCGCCGGGCGTTGCTCGTATTGACGAAGGCCACGGGTCTGTTCATGCCGCCCAGGCGCAGGGCCCTGGCCACGATGACCAACTCGACAGCGGTCCGGTCGTACCGCCCGGCCGGGATATCCGGGGTCACCTTGAGGGGATCGCCCCCGAAGAGGGCCAGGATTTCCCGGTAGGCATTGATGATGTCCTTGTTGGCGGTCACGGTCACCGGATCAACGCTCCCGGCGAAGCCGGGGAGCGCGGAGAGGCAGATCGAGGCGAGGACGAGGGCCGGAAGCAGACGGCGAAGGCCCTTCAGGACGGCGGCGATCGAAGACATGCCGCTGCTTTACATGTTTGCAGGTATATTGCAATGGTAATAATATCCTATACCATTGGTCGGAAATGACGCCGCCGAGGCCCATTTCGCCGATAGGGAGAAAGGACGCATGACGCAGTGCAGCAGAGGCGGCCGGGGGGGGCCTGGAGAGCCGGAGGACGGCAACGCGCCTTCCACCGGCAGGATGGTGACCACGGCCCTGATCGTCACCGGAAACATGGTCGGGGCGGGCATCCTGGCCCTGCCCGTCAACCTCGGGCCCTCGGGGTTTCTGCCCGCCGTGATGGGGGCCCTGGCCATGTGGGCGATCATGACCACCACCGGGCTGATCATCGCCCGGCAACCGTTCCTCGAGGAGAACGAGAACGCGGACCTGCCCACCTTTTTCCAGGCCGTGCTCGGGCCTTGCGGCAAGTGGCTTTCCGTGGCCGCCAACCTGGTCATCCTCTACGGCCTGCTGACCGCCTATCTGGCCGGGGTCGCCTCTGTGGCGGCCGGTTCCTTCGGCCTGGGCATTCCCGAGTGGGGCTGGCTGCTCCTCTATTTCTGCGCGGCCACGCTCCTGGCCTCCTTCGGCAGCGGGGTGCTCAGGCGGTCCAACGCCCTGCTCATGACCGTCATGTGGCTCCTGTTCGGGGCGTTGCTGGTCCTGGTCGTGCCCCATTTCCGCCGGGCGGACCTGGCCGCCGGCGACCTGACCTTCTTTGTTTCTGGATTGCCCATCCTGGTCACGGCCTTCAACTTCCACAACGTGGTCCCGACCATGTGCCGGACGCTGAATCATGACCGCAAGGCCGTGGCCAGGGCCATCTGGCTCGGGTCCGGCATCGGCGCGTTCATGACCCTGCTGTGGACCGTGGCCGTGATGGTCACCCTGCCCATGGAGTCGGCGGACGGCGTGTCCATCATCCATGCGTTCCAGGCCGGGGTCCCCGCCACCGTGCCGCTCAACCAGCTCATCAGGTCGCCTCTGTTCGTGGACGCCTCCATCGGGTTCGCGGTGGTGGCCATGACCACGTCGTACATGGCCACGGGCGTTGCCCTGACCGCCTTTCTCAAGGACGTGACGGGCGAGCGGGTACGCAGCCGGACGGCCATCTGGCTGCTGACCTTTCTGCCGCCCGTGGGTATCGGGGCCCTTTATCCGGACATCTTTCTCAAGGCCCTGAACGTGGTCGGCGGATTCGGCGTGGGCACCCTGTTCGGCATCCTGCCCGGGGTGCTGCTCGTGCGTCAGGGCGCGCCCGGCTCCCGGACCCGGCGGCTGGGCTGGCTGCTGGTCGGCGTGTTCGCCTGCGTGTTATTGGTGGAACTGGCCCAGGAGACCGGCATGTTGCAAATCAGCCCGGACGTGGAGTACTGGTCCGCGCATCGTTTTCATTAAAGGAGGGAATCCATGACCCAAATGCGGATGGAGCACGACAGCCTCGGCGAAGTGGCCGTGCCCGGAAACGCCTACTACGGCGTCCAGACCCGGCGCGCCCTGGACAATTTCCACATCTCGGGCATCCCCATGTCCCACTACCCCCGGATGATCAACGCCCTGGCCTACGTCAAGATGGCCGCGGCCGAGGCCAACGCATCCCTGGGACTGCTCGACGAGGACAAGTGCCGGGCCATCTGCCGGGCCTGCGAGGACATCCTGGACGGCAGGCTGCACGACCAGTTCGTGGTCGACGTGATTCAGGGCGGGGCGGGCACCTCGGCCAACATGAACGCCAACGAGGTGGTCTGCAACCGCGCCCTGGAGTTTTTGGGCCATGCCAAGGGAGAGTATGAGCACCTCCATCCCCTGAATCACGTGAACATGTCCCAGTCCACCAACGACGTCTATCCGTCTGCCTTGAACATCGCCCTGATCCTGGACATCCGCGAGCTTGTCGACGCCATGGCCTATCTGCGCAAGGCCTTCAAGCGCAAGGGCGAGGAGTTCGCCGATGTCCTCAAGATGGGCCGCACCCAGCTGCAGGACGCCGTGCCCATGACGTTGGGCCAGGAATTTAGCGCCTGGGCCGTGACCATCGGCGAGGACATCCAGCGGCTGGACGAGGCCCAGGCCCTGGTCCACGAGATCAACATGGGGGCCACGGCCATCGGCACCGGGCTCAACTCCCACCCGGACTACGCCCGCACGGTCACGGAAAAGCTGGTTCAGCTGACCACCCTGCAGTTGGTCTCCTCTCCGGACCTGGTCGAGGCCACCCAGGACACCGGGGCCTACGTCCAGCTGTCCGGGGTGCTCAAGCGGGCCGCCGTGAAGCTGTCCAAGATCTGCAACGACCTGCGCCTGCTTTCCAGCGGCCCGCGCTGCGGCCTGAACGAGATCAACCTGCCGCCCATGCAGCCCGGCTCCTCGATCATGCCGGGCAAGGTCAACCCGGTCATCCCCGAGGTGGTCAACCAGGTGGCCTTCACCGTGGTCGGCCACGACATGACCGTGACCATGGCCTGCGAGGCCGGGCAGCTGGAGCTCAACGTCATGGAGCCGGTCATCGGCTACTCCCTGTTCCAGTCCATGAACATGTTGCGCCGGGCCTGCCTGACCCTGGCCGACAAGTGCGTCCTGGGCATCACCGCCAACCGCGAGCGGTGCCGCGAGTTGGTCGAGCACTCCATCGGCCTGGTCACGGCGCTGAACCCGTACATCGGCTACGAGAAGGCCGCGGAGATCGCCAAGGAAGCGATGAAGACGGGTGGCTCGGTGTACGGGATCGTCCTGGAAAAGGGCTATCTCAGCCGCGAGGAATTGGACGACATCCTCAAGCCCGAGAACATGGTCAAGCCGCGCTACGTGCACCGGCCATGAACTATTGGTAGCGCTTCAGGATGGCCTCGAGACGGCCGTCCTCGCGCATGGCCTTGAGCTCCCGGTTGAAGCGTTCGATGAATCCTTCCCAATTGCCGGCCCGGGTGAAGGCGAAACGGTAGGGGGCGGAGTCCACCGCGGTCTCGGCAAAGGCGAAATCCTCGGGGTTCAGTCCCTCGTCCTCGCGCAGAATCCATTGGGCGACGAACCGGTTGCAGACCGCGCCGTCGACATGGCCTCGGCCGAGCATCTTCAGCATGAGTTTCGTGGAAGGGGCCTTCCAGGGACGAATCAGGCCCTGGTCGAAAAGCGGTTCCAAGGTCGGGTAGGAATAGCCGAGGACCACGCAGATGTTTCTGCCGATCAGATCCTCGGGGGATTGAAAGGGGATCGGCGATTGTTTCCGGTACACGACGACGTCCGTGGATACGACCACCGGGTCGGTCCACAGGTATCGTTGCGGATCGTCGACCCACTTTTCGGATTTTGGCCAGGAGTCCAGGCTACCGTCGGCCAGATAGAGCATGGCCCGCTTGTCGGGGTAGTAGACCTCGGCCACTTTGAGATCGAGGCGGTTCGCCACGGCCCGCAACACGTCGGGCATGATCCCCGTGGCCGGTTCCCCGTCGGCGGCGGGGATGAAGAAGGGAGGCCATCCCTCGTGCGGGCCCCCCAGAAGGATGGTTCCTTCCAGGGCGTGCGCCCGGGCAGGGCCAAGGAGGCAGAGCAGCAGCAAGCTCAATGCCAGGCAGCGGGACTTCGGGATGGTTGATTTCATTGCGTGTTTGTCACCTGGCGCGGAAAATACTAGGATTGACCGGACCCGTCAACAAGACGCCCCCGGGTGTCGCCGGGGACGCGGCGCGGGGCATTGCTTTTTACGCTCACTTCCTCTACGGTTTTCTAGACTTAATCGAGACAATCTCCCGTTCCCTGCGTGCAGGACGGAGGAAGCATGCGTCAGCTGACAACCCTGTTCATCATATCGGTCCTTCTGGCCCTGGCCGGATGCGGTACGGTCAATCCCTATCCGCAGCACGTCTATTCCACGCCGTCCGCCAAACGGGGGGAATACGATCCAAAGACCAAGCCGTACACGGTCCTGGGCAGGACCTATTATCCGCTCAAGTCCGCTGCGGGCTACGACGAGATCGGCATGGCCTCCTGGTACGGGGCGGACTTTCACGGCAAGCGGACGGCCAACGGGCAGACCTACGACATGTATGGCGTGTCCGCGGCCCACAAGACCCTGCCCCTGGGCAGCCGGGTGCGGGTGACCAACCTGGAGAATCAGCGCTCCGTGGTCCTGACCATCAACGATCGGGGCCCGTTCGTGAACGAGCGCATTCTGGACCTGTCCTACGGCGCGGCCAAGAAGCTCGGCACCGTGCAGACCGGCGTGGCCAAGGTTCGGGTCACCTCCCTGGACGCGAACGTCGTGCCCGCAAGGCTTGCGAATGCGCCGGGCAAGCTCTACAGTGTCCGGGTCGGAGCCTTTGCCGTGCGCGACAACGCCCTGCGCGTGCATCAACAGTTGCTGGCCCGGGGCTACAGCGGCGCGAACATTTCCGTGGTCGACCGAGGCGGCCAGATCCTGCATATCGTCCTGGCCGGGAGCTTCAAATCCAGGGATCAGGCCGAGCGTGTCATGGAGGCCCTGAAGGACTCATTCCCGACCTGTTATATTCTCAGTTGAAATTCAACCGAAGTGGTGGCATAGCTTCCCGGTTTTGTGTATGAACTTTCCGTGGGCAGCGCATTTGCGCTTCCCATATCCCTGGCAAGAGTGTATGACACGAGAGACGTATTTGCGTGTCACATGTAAATAGCATCAACAAACCACTATAGGAGTTTTTTTATGACCAAAGCTGAACTCGTAGCGAAGATCGCTGAAAAGATCGGCACTTCCAAAGCCCAGGCCGAGGCCTCCATGAACGCCATTCTGGACACCATCCAGGAAGAACTGGCCGCCGGCAACAAACTGACCCTGACCGGCTTCGGCACTTTCAGCGTGAGCGAGCGCAAGGCCCGCACCGGTCGCAATCCCCGCACCGGCACCGCTTTGAACATCCCGGCCTGCAAGGTCGCCCAGTTCAAGCCCGGCAAGGTCCTGAAGGACGCCGTGAAGTAGCTGCGAGGCTGTTTTTGAGAGAAAAGCCCCCTTGGCCGTAGCCAAGGGGGCTTTTCTTTCGCCCGGGTCAACGGGCGGGTTATTGCATCTCGGCGATCACGCCGGACAGGCGCCGGGCCAACTCGGCCAGGTGATCTATGGCCTTGGATGCCTCGACCATGAGTTCGTCGGTGTCCTCGCAGACCCGGGTGACCTCGGCCGTGGCCGCGCTGATCTGCTCGCTGGCCGAGGACTGCTGCTCGGCGGCTGCGGCGATGGAGTGGACCTGGTCGGCCGTGCCCCGGGTGGTGGACAGGATGGAGGTCAGGGCCTCCCCCGAGCGGCCCGCCAGTTCGGTGCTCCGGGTCACGGAGCCCACGGCGGTCTGTGTGGCCTTGACGTTCTGCCGGGCCACGTCCTGGATGCCCTTGACCGCCGAATGGACCTCGCTGGTGGCGTTCATGGTCTTTTCGGCCAGCTTGCGGACCTCGTCCGCGACCACGGCGAAGCCCCGTCCTGCCTCGCCGGCGCGGGCCGCCTCGATGGCCGCGTTCAGGGCCAGAAGGTTGGTCTGATCCGCGATGTCCTCGATGACGCCGAGGACCACGCCGATCTCCTCGGCCCGGTGGTCCAGCTGTTCCATGGACTGCTTGAGCCCCGAGGCGTGCCGCGAAACCTCGTCGATGGCCTCGATGACCTGGCCGACCACGGCCTCGCCCTCGCAGGCCTGGTCGCTGGCGGCGCGGGCATCGCGGGCCGCCTCCTGGGCGAAGCGGGCGACCTCGAGCACGGCGGCGTTCATCTCCTCCATGGCTGCGGCGGTTTCGGTGGTCCGGTCCGTCTGCTCGTGCGAGCCCTGCCGGGCCCGGTCGACCAGCCCCGCCAGGGTCCGGGACGCTTCGCCCAGCTGTTCGGAGACGGCCGTGGCCTCGCGTGCCGCGGTGGAAATGCGCTCGTTCTGGCTGGTGATTTCCCGCTCGCGCCGTTTCAATTCGGTGGTGTTCATATACAGGCAACAGCCGCCGATGACCCTGTTCTCCACGTCGTGCAGGGGAAAGAGGTTGATGAGCACGTGGATGTCGCTGCCGTCCGCGTGCTTGAAGACCGCCTCGACGTTCATGTCCCGGGTGTCGTCGGCCATGCTGTCCGCGATCTTGGACCGACGGTCGTCCTTGTAGAAGACCTGCGAGATCATCCGGCCGTAGTAGGTCTCGGGCTTCTCGCGCGAGCCGAGCATGTCCAGACATTCGCGGTTCAGGTAGGTCAGCCGCTGGTCCGTGTCCACGATGGCGCAGGGGATGGGCAGGCCGTGCAGAATGGAGCGGGCGAAGCCGAGGCGTTCCTTGTAACGCGAGGCCAGTTCGCCGATCTGGGCGCCGAGGCCCGGCACGGCGGCGGCCAGGGCGTCGCTGTCGGCCCGCCCGTATTCCTCGGCGAGCATGTGCCCGGTGAAGTCCGAAAGCACGGCCGCCGGGCGGACCAGGGAGCCGTGCAGGACCCACAGGATGACCACCCCCAGCAGGGTGAAGGCCGCGATCATGGCCGCGACGACCGGCATGCCGATGGTCGCGGTGCCGAAGAGGAAGAAGACGACGGCGGACGCCACGGCCGAGACGAGCAGGGCGGCTCCGTAGAGCCCGGCGGACAATTTGAAGCAAAAGGGGGTATTCTGGAACATGGTTGTATCCCTGGGCTATAAATAAGGAGGGTTCTCCGCCCGTGGGTGGACGGAGAACCCGTTTGAGGCCGGTTCGTTCAGGAGGAAGCAGGGTGTGGGTGCTTCTGCGGATTGCGGTCCTTACCTTCGGAGAGCCTCAAATATTACGGCAAAGCCGGTTATTTCTTGTTCTTGGACATGACCTCGGCCACATGCTTCACCTGGACCTTGGACCCGCGGCGCTTGAGGCCGCCGCGAAGCTGCATGATGCAGCCGGGGCAGTCGGTCAGCAGGGTGTCCGCCCCGGTGGCCTCGACGTTGTCGAGCTTCTTCTTGAGCAGCTCGGCCGAGAGTTCCGGGAACTTCATGGAGAAGGTGCCGCCGAAACCGCAGCAGACCTCTTCCTCGGCGCATTCCACGTATTCCAGCCCGCTCTTTTCGATGAGCTGGCGCGGCGCTTCATGCACGTCCAACCCCCTGCACAGGTGGCAGGGAGCATGATAGGTAGCCTTTTCACCAGTCTGCGTAAAGTCTTTGGCCTCGACTTTGAGCACGTCGTTCACGAAGGACGAGTAGTCGATGATCTTGGCCGAGAACGCGTCGGCGCGCAGCTTCAGCGACGGCTTATCCATGACCAGCTTCGGGTAGTTGTGCTTGAGGTGCGCGGCGCAGGAGGCGCACAGGGTGACGATGTAGTCGTAGGCGTCCGGTTCGAAGGCGCGCAGGTTCTGCGCGGCCACGTCGCGCGACGCCTTGGTCTCGCCCATCATCTGCACGGGCAGGCCGCAGCAGGACTGCTTCTCCGGGAACTCCATGGCCACGCCGTTGGCCGCAAACACGTCCACGGCCGCCTGCATCTGCTCTGGATAGACGAAGTCCTGGACGCAGCCGGAGAACAGGGCCACCCGGTACTTGGGATTGTCCACCTGGGGCCGGTTCTCCTTCCACCAGTCGCGGAACGGGGTCTCGGCGATGGTCGGCAGGGCGCGGAACTTGTGCTCCTTGGAGAAGATCATGGGCAGATGGCGGATGAATCCGTCCTTCTCGGCCACGGGCTTCTGGCCCCACTTGGCGGTGCGCAGCAGGGTGTGGAACAGCTTGCGGTTCCTGAGGACCTTGCCGAGCAGGAGGCTGGGCAGCGGATGGCCGTCCTCGTCCTGGATGCGCGCGTGGACTTCCTTGATCAGGCGCGGCAGGTCGATGCCGCCCGCGCAGACGTCCTTGCACGCCTCGCAGTTGATGCAGTTCTGGACCAGGTTCTTGGCCTTTTCCTTGCCGTGGAAGAAGTAGGTCAGGATCAGGCCGATGGCGCCGATGTAGATGTGGCCCATCTTGTGCCCGCCGACCAGCCGGTAGACCGGGCAGACGTTGGCACAGGCGCCGCAGCGCACGCAACGGTTGATCTGGGAGAAGACCGGGTCCTTGATCAGTTCGCTCCGGCCGTTGTCCAGGACCACGTAGTGGATTTCCTTTTTGCCGTCCTCGGCCGCCAGACATTCGTTGTTGCCGGTGATCCAGGTGACGTAGGAAGTCAGGTTTTGTACGGTGGCGTTGCGCGGCAGGACCTTGAGGATGCGCAAGGCGTCCCGCAGGTTGGGCAGCAGCTTGTCGATGCCCATCAGGGCGACGTGGACGCGGGGCAGGGTGGTCACCAGGCGGGCGTTGCCCTCGTTGGTGACGATGCCGATGCCGCCGGTCTCGGCTATGGCGAAGTTGGCGCCGGAGATGCCCATGTCGGCCTCGACGTATTTCTGGCGCAGCTCGCGGCGGGCCACCTTGACCAGTTTCTCGATCTCGGTGTCCTGCTTCTTGCCGGTCACCTCGGTGAACAGATCGCCCACCTGGTAGCGGGACAGGTGGATGGCCGGCATGACCATGTGGGACGGGCCCTCATGGCGCAGCTGGATGATCCACTCGCCCAGGTCGGTCTCGGTCACTTCGATACCGGCGTCTTCCAGGTCGTGGTTGAGGAGCGTCTCCTCCGCGGTCATGGACTTGGACTTGACGATTTTCTTGCAGTCCGCGTCCTTGGCGATCTTGGTGATGATGCGGTTGGCCTCCTCGCCGTCCTTGGCGAAGTGGACATGGACACCAGCGGCCTCGGCATTCTTCTTGAACTCCTTGAACAGGGCCTCCGAGTTCTGGGCGGCCGCGTCCTTGGACGCGGCGACTTCCTGGATCAGCCCACGGACGTCGATGTCCTTGAAGATGTTGGCGCGGTTGGTACGGTAGGCAATGGCGAAGTTGTCCAGTGAGGTACGCAGGAAATCGTTTTCCAGCGTTTCGTGAAGTTCCTCGCGGTATTCCTTGAGGTTGTGAGCTTTCTGCATGGCTAGTCCTCCAGGAGCAGGATGTGCAATTCAAGGGGGCCGTGGACGCCGAGCGCCAGGACGCGCTCGATGTCGGCGGTCCGGCTGGGGCCGGTGATGAAGGCCAGGTAGTCCGGCGTCTTCTTCATCCGCGTCAGCATCATCTTTTCCACGGCATAGGTGTTGGCCTTGATCTTGGACTTGGGCAACACGCAGACGTGGAACTCGCTGACCATGGTGGCCAGGCGCATCTCCTCGCCGGGGCAGTCGAGCATCAGCGTGCCGGTGTCGGCGATGCCGTACTCGGCGTAGGTGAAGCCGATGTCCACGCCGGCCAGATGGTCGCGCATGCCCTTGTCGATGCACTCGAACCCGGCCTTCTTGGCCTGGGCCGCCAGCTTCTTGTACAGGTCCTCATTCAGGCCCGGCGCCGCGATGACCTTCTTCTGCTTGGTATCGCAGAGCGCCTCGGCCTTGTCGGACAGATCGGCTTCGCAGCCGCTGACCAGAAGCTGGCAGGCCTCCTTTTCTCCACACAGGTTGATGACATATTTGAGCGCATCGTCCTCACTGGCGATGCTCGTCACCTTGGCGGCCACAAGCTCCGCCTTTTCCACGAATAACTGGTACAGGTCTTCCTTGGAAGGCATGGTACCTACCTCCATGTATGTTTGACCCCAGGCCCTTTTGGGCCTCCGCAACGGGTCGGTTTACTTGATGAGTGCCACGGCCTCGCGGGCAATGGCCAGTTCCTCGTTGGTCGGGATGACCCAGATGGCCACGTCGGAGTCAGCGGTGCTGATCCTGCGGGCTTCCTTGGACCTGATCCCGTTGGCTTCGGGGTCGATTTTCATGCCGAAAGGCTCCAGCCCCTCGATGGTTTCGGCGCGGACGATGTCGTCGTTCTCGCCGATGCCGGCGGTGAAGACGATGGCGTCCACCCGGCCCAGCACGGCCATGTAGGAGCCGATGTACTTGCGGGTCCGGTAGGTCTGGACGTTCAGGGCCAGCTTGGCGCGTTCGTCGCCCTTTTCCACGGCCGCGTGGATGTCGCGCATGTCGTTCATGCCGCACAACCCCTTGAGGCCGGATTCCTTGTGCAGGATGTTGTCGATGGCGGCGATGTCCAGGCCCCGGTTCACGGCCAGGTAGTTGTGCACGGCCGGGTCCACGTCGCCGGACCGGGTGCCCATGACCAGGCCCTCGAGCGGGGTCAGCCCCATGGAGGTGTCGGCGCACAGGCCGTTCTTGACGGCCGACATGGAAGCGCCGTTGCCCATGTGGATGGTGATCAGGTTCATCTCCTCGACGGGCTTGCCCATGAGCCGGGCGCACTCGTTGGCCACGTACTTGTGGGAGGTGCCGTGCGCGCCGTAGCGGCGGATGTGGTCCTCCTCGTAGTACTCGTACGGCAGGGCGTACATGAAGGCGTGGGGCGGAATGGTCTGATGGAAGGCGGTGTCGAAGACCAGGACCTGGGGCACGCCCGGGAACAGCTTGGTGGCGTCCTTGGCCCCGCCCAGGTTGGCGGGGTTGTGCAGGGGGGCCAGCCGCTCGGTCTCGGTCAGGTCGGGCCACATGTCCTCGGTGATGACCACCGGCACGTTGAACTTCTCGCCGCCGGCCACCACGCGGTGGCCGACAACGTCGATCTCGTCCATGGCGCAGACCGCGTTTTCGCCCTTGCAGATCAGATCGATGGACATCTCCAGGCCCACCCCGTGGGTGGGGATGGGCTTTTCGATCTCGGTTTTGACTTCCCTGTCGGTGCCGGGGAAGGTTTTGCTGGTCAGGCTGCCCATGTCTTCGCCGATGCGCTCCACCAGGCCGGTGACCATGACGGATTCATCGCTCATGTCGATGAGCTGGTACTTGATGGAGGAGCTGCCTGAATTGATCACGAGAACTTTCATCTATTCACCTTTTTCAGCCTGGGCCTGGATGGCCGTGATGGCTACTGTGTTGACGATATCGGGAACGGTGCAGCCGCGGGACAGGTCGTTGACCGGCTTGTTCAGGCCCTGGAGAACCGGGCCGATGGCCACGGCGTTGGCGGCCCGCTGCACTGCCTTGTACGTGTTGTTGCCGGTGTTCAGGTCCGGGAAGATGAACACGGTGGCCTTTCCGGCCACGTCGGAATCCGGCATCTTCACCCGGGCCACGTCCGGGTCGATGGCCGCGTCGTACTGGATCGGTCCCTCCAGGGGGATGTCCAGGCCGCGCTCCTTCATGAGCTCGCGGGCGATCTTGGTTGCCTCGATGACCTTTTCCACGTCCTCGCCCTTGCCGGACGAGCCGGTGGAGTAGCTGAGCATGGCCACGCGCGGCTCCACGCCGAAGATCTTGGCGGTCTCGGCGGAGCCCAGGGCGATCTCGGCCAGCTGTTTGGCGTCGGGGTTGGGGTTCACGGCGCAGTCGCCGTAGACCAGGACGCGGTCCTTGAGGCACATCAGGAAGACGCTCGACACGATGGAGCTGCCCGGCTTGGTCTTGACGAACTCGAACGCCGGCCGGATGGTGTGGGCCGTGGTGTTGATGGAGCCCGAGACCATGCCGTCGGCAAAGCCCTTGTGGACCATCATGGTGCCGAAGTAGGTCGGATCGGCCATGCGGTCCCAGGCCTGCTCGGCGATCATGCCCTTGTGCTTGCGCAGTTCCAGATATTCCTCGGCGAACGGGTCGAGCAGGTCCGAGTTGGACGGGTCGATGATCTGCGCGCCGGAAACATCCACGCCGTAGTTGGAGGCGTTGGTCCGGATGGTCTTCTCGTCGCCCAGCAGGATGACCTCGGCCGCGCCTCGGCGCAGGACGATGTCGGCGGCGCGCAGGATGCGCTCCTCCGGGCCCTCGGGCAGAACGATGCGTTGCGGGTTGCGGGACGCCTTGTCCATGAGGGAGTACTCGAACATCTTGGGCGTGACCTTGGTGGAGCGCTTCTCGACCACGCGGTCGCGCAGTTCGTTGACGTCCACGTGCTGGGCGAAGCCGCCGAGCGCGGTGGCGATGCGCTGGTAGTCGTCCGCCTCGATGCGGCCGTACAGGCAGTTGAGGTCCTGCACGGTCTGGTAGGTGTGGCCCTTGGCCGACAGCACCGGGACCGGCACGCCGGTCCAGCCCTCGATGAGCTTGTGCACGTTGACCGACACGTCCAGGCCGCCCGTCAGGACGATGCCCGCGATGTCCGGGTAGGAACTGGACAGCCGGGAGGCCAGGCTGGACAGGATGATGTCCGAGCGGTCGCCCGGGGTGATGATCAGGCTGCCGGGCCGGATGTACTGCAGGAAATTGCCGATCTGCATGGCCGCTACCAGGTAGTTGTCGACCAGGGTTTGCAGACCGGAGTGCCCGTAGAGGACGTCGGCGTCGAGCCAGCGGCGCACGTCGTTGATGCTCGGCTTGCCCAGGGCCTCGTCCTCGGGGATGACGTAAACGGGCATGGGCTCCTGGCCGCCCTTGCGCTCGATGTGGCGGACCAGTTCGTCGGTCATGCCTTCGGGCGCGCGGTTGACGATGCAGGCCAGGGAGTCCACGCCCTTTTCAGCCAGGGTGTCCAAGGTGGTCTGGGAGATGTTGACCACTTCCTCCGGGGCCTTCTCGCGGCCGGACGTCACCACCAGCATGGGAGCGCCGATGTTGGCGGCGATGTCCGCGTTGAGATCGAATTCAAAGGCGGGGTCCTTGCCCTTGAAATCGGTTCCTTCGCAGAGCACGAAGTCGTACTGCTCCTCCAGCGTCTTGTACTTGTTGAGAATGTTCTCGAGCACAAGGGCGTGCTGGCCGGAGTTGATCAACTCGCGGGTCCGCTTCAGGGTATAGGCGTAGGTGTCTTCGTAGGGAATGGACAGCTTGAAGTGATCGATCATCAGAGCGATGTCGTGGTCCTTTTTCCCTTCTCCCGGATCATTGATGATGGGCCGGAAGATGGCGACGTTGTGGAGTTCCCTCGTGAGCATCTGCATGACCCCGAGGACCACGGCGGACTTGCCGCTGCGTTCCTCGGTGGCGCTCACGTACAGGTTCTTGGACATGGTTTTTCCTTGTTGTTTGCCGTTGATTATCCGTTATAGGGAGTCGGCATAGAGTTCTATGACATGCCTGACGCTCATGTCGGCTCCTTTTTGTGACAGCATGTCCGTGATCTGGAGCATGCAGGCCGGGCAGCTGGTGGCCGCCACCTTGGCCTTGGACGCGATGATGTTGTCCGCCTTGCGGCTGCCGATCTCGCGGGACAGCTCGTAGTGGGCGATATTGAAGCTTCCGCCGCAGCCACAGCAGGTGCCCGCGTCGGTCATTTCCTTGAAGTCGCACCCGGCCGCCTTGATCAGGGTCCGGGGCTGGGCCGTGATGCCCAGGGAGTTCTTCAAGTGACAGGGATCATGGTAGGTCACACTCCTGCCGCCTGCAAGCTCCTTGGGTTCCACTTTCAATACATCCACCAGGAACTGGCTGATGTCCATGGTTTTCCGGGCCAGCACGCCGATGTCGTAGGTCCGGGAGGAATCGCCCTTGTACATGTGGGGCCACAGTTCCTTGATGGTCGAGGTGCAGGAGGCGCAGCCGGTGACCAGGTAGTCGAACTCGCCTTCCTTCAGGATGTCGACGTTCATGCCCACCAGGGTGTCGAAGGTGGAGGTGTCGCCGCTGGACAGGACCGGAATGCCGCAGCAGGCCTGGCCCGAGGGCATGTACACGCCCACACCGTGGTGCTTGAGCACCTTGAGGATGGCCTCGCCCACCTGGGGGTAGATCTTGTCGATGACGCAGCCCACGTAGAAGGCCACGCGCAGGCCGGAGGATCCGGCCGGGGTGTCCATCTCCGGGACGATCTTGCGAAACGGTTTGCTGGCCAGGGTGTTGAAGTGCCGGTCGGCGATGATCGGCGCGTTGAACCGGGCGCAGGATGAACCGAGCATATCGTCCACCTTCTTGGTGAAGATCCCCTGGAACTTGGCGCCCATTTCGGTCAGGGCGTTGAACAGCTTGGGGTTCTTCAGCAGGCCGCGGAAGATGGCCTTCTTGGCCGGAGACAGGCCGAAGTAGCCGGTCATGATCGCGCGGGCCTTGAGGAAGATGTCCATGACGGACACGCCGGACGGGCAGTTGGCCTGGCAGGTGCCGCAGAGCAGACAGCGGTTGAGCTTCTCGTTGACGCCCTCCGGATCGGTGAGCATCTCGGAGGCGAGGCCGTCGAGCAGGGCCAGCTTGCCCCGGGTGACGTCGGTTTCCTTGCCGCTCAGCTTGAAGATCGGACAGACCGCCTGGCACATGCCGCAACGCATGCACCCGACCAGCTGGTCGTCCAGTTCCTTTAACATTTGTGCGAGTTTATGAATATCGGCCATGGTGATCACCTATTCGGCGCCGACGATCTTATCGGGGTTGAGGATGCCTTTGGGATCGAGAACGGACTTCATGCGGCGGGCGTAGGCCAGGGTGGCCTTGGAGGTCTCCTGGGCCAGGTACTTGGACTTGGCCAGGCCGATGCCGTGCTCGCCGGACAGCGTGCCGCCCATGGACAGGGCCTTGTCGAAGATCATGTCGATGCCCTTTTCCACGCGTTCCCACTCTTCCTTGTTGCGCTTGTCGGTCAGGATGGTCGGGTGCAGGTTGCCGTCGCCCGCGTGGCCGAAGGTGCCGATGGTCAGGTCGAGCTTCTTGGCGATTTCTTCCAGGGCCTCGATCATGGCCGGAATCTTGGAGCGGGGCACGGTGGCGTCTTCGAGCACGCAGGTGGGCTTGAGGTTGGCCAGGGCGGGCAGGGCGTCGCGGCGGGCCTGCCAGACGGCGTCGCGCTCGGCGGCGTCCTTGGCCACGTGCAGCTCGGTGGCGCCGTTCTCCTTGCAGATACGCTCGACCACGGCGGCCTCGTCGGCGACCTGGCCGGGGTGGCCGTCCACCTCGATGAGCAGCAGGGCGGCGGCATCGACGGGAAGGCCCGCGCCGCGGAAGTTCTCCACCGTGCGGATGGTGAAGTTGTCCATCATCTCCAGGGTGGCCGGGACGATCTTGTTGGCGATGATCGAAGCCACGGTTTCGGAGGCGGCCTTCATGGACGGGAACACGGCCATCATGGACTTGGCGGCCTGTGCCGGGGGAACGAGTTTCAGGATGATCTTGTCGAACACGCCCAGCGTGCCCTCGGAGGCGACCATCAGGCCGGCCAGGTTGTAGCCGGTGACGCACTTGACGGTCCGGGAGCCGGTCTTGACCAGTTCGCCGTTGACGTCCCAGAAGTCCATGCCCATGACGTAGTCCTTGGTCACGCCGTACTTCAGGCCGCGCAGGCCGCCCGCGTTCTCGGCCACGTTGCCGCCCAGGGTGGACACGGCCTGGGAGCCCGGATCCGGGGGATAGAACAGGCCGCGCTTGGCCACTTCGGCCGCGAACTGGGCGGTGACCACGCCGGGTTCGACCACGGCGTACATGTCGGCCTCGTTGATCTCGAGGATGCGGTTCAGGCCGTTGGTCAGGACCACCACGCCGCCGGGATGGGGGATGGTGCCGCCGGACAGGTTGGTGCCCGCGCCGCGAACGGTCAGGGGCAGGCCGTTGTCGTTGCAGAGCTTGGTCACGGCGCCCAGGACCTCGCTGGTCCTGGGACGGACGACCAGGGCGGGCATGACAGAGTCGAGGACGGCGGCGTCGTAGGAATAGGCGTGACGGTCGGTCTCGCCGGTCATAACGTTTTCGGCACCGGCTATGGTTTCGAATTCTTTGATTATCGCTTCTTTGGTCATGGTCGACTCCTAAAGAAAAATTGTGATCCCCGTGGGAAGTCCCGGGGCTTGTTTCGTTATGGGGTGAAGCAGGCGGACACTTCGGTTGACGGTTGAACGGGAGGCGGGCGTTTGCCCGCCTCCCTGTTGATCTCCAGGGTTAGAACAGGCCGGGCAGGAACACGAAGCTCATCAGCGAGGCCACGATGCCGACCACAACGCCGTACAGCAGGAAGGGCCAGATGGTCCGCTTGAGGATCAGGCCTTCCATGCCGGACAGACCGACAACGGCGCAGGCCGCCACGATGTTGTGGATGCAGACCATGTTGCCCATGCCGCCGCCGACAGCCTGCGCGGCCACGATGATCTGGCGCGGCAGCTCGAGCTGGGCTGCGACGCCCCACTGGAACTCGGCGAAGAGCAGGTCGGAAACGGTGTTGGAACCGGTGATGAACGCGCCCAGACCGCCCACGAAGGAGGCCACCATGGGCCAGGCGTTGCCTGCGATGGCGGCCACTGCCTTGGCCATGGCCAGAGGCATGGACGGGTAGGAGTGCGGGTTCAGGGCGGCGTCGGCGATGCCGGAACCGCGGAAGATGGAGACAAGGGCGACCGCCGCGAACAGGGCGATGGTCGGGTTCTTCATGGTCTTGATGGCCTGGGACCAGGACAGCTTGACCTTGTCGGCGGGCATGCCGTGGATGAGCACGGTCAGCAGGGCGACCAGGATGAACGGAATGGTACCGGGCAGGTACAGGTAGGCGATGGAGGCATTGACGGACTTGAAGCCCAGGATGCTGGTGAACTTGATAGCCTGGCTGGCCAGCATGCCCTTGAGACCGAGCTCGGGGATGCGGGTCACGACCAGGATCAGGCCGATCAGGATGTAGGGCAGCCAGGCGCGGAACTGGCTCATGTGGGCCTTGAACTCGGAGGCGTCCGCGGACACGGAGCCGGTCCATTCGGGATCCCACTTGGCCGGATCGCCGAAGTCCCAGTTGTTCTTGGGCATGCAGAAGCCCTTCTTGGCGCCGACGATGATGATGCCCAGGCCGATCAGACCACCGATCAGGGACGGGAACTCGGGACCGACGTTCCAGGCGAAGATCAGGTAGGGGATGGTGAAGGCCACGGCGGCGAAAATGCAGAACTTCCAGGCGGCGAAGCCGGGCTTCCAGCTGCGCTCGGGGCCGAAGAAGCGGGTGATGAAGCCGAGCATGAAGATCGGCAGGATGAAGATCATGGCCAGGTGCATGAGGGTGGCCCACTGGCCGACCAGCATGATGAAATCGCCCATGTTGGCGAAATTCAGGCCCGGGGTGCCGGCCTTGACCGCGGCGTCCACGCCGGGAGCCAGGAACTTCAGGCCCAGGACGACCGGGGTGCCGACCGCGCCGAAGGTGACCGGGAAGGAGTTGAAGACCAGGCAGATGATCGCCGCGGCCAGAGGCGGGAAGCCCAGGGAGAGCAGCAGCGGGGCGGCCAGGGCGGCCGGGGTGCCGAAGCCGGCGGCGCCTTCGATGAAGGCGGCGAACATGTAGCCGATGATGATCGCCTGGATGCGGCGGTCCGGGGTGATGTTCTGCATGCCGTGCTGGATGGTCTCCATGCCGCCGGAATGCTGCAGGGTGCGCAGGATCAGGATGGCGCCGAAAACGATGATCAGGATGCCGATGGCCGTGACGAAGCCCTGCAGGGTCAGGGCGGCGACATAGGCCACGGGCAGGCTCCAGGCCAGAACCGCGCCGGCTGCGGCGGTCAGCCATGCCAGGGGCATGGCTTTGGTGGCGGGCCAGCGCAGGCCGACCATGAGTACGAGCGCCACCAGGATGGGCAGCAGCGCGATTAACGCGAGCACTTCATTAGACATTCAAAAAACCTCCATAGGTGTGAGGAGCGGTCCTCACGGTTTGAACAGATGTGCGGGACGGGTCAGGCAGAAGCCTCCGCAACACCCCGTCCCGCACATGCCTCTAACTATTATCTGCCGTCGTCGCAGGGTTCACCGGAACCCGGGGCTTCGGCCGACACGCCGGTTTCGCAGGCGGCAGGCTCATCCAGCTCGCCTTTGCCGTAGTCGGCATCGGCCAGGTAGGTGAGGATGGCGTAGCGATCGGCGTAGTCCTTTTCCAGTTTCGCGCGGAACGCCTTGGACAGTTCCGGATGGAACCGTTCCAGCATGGCGTAGCGGTTTTCGCCGGACAGGAACTCCTGGAGGGTTCCGTCGGGAGCCTTGGACTCCAGGATGAACGGGTTCTTGCCCTGTTCGGCGAGTTCGGGATTGAAGCGGTACAGGGGCCAGTAGCCGGAGGCCACGGCCAGCTTCTGCTCGAGCTGGGTCTTGCCCATGCCCTTCTTGATGCCCTGGTTGATGCACGGGGCGTAGCAGATGACCAGCGAGGGTCCCTTGTAGGCCTCGGCCTCCTTGAAGGCCTTGATCAGCTGCTGCTTGTCCGCGCCCATGGCCACGGAGGCCACGTACACGTAGCCGTAGGTCATGGCCATGCGGCCCAGGTCCTTCTTGCCGGTGCCCTTGCCCGCGGCCGCGAACTTGGCGATGGAGCCGAGCGGGGTGGCCTTGGAGGACTGTCCGCCGGTGTTGGAGTACACCTCGGTGTCCATGACCAGGATGTTCACGTCCTTACCCGAGGCGAGCACGTGGTCCACGCCGCCGTAGCCGATGTCGTAGGCCCAGCCGTCACCGCCGAAGATCCACACGGATTTCTTGGTGAACAGATCGGCGTCGGCCGCGATGGCCTTGAGGTTCTCGTCGGTGGCGCCGTCCAGCGCGGCCTTCAGGGTCGCGCCCGCCTCGGCGGAAGCCTCGGCGTCGTCCTTGGCGGCCAGCCAGCCCTCCAGGGCGGCCTTGACGTCGGCGGAAGCGCCGCACAGGGCCTCTTCACACTTGGCGACCAGGGTCTTGCGGCGGTTGTTCACGCCCATCTCGATGCCGAAGCCGAACTCGGCCGCGTCCTCGAACAGGGAGTTGCCCCAGGCCGGGCCGAAGCCGTCGCGGTTGGTGCAGTAGGGGGTGGAGGGAGCCGAAGCGCCCCAGATGGAGGAGCAGCCCGTGGCGTTGGCGATGATCATGCGCTCGCCGAACAGCTGGGTCAGGACCTTGACGTACGGGGTCTCGCCGCAGCCCGCGCAGGCGCCGGAGAATTCCATGAGCGACTGCTTGAACTGGGAACCCTTGACGGAATCACGCTTGAAGGCGTCCTTGTAGGACACGGTCTCGGAGAAGTCGAAGTTGGGCACCTGCGCATCGGTCTGGGTGGCGATGGGCTTCATGACCAGCGCCTTTTCCTTGGCCGGGCAGATGTCGGCGCAGTTGCCGCAACCCAGGCAGTCCATGGTGTTGACCTGCATGCGGTACTTCATCCCCTTGACTTCCTTGCCCTTGGCGTCCTGAACGGCGAAGGAGGCCGGGGCGTCCTTCATTTCGTCCTCGGTCACCAGGACCGGGCGCAGAGCGGAGTGCGGGCAGATGAAGGCGCACTGGTTGCACTGGATGCAGTTGTCGATGATCCACTCGGGGACCTTGATGGCCACGCCGCGCTTCTCGTATTTGGAAGTGGCGACCGGCACGGTGCCGTCCTCGGAGAACACGGAGACCGGCAGGTCGTCACCCTTCTGGGCCAGGACCGGGCGCATGATGTTCTTGACGTAATCGGGCTCGTTGGCGTCGGTCTTGGCGTCGTCGGCCAGGCTCGCCCAGGCGGCCGGGACCGGGATCTCGACGATGGCGTCGGAGGCCCTGTCCACGGCGGCGCAGTTCATTTCGACGATCTTCGGGCCCTTCTTGCCGTAGGCGGCTTCGATGCCGCCCTTGAGCAGGGAGACGGCCTGGTCGAACGGAATGACGTCGGCCAGCTTGAAGAAGGCGGTCTGCATGACCATGTTGATGCGGCCGCCCAGGCCCACTTCACCGGCGATCTTGACCGCGTCCACGGTGTAGAACTTGAGCTTCTTCTCGGCGATGGTCCGGCGCATGGCGGCGGGCAGTTCCTTGTCCATCTCCTCGGCGGTCCAGGGGGAGTTCAGCACGAAGGTCCCGCCGTCCTTGATGCCGTCGAGCACGTCGTACAGGTGCACGTAGCTCGGGTTGTGGCAGGCCACGTAGTCGGCGGCGGTGACCAGGTAGGTGGACTGGATGGGCTTTTCGCCGAAGCGCAGGTGGGAGATGGTGATGCCGCCGGACTTCTTGGAGTCGTAGGCGAAGTAGCCCTGCGCGTACATGTCGGTGTTGTCGCCGATGATCTTGATGGCCTGCTTGTTGGCGCCGACCGTCCCGTCGGAACCGAGACCCCAGAACTTGCACTGGACGGTGCCTTCAGGGGTGGTGTCCAGGGTCCCGGTCGTGACGAGGGAGGCATTGGTGACGTCGTCCTCGATGCCCACGGTGAAGTGGAGCTTGGGGGCGTCCGCCGCCATGTTGTCAAACACCGCCTTGGCCATGGCCGGGGTGAACTCCTTGGAGCCCAGCCCGTAGCGGCCGGCGGTGAGGACGGGGCCGTTGCCCTGTTCCAGGAACACGGTGCTGATGTCCTGGTACAGCGGATCGCCCAGGGCGCCCGGCTCTTTGGTGCGGTCGAGCACGGACACGAACTTGGCGGTATCGGGCAGCACGGCCAGGAAATGCTTGGCCGAGAACGGGCGGTACAGGCGGACCTTGATCAGGCCGACCTTTTCGCCCTCGGCGACCAGGCGGTTGACCACTTCCTCGATGGTCTCGCAGGAGGAGCCCATGGAGATGATCACGCGCTCGGCGTCGGGCGCGCCCACATAGTCGAACGGCTTGTAGTCGCGGCCGGTCAGGGCGGAGACCTTGTTCATGTACTCCTCGACGATGGCCGGGATGACCTCGTAGTGGGAGTTGGAAGCCTCGCGGCCCTGGAAGTAGATGTCCGGGTTCTGGGCGGTGCCGCGAACGTCCGGATGTTCCGGGTTCATGGCGCGCTTGCGGAAGGCGGCCACCTTGTCCATGTTCAGCAGGGGCTTCATGTCGGCGTAGTCGATGGTCTCGATCTTCTGGATCTCATGGGAGGTCCGGAAGCCGTCGAAGAAGGAGACGAAGGGCACGCTGGCCTCGATGGTGGACAGGTGGGCCACCAGGGAGAGGTCCATGACTTCCTGGACGCTGGCTGCGGCAAGCATGGCGAAGCCGGTCTGGCGGCAGGCCATGACGTCCTGGTGGTCGCCGAAGATGGACAGGGCGTGGGCCGCGATGGCGCGGGCCGACACGTGGAACACGCAGGGCAGCAGTTCGCCCGCGATCTTGTACATGTTCGGGATCATCAGCAGCAGGCCCTGTGAGGCTGTGAAGGTCGTGGTCAGCGCGCCGCCGGCCAGACCGCCGTGCACGGCGCCCGCGGCACCGGCCTCGGACTGCAGCTGGCGGACCTCGACGGTCTGCCCGAAAATATTCTTGCGGCCTTGCGCGGCCCATTCATCGGCTATCTCCCCCATGGTGGACGAGGGCGTGATGGGGTAGATGGCGGCGGTTTCACTCATGGCATAGGCCACCCAGGCGGCGGCGGTGTTGCCATCCATCGTTTTCATCTTGGACATTCGTACTTCTCCTATTGTGGGTCGTCGGAATTTCTTGGCGTCCGCCGAGCGGACCCGTTCATTTGATGACACGATCCTTACTCAACATCCGTGCCAACTTTGTGAATTTTAAAATCATCCGGAATTGCGATGTGTTACGGGAATGTGGCGCTGGGAGAGGAGATCCCGGAAATAGGTGCAGTCTGAAAAATAGGACGGAACGGCCGCTGCGGACATGATAAAGTTCCGGCTTTGGGGCCGTTCCATCCGTGACGGGCGCGAGCGGACAAAAAAAACCGGCCTGTCCGAAAAAAAGGACAGGCCGGAATACGTCGGAATACGGGGATATCTTGTGTCATCGCGCAGAGGTTCCGGCCCAGGCCGGACCGGCCGCGAGTATCTTTTCGTGGATCGGGCAGGAGTCCACGTGCGCCCCTTTCAGGTAGCCGGAACTCATGAGGAATTCCCCCACGATTTCGCCGCCCACGAATTTGAAGCGTTTTTTGAAGAGCTTGACCCATTCCGCCTTGTCCAGGGGATGGTGGGCGTCCAGCCAGTCTTTGAACGAGCCGTGCTCCCGCTGCAGGTCGAGGATGGCGCCCGCATTGTGGATGGCCGCGTTGACCTTGAGTTTGTTGCGGATGATCCCGGCGTCGGCCAGGAGCCTGGCCCGGTCCGATTCCCCGTACGCGGCCACGGTGGGGATGTCGAAGCCGTGGTACGCCTTGCGGAAGTTCTGTTCCTTGTTGAGGATAGTCCGCCAGCTTAGCCCGGCCTGGTTGATCTCCAGGACCAGCAGGGCGAAGAGTTCGGTGTCGTCCGTGACCGGGAAGCCGTACCGGGTGTCGTGGTAGACGCGGTCCACGTCGTCCTTGTCGCGCGCGGCGCAGAAGTCGCAGTAGGAATCGAAGTCGGCCATCAAATCTCCTAGAGGGACAGGCCGTACTTCTTGAGCAGGCCGTAGAAGTGGGAACGGGAGAGCTTGGAGACCTCGAGGATGCGCGGCAGGTCGCCGTCGCACTGGCGGATGAGCTCGCCCAGGTAGACCTTCTCGGCCGTGCTCTTGAAATCCCGCAGGGTGGGCAGCTCCTGTTCGAAGATGTCCTCGAAGATGTCCTGTCCGATTTTTCGGACAGGCTCCGTATAGGGCGCGGGCGGCTCCTCTTCGGGCGCGGCATTGGTCATGCGCTCGATCTGCGCCTTGGCGATCTGGATGCGCAGTTCGCGCGGCAGATGCATGGCGTAGAGGGTCTTTTCGTTGCCCGAGGTGACCACGGCCCGCTCCAGAATGTTGAACAGCTCACGCACGTTGCCGGGCCAGTCGTAGCTCTCCAGGGCCGGATTGAAGTCCGAGCCGAAGGATTTGGGCGGCATGCTGTACTGGCGGCAGAGCTGGCTGACGCGATAGGTGCACAGGGACTTGATGTCCTCGGGCCGCTCCCTGAGGGGCGGCAGGTGGATGTGCATCGTCTTGAGGCGGTACAGCAGGTCCGACCGAAATGTCCCCTTTTCGACCATCTCGTCCAGGTCCCGGTTGGTGGCCGCCACCAGGCGGAAGTCGCTGGTCTGCTCGCGGGTGTCGCCCACCGGGCGGAAGGTCCGTTCCTGCAGGACGCGCAAAAAGGCCTTCTGCATGGACAGGGGCATCTCGCCGACCTCGTCCAGGAACAGGGTGCCGCCGTCGGCCAGCTTGACCAGACCGATGCGGTCGCTCTGGGCCCCGGTGAAGGCTCCCTTGCGGTGGCCGTACAGGGTGGATTCCAGCAGGGATTCGGTCAGCCCGGCGCAGTCCACGACCACGAAGGTGCCGGACTTGCGCTTGGAGTTGGCGTGGATGGTCGAGGCGAACAGCTCCTTGCCCGTGCCGGTCTCGCCGGTGATGAGCACGTTGGTCTCGGACCGGGCCGCCTGGGACAGGAGGTTGAAGCTGACCTTGATGACCGGGCTGTCGCCGACCACGCCGTTCAGTTCCAGGCCCCGGTCGCCGTCGCGGCCGCGCTTTTCCTCGTGGTACTTGAGCGCCCGGCCCAGGGTCAGGGAAATCTCGCGGATGCTGGACGGCTTGAGCAGGTAGTCCCAGACCCCGCCTCGGATGGCCAGCTCAGCGCCGTCGGGGTCGCCCTTGCCGGTCAGGATGATGACCTCGGGCGGATCGGGCATGGCCATGATCTCGGGCAGGATGTCCAGCCCGTTGCCGTCGGGCAGCCGGACGTCGAGAAAGATCACGTCGAAGGCCTTCTTGCGCATCATCCGCAGCCCGGAGTCCAGGGTGTGGGCGGAGACGCACTCATGGGTCAGCCTGGTGATCAGGCTCTCCATGGTCTCGCAGACATCGAGGTCGTCATCTATGATCAGTATCTCCGCCACGTCACTCCCCTTGCTTTTCCTCGCTCAACACCGTGCTGATGGCTCTGGACAAGTCCTGCTTGTCATAGGGCTTGATAACCACGAGACGGATGTTCGGCAAGTCCACGGCTGCGGATACCGCGTCTTCGCGGCCGGAAATGAGGATCACGGGCAACCCCGGCTCGATGACCGCCAGCCGCCGGGCCAGCTGGGTTCCGCTCATGCCGGGCATGTCGTAGTCGGTGATGACCAGGTCGAATTCGCCGGGCATGTCGTTGACCCTGCGCAGGGCCGACAGCGGGCTCTCCTGGCCTTCGACCACGTAACCCATGGTCTCGAGCAGGCGCGGCGTGGTCTGGAGCTGGTCGGTGTCGTCCTCGACGAACAGGATGTGCGCGCCCAGGTTGTGCGGCACTCCGGTCAGGTCCACGTCGCTGCACAGGTCCGCGTCGCCCTTGGGCAGGTAGATGGAGAAGGTCGTGCCGCCGCCCTCTCGCGGGCCCACCAGCAGGCCGCCCTTGTGGCTGCGCACGATGCCGTGGACGACCGCCAGCCCCAGCCCGGTGCCCTCGGTCTTGTCCTTGGTGGTGAAGAACGGGTCGAAAATCTTGTCCACGATGTTCTGGGGGATGCCCGGCCCGTTGTCCTCGACCACGAGGCGGACGTACTCGCCCGGGTACAGCCCGAGGATGTCCGCTTCCTCGCCCGAGACCTCGGCTTGGTCCAGGCGGACCTCGATGGTCCCGCCCGTGCGGCGCAGGGCGTGGAAGGCGTTGGTGCACAGGTTCATGACCACTTGGTGAATCTGGGTCGGGTCCGCGTTCACGCAGGACAGGTTCTCCTTGATGCTGGAGCGGACCTCTATCTTGCGGGGCATGGAGGATTCCAGCAGCCCGATGGCCTCGGTGATGACCGCGCCCACGTCCGTGGGCCGGAACCCCTCGGTGGAGGGGCGGCTGAAGGCCAGGATCTGCTTGACCACCCGGCCGCCGCGCCGGGCCGCCTTGAGCACCCGCTCCAGGTCCCTGGTGGTCATGGACTCGGGGTCCAGGTCGCCCACGGCCAGTTCGGTGGAGTTGATGATGCTGGTCAGGATATTGTTGAAATCATGGGCGATGCCGCCGGCCAGGGTGCCGATGGCCTCCATCTTCTGGGATTGCAGCAACTGCTTTTCCAGGTTCAGCTCGGTGGTGATGTTGTCGGCCATGGAGAGCACGCCCACGATCTGGCCCGAGCGGTCGTTGATGGGCACCTTGGTGACCTCGATCCAGGCCGGATTGCCCGCCGCGTCGGCCAGCTTGCGCCGCTCCTTGCGGAAGGCCTGGCCCTTGCGGATGACGGACTTGTCCGCGCCCGATTCCCAGGACGCATACTCCAGGTCCTGGATGACGTCGTGGGTGTTCCGGTTGGCCATGCCCGTCCCGTGCTCCAGACCGAAGAACTCCGAGAAGGCCCTGTTGGTGCCGAGGTAGCGCCCGTCAGCGTCCTTCCAGGACACCAGTTGCGGAACCGTATCCATGAGGGTCTCCTGAAAGGCGAGCTGGTCCTTGATCTTGCGCTCCACCTTGCGCCGCTCGAGCATGGTCAGGGTCAGGAAAATGAGGACCAGGACCAGCAGGACGAAGCTGACCATGATCGTCCAGAAAACTTCCTTGGAGAGTTCGTAGAACGCCTTGGGAGCGTTGATGATGTGACTCCCCTCGGGCAGCAGGTCCATGTCCAGGTGAAGCCGCTGCATGACCTGGTAGTCGAAGATGTATTGCCCGGTGGTCTCGCGGAACACGGGGATGTCGTCCGCAGGCTTGCCGTCCAGGATCTCCATGGAAATCTCGGCGGCCCGTTTACCGTGCAGGTAGCCGGAGAGCATGTTCCCGCCCACCGCGCCGTTGCCCGCCAGGAACTCCCAAGCCGTGTAGATGGGCACCGGGGACCGGGCGTAGATGGCCTGCATGGCCTCCTCGGCGGTCAGGAAGCGGCCGTCGATGACCTGGTAGTAGGGAATGAAGAAGAGAAAGGTGTCTTCGGGCAGGTGGGCCACCCGGTCGAGCACGTTTACGAGGGACATGTCGGTCCAGTACTCGGTGTCCAGCGGCGTCTTGTAGCGCGCCAGCTGGTTCTGGACCTGGCGCTTGATGGCCGCTCCGGCCGTGGAGGAGTCGCCGACCACGACGATGCGCCGTTTGTCCGGGTGCAGGCGCAGGGCCACGTCCAGGGTCTTGGACAGGTCGAAGCTCTCGATGACGCCCGTGGCGTTGTCCGAGTCCGTGTCGTCTGTGTTCAGGAAGTTCACGCCGCAGTAGACCAGGGGCACACCCGGAAAAAGGATGTCCCGGTACTGGGTGACGAAGGAATAGGCGTCGTTGTCCGAGGTCATGATCAGGTCGAACTTCTCGTTCTTGAACTTCTCCCTGTACAGCCGCAGGAGCATGCGGGTGACGTCCTCGTAGTTGTATCGCTTGGCGTCCATGTACTCGATCTGGAGGTCGATCTTGTAGTGGCTGTTCTCCAGGACCGAGCGGATGCCGCGCATGATGGCGTCGGACCACTGGTAGCCGTGGTGATAGGAGTTCAGGCAGAGGACGCTCTTCTTGGGTTTTTCGACCGCGCCGAGGACCGGCCGGGCGGGCAGGACGCAGAGGCAGGAAAGCAGCAGGGTCAGACAGAGTATTTTACGCATTGTGGCTCTTTTTGGCATTTCTCGTGCATAAGGAAAATCACGCAAACGGCGTTGCCTGGGCGCATGCAAAGGTTGGGCCTTTGCGCTCCAAAGTCAAGGCGGCGCGCTCCGGGCGGCATCACCTTCTCCCGGAAAATCGGTCAAGGGAATGATATATTTCCGAGAATTGGGGTGACAAAATGGTAAACCGTGATTACACTGTTTTGTGTAAACAAGTGTCTATCGCACGCCGTTTTGTGCATCTTGTTTGAATTGTTACACTTCAAGGAGAGTTCAAGTGGTCAGACACATCGTCATGTGGACATTGAAGGATGAGGCCGAAGGCCGGACAGCCAAGGAAAACGGCGCAAAGATGAAGGAAATCCTGGAGGCGCTCATGGGGCGCATCGAGGGGCTCAGGCATATCGAGGTCAGCGCGGACATCGTGGCCGCCGACCCGGAGTGCCACGCGATTCTGTGCTCCGAGCACGACGATGTGGATGCCCTGAACCACTATCAGGATCACCCGGAGCACCAGGCCTGCGTCGCCTTCATCAAGAAGGTCGCCTCGGGCCGCAAGGCAGTTGATTACATGATTTAGGGAGGTCTGGCCGGGATGATTCCGGCGGACCGCAACACGAGGGGTGAATCCTAACCCACGCGGCCTGAGAGGGAAGGAAGGCCGCGTCAAGGAGGACGCCATGTCCATGCGTTTTGACCAGGAGCGGAAGCGGATCATCTGCCGCTGGGAAGAACCCACCAAAGTGGTGATGAACAAGAAGGAAGGCCTGATCAACCGGTCCAGGATGATTACCGTCAAGGTAAACGACAACGGCAAGTTGAACAGCAAGGATCGTAAACGGCACGCGGACCATCCCATGTTTCCGATCATCAGCCGTTTCAACCAGATGCTCAATTCCATCGAGTGCTATCCGAAGTGCGAGAACGAGTACCGCTGCGCGGTCTGCGGCGCCACGCGCGGCGTCAGCCCCCACTTCGATACCGAGAGCCAGTCCATCGTCTGGCTGTGCAAGGAGCATCTGGACAATTCGCCCAAGCTGGACGCCTAACATTCGGGTCGTACCGGGCCGCGCAGGCGGTCCGTACGGCCTTCCGTGTCCGGAAAAACGGACTGCCCGGCGCACTCGCCAGTACCATGGCGGGTGCGCCTTTTCTTTTGGCCTGATCCCGCCGCCGGGCGGTCGCGCGGCCGGATGCCGCGCCTGGAGCGGGAAAACGGCGGACGGCTCCCGGCCGGATGTTGCCAGGCCTGGTGCGGAGCCGCGAGGGCACGTTTCGCTTTTGCCAGAAAATTCCGCAAGTAAGGTCGTTGCCGCTGAGGGTGGAACCGATTACGCCACTGAGTCCTCCGTTGCCTGGACCGTAAGCCGCATGTTGGCGGCGGGCTCCGGCGGCATCGCAAGACGTCGCTGCCCGATTCCGCGACAATCCGCGGGTTGCCGGGAATAACCGCTCGTCCTTTTGGCATAATACGCGTCGAAAGCCGTGTTTCGAAATCGCGTTCCGGCTTTCCGGCATTCGCCCTCGGCATTCCCCGTTGTTTTGTTAAAATGTCTGCACAACGCGTTGCCGATCGTGTCGAACGTGCGCAGAATAGTGCATTCGCCAGCCGGTTCCTGCACAAGCGTGTCCGGAGAATCGGACATTCACCCTTGCCGGAAAAGGGCGAGAGGGCAAAAAAAGGCCCCGCTGGTGCGGGGCCTTTCGAATTGCGGTCGTACCGGTGGCTACCAGGAGAAGAAGTAGGTGGCGGCCAGGCCGGTGATGGACATGGTGATGGTGTAGGGCAGGGCCAGGACGACCATGCGGCCGTAGGACAGGCGGATGACCGGGGCGAGCGCCGAGGTCAGCAGGAACAGGAAGGCGGCCTGTCCGTTGGGAGTGGCCACGGACGGGATGTTGGTGCCGGTGTTGATGGCCACGGCCAGGTGGTCGAAGTGGGTCATCATCTTGGCGACCTGGTCCTGGATGCCGGCGGGCAGGGAGGCGATGACGTCCGTGCGCACCAGGTGCGGGTCGGTCAGCTTGTCCATCAGGGCCGCTGCGTCGGTCACGCCCGGGACGCTCGCCAGGAGCTGGACGAAGTGGATTTTGGTTTCGGAGATATACACCGTGGCCACGAACACGTTGTCCGAGATCATGGAGAGCAGTCCGTTGGCCGTGTAGTATGCGGCGAGCTGGGCCTGGCCCTCCAGGCCGAGGACCAGGTGCATGACCGGGGCGAACAGGTGCTGGTCGTGGATGACGCCGACGATGGAGAAGAAGACCACGAGCAGGGCGGTGAAGGGCAGGGCCTCTTCAAAGGCCGGGCCGAGCTGGTGCTCGTCGACAAAGCCGTTGAAGGCGGTCAGGAAGACGATGACCGAAAGGCCGATGATGCCGACCTCGGCCAGGTGGAAGGCCAGGGCCAGGATGAGCCAGACGCCGATCAGGGCCTGGACGATGAGCTGGGCCTTGCCCTGGAAGCCGCGCTTGGATTCCATTTCGATGGCGGTCTCGAGCAGGTGGGAGCGGATGTTGCCCGGCAGTTTCGCGCCGTAGCCGAAGATGTGGAATTTCTCGACGATCACGCAAGTCAGCAGACCGATGGCCAGGACCGGCATGGAAACGTGGGCCACGTTCAGGAAGAAGGGCACGAAATGCCAGCCCATGACCTCGCCGATGAGCAGGTTCTGGGGCTCGCCCACCAGGGTGCACACGCCGCCCAGCGCGGTGCCGACCGCGCCGTGCATCATCAGGTTGCGCAGAAAGGCGCGGAATTCCTTGAGGTCGTTCCGCTCATGCTCCTTGATGGCGATGTCGTCGCACAGGTCGTGGGCGCAGTTGGGGGTCTTGCCCGAGGCGAACCGGTGATAGACGTTGTAGAACCCGTAGGCCACGGCGATGATCACGGCGGTGACGGTCAGGGCGTCCAGGAAGGCGGACAGGAAAGCGCCCGCGAAGCAGAAGAGCAGGGAGATGACTATCTTGGACTGCACCCGGGTGAGAATGCGGGTGAAGGTGTACTGCAGAAAGTCCTTCATGAAGTAGATGCCCGCGACCATGAAGATCAGGAGCAGAATGACCGGGAAGTTGGTCAGGGCTTCATGGTAGACGGTTCTGGGCGAGGTCATGCCCATAATGACCGCCTCGATGGCCAGCAGGCCGCCCGCGGGCAGCGGGTAGCACTTGAGCGCCATGGCCAGGGTGAAGATGAACTCGGCGATGAGGACCCAGCCCGCGATGAACGGCCCGGCCGTGAGCATGAGGATCGGGTTGATGACCAGAAATACGACAATGGCCATTTTGTACCAGTTGGGCGCATTGCCGAGGAAGTTTCTGCTAAAGGCCTGTGTCAGTGTCTGAGGCATGTTCGGTTACTCCTGATGATTGGATTGCCGGGATCTGTCTCGAAGGCAAGATCTAGTCCCCGATAGTCATAGTGGGATACATGCCAGCATCCGGGCCCGATTGGAAGGGCTGAAGGATATTGAAGGCTGCATCCCGTGTTTTTTGGGCATGTCCGCGGGTGTTGTCGGACCCGTCGAAGTATGCGCCGTTCTCTTCACGTATGTGGTCGACGCGGTGTCTGAACGCGTCGACGAAAGCTTTTCCGTCGCCCTTGAAGGTGGCGTTGCCCAGGGTGAGGTCCGTGAGCGCGGCCATCTTGTCCAGGTCCATGCATTGAGTTTCGAGGTCGGCCTGCTTGGTGACGTATCCCCAGACAGCCGAGTTGTCCGGAATTATGATGCATTCCTGCGGGTCGATGATGGTATGGGGCATGACGATGGAGTCGCGGCCGATGGTGATGGGGCAGTCCTGACTGCCGTGGACAAAGGAGTTGAAGCCCACGAAGACGTTTTCGCCCACGGTGGCCCAGATGACCTTGCCGCCGTGCGCGGTGACGTCGTTGCCCTCGTAGACGGAATTTTTGATGTAGCAGTTCTCCTGGGCGTTGGACCCCTTGCCGATGATCGAGTCCTCCACGTGGGCGCGCTGCACGATGAGCGCGTTCTCGCCCACCACGCACCGCCCCTTGAGTACCGCATAGGGCGAGACGTAGGCCGTGTCCGGGACCTTGAAGTCCGTCTCGGGCCGGGCCGTGGAGTAGATGGGCACGAAGTCCTCCTTGAACTCGTCCACGTAGTCCACGAACTTGCCGGTCAAATGCCCGTTTTCGTCCAGCTTGACGTACTGCTCGATGACCCCCTCGGGATAGATGTAGTTGAACTCGAACAAGTCGCCGGATTTGATCCACACGCGGCCGGGCTCCACGGTCAGCCGGGAGAGGTCGCCCGCCTGGACGTAGGCGAAGTCGCCGATGACGCAGTTGTGCATGATCGACAGGTCGGCCGTGGCGAACGCCCCGAGGTACACGCCCTCCAGCGTGGTCCCGTGGATGTTGGAGTAGTGCATGGCCGCCGAGTTGAGGATGCGGAAGACCTCGGGGGTCTCCGGGTTCTTGGAGTTGTTGTGGACCAGGGTCTTGACCAGGTAGGAATTGATGATCCGGATGACCTCGTCGTAGAAGAGCTTGGTCTTGACCCCGTTGAACTCGACCACGTCGCCCTTGCGCTTGAGCTCGTCGCCGCGCACGTTGGACTTGTACAGGACCGAGCTGTCCACCAGGGTCTTGCCCAGGAAGTAGGTCCCGGCGAGGTTGGAGTTCTTGAACTTGAAGCTGATGGGGTGGTCCTCGGTCAGGGCGTAGAACGCGTAATAGAGGATGTGGCGTTCACGCGGGATGGAGTTCTGCAGAATGGAGCGGACGTCAATGCCCATGGGCTTGAGGTTGACGTTCACCCTGGACGCTATGTGATCGAACAGTTCTTCGAGTTTTTCCATGTGGCTCACCGTTGTTGAAGGTTGTTGCACAAACGGCTGCCGAGCGTGGGCGCGGCAGCCGTTTGTGGTAACTACGGGATACGTCCTGGGCAGCCTAGCCTCCGGCCGGGAGGGTGATGGGCATGCCCATGATCGGCCAGATGACCAGGACGGCGAGGCCGACCAGGACCATCAGCAGCAGGGACGCCGGGATGCCCCATCCGAAGAATTCACCGGTGGTGAACTGGCCGGAGTCGTAGGCGATGGCGTTGGGCGCTGCGCCCACAAGGAGCAGGAAGGGCATGCCCGCCATGACCAGCGAGGCGTACAGGATGACTTCGGGGGCCACGCCCAGGTAGGGGGCGATGACCAGGGCCACGGGGAGCGATATGGCGATGGCCGCCACGTTCATTATGAAGTTGGTCATGATCATCACGAAGAAGGCGATGGACATGACGAAGACGAACCAGTTGGCGTCCTGGAACATGACCAGCCAGTTGACGGCCATCCACTTGGCCGCGCCGGTCTCCCACAGGCAGAAGCCGATGGACATGGCCCCGGCGAAGAGCAGGATGATGTTCCAGGGAATGTCCTCCAAATCCTTGAGGTCCAGGATCTTGAAGATGAAGAAGAGGACCGAGGAGCAGAGGATGATGGCGGTCTTGTCCACGGCCTTGAGCGCCGGGACAAAGGCCCGCAGGGACATGATGATGATGACCGTGGCCACGATGATCGCGGCCAGGATCTCGTTGCGGGTCAGGCCGCCCATCTTGGCGTTGAGCTCGCGGGCCTTTTCGCGCAGGCCGGGGATGCGGTCCTTCTCGGGCTTGCACACGATCATGAAGAAGCCCCACAGCAGGAAGGTCATGCCCCAGCCGATGGGGGCCATGTAGTAGGTCAGCTGGAAGAAGCCGACGTCCACGCCGACGATCTCCTTGAAGAAGCCCAGGGCCACCGCGCCGCGCGCCGCGCCGAGCAGGGTGACGACGGAGCCCGCGCCGGCCACGTAGGCCATGCCGATGAACAGCCCCTTGCCGAATTTGGTCGGCCTGTCGCCCTCGCCGTACAGGGCGTAGATGGCGAGCAGCAGCGGGTAGATGGTCGCGGCCACGGCGGTGTGGGCCATGATGTGGGTCAGGGCGGCGGTGACCACGAACACGCCGAGATAGATCATCGAGGTGCGTTCGCCCACGATGTCGAGCATCTTGTAGGCCAGCCGCTTGGTCAGGCCGGTCTTGGTGAAGACCAGGCCGATCATGATGGAGGCGAAGATGAACAGGACCGACGGGTCCATGAAGTCCTTGAAGGCCACCTTGGCCGGACGGATCAGGAACATGACCTGGAGGATGCCGATCATCAGCGAGGTGACGCCGATGGGCACCACTTCGAAGACCCACCAGGTCCCGGCCAGCAGGAACACGGCGATGGCGCCCTTGGCCTGGACCGACAGGGGAAAGTGTTCGCCCATGGGGTCGATGGCGTCGGGCCAGGGCGCGCTACAGTAGACGATGGCGAAAAGCAGGACGCCCGTGAGCATGAACACCAGGCGTTTCCAATCGAAGGCGATTTTTTCGGTACGAGCTGTCTCCATGATTGTCTCCTCGTTGGGCCCGGGGCCTAGTCGGCCATGGCGCAGGTGTGCATGCGGCCGATGATTTCATTGAAGACGTCCGACATGCGCAGCACGCCGGTGACCCGGCCGTTGTCGCGGACGATCAGCGGCTGGGGCGTGCCGACCATGTACATGTGCACGCCGTATTCGAGGTCGTTGTCCTCATTGATGTAATGGCCTTCCTCGGGGACGTGCATGGCGTCCGTTACCTTGATCTTCACGCCTCGGGCGCAGATGTTGGTCAGGGTGTCGGACCAGAGATTGAATTCCTTGAACTGCTCGGCGACGTAGCGGTTGGAGAGGGTCTCGCTTTGCAGATTTTTCTTGAAGAGTTTTTTGTAGTTGGGTTCCAGCGCGGTGATGATGTCGGACATGGTCAGGATCCCGGCGAAGGCGCCCTGTCCGTCCACGATGAGGATGTCCCGGTGGCTGCCGGGTTGCAGGACGGCGACGACGTCGCCGAGCGTGGCGTCCGTGCCCAGTGTCTGATAGTCGCCCACCGGGGTCATCAGTTCTTTGACTTTCATGTAATTCTTCCTCCCGAGAAGTACTGTTTGCACAAGACCGGGACGTCCGCTTCAACGGGAAGCGGAACGTCCTTTGTGAAACGAAGCCGTGGACCGTCCCACCGGCATCGACCCCCATCGATGCGGCGCGAACAAGGTTCGCATCCTGAAACGGTCATCTGGTCCGCGTTTCTATAGATAGCAATTGGTTCCTTGCGTCAAGCGTATCACGTGAAACTTTTCGCAAGAACGATTTGAAACATTTTGGAACTGTTTTGGAACAGCGTTCCGTGTCACAATGAAACAAAACGGTACGAAACGACGGGTCAGAAATAATTTTGGCCTGGGGAGAGCCGTCCGGCCAGATAGGCCTCGAGAATGGGGTCCACCGGGCCGCAGACGTTGTCCACGACCTTGATCCCCTTGCGTTTGAGGAATTCGTAGACCTCGTTCTCGATGCCCGCGCAGATGATGGTCTGGATATTCTCGGCCATGACCAGACGGTACATGGCCTCGGCGGACGGGGTTTCCAGGTTGACGATCCGCTCGCTCAGGGTGCCCATGGCGCTGGTTTCGCGGGTGATGGAGATGATCAGGATCTCCGGGGCGAGGTCGAAGCGGGGGGACAGTTCGTTGTCCATCAGGGGGATGAGGATATTCTCCATGGGAGCCGCCTATTCGATGCCGAAGTGTTTCATCTTGCGCCACAGGGTGGAGCGGCCCCAGCCGAGCAGCTCGGCGGCCTTGGACTTGCGGCCGCCGGTCTTGACCAGGGCCTCCAGGATCATCTTGCGCTGCACGTCCTCCCAGCGCTCGGGCGGGGCCGCGCGGACCGCCCCGTTTTCCGGCGCCCTGGGCGGCACGGACAGGTTCTCGGGCAGGTTCGGCCCGTGGAGCAGGTAGCCCGGCAGGTGGCGCATGCGCACCACGTTGGTGTCGCAGAAGTTGACCGCGTATTCGATCAGGTTGCGTAACTCCCGGATGTTGCCCGGGAACTCGTAGGAGCGCAGCAGTGTCTCCACGTTCTTGGAGAAGCGGTCCACCTTCTTGCCGTAGCGAACCTGGAACATCTTCAGGAAGTGGTCTTGAAGAAGGAGCAGGTCCTCGCCCCGCTCGCGCAGGGGCGGCAGGTGCAGACGGATGACGTTCAGCCGGTAGAGCAGGTCGCGGCGAAACCGCTTGCGCCGGACCATATCCTCCAGGTCGTAGTGGCTGGCGGCCATGATGCGCACGTCGGTGTGGACCACCTTGGTCGAGCCGATGGGCCGGACCGCGTGGTCGTCCATGTAGGCCAGCAGCTTGGTCTGCAACGGCAGGGGCAGGTCACCGATCTCGGTGATGAACAGCGTGCCGCCGTGGGCCATGCGCAGCCGGCCGGGCTTGGCGTGGTCCGCGCCGGGCAGGGCGTTCTTGGCGTGGCCGAACAGCTCGGACTCGAGCAGGGGCACGGGCAGGGCGCCGCAGTTGACCTTGACGAAGGGCCCGTCCCGGTCCGATTCCTTGTGGATCTCCTCGGCCAGCATGTCCTTGCCCGTGCCCGTCTCCCCGGTGATCAGCACCGGGGAGTCCGTCTGGGCGATGGACGGGGTCATGGCGAATATCTTGCGCACCTCCGGGCTGCGCCCGACCAGTTCGCCCAGGCCCGAGACCCCGCTGACGATCTCGTCCATGGCGTGCGTGGACGCGGGCATCAACGTCTCGATGACGCCCCGGATGGACCCGTCCTCGGCCACCAGGGGGGCCAGGGTCAGGTGCACGCTGACCTTTTCCCGGTCCCGGTTGATGATGTTGGCCTCCAGCGTGCGCGTACGCTTGTCGGTCCACCCGCCCAGCACCGGGCAGTTGCGCATGCAGTAGTCCGAGCGCAGGGCGTGCAGGCAGCGGATGCCGAGCACCTGTTCGCCCGTCACCCCGGTCAGGGACTCGTAGTTCTGGTTGACAGCGAGCAGGGTTCCGTCCCGGTCCATGATGGCCACGCCCAGCGGCAGGACGTCCAGCAGAGCCGCAAGTCCCTGCTTGTTCGACAGACTCCGTATTAAAGCGGCCGGGTCGGTTATGGCCATGGAATTCCCCTGTGTTGCGCGTCGGTTCGTCAGTTTGTGAACCATAATGAAACGTTCACGCGATGACAAGCGGTCTCAGAATTCCGTCGTGCAGAAAAAAGCCTCCCGGAGGAGGCCTGGTGCGGTCATTCGGAAGGTCAGCCAGCTATGCCGAGCTTGGCTTTTGCCATGGCTGTCACCCCCTCGGAGTCCGCGAATTTATATCCTTTCTCCAACAGCTTTGTCGTGTAGGACTTGTTGTAAAAGAAGGCCCAGATGATGCCTCCGATCCCCATGGTCAGGATGTTGATCACGATCACGATGAGGCCGGTCAGGATGTCTCCGCGGAAGAGAGCCGGGAAACCTCCGAAGAAAAAGGTGGTCCAGCTGAAACCGACGAATCCCTTTTTCACTATTCCGTTTTCCGAATTCTTCAGCATTACTGTTTGTGCCATGCCATCTCCTTGCATAGTTGAGCGATAAGGAATTTTCTCCATTATCCCATTCAAAACACTCCTCAAAACTGACAAGACGTTAATATGTGAGCGGTCAGGATGTAAACAGCTAAAAGGATTGTGTTTATATTTTATAAAGAAACGGGGGCCGCATCGCTGCGACCCCCGTCCTCATTTCATATCGGGCACGCATTCTCAATGCGCGTTCATTTCCTCGATAAGCTTCAGGAGCTGGCCGGACAGCCGGGCCAGTTCGTTGATGGCTTCGGCGGACTGGTTCATGCCCTCGGCGGTTTCCGAGGCGATGAGGTTGATGTCCTCCACGGCCCGGTTGATCTCCTCGGACGCGGCCGACTGTTCCTCGGCCGCGGTGGCGATGGATTGGACCTGCCCGGAGGTGTCGTCGGAGTAGTGGACGATGGATTCCAGGGCCTCGCCGGACCGGTTGGCCAGATCGGTGGCCTGCCCCACGGCCTGGGCCGCGTGGTCCACGCTGCGGATGTTGGCGGCGGCCGCGTCCTGGATGACCTGGATGGCGTTGCCGACCTCCTTGGTGGCGTCCATGGTCTTTTCGGCCAGCTTGCGGACCTCGTCGGCGACCACGGCGAAGCCGCGCCCGGCCTCGCCCGCGCGGGCGGCCTCGATGGCGGCGTTGAGCGCCAGCAGGTTGGTCTGGTCCGCGATGTCCTCGATGACGTTCATGATCTGGCCGATGTCCGTGGTCTGGTTGCCCAACTGGCCCATGGACTGCTTGAGGGTGGCGGTCAGGTCGTGGACCTCGCGGATGGCGTCGATGGCCTCGCGCACGACTTTGGCCCCTTCCTGGGCCTGGTTGCGGGCGTTGGCCGCGGACTCGGCGGAATTGGAGGAGTTGCGGGCCACTTCCAGGACCGTGGCGTTCATCTCTTCCATGGCCGTGGCGGTCTGTGTGGTGCGGTCGCGCTGGACATCCGCGCCCTTGCTGACCTGCTCGGCCTGGGAGGAGAGCTCGTCGGCGGCCGAGGTGACCTGCTCGGCGATGAGCGAGGCCTCACCCGCGATGCGCTGCATGGTGGTCAAAAGGGTGTTGGTCCTGGCCTCCTGATCCTTGGCTTCCTTCATGGCCTTTTCAGCCACGTCCTGGGCCTGTTCGGCCTCTTCCTTCTTCTGGTCGGCCTCGAACATCTTGGCCTTGAGGTTGCCGACCATGGTCTGGATAGCCTCCTTGACCACGCCCAGTTCGGCGGCGAATTGCCCTTCGGGCTTGGCCTCGATGTCGCCCTCGGCCACGGCCTTGGCATAGGTCCGGATGCGGAAGAGCGGGCTGACGATGATCAGCTTGACCAGGATCCAGACCAGGATGCCCACGGCGAGGAGCACGGCCACGGTCTCAAGGGCGGCGTAGATCTCGGCCTTGGCCACGCTGGCGTTGACTTCCTCCAGGGAGGTCGAGATTTCGAACGCGCCGTGGATCTCGCCTTCCTTCCAGCCTTCCTTGACGCCGCCCACCGGATCGAGGTCGCCTTTCTTGTCGCCGTGGCAGTAGAGGCATTCCTTGGTCAGGCGGATGGGCCGGAAATAGTGGATGGCGTTGTCCTCGATGATGACCTTCTCGGTCAGGTTCCCGGCCTTGAGTTCGGCCAGGATCTTCTTCTCGAAGGGGGTGGGCTTGTTGATCGGGTTGCGCGGAGAGACCTTGGGGACCCGGAAGTTGTATTGCAGCTTCTTGGCCTGCTGCTTGGCCATGTTGATGGCGGTGATGACCGGGATGGACTCCAGGAGCTTCTCCGGGGTGTCGAGCTGGTCGAAGGGCACGATGATGCCCATGTTGAGCTTTTTGGCCATTTCGTTCCGCGCCGCCTCGGCCATGAGGATGAGCGCGCGGCTCTGTTGGACAATGCCCTTCTCGGCGTCGTCACGGATCTGGATGGCCTGATGAACGGACAGCACCAGGGCGACGATGACCGGCCCGAACAGGGCCAGGGCCAGCACTTTAACCTTCAAGCTCAAATTGGCGAACATTGAACCCCCAAGATATTTGAATGTCACGACAACAGCGGTATCGTCCGACTTTGTATAATACTATACGGGAAAGATGTCTTTGGTAAGAAAAAAGTGGTGAAATGATCCGGCTTCGCGCACCAGGGAAAAAGTCTTCCAAACAGGGGCCGGGCATATGCGGCTGGTCCGCCGGGACGCGGCGCCCCGCGTTCCGCCCGGGAGAGAAGGCCGACGCGGCTTTCTCTGGTTGGCATGTATCCGAATTTCCTTCACCTGTCCATCGCGGAGAGGGGCCCTGAAACGGAAAAAGGGCCGCATCATCAAGGATGCGGCCCTGTTTCATTCTGGTGCCGAAGAGAAGACTCGGAAGTCCTTATTTTTCGACTGTGCGGCAATATGCTGATTTTATGAATCTAATTTGTTTTGGCGTGTCCTTCGTATTTGTTCTTTGCCCTACCACTTTGACCCAGCTTCAGCAACTGGAAGGATATAATTTTGAACGAAGGCACCCTTTCCTAAAAGGTTTGGAAGATTCTTAAAAGTACCCACCGCGTTTCTGAAAAGCCGCCCCCTGCCTTGTTTTTCAAACAGGGCAGGGGGTATTTGACAATCTATGGTGATCCCGGATGTTTTCCGGTGATTTCGGAAATAAGTTTACACATTTTTTCACACACCGGCTTTTTTTTTAGTGTAGTTTAAACCACTTATAGTCAAAATCACAGACTATGCCAACTTAGGTGCATTTGCTTGACGTTAAGGAGAGAGGTTTGTTGCTCTTGGCATTGTTCTCCCTGTCTTCGGGTCATTTCCGTTTTTTACCTGGCTTGGCTGGCACGACCGGAACGGGGATCGGCATGGTCCCCAGCCAGAAACCGAGCAATGCGAGCCAAACCAGAACCTTTCCGCCGATGGACACGAGCGAAATCAGCATTGAAAACTCCGATCCGACAACTTGGCCCATGGTGTAGATGCAATAGATCGCTCCGTCATACAGGAGATAGCAGCCCCAGATAATTAGTAACAGCTTGCTGGCCAAATTCATGAAGCTCTTTGCCTTGTCCATTGTCTTGCTCCTTTGGTTGCCGCCCGGCAAAACTTGTCTGTCGGGCGGATGTTTCCGTGATTTTTAGGCTTACGAATTCAGCTTTTTGATCATGTCATCAACGACCCGTCGCACTTCCTGTTTGTGGATGTCCGTTTCGAACCGCAGCGTCTCCACGTACTTGCTCTGCGTCTTGACGAGGCTGCCCTCGTGCACGGAGATATCCCGGCTTTCGTTGGTCAGGAATTTCTGTTCATACATGACCTGGCCCTGCCGCAGGTCCGTGACCGTCACGTTCCGAAACCAGGAATAGGTATGGGTGTCCGTGTCCGAGGCGACCAGCGCGTCCAGCCCAAGGGTCAGGAATCCGCGCAGCGCTTCCGATCCGTGGTGCCCGTCGATCTCAAGGATGGACTTCTGGCCGGGCATGGGCTTCCGGTCGGACGCGAGGACGAAGTACTCGTAGCCATCCTCGGCCAGCTTCCGCTCGATGACCGTCAGGAGGCGTGCGGCTTCGGCCTCCCTCTGCTCTCTGCTCTTTATCCCGTTGAACGCCTCGGGGTTGATGAGGACGAGGGTCGGGACGGCACCGCCCTTTTCCAGGGCCGCAGCCAGCATATACTGGAACTGGTTTTCGGTCTGCATCGAGGAGAGCACAGCCTGCCCTGTATTGCTCTCATTGAGCTTGGAACCGTTGTTCGCGGTCCTCTCCAGAATGTCCTTGTACCCGGTGGCGACGTAGGGGTGCTGAGCAAGCGGCTCTTTGGGATAGTCCGGCGCCCATCGGGCGAATACGGCGACCTTCTTCCCCTTGAAGCAGGGGATGTCGCCGGACACGCCCGCGTCGGCGGTGAAGGTCTCGGCAGTGTTCTTCATGGCGCAGCCGGAGGCGGCCAGGGCCAGGATCAGCCAGAAAAGGACGATAAACGTGGTTCGCATTGCGGACTCCTTGTGTTGTGCTTTTTCGGACCCCAGTCGGGCCTCTGCACAAGGAGTCGGGCAAGCGCGGAAAAGGTGACGCGCCTATGGCGTTTTTGGCGTGGCTCGGCGCTGGTACAAGTCGATAGTGCGGGTTCTGTTTTTCAGTATCCGCTCGGACTTGCTGTATAAATCCGGATAAAGCGGCGTCAGGTCATAACGAAAATATTGAGAATATACATGGCCGAGCAGCCCGTTGGCGTTTTGCGAAACCGGCGGTCCGGCGTGGGTCAGCCGGGCCAGCCACTGCTCCGCCTCGTGGAAGTGGACCTGCGCCTCTTCCCTGTTCCCTTTGCCGCCGTCCAATGCCTGTTGCCCGAGATTGATCTCCGGGACGACCTTGCGCTGCAGGACGGCGACCGGGGCTCCCAGGTACTCGTTTGCATAGGCGTTGAGGTCCCCGCTCCGGCATTCCTCGGTGAGTCGAGCGGCTTCCCGCAGGCCCTCCTCGGGCGAGCGGTCCATATCCAGCCCCAGCTGGAGGCATTGGGCCAGTCCGAACCTAGCGGCCATGTGCCCCTGCTCCGAGGCGGCCGTCAGCCAGTGGATCGCCTCGGCGTCGTCACGCTCCACGCCCAGGCCGAAGCGATACATCACGCCCGTGCGGAACTGCGCCTCCCCGTCGCCTTTTATGGCCCGGTATTTCAAGTCGGGAAACGCCTCCTCGAACTGAAGGGCGTCATAGCGGCTGAGGTCCTTCTTCATGGAACCGCAGTCCTGCGCCGCTGCGCCCAAAACGCTCGCAAGGACGAGCACACACGCAAGAATCCATGTCCAACGCATCAGGGTACTCCGTAGATGACGAATCCGGCCCAGTAAAAGGGATTGTCCGAACGCCCCGCCCTGCGCTCTGCGGCGAGTCGATCCAGCATCGCCTGGTGGAAGGCCTCGTCCACCGGCATGTTTTGATGAAGAAAACGCTCATACATGTCGACCATGGTCCGCCGCGTTTCCTCGTCGGGAACGCTCCACAGGCTGACGACCAGATGGCGCGCCCCGGCCAGGAGAAACGAGCGCCGCAGGCCGTACACGCCGTCGGCGTCGGCGATGGCACCCAGCCCCGTGCCGCAGGCCGACAGCGTCACCAGTTCCGTCCCCGCGAGGTCCAGTCCCAGCACCTCCTCTGCCGTGAGGACACCCTGAGCGGCCAGGCGGTTTCCGTTCCCGGCATCGGCGGCCCCGGCCAGGATCAGGCCCGACCGGAGCAGCGGCTCGGCGGCGGGGGACAGCCAGGCCTGGACCGATTCGTTGCCGCTCGCCTCGATGCGGAAGGAGCGCCGTCCGCCGTCAACGGCGGCATCCCCGTCGTCCAGGAAGAACCCGTGGGTGGCCAAATGCAGCACCCTGGGACGGTGCACGCCGAACAGAACCGATTTGCTGGCGGCGGTCCCGGTGAAGAGGTGCGCGTCCCTGCCGGCCAGCGTCCGGATGGCCCGGCCCTCCGCCTCGGTGCCCGGCAGGGGCGCGAGGGAGAACCGCACCACCCGGCTGTCGCCGCCGGGCTTGGGGGACGCCGCAACGCTCTCGCCCGCCCCGGCCGTGGTTCCGAAGTCCGGGTTGGCCAGGATGACGACCGCGCCATTGACGTCGCCCGGCTTTTTCGGCCGGGCCAGCTCCCTGGCCGTGGCCAGATAGGTGATGCGCCAATGCTCGGCCAGGAAAGAGCCGTCCTCCCTTTGCAGGATCTCCAGCGGCAGCCGCTGCAGCGCACCGTCCGGCACAACCAGGAGTCGCTGGGCTCCGACAAGGGCCGAGGTTAGGGGGGCGACCAGCAGGGTCCGCAACCGCCGGGCCTGTGCGCCCAAGACGGAGGCGTCGGCCCGGCTCCCCTTGACGATTTCCCCGCGCCAAGCGGCGAGGGCGTCATCCACTTTCTTGGCATCCCCCAGAGCAATCAAAGTGACGCGGCCATGGGGCCGGACCACGAAGGCCCAATAGCCGCCGGGCTGTTCTGCCGTTGCGCCAAGGTGGACGAAATCCACCAGCGCCGCATTCGCGGGGAGAGAAAGCGATTCCGGCGTGACGCCCAGCCTCCCGGACTCTTGGTTTTTCCGGTTTAGGGTGCGCAGGAGTTCGTCCCGCCTGGCCGTCAGCTCGGCGATGACAGTGCGGCTGTTGCGGCCTTCGGATGAGGGGGCATACGCCGCATAGGCCAGTTGGGAACGCAGGGAGGCCAATTCCGCCTCCGCCCCGGTTTCCCCTCCGAGGGCCTGCCGGTACAGGGCCTGGGACTCGAAGAAGGCGCCCTTGCGGTTGAGCCATACGGCATAGAGTTGCCCGGGGGCGAGCCAGGCGTCCCCGGCGCGAAGCAGCAGTTCGATGTTGCCCTTGGATGACGTGAGATACGCCTTGCGCTGGGCCTCGGACGGCAGGCGCTGGACCATGTCCGCCTGGCGGATGCCGATACGCTCCGCCCGAAGGAGCGTCGCGTACCCTTCCTTTTTTTTGCCCGTGGCGAGTTCGGCCCGGCCGAGCGTCGACAGGGCCGCGAAGGTCAGGGGGTTGTCGTCGCCGCCCAGGGGGCGGCATGCCTCGACAACCTGCCGGGCGGCCTCTGCCGCTTCCCCGGCATGGCCCAGGGCCAGGGCGTCCCGGGCGAACGCCATGCGGTTCGCCCACCGCTCCGGATGGTCGGCGGGAATGACCCGCTCGGAGATTTCCCTGGCGCGGTTCAGCCGTTTCCAGGCCTTTTCCCGGTCCCCGTCCAGGGCCGCGATCCGGGACAGGATCGAATAGGCCTGAGCCACCTCGTAGGAAAACTGCCCCCGGTTGTCGGTAACCATCCGGACCGCTTCCCGGCAAAGCTTTTCCGCAGCTCCGGACTTGCCTTCGGCGAACAGGGCCCCGGCCAGCCGCACCTGAAGGCCGGTCACGCGCATGTCCGCGGATACATAATTCTTCTCGGCCAAAATCAAGCCCTTTTCATACTCCTTTCGAGCGGCCTCCGGATTGCCGAAGTTCAAGAAAAGGTCTCCCAGCAGGGCGTGATATTGGTACAGGCGATATTCCTTGTCGGGCAGGTCCCGCCATATGGCGTGTGCCCGTTCCAGGTGCTTTTCCATTTTCGGGAGGTCGCCCCGGATCCGGTACTGGATGGCGAGCAACAGGCGAATCTCGCTCTCAAACTTGAGGTCGATCTGATCCGGCTTTTCCAGCAGCCATGATTCCAGGATGGCGGTACGCGCGTCGGAGAGCACGTATCGCTCCCTGTAGGCGTTGTAGACCTGCCCCAGCACCATCCGTTCCACTTTCGGAAAGACCTGCGGTGGCAGAGTGGTCCTCAGCACCTTGAACAGCGGCCCCTGGATAGCCTCGCCCGGCGTCAGGTCTCCGGCGAGGAATCTGTCGCGGCATACATAGATCAAGGCGAAGGAAACGGTCCGTTGTCCCTGGTTGTCGAGTTTGGGCAACAGCCCCAGGCTTTCCTCTGCCGCCTTGAGACCTGCATCCGAGTCGCCCATGGAAAAGAGCAGCTGGGCATACTCGGCCAGGAGCAGCGCCCGTATCTTGGGCGGCATCGACTTTTTCGCCAGCTCGACGCGCTCCTTCATGATGGGAAGCGCCTTCTCGCCATCCCAATCGTGCAGCGCCTGGTAGTATTGCCGGTAGAGATCGGCGTCCCTGGCGGGCAATCCTTCGGGGGCGATCATGGGAATCTTGGCTTTGATGGCGAAGAAGCTCTGCGGGAGCTTGGCGGCCAGGGCCGGGCAGGCGATGAGCACCGAGACGATACAGGCGAGCCAGACGGTCATAATCCGATATGTATTCCTGCCACTAAGTTGCAACGCATCCTCCCCGATTATCTAATAGCCATTTGAGGCGACATGCGATAACTATCGATATTCTTGACTGATTAGAAGTGCTCTAATACAGTTTCGACGCATCGCTATCAAGGTTTCTTCCGCGACGCTCACCAAAGGAGTCGTGACGTTCGGCCGGAAGTGACATCGGTGCACGAGTGCAACCTGAGACTCGACCTCCATTGTTGAAGCTCGCATGGATACCGGATTCGACTTGTGGCCCATTTCTGCATAGATTGTTTGATTCGCAGCTCAGGCTGCAGAGACTGCCCCATCGCTCCCAGCGGTCTGACCGAAGCTTTCGGCAAGGCCGTCCGCGGCATTGAAATCGACATCGCCCGCCAGTATCCCCGTTTCGATTCTCAGGTCCGCGAGGACGTCATCGCCGACACCGTGGCGGGCGCCATCCGGAACTTTCCCCAATACGAAGGCCGCAGGGAGGCCAAACTCGTTTCGTGGATCAAGAGCATCTATCGGAACAAGGTCACGGACCTCCTGCGCAGGAACTACGACATCACGCTCGTGGCGTATGACGCCGGGGCCGACAACCGCGTCGCCGGGGAGGACCAGGAGGAAGAGCCCCTGGACGGCCTGGTCGCCATTCTCAAGGAGATGTCCGAAGGCGCCAGGGAAAACTGCGCCAGGCTGTTCCTCTCCCTGCACGATTATTTCCGGCAGGGCAGGACTCAAAAGGAGATGGCGAGCGACATGGGCATGAAATCCAACTCGCTGAACCAGAAGATCAAGCGGTGCAGGGAATGGATCCGGGAACGGATCGGCAAGGATGATTTTTGATGTTTCGCGTCACTTTTTTCGGAGCGGCCCGACTCCTGGGTTGAACGCCGCCTTGAAACCGGAAAACGGAGAGATGAATGACAGCCTCCTTGAACATGCATAAAGTGGAAGTCGCCCTCATGAAGGAACATGCCTTCTCTTCCGCGCTGCGCCGTTTTCTGGAATTCGGCAGGGGCTGCCTGCTCAACGTCCCCGGCGATGAGCCGCCCCTGCCGGAGGCGGCGGATTTCGAGCCGTTGGCAGGCATGCTGGCCCAGGCCGGGGACGCCTTTGCCGGCGACCTCACCCTCGGCCTCGCCAGCGAGGATTCGGAAATCATCATTCCCCTGCTGGCGGCGTTCAACCTCGGCGACTACGCGTGCGAAGCCGCCGACCGCCTCATCGATGTCACGGACCAGGCCCGGGACGCCGCCATGAAAGACGTCTGCGCGCTGTCCGACGACATCGACGGCCTGCCTTTCGGCCGCCTGATCCCCCTGAACGAATGGCGCAGGGAGCTACTCGGCCAGATCCCGCAGGAGAATCATTTCCTCTTTCCGTGGCTGACCGAATGCGCGCAGTTCGACAGCGACAGCCTGGAGCGCATCATTCAGGCCTGGGACGAGCTCTGGGACCGCACGGCCACCAGGGACGACGTCGAAGCGCTCGTCCCGGTCCTGGCGGCGATCCAGTCCGACACCGCGCTTCTGGACCATCTCAAGGCCGAAGCCCGGTTCCACTCGTCCGTCATGAAGGCGGCGGGAGAACTGGCCCGGCAGCAGCACATGGAGCGCGCCCGCCGGTCAGCCGGGAAAGCCCCCGGCATCATGGACCGCATCGTCTCCTGGCTGCGCATGCCCGCCGTGTCCGGCGCTGTGGCGCTGGTACTCGTGGCCGGCATCTTCTTCGCCACGCAGGTGGACAAGGGCGGACGTCCGATGCCCATCGGCGTGACCATGGAGATGCTGGTCTATCAGGACGGCCTGACGGTCCGTGGCGGAGAGGAGGCCGAGCCGGAGGTCCGCAAACCGGCCGACGCGCCGTTAGAGGAAGGCGACGCAATCCAGATCCGGTTCATGCTGGAGGAGGCCGCATACGTCTATCTGTTCCACGAACAAAAGGGAGCACCGCACGAGCCGCTCTTCTCCGGCAGGCTCGGCAAGGGCGAACATATTTTTCCGGAAGAGGGAAAGCGCATCCGCGTGATCGCTCCCTCGGAAGAGGAAGGGGTCGCGCTGGTGGCGTCCCGGGAGCCGCTTTCCCCCGCCGACCTGGAGAAGGCGCTGGCGGACGAGGCCGATGGCGGTGCGGCGAAGGCGACCATCATTCACTTTCAATTCTAGCCGGGGCGGATGCGATGGATAAAAACTTCGAAAAGAAACTCGGACTGTACGTCGTCAGGAACAACCACAAATACGTTGGCCCCTTCACCAAATTCGAACGGCTGGGGGGACGGTTCTCCGCCACCTGGCACTGGCCCGCGTTCTTCGTGCCCGCCTGGTGGTTCCTTTACCGAAAGATGTACCTGTGGGCCGCCATCGAGTTCTTCCTGACCCTTTTCCCGCAGACATGGCTCATCGGGGCCATCGCGGGGGGCATTTCCGGCAACTGGTTCTATTACCGGAAGATGAAGGAGGATTTCAAGGCCATCGCCAAAGTCGAGGACAAGCGCTACGCGCTCAAGCACATGGGCGGCGTGCACGCGTGGGTCCCTTGGGTGGCGCTCGTCATCAACCTGATGTGGCTTATGGTCGTCGCTTCGTTCTGGGTCGTTTTTCTCGGCATATTCAGGGCTGCAACCATGTAGCGCGGCGTCCGTCGCCATCCAACGCAAAAACAACGTTTTCGGGAGGAACTGTGAAAATTCGCACTGCTCTTTTGGTGGTGGCCCTTTGCGGCTCACTTTGCGCCTGCAACACCTTGGGTTCGTTCGGCCTCGGAGGCGGCGGCAATTCGAGTGCCGCCAAATCGGATTCGGCCACGGTCAAGGAGACCTCCGCTGTCCGGTTCCCCCAGGCCGTCGCCGGGGACCAGATCATTCCCTTTTCGAACAGCCCGCTCCTTCAGCCCAAAACGCTGTGGATTCCGGCAAGGTATCGCCGGGACAAGTCCAACGCGCTCTTCATCGACGGCAGGCGGGTGGTCGTGGATGGCGGCTACAGCAACGTTGTCGGTTTCCTGTTCGCCGAGGACGGATACCTCGTCGCGGTCAAGCAACCGGCCAAGTCGATAGGCCAGAACTCGCAGTCGGCGGTCATCGTCTTCTACTTCGTGAAGGGCGACGGCTCGACGCGGCAGATCGGCAGGATAGACAACGCCTATAGCGCCGTGGTTGCGAAAAACGGCATCTTCGCCAGACGCCCGGCCGGGGGCGGAACATACGAATATCTCGGATACGACGTCCAGGGCAATCTGGTCAGCGGCCCCCAAGGAGTCCTGCACGCCGCCCCGCTGCCGGACGGCGGCTGGTACTATGAACTCCTGGGCGACAAGGGGCTGACGGAGACCAAGGTGACCTGCGCCATCCAGGGCGCGGACGGGAGCATGCGGATCGTCGGCAAGAAGTACGTCAACGTGAAAGGCACCTATGGATGGGCCTCGGGGGCATACGCCGCCTTCAACATGCCCAACTACAGCGAATCCACCCGAACCGGGCTGATCGTCTCGTACTACGAGAAATATTTGTCCTATTGGACCGGCACCATGGATTGGTACATACAGCTCATCGACTCCCGGACAGGGCAGCCGGTCATGACCAAGGACGTCGGCTCGTACAGCAAATCTCAGGAGCGAGTCGTCCAGGAAATATGCAACAGGACGGCCCTGTTTTCGATCGACGACAAGCCGTTCGTCATTGCGCAGACCGGAGGCGAGCTCTTTTCGGCGCAGTGCGTCAGCAAGATCGACGTTGCGAGCAAGCAGGCAACCCCAATATTCGAAATCATGGGCGGGGGCATGAATATGTTCCGCATGTTCACCAAAGGTAACAGCGGCAAGGTGGCGCTGCACGACGCGAACGACGCCTATGCCTTCCGGTCCGGGGACGCCTGCGTCCTCTTCAGAGACGTCGACGGCAAGTTGGTCGGCTACGACTTGGTGAGCAATAAGGCGACCACGGGGGATGAAATCGAACTCTTCCTGTCTCACTATGGCGTTACCCGCTGACGCTGTAGAGTGAATCGGGCTGGGATTTTTGTCCGGCCGCTAATTCGTCGTCACCTTTTCCGTCAAAATCCGACTCCTTGTCTGAAGCCGCAAGGCCAACCAACCACAGACAAGGAGTCGTTTCATGTCCAAGATCAAATCCCGCCTTTTCCTGACAGCCTTCCTTTCCCTGCTTCTCGTCGCCTCTGCCCAGGCCGGAACCTATTTCGGTCTGACGCCCGGCGACACCACCTACAAATCAGTGCCCGAGATCGTCCGCAAGAGCGGCGGGCGCTGCAACGACCAGTTCGGATACAAGGGTTACGGGGACCTGCCCGTGATCCGGGTCGATGCCTATGGCCCGTTCGAGAAGTACGGCGCCCTCGACGAGGCATGGCTGCAATTTACTCCCTCGGGCAAACTCCACCAGATATATGTGTCCTGGTTCGACGAAGGGCAAAGCTTCCGGACCATCAAGGACGCTTTGGAAGTCAAGTACGGCCATGCGTCGCCACACGGATTCGGGTTCAACCAGGAATACGAGTATCGGGACGGGAAGGTCGCCATCATCCTTGGCCGGAACACCTTCGGTTTCGGACGCGACCAGAAGACATCGCTGACATATACGCACACGCCTTCGGCTGGCGAGGTGGAGGCCATGAAGAAAAAGATCGAGGCCAAGATCCGGAACGCCAACGCCGCCAAGGCCGCGGGCGACCTCTAGCACGGACGGGAGAAAGGAGAACATCATGCGCATCAACAAGATCACCATTGTCCTCGGCTTCGCCGCGTTTGTCGCCGCCTTCTTTCCAATGGCGTCCAGGGGGATGTTCACGGTGGGCGTCGAGCATCTAGGCGGCGCGGCAAACCTCCTCTACTTGCTCCCCTTCGGCGTTATCGGGCTGTCCTGCTTCACGGACAGGCTGCCGTTCCGGAGCTTTTCCGTGGGGCTGGGGTTGACGGGCGCGGCCGTTACGGCATTGGCCGTATGGTCGGCCATGCAACAGCTCGAATTCATGACCGGAGGCGTTTTCGGCGGGCTGGCGCGAAAGGCACTTGGCCCGTTTGACGACCCCGTGCTTCCTGGCCTGGGCGGGGGCATCGCATTCGCCAGTTACGTGGCAACCATCATCGCGGCGTTACTCCATAACCATCCACAGATAAAGCAGAACTGACCTTCCTACCAAGGGGCCGCCTGCTGGCGGTCCCTTTTTTTGTCACCTTTTTCCGCCCCGCCCGACTGTGAATGCAGAAACCCTAACCGCATTCACAGGAGAACGACATGAACCGGCATCTCACCGACAGAATATGGGGCCTGTTGCTCAAGATCGCTTTCGGACCGCTCAATTGCAACACCACGGACGACGTCGCCGCCGACCGGACGGTGATTCCGTATGGCTCCGCCCGCCGCGCGCTCGCCCTGCTCGGGGGCGACATGGAAGAAAGCGGCGACGACTCCGGCATGACCCTCACGCTCGGCAACCCGATGCATGCCAATGCCGGAATCAGGAAGCTCTCGCTGCGTTTCAACCCCACCCGCCGCCTGACCGGCATCAGCATCACCTGGGACGCCGACGGCAACACCTTCGGCAAACTGAAATCCTGGCTGGACCGGGATGTCCGGACCGCGAGATGCCATCGCGTCGGGTATGACCTCGCGTGCCACTATGAATTGGAGAACTCCCACATCGAACTGATCGGCAATCCGTTCAGTTTCGGCATGTCCCGCGAGGTAACCCTTTCCTGCTTTCTTGACTCCGGGGGCAAGATGACGGCCCTGTTTTCCAACCTCGGCAAGACGAGCGGCGCCCAAAGCATAGCAGCCTGATTATACAGGGTTTGACAGAGGCTGGGCCGCATTATATTCAGAGTGGCAGCCTCTCAAAGACAAAAAAGTGGAGCCGCAACAATGACCTATCGCACCCCGACCCTCCTTCTGACGCTCATCGCATTGGCCGCGCTCTCTCTGGCCGGGTGCAAGACGGGATCGGGCACGCCGTCGCCGGTCATCGAAAAGCTGGAGACGTACCATCTCGAAATCACCGACAACTCGGCATTCAACGCCAAGGAGCACCTGGCCCAAAGGGTCGACAAGGAGCTGTCGGACGATGGATGGACGGCGACGGACAGCCGGCAATCGGCAAAGTGGCCCATGCGCCTCCTCCTGACATATGGAACCGTACAGCAACTGGACCACAGCGATCTCGGCAGCGCGCCGATTCCCGTTCCCATGGACCCGATTTCCGTCCTGATCAACGCCTGCTACTTCCTCGGCTGGTCGGCCAAGGAGGTGGGCAAGCAGGCCGTGAACGCGGGCACACCGAACTACCTCATCCACATGCGCCTCCATGTTCTCGATCCCGAAGGAACCGTCTGGCGCATCGAGGACGAGATCCCGCTCTACACGCTCGACAACGAGAAAAGCCGGGAACACATCGCCCGCGAGGGCGCGGACAAGATCGCCGGCTACCTGGACGCATTTCGGGCGGGCGAGAAAATCGAAAACGCAGTTGAAGAAACCAATGCCTATGAGCTGGAACAATTCCACGCCGCATCGAATTGACCCGCTTGAAAACCGTCACATCGAAAGGAACAGCCCATGGAAGGCCGCATCAAGACTTTTCTCCCCAGCAAGGCCTACGGATTCATTGAGGGTGACGACGGCAAATCCTATTTTTTCCACATGCAGGACTTCAAACCCGCAACAGCCAGGATCGAAGAGAATCTCTTCGTCGCCTTCGAGGAGACGGCCACTCCGAAAGGATACCGCGCCAAGAATGTCGAGTTGATCGGCGGGCAAATCGAATACCAGGAAATTTTTGACGGATTCAGAACCAGCCGGAAGGGGAAGCCCAACGGCACGGATGTCCTGTTCTCCGCGATGGTCGCGGTCGGCGACAAGGACCTGGACCTGGCGAAACGCGAACTGGCGTACATGGCCAATCGGTTCGGGTGCAACGCCGTATTGAACATCGTCTACTCGAAAGAGACGCGTTCAAGAGGGAATTACCGGTATTCGTACCACAATTTCACAGGCGAATGCGTCGTCATGTCACAAAAACGGTTTACCCGTAACCGGAAGCAGGCCGATCAGAAAAATCAGGAAGTGAAGGAACTCCTGGAAAAAGTGGATGCCAATTATCGAGAATACCTCGAAGAGGAAAGACGCAAGCAGAGGATGAAATCGCTGGCTCTCATGGTAGGAGCGGCTGTCATCCTGGCTGTTATTCTCATTTTTCAACTCAGGTAGACTTTCCAATTGTCCTTTAAGATGATCTCAGCTGCCTTCATCCCTTGAGCCGGAGTCGAAACCGCCATCCCTCTCGCCATCGCCTGCGCGGATGACGACGCAAGCAAAGTCGTCGGGGCCAGGCCGGACCGCGAAGCGTCCGCCCGAAGGGCTTGGCCTTGCCTTGACGGCTGCTTGCGTCACGCTCGCAGGGAAAACGGCGGGAGGGCTAGAAACCCTGCCGCCGAACCTTGCGCGGCGATTCTCCAGGATGATACGACAGGGCATAACCAGATAGGTTGAGTAACCAGAAGGAGGTAAAAGGCGATCAGGCGCGTTCATAAGTTTTGACGAAGTCTAAACTGATGAACGCTTAAGTAGGCACTAACGTGCCGTAACACCTAACACTTCGCTGCCGTTCATTTCCAAACGGCACGCTTTCACATCCAAACGCCAGGCTGGAACACAGCACCCCCGCCGGACAAACGACAGGTATCTAGAAATCTGCCGTTGTCGAAATTCCCCCATGGCCACCGCTTTTTGCGCAGGACGAATGAGTCTGCGTGGTGGCACCCCTTATTAAATGGATTCTCAGGATTTTTCCTTCTGTGGGAAACGGACATTGATTTGTCCCGTGTCGGTTGTTGTGTGGCGCGTTCGCGCCATGGGCAGGTCATTTCCCGACAAACGGGGAAGGTCCGACCTGCTTTGTCCAGGGGCACTGCCCCGAACTTCAGGAAGGAGATCCATATGAAATCCATCAGTCTGGTCCTGGGCGCGAACAGGGCAACCTTGTCCGGCCCGCGCTCGAAGCAACATAGGGTCCGTCAGAATGCCCGAGCCTTTGCCAAGCGGCTTCGCCGTGCGGGGTTCGGGGTTCGGAAATGGACCAACATCACGAACAAGCATTTTGCGGCGGTTGCCCGGCAAATGCAGGAAGAAGGCAAGAGTGACGGGCGCATCGCCGAAATCTTTTCGGCGGCCCGTGACCTTTGTAAAGCCTATGGGAATACCGGCATCAGCCCGACCAATGACGTGTTCGGCGTGAAGCGCGGGACCATTGCCAACGCCGACAGCAAGGCGGTTGCCCCCGGTTTCGTGCAGGGGGCAATCGACAAGCTGGAAAACGAGCGTGGTTATGAATACGGCCCCCGGTGCGCCGCTCAGATTCGTCTGCAATGGGAACTGGGGCTGCGCCGGGAAGAATCGGCGAAGGTCGATCTGGTCAGCGATTGGGATCGCCAAGGGCGCACCCTTCATGTCCAGTATGGGACGAAGGGGGGAAGGCCACGGACGTTGTTCAACTTGTCAGACAGGCAGCAGGCTGCTCTGCAGAGCGCATTGCCGTTTGTCAGCCTGTCGGACCGGCCGGGGATCCACAACCTGATGCCTGAAGGTATGGGGGACAAGTGGCAAGAAAAGTTGTCCTACGCGGCCAGGTTGTGCGGTTTCACCAAAAAGGAAAGCGGGTGGACCCTGCATAGCAATCGTCATGAACGATTCCACACCCTGTACGTTGCCCATACGGGTTTCCAGCCACCGAATCAGCATGAATCCGTGGCAGCCTTCCAGCAAGCCGCCCACAACGCGGCAGGGGAAGAATGGCCCCGACTCGATGCCGAAGCCCGTGACGAAATCGAAGTGACCGCAGGACATTCCGCCGGGCGGCGTGACGTGTCCGATGCCTACCTTGGCAGCAGTCAGTGACAAGACCCCGCTTCGGCGGGGTTTTCCTTTTGGGCGTGAGGTTCCATGGGTGAGATAAATCGCCTAGGCGATTTATCTCACCCATGGAACCGTCCTTTCCTCCCGTCGGCTTGAGGCCGACGGAAGGGAAGGACTATCACCAAATGAGGGCCACTACTTGGGAACGTATTTCGATTTTGCCAGATGAGACAGGTCTACCCCGTAGTCGAGGTGGGCTATGACCTCCTCGAAGCACATGGAGGCCGGGAAACGCCCCCCATATCTTTCGGCGGACATCTTCTTGAGCTTGTGGCCAAAGGTCTGTTCGAACGGGTCGTCCTGCAGCTTCTTCTGCTTGAAGAAGTTGGAGAACGTGTGCCGCAAGCTGTGAAAATCCTTGACCCCTTCTGCTTCCTCAAGTTCGATGATTTTTCTGAATTCACTGAACCTTTCGCCGAGTTTGTGTCCGTAGTTCGTGTTGATCTTGACGAGTTCGGGAAAGATACGCAGGTGTCCCTTTTGGGCCTGTTGTTGGGCAAATTCCGGGAAGCGCAGTGTTTCAACGAGGAAAGGATGAAGCGGGAGGAGCCGCTTGGCGCTTGGGTTTTTCAGCTTCTTGTTGGCGAACCCATGAACATTCTTTTCCTTGTTGACATCCAAGACCCACACCCCTTCCTCCTGTCGGACATCTTCAACGTGGAGTTGGCATACCTCCTCACGCCGTGCACCCGTGAAAAGGGAAAGAATAGGGCACCAGAAGTCGGACGGGTGCAGGAATGTGTCGTCAACATATTGAGGAGCGTTGAAGATGTTTTCCAAGTCTTTGGTCGTGTACGGGGATCGGTGTTCCGTTTCCGGCTTTTCTTCTTTGATTTTCAGACGGTGAGCGGGGTTGGTGGGAATAAGCTGCTCATCCTCGCACCACGTCAAAAATGATGAGATGTTGGTCAGGTTGTTATTCACGGTGCTGACGGCAACGGTATTGTCTGGTTCAAGGGCGACCATTTCTTGGATGGTCTTGCCCTTGAATCGTTTGCTGTTCCGAAATCGGGGGAGCTGGAGCAGGGTATCCCGAACATGGCGCACTGCCTGTCGGTCCACTTCATCCACCGGAATGTCGCCAAGGATGTCGGTCAGGCTGTTTAGCGTGGACATGATGTCCTTGGCACTGCCCTCGCTCCAGCGCTTGGCGGCGATCCTGTCCGCCTTGTAGCGTTCCAGGGCTTCGGAAAGTAGGATTTGGGGCTTGGGTTCCTGTGTCGGCTGCGGAGCGACTGATTCGGGCGGCAGAATGGATTTTTCAAAGGTGTAATCGCCTTCGGCCCGGTGGCTGATGATGCGATAGTAGGCGATAAGGGTTTTGATGAATTCGTGTGCGAACTCATCGGACAGGGGGAGCGAGTCAGGTGGGCCGAAAGCCCCGTCTTCAGCCGCCATGATCGTGTATTTCCGCATGGTGGCGTAGTCTTTGGACACCATCAGGGCCTTGAGTGTTTCGATAATCCTTTCGGTATTTCCCGGCACGTATTGCGTGTGGGGGCTGGGCGGTGTGAGCTTTTTGATGGCAATGTGTTCATTTTCTTTCAGGAAACGCTTGAGCCAGTCGTTCATGAAGACTTTTATCTGGTCGAAATCATCCATGGGGAGTTCACCGTTCCTCATCTTGGTCAGTATTCGTTTTACGCCCGAGGCCAATATTCGGGCCTTGGGCCTTGCCTCGGCCAGGTAGCCTGTCTGGAGAGACATCCTGACTTCGGAGCGGCCCAACGAGTCCCGCAGGTCGTGCGGGATGACGTGGCGAAAGTAATAGATTGAGCCCTTCCGGTAAAGATGGTTCGGGCAACGTGCGATTTGCGGCATGTGACGTCTCCGGCGGTAGACGATTCCGGGTACTTTGACCCACCATTTTGACCCCGCGGGGTCAAATCACGCCGAAAAGGAGAAAATCATGTAAGTTGCCGAATCAAAAAGAAAAAGGGTTGTAGCTAGTTAGCCACAACCCTTGTTTCATTCTGGTGCCGAAGAGAAGACTCGAACTTCCACGGTCGTAAGACCACATGGTCCTGAACCATGCGTGTCTACCAATTCCACCACTTCGGCACGGTCAGGAAGAGACTGTCTATAAGAGAACCGGGTGGTTGGCAAGCACTATTTCAAACTTTTTCATTCCCGGCGGACCGGGGAGACGGGGCACCGGAAAGTGCCGTCGGCGAACTGTCACGCTTTTTGGAGTTTGCGTGACGTACTTGTCCGAAGTGTGCGGATGTTCATATGAACGGGGCGCGTCCTCTATCCGTTTCCAACCAAAAACATACCTCAGGAGTCGACATGAAACGCATTTGTTCACTGATACTTGCACTTTGTCTTCTCGTTCCTTCGGGGGCGTTCGCCGCGGACCTGTTCATCGCCCAGGCGGCCAATTTCACCCCGGTGATGAAGGAGATCATCCCGGCCTTTGAAAAGGCCACCGGCCTGAAGGCCCAGGCCACCTACGCCTCCACCGGCAAGCTGTACGGCCAGATCGTCAACGACGCGCCGTTCGACATCTTCCTGGCCGCCGACGAGAAGCGCCCGAACAAGCTGTTTGCCGACGGCCTGGCCGAGAAGCCCTTCGTCTACGCCAAGGGCCAGGTGGTCCTGTGGTCCAACGACAAGAATTTCTGCGGCGACGACTGGAAGGCCACCGTGGTCAACGACGCCGTGAAGCGCGTGTCCATCGCCAACACCGAGACCGCGCCCTACGGCACCTCGTCCATGAAGGCCATGCAGGCCGTGGGTATCTGGGAAAAGGTCCAGCCCAAGCTGGTCTTCGGCCAGTCCATCTCCCAGGCCTTCCAGTTCGCCTCCACCGGTTCGGCGGACGCGGGCTTCTGCGCCTACTCCTCCGTGTTCACCGAGGTGGGCCAGAAGGGCTGCTTCACCGTGGTCGACGAGGCTCCGCCGGTCGTTCAGGCCGCCTGCGTGCTGAAGTCAGCTCCCCATGCCGACGCGGCCGCCAAGTTCGTCAAATTCCTGGCCTCCCCCGAGGTGCAGGCAATGAAGCTCAAGTACGGATACAAATAGCTCATGGATTGGACACCACTGATCCTCTCGGCCAAACTGGCCATTTGGACCATGTTGCTCATCCCTATCTTGGCCTCCCCGATGGCCAGCTTGCTGGCCTTCGGGAGGTTCAAGGGGAAGAGCCTCCTCGATGCCGTGGTCACTCTGCCCATGGTCATGCCCCCCACGGTCCTGGGCTTCGCCCTGCTTGTGGTCATGGGGCCGCGCGGCTACATGGGCGGGCTGTGGGAGGACGTCACCGGCAACCGGCTGGTCTTCAGCTTTTCGGGCATCCTGATCGCATCCATGGTCTTCAACCTGCCATTCGCGGTCCAGCCCCTGCGGGCCTCCCTGGAAAAGCTGGACCCGAGGCTGCTCGAGAGCGCGGCGGTCCTGGGCCTGTCCCCCCTGTCCACCTTTTTCCGCATCGTTTTGCCCAACTGCCTGGGCGGCCTGGCCGCCGCGTCCATCCTGGTCTTCGCGCACAGCCTCGGCGAATTCGGCGTCATCCTCATGGTCGGAGGCAGCATCCCCGGGCAGACCCAGGTGGCCTCGGTGGCCATTTTCGAGGCGGTCGAGGCCCTGCGCTTCGACGATGCCTTCCGCATGTCGGCGGCCTTGATCCCCGTCTGCTTCGCGGTGCTTCTGATAATCAACAAGATCAATGCGAGGCGCGCCTGATGCTCAACGTCGAAATGACCAAACGGCTGAAACACTTCGACCTCGACCTTTCCTTTTCCTGCGCGCCCGGCGAGATTACGGCGGTGATCGGCCCCTCGGGCGCGGGCAAGACCACCCTGGTCCGGCTGCTGGCCGGGCTGGAACGTCCCGACGGGGGGAGAATAACCTTCGGGGATACGGTCTGGGCCGATCCCGAAAAACGCATCTTCGTGCCCGCGCGCAAGCGCGGATTGGGGTTGGTCTTCCAAGACTACACGTTGTTCCCGCATCTGACCATCCGCAAGAACGTGGCTTTTGCCGCGTCCGACGACAATCGGGTGGACGAGCTCATGACCATGTTCGGCATCCGCCATCTGGAGGCAAGCAGGCCGGCGGGCATCTCCGGCGGCGAGCGCCAGCGGGCGGCCTTTTGCCAGGCGCTGGCTCGCGACCCGGTGCTGCTGCTCCTGGACGAACCGTTCTCGGCCCTGGACGTGGCCAACCGGCGCAACCTGCGCAGTTGCCTCAAGGAATTGAAGAGCGAGCTGAACATCCCCATCCTGCACATTACTCACGACCTGGACGAGGCCCTGTACCTGGGCGACCACATCCTGGCCGTGGAGAGCGGCAGGATCGCCCCCCACTGGCTCAAGGAGCAGCAGGCCATTCAGCACCGTCTGGCGGTGTCCGGCCTGGCCCGGAGCGGGGAGGCGGCCGTGGCCCGCGCCGAGGAATCGAGGCCCGCGGAGCGAGCGCTTCTCGGCTGCGGATGATCGAGCGGGCCGTGACGGCGCGTTCGGTGACATGCCGGGTGCGTTCAGCCCGCGAGCAGAGTGATTCCGAGGATTTCCCACGGTTTTCATCGCATACGCATCCCCCACGAGCCCGCATCCGGCTGGCGATGCGCGTCATGCGGTCGGTGGCGAACCTTCCTTCCACCAATGGATAGACCAGCCGCACCACGTGGTTGAACGGCCTATCCGGCCGCCTTGCGAGTGCGCGCAGAGCATCCGTCTCCGTCATTCTTTCGGACACCCCATCAACCTGAACTAGAAGGAGGCTCGTGATGAAGCTGAGTGCAAGAAACCTCATTCCCGGCAAGGTCAAGGACGTGACCGTGGGCATGGTCAACGCCGAGGTGGTCATCGAGATCGCCCCGGCGGTGGAGATCGTTTCCGTGATCACCAAGAATTCGTTGGAACGTATGGACATCAAGGTCGGCGACGAGGTCGAGGCCATGGTCAAGGCGACCAGCGTGATGGTCGTCAAGGACTGATCCCCGCGTCCGGTCCCGAACGCCAGGGGCATCCTCGTGGGGGTGCCCTTTTTTTGCGTGCCGCTCAGCATGCCGGGATTTCTGGATATCTGTTTCGCAAGGCCCGATGGTCCGGCCCGGGCCGTCGATGTATCATTGACGCCGCGCGTGTTTGGGAGCATACCCGCCATGCGGACGGACTCGTGAACGGGCCCGCCGCCGGAGCCGTCGAGCGGCCGGGAGAACCGGCCGCCGGTGCCCGCGACGACTCCTCCTGTCGACATGACGACTTCAACCCCCTCCGGGCTTCGGGCCAAAGCCCAGCTATACCATCATGATTCCGTTTTCCGATTTCTATAGGGGCCGGAAGGTGTTCCTGACCGGCCATACCGGTTTCAAGGGCGCATGGCTCGCCCTGTGGCTCCATTCACTGGGCGCGGAGGTCTCCGGGTATTCCCTGGCCCCGACGTCCGAGCCCAATCTGTTCGAGGCCGCCGACCTGGCGGACCGCATCCGTCACGTCTCCGGGGGCATCCTCGACGCCGAGGCCCTGGACCGGGCCATGGCCGAGAGCCGCCCCGAGGTGGTCTTCCACCTTGCGGCCCAGGCGCTCATTCCCGAGTCCCTGGAGCATCCCCTGGAGACCCTGCAGACCAATGTCATGGGCTCGGCCAACGTCCTCGAGGCGGTACGCCGGACCGATTCCGTGCGCGCCGTGGTCTGCGCCTCCACCAACAAGTGCTACGACAACCTCAAGCAGCCCTGGGGCTACCGCGAGAACGACCCGCTGGGCGGCCATGATCCGTACAGCGCCTCCAAGGGAGCCATGGAGATGGTCTGCGCCTCCTGGAACCGGTCCTTCTTCAGGCCCGAGGGGCGCGTGGGGCTGGCCACGGTCCGGTCGGGCAACCTTATCGGCGGCGGTGACTTCAGCCCCTGGCGGCTGGTTCCGGATTACGTCCGGGCCGTGCGCGAGGGCAGGATTCTCGAAGTCCACAGGCCCAACGTCGTGCGCCAGTGGCAGCACGTGCTCGAGCCCCTGAGCGGCTACCTCTGGCTGGCCGTCAAGCTGGCCGGTGATCCGGCGCGCTTCGGCGGGGCCTGGAACTTCGCGCCCTCGGACAACACCTGCTCGGTCGAAACTCTGGTGGAGACCATTCACTGCCTGAGCGGCATGGGCGGCTGGAAGGCCGTGACCGGGGAAGGGGAGGGGTGGCTGGAAGCGGCCATGCTCAAGCTGTGCAGCGACAAGGCCGCCGTGGAGCTGCAATGGAAGGCGGTCCTCGACCTTGAGAGGACCGTGGACATGACCATGCGCGGCTACGGCCCGTTTCTCGGCCGGGAGTTCGACGCCGGAGAGGTCTGCCTGAGCCAGATCGACGAATACACCGCCCTGGCCGCCCGCAGGGGCATGCCCTGGGCGCTCTGATCCGGGCGCGGGGAGCTCCCTGCCGGAAAGCCATATAACAATGAAAAAGGGCCGCATCCTTGAGGATGCGGCCCTTTTTCATTCTGGTGCCGAAGAGAAGACTCGGAAGTGCAAAATCTCCGACAATGCGACAATATATGATTTTGTTTGTTTATTATGTCCTAGCGTGTTCTTCATGTTTGCACTTTGATCCCCAGCTTCAGCAACTATGGAGCGGGGACTTTACATGTGAAGTTGGAAAACCTTTTTTGCCAGATCAATGCCGATGGTAGTAATACTTTTCATTGGACCCGTTTCTTACGTTTGAGCTTGTACTTCATGTACAAGCTTGGTGACAGCCTAGGGTGACCCTGATGAAAAGCCAAAGAGCTTATCAAAGGAGTTGATCCATCCCATTACCTTAACTTCTGATCCAGTTTTTCGGGAAATTTCTATATAATAACTGGCTCTTGATAAACTTATTGACTGCAGAAAGTCGATGGAGATATATTAGCAGTACGATTCAGGGTGGCATGACCATAGAACCTGTACTACTTAAGTTAGCCGCTCAGTGGTCCAAAGACGTGAGGCCAGTTCTCAAAGTTAGTACTAATCCAGCAAGTCATAATTTTTTAAACAGGTAAGGAGATCGTATGTGCAACAGGGTACCAACTTCTTGTGACGTTCAAAAAATTCATGAAGAGATTAATCAGCTTGCGAATCAAAGATTCTTGCTTACGACACTTTCAGTAACTGTATTTGGTTTGGTGCTGACAATGCAATTGCCAAAAGATATTCCAGTTCAAGGGGCGGATATTGGTGGACTACATTACATGCTTTCTATAATATCTTCAATTGTAATATTTTTTTTATATGTTCTTTCTCACTATACAAAAGGAATGCAAAGAATTTGCACCTCGTACCTTGTTGTCACAAAAACATCTACATGGGAAATGGACTGGGAAGAATTTAGAAAAAGGCCGCATTTTGGCTATACGAAACCACAGACTGCATTATTTTTATTAATCAATGGGCTTATTGTGATGTTTCCATTTGTTTATGCGTTTATTTGCGAACAACAATTGAAGCCGCTAGGTGGTATGTTTACATTAATTTTAGTAGGGTTAGCTTTGGAGGTTTTAATGTATTTGATGGGTTTTAAAAACGTATTTGATCTCCATAAAGGAGTAAAAAAAACTTGGGAGGAGATAAAAATTGTGGAGAATGTTCAAAAAGACCACAGAAGTGGATCCACTTTGTTGGACCACTGAGCGGCGTTTTAAGGTGGACAGGTTCTCGGGCTATTTGAGTTCTGGCGTTTAGAGCTGCTTTATCCTTCGCCATACTTTTCACCGTGGTTTGCCATGATAATGACATAAGCAAGGTCCCCGGGGCAAGGCCGGACTGTGTGAAGCGTCCGTTCGAAGGACTTGGCCTTGTGCTGGCGGTTGCTTGCGTAATGCTCGCGGAAAAAGCGGAGGGAGGTCAAAACCCTGCCGCCGGAAGTTGCGCGGCGATTCTTCGGGATGATACGATAGGGCATAACCAGTTAGGTTGAGTAATCAGAAGGAGGTCAAACGAGATGAGGTCGCGTTTATAAGTTTTGGCGCCAGTCTAAACTGATGAACGCTTAAGTAGGCACTAACATGCCGTAACACTAAACACTTCTTTGTCGTTCATTTCCAAGCGGCACGCTTTCACATCCAAACGCGAGGCTGAAACACAGCACCCCCGTCGGACAAACGACAGGTATCTATCACCTGCCGTTGTTGACCCCCACGGCCATCGCTTATGCGCAGGACGAACGAGCCTGCGTGGTGGCACCCCTTTATTAAATGGGTTCCTGAATTTTCCTTCAGTTGGGAAATGGACATTGATTTGTCCCGTGTCGGTTGTTGTGTGGCGCATTCGCGCCATAGGCAGGTCATTCCTCGGCAAACGGGGAAGGTCCGACCTGCTTTGTCCCGGGACGTTGGTCCGAATTTTAGGGGGTAGGATCTAACTGACGAACTTGCAGGATAAATACGAAAAAGGGTTGCAGCTGGTTAGCCGCAACCCTTGTTTCATTCTGGTGCCGAAGAGAAGACTCGGAAGTCCTGATTTTTCGGCTGTGCGGCAATGATTTGATTTTATTAGTCTATTCCTGCTCGACGTGTCCTTCCTGATTTATGGTTGACCTACCATTTTGACCCGGCTTCAGCAACTGGGAGTTTCCTCAAATTTAAACGAAGGTAAAACTCTTCTTAAAAGTACCCACCACGCTTCTGAAAATCGATTGCCCGCTTTATTTATCAAATAAGGCGGGCACTTATCATTGAATGATTTTCGGTGTTATACGAAAGCATTCGTGAATTTTCGAAACCGTTTTACACATTTTTTCACACACGCAAACAAAACAATCGTGTTTAATTTTAGCCAATTATAATCTCGCGTTAACTTAACTCGCCTATACTTTGGTCTTATGGGGCAAGGAACCCTTCAATCTGAGCTACTGTTAATGGCGTAACGGGTTGCCGTTCCAGGTTCGGAGAAATTCAGTTTGAGGGAATACTAGGATTTCTTCTGTTTTCTTTTGGGAGAAAATTGGCCACACCAATCCGTATTTTTCACTTTTGGCCAGATGCCCATGGCTTGTTCGGAGATCAGAGAAATGGTCGGAGGCGCGAACCTGCACGTCCCGTCCTCTTTGTAATTCGTCTGAACCGCGAGATAATAACGACAGTTTTCACACAGTTCATCCATGTGGAGTTCTCCTTCAGAGTAGTGACCATGAGCCGGAATTGGCACTGAGTCCTGTCTCAGACGGTATGCCTCTCGTGGATTTGGGTCAATCGCGCACTCAGAAAACAGGGTTCCTGGGGATGAGTTCGTTCCCTTGGGTACTTAACGATGGATTTGAGTTGGACAGAGTATCAAGTTGTGCCGCTTTTTCAATCCAAGCCGGTTTCTGTCCACCGGACAAGTTCAGCTTTCCTGGAACGATTGTGCATTCGCTGTATTAATAAAATTTATAGTGTTCATTGTTGCTGCATATGCTAAACTGAAACCAGTTGAATATCTTTTTAATCTCAGGGGGACATCATGGCTGCATTATTCTGGTTCGTATTGATAGGACTGGTTGCCGGCTGGCTGGCCGGGATGCTTATGAAAGGCGGATTCGGTCTCATTGGAGATATCGTCATCGGTGTTCTTGGGGCGGTGATAGGCGGATACGTCTTCGGACTTCTTGGGATCAACTCAGGCGGACTGATCGGGGCAATAGTCACAGCGACAGTGGGTGCGGTGATCCTGATTTTCATTCTGCGTCTGTTCAGAAGAGCCTGATCGACGTACTCCATGGCACCCGCCGTTTAAGCTTCCGCAGCCCTCCATACCCGCTTTTGAAACACGCCTGGCCGTTCCGCGCATCTTTGCCGCGCCCACACGACTCCACACTGTAACATTACCCGTTGAGATTCTGCTTCCATCCGGATTCTTTGCCGTTTTCTCCCTCGCAGAACCAGTCGACGGACGCCGCAAAGATGGAACCCCCGGGAGAGGTGGTGGACGATGCCGCCATCACCGCCATGGCCGAGAGGACGTTGTCCTACCATCGCCCAATCGGCACCCTGAACGGCGAGGCCGGAAGCCATGCCGAGAAGGACCTGGCCGGAAAGCTCGTGGATGATGTTCACGGCGTGAAGAAGATAGTCAACAGTACCAATTGGATAGAAACGCCTTGAGGAAGTATGCCGGGGGGGCTGGCGGAGGGATGCCCGAGGGCAACGCCCCGGCATCCGACAGGGTCTTATCACGCGACAATTGGTGTTGGACAAGGTATGAGGTGAAGACGAAGGCAGGTTCATGAAAAAGAAAAAAGACACACCCGATTCCAAGCTGCAAAAGACCTCCCCCGTATCGAACGACAAAACCGTTCCCGATCCGGGGCGCTGGTCTGGATCGGTCTTTCCCATCGTGGGCATCGGCGCCTCGGCCGGAGGTCTGGCGGCTTTCGAAGCCTTTTTTTCCGGCATGTCCGCCGCCGCCGATCCGGGGATGGCCTTCATCCTGGTGCAACATCTGGCTCCGGATCACAAGAGCTTGCTGACCGAGCTCATCCGCCGCTGTACCCGCATGGAGGTCTTCGAGGTGGAAGACGGCATGGAAGTCCGGCCCAACTGCATCTACATCATCCCGCCCAACCGCGACATGGCCTTTCTGCACGGCAGTCTGCACTTGATCGAATCCATCGCCCCACGGGGACAGCGGCTGCCCATTGACTATTTTTTCCGCTCCCTGGCTCAGAGCCTGCATGAATCAGCCATCGGCGTCGTGCTCTCCGGCACGGGCAGCGACGGCACCCTCGGCGTGCGGTCCATCAAGGGCGAAGGGGGCATGGTCATTGCCCAGACGCCCGAATCCTGCGAGCACGACGGCATGCCGCGCAGCGCCATTGCCACCGGCCTGGTGGATTACGAGCTGGTGCCGTCGGAGATGCCCGCCCGGATCATCGCCTATGCGAACCATGCCTATGGTCCGCCTCTCCGAACGGCGTCCGCGCCCGTGACCGACAATGCGCTGCGCAAAATATGCATCCTGCTGCGCGCCCAGACCGGACACGACTTTTCCCAGTACAAACCGAGCACCATTCATCGCCGCATTGAACGCCGAATGGCCGTGCATCAGATCGACACGCTGGATGCGTACATTCAATACCTGCGGCAAACCCCGATGGAAGTGGAGGCCCTTTTCCGCGACCTGCTCATCGGCGTGACCCGTTTTTTCCGCGATGCCGATGTGTTCAAGGTGCTTGAAGAAAAAGTCATCCCGAAACTCTTTGCCGGGAAGTCCCCGAATTCCTCAATCCGAATCTGGTCGGCGGGATGCTCCACCGGAGAGGAGGCTTACTCCATCGCCATTCTCCTTCAGGAGTACATGGAAAAGACCCGACAAACATTCAAGGTGCAGGTCTTTGCCACAGACATTGACAGCCAGGCCATAGCCACGGCCCGAAGCGGGCTGTATCCGGCCAGCATCGCCACCGACGTCACACCGCAACGGCTGGCGCGGTTTTTCTCGGTTGAAGCCAATGGCGGCACCTACCGCATCCACAAAACGCTCCGCGACATACTGATCTTTTCGGAACAGGATGTGATCAAGGACCCGCCCTTCTCCAGGCTCGACTGCATCGTATGCCGCAACCTGCTCATCTACATGGGCGGGGAGTTGCAGAAAAAACTCATCCCGCTCTTCCATTACGCCTTGCGACCCGGCGGTTTCCTTTTTTTGGGCACATCGGAAACGGTGGGCGACTTTGGAGACCTGTTTACCGCAGTGGATCGCAAGTCGAAACTGTATCTGCGCAGTGAAGTTGCGCGCGGCAGGCACTCCGCGCCCATGGGCCGTTTCCTGCCGCCGCTGACGGTCCTTGACTCGTCCCCCCTCCGGCCGACAGGCGTAAAGGAGGCCGCCCCCGCTAAACTGCCGTTGCGCGAATTGACCGAACAGACGCTGCTGCATCGGTTCATCCCGGCGGGAGTGCTGGTCAACGCCCAAGGCGACATCCTCTACCTCCATGGGCGCACCGGCCAGTACCTGGAACCCGCGCAAGGCGAAGCGGGCACCAACAACATCCTCAAGATGGCGCGGGAGGGATTGCGCCGAGGGCTGAGCACGGCCCTGCACAAGGCGCGATCGTCCGGTGAAACCGTTCGCAGCCAGGCTTTGCGGGTCAAGACCAACGGGCCCTTCACTTCGGTCGATCTGACGGTCTGCCCGGTGGCGGCCGACCATGCCGGGTTTTCCGCCTCCCTTTATCTGGTGGTCTTGAGGCCGACGTCGCAAGCCGACCTCGGGGCGGTGCAAAAATCCCATCTCCCGGACGTCGAGGATGGGGCAGAGAAACTGGCCAGAGAAAAGAATGAGATCGCGACATTGCGGCAAGATCTGTTGGCCAACGAGGAGTATCTCCAAAGCACCATCGAGGAGCTGGAGACGTCCAACGAGGAACTCAACTCCTCCAACGAGGAAATGCAGTCCATCAATGAAGAACTGCAATCTTCGAACGAGGAGCTGGAAACCTCCAAGGAAGAGCTGCAATCCGTCAACGAGGAGTTGTCCACCGTCAATGCCGAGCTGCAGAACAAGTTGATCGATCTGTCGCAGGCCAACAACGACATGAGCAACCTGCTTTCCGGCACGGGCATCGCCACGATATTCGTGGATCACCAGCTGTGCATCATGCGCTTCACCCCGGCCGCCACCCGGATCATCAACCTGATCCCGATCGATATCGGGCGGCCCGTCGGCCACATCGTCTCCAAGATGGTGGGTTACGACAACCTGGTTGAGGACGTGCGGTCCGTATTGGAGACGCTGCTCCCCAAGGATCTGGAGGTACAGACGGCGGACGGCAAATGGTACACGATGCGTATCCAGCCCTATCGCACCCTTGAGAACGTGATCGAGGGGGCGGTCATCACCTTTGTCGACATAACCGAGATGAAGAAATCCCACGAGTTGTTGCGGGAGGCCCATGGCCAAATCCGTCTGGCGGTGGTTGCGCGGGATTCGCTGGACGCCATCGCCGTCTTGGACACGAAGGGAGATATCCTGTCCTGGAATCCCTCGGCGGAGCGCCTTTTCGGGTGGAGTGAAGGGGAGGCGCTGGCCATGAACATTCGGGATATGCTTCCGGAGGATATGCAGTCGCAGGAGCTGGAGAACATCCGGCAAGTCGCGGCGGGCGTCATGCCGGCGCCCTATGAGACGAGCCGCGTCCACAAGGACGGACAGACCTTGGAGGTATGGCTTACGGCCAGCCCGTTGGCGGACGACGCGGGTCATGTCTATGCCATGGCAACCATACAACGGATGGCCCCGGGGAGGGACAGCACATGACAGACAAACTCAGACATCAAGCCGAAGCTTTGATCCAGGCGACTGAATCCGCGGACAAATCCCCTCTTTCTTCCGAGGCGGCGCAGCAGGCGCTCCACGAGTTGCGGGTCCATCAGATCGAGCTGGAGTTGCAGAACGAGGAGTTGCGCCGGGCCCAAACGGAACTGGATGCCGTACGGGCGCGCTACTTTGATCTCTATGACATGGCCCCGGTCGGGTATTGCACGGTCAGCGAAAAAGGGCTGACCCTCGAGGCCAATCTCACCGCCGCGACACTGCTCGGCATGCTTCGTGGTGAAATGGTAGGACAGCCCTGGACCAGGTTTATCCATAAGGAGGACCAGGACATCTATTACCGGCACCGCAAAGAGCTCTTCAACAATGCTTCGCCTACAGCGAGGGCGGAATGTGAATTGCGTCTGGTGAAAAAAGACGGGAGCGAGTTCTGGGCACTTTTGACCGGCTCAATAGCCCCGGATGACGAAGGCGCTCCCGTTTGCCGCATCGTGATACACGACATTGCGGCGCGCAAACAGGAAGAACAGTTCCGGGAGGACGTGCAAAGCATAATACATCACGACATCAAGGGGCCGCTCACCAGTTTGTATTCCTTGGCGGAATTGTTTTTGAAGGGGAAGATGGACGATGCCTTGATGGACGTTTTCCCGCAAGTCGTTCTCGGCGTCCGGCAGGTGATCCGTCTCATTGATGCCGCCGAGCCCTTGCGCGAGATGGAAAGGGGTGAATACACGCCGGCGGAAACACTGCTCGAAGTCCATCCACTCCTTGAATCCGTGAAGGATTCCCTGGCGATACTCTCCGCGCAGAACGATGTGACCATCCTCCTCCAGCCTTCGGCGGAGTGTGTTGCCGGAAGGGCGCGGGTATGCGGAGAAGCCTTTCTCTTTGAAGACCTGTTCGCGAATCTGGTGAAAAATGCTATCGAGGCCTCTCCCGGCGGGGGGAGCGTGACCATCGCCTGTCGAGTGGATCCCGAAGTGGTGCACGTTGCCATCCACAATACCGGTGCGGTGCCTGAATCAATCAGGGACCGGTTCTTCGAGAAATACACCACTGCGGGCAAGCGGTTCGGCACGGGGTTGGGGACCTATAGCGCCCGGCTCATCACCGAGGCGCATGGCGGCCATATCGGACTCGCCACATCCGAGGCCGACGGAACCACGGTCAGCGTCTCGCTCCCCCGCTGCGACATCCGGTAGCGTGCCTTCAGCCCGGCCCGCCGAAAGCCCTTGTATCTGAAAGTAGGAATACAACGTCCTTTGCCCCATGGCTAAAGCCTCATGGAGGTCTCTTCGAGCCGGATCGAGGCTTGTCGAGACTCGGTTCCACCGCTCGTGCCGGGTGTCCTGACCGCCGAAGAGGGTGGGGGATGACGGTTGCCGATCCGGAGCGGGGCTCTCCCCCCGTTGCCAGGTCGTTCTAACAACACTCTGGGTCATCGGATCGAAACAATCCACATCGAATGGGATCGGCAACTCGCCAATAACTCACGGCAAGTCCGATTGATTTTATATTTGCTCCGCATGAACTGTTTTATGAAAATATGCAGTGACAATCCCAGATCATGGAGTACTATGTAAATACTCATTGGCCTTTGTGTCTGTGTTTAAAATGGTGGTATTTCAATTAATAGTCCCATCAGTGCACATTGATTGAATATAATAAATGTATTGTAAATACGATGTTGCGGCAGGAGCCCAAACAATGGATATCAAAACATTCGAATCACCCGTACCCGAGGTCTGCGCCAGCAAGATTTTCGAAGCCTGCGGCGCGAAGTTCGATACGGACGTCGTTACCGATCTTTGGCAAAAAATCAGGCGGCATCAGTGGGTCCTGTCCGAAAAACTGGACCGGGATGTCGGATTCAAGATCGCCTGCAAGGATTTTGTCGATAATATCGGTACGGACGAGGAACTCGCCACGCACAACCAGGAAAAACTGCTGGTGCAAATGGGCGCACAGGCCATCACCCGCGACATATGGGACACCATCTCCGATACCCAGCCGCCCAAGAAGTTGATACAAAAGAAGATCATTCTTCCTTTGGTTGAGGAGGAACTCTCTCGGAAGCATGGCGTCACTCCACCCAAGACCATCATTTTCTTCGGCCCTCCCGGCACGGGTAAAACCCATTTCGTCAAGGCGATGGCCGGAAGGCTGGCGTGGTGGTACGTGGAAATCATGCCGAGCATGCTCATGGTCGACGGAGTGGACAAAATCGGCGCCCACCTGCGTAGTGTGATGGAGAAGGCGCGAGACTTGGAAGAAGTTGTTATATTCATAGACGAATTCGAAGAACTTGCAGGCAATCGGGATAAAGCCAGTCGTATAGACAGGTCCATCACCAATGAGTTTCTCAAGCAGGTCCCGCTCATCAAAAGCCATACCAGCAAGGTGCTGCTCGTCTGCGCGACCAACTACATTCGCCAACTGGACGCCGCCCTGCTGCGGCCTGGGCGATTTGATTGCATCATCCCGGTCGGGACTCTCGACGAGAGCGGAAGGGAAACCATACTGAAATATTTCTTGTCCAAGATGAACGTAGGCGCCATCGATTTGGCGCGTATCATCGCCTTGACGGGGAAATACACCCCGGCCGACATCGAATACCTCTTTCAGACCATAGCCCAGCACGCCTTTGAAGAAGAATGCGAAAGCGGGAGCAACGTTCCGGTGACAACGGACGCCATCGTCCAGGCCATTGCAACCTTCACCCCCTCACTGACGGAGGGCGTGATCGAGGAATTCAAGGAAGACATCATCAAATACTCACGCGCTTGATCCGCGCGGGTTTCCGCGAGCAGCTTCCGCCATCACTTCGGCCGCCGGATTTCGGCAAAATGTCAACGCAACAAGGAGAGCATATGAGCACTCAATTGTCATTCACCAAGCAGGAGCAGGGAGCCCGCAGCCGGTTCCGCGAGTTGCTGACCCAGGCCGAATCAACGGAAGACGTGAAGAAATTCTTCTATCAGACGGTGCGGGATCTACTCATGGACGTCTGCGGCACGCTGCCCGCTTTCAACATTCAGGACGTCCAGCTCGACCTGGATCAGGGCGAAGGCTATACGCTTTCGGACCGCCTGATGAACGAAGCGGATTTGAGCAATCTGATGCATGGCTCCGACCTGGATGACATCCTGGGGCGCTTGTCGAAAAACGCATGGAACCGCTACCGCCAATTGGAAAAGAATCCGGCCAAGAGCGAACAGAAGATCTTTCCCATTCCGGGCAGTTGATCCGTCCATACACAGGGGGCTTCGTGCCCCCTGTTTTCTCACACACCCATGATGCGCCGGGACACCCGGGTGAAATGCAAGCCTTGAATCGCAAGCTCGACCACGGCGGACAGGGCTTTCGGCTTGGTCAGCAGCGTCCTCAGCACCAGTTTCCAGTAGAGGACGCGGGCGGGTGAGGCTATCCCGACAGCCCACATGCTTTTCAAAAAAGCCTGAATATCCGTCCGCACCATTTTCCCTCGTGCAGTGGGCGCGTAGGAAGAGAGAAACGTGCTGATCCGGTCATAGTATTCCCTGGGAGAGTAGAGCTCATTCACGAGTTTCCGGTATCCATCCAGCAGGGCTTCGCATCCCATGCGGGGGTTGAAGTTCACGCAGGCGTCGGTGTTCTCTCCGCTTAATTCGCCAAGCAATCTCCCCTCTGATTTGAGCCGGTTCCAAAGTCTCGTATGCGGCATCGCGTTGAGAACCCCGATCATGGCCGTCACGACCCCGATCTCCTGAATGAATCGGAATTGCTGACCAAAAATCGATGTGGTGTCGTTGTCGAAGCCCACGATGAAACCACCCATCACCTGCATGCCGTGTTGGTGAATATCCCGAATCGCCGAGCTGAAATCGGTGGTGACGTTCTGTTTTTTTCCGCATTCAACCAGGCTTTCCGTGGAGGGCGTTTCAATGCCGATGAAAACCTTATGGAAGTTCGCCGCACTCATCATCTCCATGAGTTCATTGTCCTGCGCCAGATTCACACTGGCCTCGGTCATGAGTTTGAAAGGATAATGGTGCAGCTTCTGCCATTCGGCGAGCCTGGGCAGAAACTCCTTCACCCGGGCTATGTTCCCGATGAAATTGTCGTCCACGATAAAGACGGACTCCCTCCATCCGGCATCATACAGACTTTGGATCTCCCGCATCATCTGATCGGGATTTTTTACACGAGGGCGCCGTCCGTTCATGGCCACAATGTCGCAAAACTCGCAATCAAAAGGGCAGCCGCGGGAATACTGCACCGACATGGAGATATAATCCTTCATTCTCAACAGGCTCCAGGCGGGAAGCGGCGTTGAGTCCAAATCGGGGTGCTCAGAAGAAATATACTGTTTCTTTGCCGCTCCCCGTTCGAAGTCATGCAGAAATTCGGGCATGACGGTTTCGGCTTCGCCGATGATGAAATGATCCGCATCGGGAAACTGCTCCAGGTGCGACCTGAAGGCCGGGCCTCCCGCGATCACGATTTTGCCGGCTTCTCTGGCGCGTTTCATGATTTTCCTCGCGCTGGGAAGCTGCACCATCATGGCGCTGATCAGGACCACGTCCGCCCATTCGAGATCGGCGTTGCCCAGAGGGGCGACATTTGTGTCCACCAGGCGTTTTTCCCATTCCACGGGAAGCATCGCGGCCACGGTGAGCAAGCCGAGCGGTGGAAAGGCCGCCTTTTTGGAAACAAAGGACAGTATACTCTTGAAACTCCAAAACGTATCCGGATAAGCGGGATAGACAAGAAGAGCGTTCATAATTTGTTACCTCATACATACAATACCCCTTTTGTAGTAATTTACAATCGGATTTATATGATTGTTTTATGTGGAGATAATATTGGGGCGTATATTACGAGTTGGCGAATTAATACTTGCTGTTACAGATATTTCTTAGCCAGATGATGATATTTGCAATAGTTGCCCTATCTGCGGGCTAAAATTTGCGCTATACATTAAACTACTCGGACACTCGCGCCTTCCCGGACGTGTTTACTCGTCAAGACGTCCCGGCCGGTAGGAATTCCTTCCATGTCCGTACCGAACCTTCACCGAAAATTTATCCGTCCGTGAAAGCGGTTTTGCAGGCCCTCCCACCGACGAGCCCTGTTTCAATCCGAACGACCCCGCCATTGTTTCGGCGGCAGGAGATATCGATATGGGCATGAGCCACAAGAACATGGGCGACAGGCTTTCCGAAGTCTGGTCTCGCCTGCGTGAATCAGTCCGGGGCACGAAGAGGGTGGAGGAGCCGTCCCTGCGCTCGACACTGTTCAACGCCGACCAGATGGAGCAGCACGGCAAGATTCTTGCGGAGTCGCACAAGCTGATGGCAAGGCGCTCCAGGGACCGTCTGCTTGCGCGGCTGGCTGAAAACCAGGCCGTGCTGTTCGACGTCCATACGCAACTCACCGAGGACGTGAAGACGGGCCGCCGGATTTCTCCGGCCGGGGAATGGCTGCTGGACAATTTTTATGTGATAGAGGAACAGATCCGCACTGCCGGGCTTCACCTTCCCAAGGGCTATAGCCGGGAGCTTCCGCGCCTGGCCGACGGCTCTTCGGCCGGCCTCCCGAGGGTGTACGACCTCGCCCTGGAAAGCATTTCCCACAGTGACGGACAGGTGGCCCCGGAGAGCCTGAGAAGCATCGTGGTGGCCTATCAGTCCGTGGTCCCTTTGAACTTGGGCGAACTCTGGGCCATTCCGATCATGCTGCGCCTGGCGCTCATCGAGAATCTGCGCCGGGTGGCCGTCCGCATCGCCCGCTATAGAGCTGACCGCAACCGCGCCGAATTCTGGGCCGACCAGATGACCGGAGTTGCCGCCAAACAACCGCAAGACCTGATCCTGACCATAGCCGACATGGCCCGTTCCGATCCGCCCCTGGCGAGTTCGTTCGTGGCCGAGCTTTCGCGCCGTCTGCACGGCAAGGGCCCGGCTCTGGCCCTGCCGTTGACCTGGATCGAGCAGCAGTTGTCCGGAACCGGCCTGACCATCGAGCAGTTGGTGTACCTGGAAAACCAGCAACAATCCGCCGACCATGCCTCTATGAGCAACAGCATCGGCAGCCTGCGCTTCCTCGGCGTAATGGACTGGAGCGAATTCGTCGAGTCCACGAGTCTTGTCGAGAAGGCTTTGGGCGAGGATCCTGCCAAGGCATATGGCGCCATGGATTTTGCCACGCGTGATCGCTATCGCCATGTGGTGGAGCGGATGGCCAGGAGGAGCCCTTTTTCAGAGGTTGAGATCGCGCACAGGGCCATCCACTTGGCCCGGGAGGGCGCAACCGTTCATGGCGAAGACTCTCTCACAGCCCATGTCGGATACTATCTCATCGACAAGGGCTTGGCTCAACTCAATAAATCGGCAAAAGTGGGCAACTCTGCGGTAGAGTTCATGGCCTCACCGGGCAGCCGGTTCCCCCTGCTGCTTTATGGCGGCGGCATCCTGCTCTTGTCGATGCTCTTCGCCGGAGGTTTGGCGGTCAGGGCGCAGGCCGATGGCCTGCACGGGTATGGGCTGGCTCTGATGTGCCTGCTCCTGCTTGCATGCACCAGCCATTTGGCGGTGGCACTGACGAACTGGGTGGCAACCCTGCTGACCACGCCGCACGTCTTGCCGCGTCTGGATTTTTCCAAGGGCATTCCGCAGGACCAGCGTACCCTGGTCGTCATTCCGACCATGATTACCAATGCCCCGGCCATCGAAGGCCTGGCCAAGGCCCTGGAAGTCCGTTTTCTGGCCAATAGAGACAAATACCTGCACTTCGGACTCCTTACGGATTTCAGCGATGCGGCCCAGGAGATACTGCCCGGCGATGCTTCCCTGCTGCTTCTGGCCCGACAGTGCATAGAGGGGCTGAACAGGCGGTACCCGAGCGCGACAGGCGACATCTTCTACCTGTTCCACCGGCCGCGCCGCTTCAACTCCCAGGAGCGGATCTGGATGGGCTATGAGCGCAAGCGTGGCAAGCTGGCGTGTTTGAACGGCCTGTTGCGCGACGGTCTGTCAGCGTCCTTTTCCCTCATTGTCGGCGATGCAAGCGTGCTGCGCGGGGCGAAATACGTCATCACGCTGGACACCGACACGCAGCTGCCCCGCGATTGCGCCCGGCAATTGGTGGGGGCCATGGCCCACCCGCTGAACCGTCCCCGCTACGACACGCATGCCCGGCGGGTGATCGGCGGCTACGGGATTCTCCAGCCGCGCGTGACCGCCAGCCTGTCCGGGACCAACCGGTCCCGATATGCGCGCATGTGCGCCAGCGAAGTCGGCATCGACCCCTACACCCGGGCGGTCTCCGACGTGTACCAGGACCTGTTCGGCGAAGGCTCGTTCATCGGCAAAGGCATCTACGAGGTCGAGGCCTTCGAGCGCATCCTTGGCGCGCGTTTTCCGGAGAACCGCATTTTGAGCCATGATCTCCTGGAGGGTTGCTATGCCCGGGCCGGACTTCTGAGCGACGTGCAGTTGTTCGAGGATTACCCCTCCAGCTACGGCGAGGATGTGAGACGCAGAACGCGCTGGATTCGCGGCGATTGGCAGATCGCACGGTGGCTGTTGCCCGGCGTTCCCGGCGCCGACGGCTCGCGCCGGGAAAACCCGCTCTCGCTCCTGTCGCGGTGGAAGATCCTTGACAACCTGCGGCGCAGCCTGACCGCTCCTGCGCTGGTCCTGCTCCTGTTGGCGGGGTGGACTGTTCCGGCTTCCGCCTGGTTCTGGACCCTGACCGTGAGCGGCATCATTTTGCTGCCGTCGGTCATCGCTGCGGTGTTGAACGCGCTGCAAAAACCCGTGAACCTGTCCCTGCTGCAGCACCTCGCCGCCGCAATGGAGCTGCTGCCCAAACATTTCGCCCAGGCATTATTTGCCCTGGTCTGTCTGCCCCATGAGGCATTCTACAGCCTGAAAGCAGTGGCAGGCACCATCTGGCGGATGCTTATCACGCATCGGGGACTCCTTGAATGGGAGCCGTCGGGCGGGGAGGGGAGCAAGAACCGCATGGACCTCGTTGGCTCGTACCGGAACATGTGGTTCGGACCGTTCTTCGCCGTGGCCACGGCCTTCGCCCATGGTACGGTCAACCCGCCTGCGTTGCTCGCTGCCGGGCCGGTGTTGGGCCTCTGGTTTCTCTCTCCGGTCCTGGCCTGGTGGCTCGGTCAGCCGCTCTCCCTCCGCCATGAGCGGCTCACGGATGGCCAGACCTTGCTCCTGCGCAGAATAGCCCGCAAGACCTGGCGGTTTTTCGAGACCTTTGTCGGCCCGGAGGACAACTACCTGCCGCCGGACAACTTCCAGGAACGGCCCGAAGCCGTCATCGCGCACCGCACCTCGCCCACGAACATGGGCCTGGCCCTCCTGGCCAATCTTTCCGCGTTCGATTTCGGCTTCATCTCTTGTGGACAACTGCTGGAGCGCACCTCGCGGGCTCTGGAAAGCATGGAGCGGATGGACCGGTACGAAGACCATTTCTTCAACTGGTACGACACCCGCACCTTGCAGCCGCTTGCGCCGCGCTATATCTCCTCCGTCGATTCCGGGAATCTGGCGGGGCATCTCCTGACTCTGCGGGCGGGGCTTTTCGCACTGACCGAGGACCATATCCTTTCTCCCCGGCTGTTTGAAAGCCTGGGCGACATCCTGGATATCGTTCTGGACGACCTGTCTGGCGACCTGCCAACCGCTGTCGCGTCCCGGATGGACGCACTGCGTCGGGATGTGGCCGAGGCCGCGCTCAATCCGCCCGTCACCTTGAGCGCCACGCGGTTGTGCCTCGAAAGACTGAAGATATCGGTGGCGGCAGTGACCGACAGCCGGGATTTCCAGACCGCCGCCCCCGACAACTCGTTCCGCTGGTGGCTCCAGGCCTTTGCCGGGCAATGCAGGGACGCCCTGGCCGAACTGGACCTGCTGACCCCGTGGGCTGCGTCTTCCCGCGAATTCCCCGAAGAATTGGCTTTTCTGGACGAGATTCCGACGTTGGGTGGGTTGGCTGTGCTGGAAACCCGGTTTGGGTCCGCCGCAACAGCGGCGCAGGCAGCGGAAATGAGGGACATGATCAGTGCTGCCTGCCGGCAGGCCAAATCCAGAATGGGACGCCAGAACGCACTCGTCCAACATTGTGACACCCTGGCCCGGATGGAATACGGATTTCTGTATGACAAGACGCGGCACCTGCTGGCCATCGGCTACAATGTGGACGAACGTCGCAGAGACCAGAGCTTCTACGATCTGCTGGCCTCGGAGGCGCGGTTCGCCACCTTTGTGGCCATCGCCCAGGGGCAGCTGCCGCAGGAGAGCTGGTTCGCCTTCGGGCGGTTGCTGACCTCCGCCGGAGGAGAGCCGATTCTGCTCTCCTGGAGCGGTTCCATGTTCGAATACCTGATGCCCAACCTGGTCATGCCCAGTTATGCGAACACGCTTCTTGACCAGACCTGCAAGGCGGCAGTGGCCCGGCAGATCGACTACGGCCGGAAAAACGGGGTACCCTGGGGAATCTCCGAATGCGGCTACTACGCCATAGACGCGCACCGGAGCTACCAGTACCGCGCTTTTGGCGTGCCCGGCCTGGGGCTTAAGCGCGGCCTGGCCGAAGATCTTGTCATCGCGCCCTATGCCACGGCTCTGGCGCTTCTTGTTGCCCCGGAGAAGGCCTGCAAGAATCTGGAGCGCCTGGCGAAAGAGGGGCTCGAAGCCCGTTATGGCCTGTACGAGGCTGTCGACTACACGCCGTCCCGTCTGCCGCGCGGCCAGAAAAGGGCCGTGGTTCGGTCCTTCATGGCCCACCACCAGGGCATGACTCTCCTGGCCCTGGCCGGGACACTGCTTGAGGGTCCGATGCAGCGGCGTTTCGAATCCGACGTCCGGTTCCTGGCCACACTTCCCCTGCTTCAGGAGCGCATCCCCCAATCGGCGGCTTTTTTCGCCCACACCACGGAACTTGCCGAGCATCACCATGCGGCCGGGGCCGCAGCCACGCCCATGCGTGTCTACGACTCTCCCGACACGCCGAGCCCGGAGGTGCAACTGCTCTCCAACGGCCATTACCATGTCATGGTCACCAACGCCGGCGGCGGTTACAGCCGCTGGGGTGACATCGCCGTGACCCGCTGGCGCGAGGACCCCACCCGCGACAACTGGGGGACATTCTGCTACCTGCGCGACGTGGACAGTCGGGAATACTGGGCCACCACCCATCAGCCGACGCTCAGGCGCTCGAATCATTTCGGGGCGATCTTCTCTGAAGGCAAGGCCGAATTCCAGTGCCGCGAGCAGGACTACGACGCGCATACCGAGATCGCCGTCTCGCCCGAGGACGACATCGAGTTGCGCCGCCTGCGCATCACCAACCGCGCCCGCACCCGCCGGGCCATCGACGTGACCAGCTACACGGAAGTGGTTCTGGCGCCGCAGGCGGCGGACGCCCTGCACCCGGCCTTCAGCAATCTCTTTGTGCAGACCGAGATCATCTCCGGGAACCGGGCCATCCTCTGTACCCGCCGGCCTCGCTCTCAGGATGAAAATCCACCGTTCATGCTGCACATGATGGCCGTGCGCGGCTCCGAGGGCACGAACGCCTCTTGTGAGACCGACCGCATGTGCTTCATCGGCCGCGGCAATACCACCGCCGCACCCTTGGCGCTGCAAAGAGATGGCGGCGGAGATGAGGACTCCCTCTCGAACAGCGAAGGGACGGTGCTCGACCCCGTAGCCGCCATCCGTCAGCGCGTAACCCTCGATCCGGGCGAGTCCGTGATCGTCGATATGATCTTCGGCATTTCGGAAACCCGCCAAGGAGCCCTTGGCCTGATGGGAAAATACCAGGACCAGCGCATGGCCGACCGCGTCTTCGACCTGGCCTGGACCCACAGCCAGGTCCAGCTGCGCCAGTTGAATGCCACGGAGGCCGAGGCGCAGCTCTATGGGAGGTTGGCCGGTTCGATCCTGTACGCCAATTCCGCGCTCCGGGTCGAAGCGGAAGTACTCATCAAAAATGCCCGTGGACAATCCGGACTCTGGGGCTATTCCATTTCCGGGGACCTGCCCATCGTGCTGTTGCAGATCGAGGACGCGGTCAACATCGAGTTGGTGCGCCAGCTAGTGCGGGCCCACGCCTATTGGCAGCTCAAGGGACTGGCGGTGGACCTGGTGATCTGGAATGAGGACCATGCCGGATACCGGCAGATTCTCCACGACCAGATCATGGGGCTCATCGCCGGAGGCCCCTCGGCAAACCAGGCGGACCGGCCCGGGGGAATATTCGTCCGGCCCGCGGATCGCATAGCCGAGGAAGATCGCATCCTGTTCAAGGCCGTGGCCCGAGTCGCCCTCTCCGACACCCGGGGGACCTTGGCGGAACAAATCGGCGGTCACAGCCTGGCGGGGACAACGATGCCTCGACTCGTCCCGACACGCCCCTTGCGTGCGGCCCCCCCCGCCGTTGCGCCGCTGCCGCGAGAGGACCTGAGCTTCTCCAACGGCCTGGGCGGCTTTACACCGGACGGCAGGGAATACGTCATCACCACGGCCCAGGGACAACGGACGCCCACACCATGGATCAACGTGCTGGCCAACTCGGATTTCGGTACCATTATCTCCGAAAGCGGCATGGGCTGCACCTGGAGCGAGAACGCCCATGAATTTCGCCTGACCCCTTGGAGCAACGATCCGGTCAGCGATTCGCGGGGGGAGGCCTTTTATATCCGTGACGAGGAGCGGGGCCATTTCTGGTCGCCCACGCCGTTGCCCTGCCGCGGGACCACGTCCTACGTCACCCGTCACGGCTTCGGATACAGTGTCTTCGAGCACACCGAGCGCGGTGTCGTTAGTGAACTGTGGGTCTACGTGGCTCTTGATGACGCCGTCAAATTCGCTGTGCTGAAAGTCCGCAACGAGTCGGACAGAGCGCGCAGGCTTTCGGCCACCGGCTATGCCGAATGGGTGCTGGGAGATTTGCGCAGCAAGGCCGCCGAACACGTGGTCACTGAAATTGATCTGAACAGCGGGGCGCTTTTTGCCCGCAACGCCTACAACACCGAATTCAGCGGCCGGACGGCCTTCTTCGATGTTGACGAAACCACACGCACCGTGAGCGGCGACCGTGCGGAATTCATAGGCCGGGGGGGCACGTTGGAGGCCCCTGCCGCCATGACGCGTACCCGGCTTTCCGGCAGGGTGGGAGCCGCCCTTGATCCCTGTGCGGCCATTCAAGTGGCTTTTGACCTGGAGGCCGGGCAGGAGCGAGAGATCGTCTTCCGGCTCGGCGTGGGGCGCGACGTCGCCGCCGCCAGGAGCCTGGTTGAGCGCTACCGTGGACCGACCGCCGCGCGCATGGCCCTGGACAAGGTCTGGCAGCACTGGACGCACACCCTGGGGGCAGTGCATGTTGAGACCCCGGACCATGCGTTCAATATATTGGCAAACGGTTGGATCCTGTATCAGACTCTGTCCTGTCGCCTCTGGGCGCGTTGCGCAACCTATCAATCCGGCGGCGCGTTCGGCTTTCGCGACCAGTTGCAGGACGTCATGGCCCTCATTCACGCCCGGCCGGAGCTTGTGCGCGAGCATTTGCTGCGCGGCGCCAGCCGTCAGTTCGAGGAAGGCGACGTGCAGCACTGGTGGCATCCTCCGACGGGCCGGGGTGTACGCACCAATTGTTCCGACGACTATCTCTGGCTGCCGTACTCCGTGACCCGCTATGTGCGCGCCACCGGAGACACCGGCGTGCTGCACGAACCCGTGGGTTTCCTGCAAGGCCGAAGGCTGAAGGCGGACGAGGATTCCTACTATGACCTGCCGGGACAATCCGAAGAGACGGCCAGCCTGTACGAGCATTGCACCAGGGCCATCGAACACGGCCTCCGCTACGGCGTACACGGTCTGCCGCTCATGGGGTCAGGCGATTGGAACGACGGCATGGACCTTGTGGGCCGAAACGGCAGGGGCGAGAGCGTGTGGTTGGGCTTCTTCCTTTTCGACGTACTCAACGAGTTTTCCGCAATTGCCCGTTCCCATGGCGACGCCCCCTTTGCCGAACGCTGCGACACCGAGGCCGCGGAACTGCGCGGCAGTATCGAGGCCAATGGCTGGGACGGCGAGTGGTATCGCCGCGCCTACTTCGACGATGGCGCGCCGCTCGGTTCCTCGACGAACCTCGAGTGCCGGATCGACTCCATTGCCCAAAGCTGGTCAGTGCTCTCCGGGGCCGGAGAGTCGGAACGTTCACGTCAGGCCATGGAGGCTGTGGACCAGCGTCTGGTCCGCCGCGAGCAAGGGCTGGTGCAGTTGCTGGATCCTCCTTTCGACACCTCCCCGCTCAATCCCGGCTACATCAAAGGCTATGCCCCAGGGATACGGGAAAATGGCGGTCAGTACACGCACGCAGCCATCTGGGCGACCATGGCCTTTGCGCGGCTGGGCGACAATCGTCGTGCCTGGGAACTGTTCGGCATCATCAACCCCTTGAACCATGCACTCACGGCCAAACAGGCATCGGTTTACAAGGTCGAACCCTACGTCATGGCGGCGGATGTCTACGCGGTATCCCCCCATGTCGGCCGGGGCGGATGGACTTGGTACACCGGCTCTGCGGCCTGGATGTATCGGTTGATGCTGGAATCGCTTCTCGGCCTCAGCCTTGAGGTGGACCGACTGCATTTTTCTCCCTGTTTACCGCCCGATTGGAAGGGGTTCACTCTGCATTACCGCTATCGGGAAACGGTATTCCACATCCAGGTTGTGCAGGTCTTGGAAGAGAAGGGAGAGTTGAGCGTGAGCCTGGACCGCATCCAGCAGCAGGATGGCTGCATTCCCCTGACGGATGATCGCAAGGAACACTGGGCCGAGGTGCGGGTGCCGATTTCAGGGGCAAGCACGCCGGCGGCAGAGTCTTTCATGAATGGGGGAAACCCCGAACAACCGCTGAATGCAGACCAGTAGTGCAGGAGTAGTCCTATTTTATTGGATCGTTGACCAGCCCTCTATCGCTTGGCGGGCTAGGCCAACGGAACTCCGCATCCAGAAGGACGGCCGACTTTTCAATGATCGTTTTTTCCAACTCATTCATGTTATAATACAGTTCGATACCAGTATGTTATCTCATGGAGTCCGGTTAGACCGCATTGCATGAAGCTCTTCACAACACTGTGCAGATTTCATGGTTCGAAATCCCTTGAGCCTGAGTCGAAATCGCCATCCCTCTCGCCGTCGCCTGCAGAGGTAACGACGCAAGCAAAGTCGTCGGGGCAAGGCCGGACCGCGAAGCGTCCGCCCGAAGGGCTTGGCCTTGCCCCGGCGGCTGCTTGCGTCACGCTCGCAGGAAAAACGGCGGGCAGGGACAGAAACCCTGCCGCCGAACCTTGCGCGGTGATTTCTCGGGGTGATACGACAGGGCATAACCTGTCAGGTTGAGTAATCAGAAGGAGGGCAAACGCGTTCAGGCGCGTTCATAAGTTTTGACGATAGTCTAAACTGATGAACGTTTAAGTAGGCACTAACATGCCGTAACACCAAACACTTCTTTGCCGTTCATTTCCAAGCGGTACGCTTTCACATCCAAACGCCAGGCTGAAACACAGCACCCCCGCCGGACAAACGACAGGTATCTATACACCTGCCGTTGTCAAAATTCCCCCACGGCCACCGCTTTATGCGCAGAACGAACGAGTCTGCGTGGTGGCACCCCCTATTAAATGGATTCCTGAATTTTCCTTCAGTGGGAAACGGACATTGATTTGTCCCGTGTCGGTTGTTGTGTGGCGCGTTCGCGCCATAGGCGGACCCGTGGGTTCGCTTTGTCCCGGGGCATTACCCCGAACTTCAGGAAGGAGATTCACATGAAATCCATCAGTCTGGTACTGGGCGCGAATAGGGCAACCCTGTCCGGTCCGCGCTCGAAGCAATACAGGGTCCGTCAGAATGCCCGAGCCTTTGCCAAGCGGCTTCGCCGCGCGGGGTTCGGGGTTCGCAAATGGACCAATGTCACGAACAAGCATTTTGCGGCAGTTGCCCGGCAAATGCAGGAAGAAGGCAAGGGTGACGGGCGTATCGCCGAAATCTTTTCGGCGGCCCGTGACCTTTGCAAGGCCTACGGGAATACCGGCATCAGCCCGACCAATGATGTGTTCGACGTCCGGCGGGGCAGCATTGCCAACGCCAACAGCAAAGCGGTTGCCCCCGCCTTCGTGCAGGGGGCAATCGACAAGCTGGAAAACGAGCTTGGCTATGAATATGGTCCCCGGTGTGCCGCCCAAATTCGCCTGCAATGGGAACTGGGCCTTCGCCGGGAAGAATCGGCCAAAGTCGATCTGGTCGCGGACTGGAATAGGGAAGGCCGCAGCTTGCTCGTCCGGTATGGGACAAAAGGGGGACGGCCGAGGACGCTGACCAATCTGTCCGACAAGCAGCAGGCTGCTCTGCAGAGCGCATTGCCGTTTGTCAGCCTGTCGGACAGGCCGGGGATCCACAACCTGATGCCTGAAGGTATGGGGGACAAGTGGCAAGAAAAGTTGTCCTACGCGGCCAGGTTGTGCGGTTTCACCAAAAAGGAAAGCGGGTGGACCCTGCACAGCAATCGTCATGAACGATTCCACACAATGTATGTGACCCATACAGGCTTCCAGCCGCCTAATCAGCATGAATCCATAGCCGCCTTCCAGCAAGCCGCCCACAACGCGGCAGGGGAAGAATGGCCCCGACTCGATGCCGAAGCCCGTGACGAAATCGAAGTGACCGCAGGACATTCCGCCGGGCGGCGTGACGTGTCCGATGCCTACCTTGGCAGCAGTCAGTGACAAGACCCCGCTTCGGCGGGGTTTTCCTTTTGGGCGTGAGGTTCCATGGGGGAGATAAATCGCCTAGGCGATTTATCTCCCCATGGAACCGTCCTTTCCCCTGGTCGGCTTGGGGCCGACGGAAGGGAAGGACTATCGCCAAATGAGGGCCACTACTTGGGAACGTATTTCGATTTTGCCAGATGAGACAGGTCCACCCCGTAGTCGAGGTAGGCTATGACCTCCTCGAAGCACATGGAGGCCGGGAAACGCCCCCCATATCTTTCGGCGGACATCTTCTTGAGCTTGTGGCCAAAGGTCTGTTCGAACGGGTCGTCCTGCATCTTCTTCTGCTTGAAGAAGTTGGAGAACGTGTGCCGCAAGCTGTGAAAATCCTTGACCCCTTCTGCTTCCTCAAGTTCGATGGTTTTCCTGAATTCACTGAACCTTTCGCCGAGTTTGTGGCCGTAGTTCGTGTTGATCTTGACGAGTTCGGGGAAGACCCGAAGGTGTCCCGTTTCGGCCTGTTGTCGAGCGAATTCGGGGAAACGCAGTGTTTCAACAAGAAAGGGATGAAGCGGGAGAAGGCGTTTGGCACTTGGGTTTTTCAGCTTCTTGTTGGCGAACCCATGAACATTCTTTTCCTTGTTGACATCCAAGACCCACACCCCTTCCTCCTGTCGGACATCTTCAACGTGGAGTTGGCATACCTCCTCACGCCGTGCGCCCGTGAAAAGGGAAAGAATAGGGCACCAGAAGTCGGACGGGTGCAGGAATGTGTCGTCAACATATTGAGGAGCGTTGAAGATGTGTTCCAAGTCTTTGGTCGTGTACGGGGATCGGTGTTCCGTTTCCGGCTTTTCTTCTTTGATTTTCAGACGGTGAGCGGGGTTGGTGGGAATAAGCTGCTCATCCTCGCACCACGTCAAAAATGATGAGATGTTGGTCAGGTTGTTATTCACGGTGCTGACGGCAACCGTGTTGTCCGGTTCAAGGGCGACCATTTCTTGTATGGTCTTGCCCTTGAATCGTTTGCTGTTCCGAAATCGGGGGAGCTGGAGCAGGGTATCCCGTACATGGCGCACAGCTTGCCGGTCCACTTCATCCACCGGAATGTCGCCGAGGACGTCGGTAAGGCTGTTGAGCGTGGACATGATATCCTTGGCACTGCCCTCGCTCCAGCGCTTGGCGGCGATCCTGTCCGCCTTGTAGCGTTCCAGGGCTTCGGAAAGCAGGGGTTGGGACTTGGGTTCCTGTGTCGGCTGCGGAGCGACTGATTCGGGCGGCAGAATGGATTTTTCAAAGGTGTAATCGCCTTCGGCTCGGTGGCTGATGATGCGATAGTAGGCGATAAGGGTTTTGATGAATTCGTGCGCGAACTCATCGGACAGGGGGAGCGAGTCAGGTGGGCCAAAAGCCCCGTCTTCAGCCGCCATGATCGTGTATTTCCGCATGGTGGCGTAGTCTTTGGACACCATCAGGGCCTTGAGTGTTTCGATAATCCTTTCGGTATCTCCCGGCACGTATTGCGTGTGGGGGCTGGGCGGTGTGAGCTTTTTGATGGCAATGTGTTCATTTTCTTTCAGGAAACGCTTGAGCCAGTCGTTCATGAAGACTTTTATCTGGTCGAAATCATCCATGGGGAGTTCACCGTTCCTCATCTTGGTCAGTATTCGTTTTACGCCCGAGGCCAATATTCGGGCCTTGGGCCTTGCCTCGGCCAGGTAGCCCGTCTGGAGAGACATCCTGACTTCGGAGCGGCCCAACGAGTCCCGCAGGTCGTGCGGGATGACGTGGCGAAAGTAATAGATTGAGCCCTTCCGGTAAAGGTGGTTCGGGGAACGCGCGATTTGCGGCATGTGACGTCTCCGGCGGTAGACGATTCCGGGTACTTTGACCCATCACTTTGACCCCTTAGGGTCAAATCACGCCGAAAAGAAAACAATCACGTAACTTGCCGGATAAAAAAGAAAAAGGGTTGCAGCTAGTTAGCCGCAACCCTTGTTCATATCTGGTGCCGAAGAGAAGACTCGAACTTCCACGGTCGTAAAACCACATGGTCCTGAACCATGCGTGTCTACCAATTCCACCACTTCGGCACGTTCAGGCGAGAAGGGGTATATATGCCCTGCGGGCGGTTGGCAAGCATTTTTTGCGGGGAAATGCGCAAACGTCGGCCCCGGGGCGGCGGATTGACCCGAACGTCTTGAAATTGCCGTGAAATCCCGGTATCGACAGGGCACAACCGGAGTATTCAATGGACAATTTTCTGCTGCTGGGCATCTGTTTCGCCCTGGGCGTGGGGCTGCGGGTCGCGGGGATCATCGACGAGCACGGTCCGGCCGCGCTCAACGCGGTCATCATCCACATGTCCCTGCCCGCCCTGGCCCTGCTGTACGCCCACGACCTGCCCATCGGGCCGGAACTGATCCCGCCCGCGGCCATGGCCTGGATCGTCTTCGGCGCGGGCTACGCCCTGTTCGCCTTCCTGGGCCGCCGCCTGGGCTGGGACCGCAAGACCGTGGTCTGCCTGGCCCTGACCGGCGGTCTCGGTAACACCTCCTTCGTGGGGCTGCCCATGATCGAGGCCTTTTACGGGCCGCAGTATCTCGGCGTGGGCATGCTCTGCGACACGGCGGGCTCGTTCATGGTCCTGGCCGGTCCCGGCATGGTCCTGGCCGCCGGGGTTTCGGGCGGGGACCTGAGCCGACGCGAACTGGCCCGCAAGGTCCTGCTTTTCCCCCCGCTCATCGCCATCGTCCTCGGCTTCGCCCTGCACGCGGTTCCCTATCCGCAATGGCTTGCCGGGATGCTCTCCCGCCTGGGCTCCACCCTCAGTCCCCTGGCTTTGCTGTCCGTGGGGTTGACCCTGCGCTTCAAGTCCGTGGCGGGCGTGGGCAGGGAACTGGCCGTGGGGTTGGGATACAAGCTGGCCGTGGCCCCGGTGCTCATCCTGGTCCTTTACGTATGGGTGCTGGGGTGGGCCGACACGGCCACCAAGGTGACGGTCTTCGAGGCGGGCATGGGACCGATGATCTCCGGCGGGATCATCGCCATGACCTACGGCGCCCGCCCCAGGCTGGCCGCGACCATGCTCGGCATAGGCGTGCCGCTGTCCATCCTGACCCGCCCCCTGTGGTACTGGCTGCTCACCCTCGTCTGACCGGCCTGTCCCCGGACAATGAAAAGGGCGCGCCGCCGTAGCGGTGCGCCCTTTGTTTTCCTCTGGTGGGCGGACTAGAACCGTTCGAAGTCCTTGTCCTCCATGTCGTCCATGTCCAGGTCGAGTCCGCCGGCGTCGGGCGCCTGCGGTTTGGCGGGCGGCAATTGGGCCTGTGCGGGGCGGGAAACCCTGGCCCGGGTCATCTCGGGACGGTCCGCCTTGGGCTGGGACGCCTTGGGTTGGGCCGTCCTGGGCTGGGGCCGGGACGCGGACCGGGAGTCGATGGTGAAGTACTGCATGGCGTGCTGGAGCTGGCCCGCCTGGGCGGTGAACTCCTTGGCCGTCGCCGCCAGTTCCTCGGAGGCCCCGGCGTTCTGCTGGATGACGCTGTCCAGCTCCTGGATGGCCCGGTTGATCTCCTGGGCCCCGGCGTTCTGCTCGGAGCTGGCAGCCGAGATTTCCTGGACCAGGTCGGCGGTCTTGCGGATATCGGGCACCATGCGGGTCAGCATGGCCCCGGCCTCGTCGGCCTTGGCCAGGGTGGTGGTCGACAGCTCGCCGATCTCGGCGGCGGCCGCGCCGCTGCGTTCGGCCAGCTTGCGCACCTCGGCCGCGACCACGGCGAACCCCTTGCCCGCCTCGCCCGCGCGGGCCGCCTCGATGGCCGCGTTCAGCGCCAGGAGGTTGGTCTGCCGCGCGATCTCCTCGATGATCGAGATCTTTTCGGCGATGTTCTTGATGGAGTGGACCGCTTCCATGACGGTATCGCCGCCCTTTTGCGCGTCCATGGCCGTCTGGTGGGCCATGCGCTCGGTCTGGGTGGCGTTCTCCGTGTTCCGGCTGATCTGCCCGATCATCTCTTCCATGGAGGCGGAAACCTCTTCCACGGACGCGGCCTGGCGGTTGGCGCCGTCGGCCAGGGAGGTGGCCGAGCTGGTCACCTCGGAACTGCCCGAGGCCACCTGGTCCGCGCCGTCCTTGGCCTGGCCCACGATCTGGCGCAGGCGGCGGACCATGACGCCCAGGGAGGCGGTCAGCCTGCCGGGCTCGTCGTTGTATTCGGAGGAGATGTCGCGGGTCAGGTCGCCCGCGGCCACGTGGTCGGCCAGCTCCAGCGCCTCGTTCAGGGGCTGGATGATCGACCGCACGATGAGCAGACAGAAGGGCAGGATGAGCAGGATGAAGACGCCGAGGATGGAACAGCCGACTATCCATACGTACTTGGAGACGATGTCCCCGATCTTGTTGGTGATGTCCAGCTTCTTCTCATTCACGTTGTCGAGGTAGACGCCGGTGCCGATCCACATGTCGGTGCCGGGGATCAGCGTGGCGTAGGAGAGCTTGGGCTGGTCGCCCTTGCCCGGCTTGGGCCAGATGTAGGTCACGAAGCCGCCGCCGTTGTGGGCCAGCTTGTTCAGTTCGACGACCAGCTGCACCCCGTTGGCGTCCTTGAGGTGGCCCAGGTCCTTGCCCTGCAGGGCGTGGTTCGTGGGCAGGGACACGTTGGTGGTCTTGTTGTAGACGAAGAAATAGCCGGACTCGTCGCTTTCGAAGCGGATCTTGTCGATCAGCTTACGGATGATCTCGATCTTGGCTTCGGGGTCGGGGACATCGGCGATGGCCGTTCCGAGGCTTTCGGCCATGGCCTTGGTGGCGACCTCGATTTTCCAGTTCTGGCCTTCGAGCATCGCCTGGGTGGCGAAGTCGACGCCCACGTTCTTTACAGTGTTCACGCCGTCCAGGAAGGCCAGGGTGAATCCGGCCGTAAAGACGACGATGCAACATATCAACAGTAGAATACGTACCTTGATGGTCATTTTTCTGAGCATTTGCTTCTCCTTGCAGTGTGGACAGCTACAGCAACTAGCATATTTGCTTCCCCTTACACCATAGGGGGATTGCAATTTATAATGAACCGATAGGAATAAAGGGATTAGGGAATACGGGGATGGGCGTTTCTGGGGAGTTCCATCCCGGCCGCATTCCTGATAGGAACCCCTTCGTGACACGATTCAGCAACTACACCGAACTGACCGCCTACATGGACCGGTTGGGTCTGTTCCGCATGGACCTGACGCTCGGCCGCATGGAGGCGTTCTGGAAAGCCTACGGCCTGCCCGCCGTGCCCGTGGTCCACGTGGTCGGCACCAACGGCAAGGGGTCCACCTCCGCGTTCCTGACCTCCCTGGCCCGCGCCCACGGGCAGAAGGTCGGCACCTTCATCTCGCCCCATTTCGTCTCCCCGCGCGAGCGCATCCAGGTCAACCGGCGCATGCTCTCCCGCGACGATTGGGTGGAGCTGGGCAACGAGGTCATGTCCGTGCCCGGCGGCGAGGACCTGACCTACTTCGAGTTCCAGACCTGCCTGGCCATGCTCGCCTTCGAGCGCGCCGGGGTGGACCTGGCCGTCATGGAAGCCGGGCTGGGCGGACGCTATGACGCGACCAACGTGTTCCGGCCGGGGCTGACCCTGTTCACGCCCATGGGGCTGGATCACGAGAAGATTCTCGGCCCCACCCTGGCCGACATCGCCCGGGACAAGGCCGGGGCCATCCACGAGGGCGGGGTGGCCCTGACCGGCCCCCAGGAGCCCGAGGCCATGATCCAGCTGCAGGAGCGGGCCGAGGCGGTCGGAGCCCGGCTGGTCTACTCCGTGGACGCGGCCGGGCCGGTGGACGGGATCAAGCTGGGGCTCAAGGGCATCCACCAGACGACCAATGCCCGCCTGGCCCTGGCCGGATGGCGCTGGTTCTCGGCGGGCCGGTCCCTGCGCACCGACCACGCCACCGAGGTCTTCGGCCTGGAGAGCACCTTTTTGCCGGGCCGGTTCCAGTTTGTCGAACTGGACGGTCGCCAGATCATCCTGGACGGGGCGCACAACGCCCACGCCCTGGCCGCCCTGAGCGCGGCCCTGCGGGCCGAGAACATCCGGCCGGGCAGGCTGGTCTTCGCCTGCCTGCGCGACAAGAATCTGACCGACATGCTGCCGTTCATCCGCTCCCTGACCGACGGGCCCATCCTGGTCCCGGCCATGGAGGGCGAGCGGGCGGCCGACAACCGGGCCATCGCCTCGGCCATAGGCGAGCGGGCCACGGCGTCGGATTCCATGGAAGCGGCGCTGGAGCAGGGGCCAGACGTGGACGGACCGACACTGGTGTGCGGGTCCTTGTATTTGCTTGCGGAGTTCTATATCCTGAATCCTCGTTTTCTCACCGCCTAACACGGGAATACGCATGAGCAATCTTTTCAGGCACCTGCCTTCGGTGGACGAGATCCTGTCCGTCCTGATCAGGGAGGAGGGGATCGGCGGGCTGCCCCGCCCACTGGTCAAGAACCTGGTCAACGAGTTCCTGGACATCTGCCGCGAGGAAATCCGCGCGGGCGCATTCTCAAGGCCCGAGGAGCTGTCGGTCGCGGCCCTGGCCCCCCGGCTGACGGCCTATGTCCGGTCCAAGGCCCGGCCCCATTTCCGCAGGGTGCTCAACGCCACGGGCGTGGTCGTGCACACCAACCTGGGCCGCTCCCTGCTGGCCCGGTCGGCCATCGAGGCCGTGGTCGAGGCGTGCGGGCACTATTCCAACTGCGAGTTCGACCTGGCCACGGGCAGGCGCGGCAGCCGCTACTCCCACGTGGAACAGATCCTGTGCGACATCACCGGGGCCGAGGCCGCCCTGGTGGTCAACAACAACGCGGCCGCCGTGTTCATCATGCTCGAGACCCTGGCCAAGGGGCGCGAGGTCATCGTCTCGCGCGGCCAGCTGGTCGAAATCGGCGGCTCCTTCCGCATCCCGGACGTCATGGCCAAGTCCGGCGCGATTCTCCGCGAGGTCGGGGCCACCAACCGGACCCACGTGCACGATTACGAGAACGCCATCGGCGACGAGACCGGGGCGCTGATGCGTGTGCACACCTCCAATTTCCGCGTGGTGGGGTTCACCAAGGAGGTCTCCCTGGCCGAGATGCGCGTGCTGGGCGACCGCTACAACCTGCCGGTCATCGAGGACCTGGGCTCCGGCTCCCTCTACTCCCTGGAAGGGGAGGGGCTGCTCGGCGAACCCACGGTGCAGCAGGTGGTGGCCCAGGGCGCGGACGTGGTCTCGTTCTCGGGCGACAAGGTCCTGGGCGGCCCCCAGGCGGGCGTCATCGTGGGCCGCAGGGAATACATCGACCGCATCAAGAAGAACCCCATCAACCGGGCCGTGCGCATCGACAAGATGACCCTGGCCGCCCTGGAGGCGACCCTGCGGCTCTACCTCGACATGGGCGAGGCTCGGCGCAGGATCCCCACCCTGAACATGATCACCGCCTCGCCCGAGGCGCTCAAGTCCAAGGCCCGGCGGCTGGCCGAGGCCGTGCGCGAGGCACTGGGCGAGCAAGCCTCGGTGGGCATGAAGAAGGGCGTCTCCCGCGTGGGCGGAGGAGCCTTCCCCGAGTACGACCTGCCCGGCACCATGGTCACCGTGGCCGTGGGCGGCCTGGCCGTGGAGGATCTGCGCGACGCCCTGCTGGACACCGACCCGCCGTTGGTGGCGCGCATCGAGGACGACGAATTTCTGCTGGACCCCCGCACCCTGGGGTCCTCCGAACTCAAGCTGGCCGCCCACGCCCTGAAGCAGGCCGTGGCCGCCCTGACCGAATAGGAAGGATATGCATATGAGCAAGCTGCAATTGGAATACGAACCCACGTCCGCCTGGGAGGCGTATGCCTCCAAAAAGCACGTCAAGGCCATGGACGCATTGGCCGCCGACTACCTGAAATTTCTGAGCGAATGCAAGACCGAGCGGCTGGTCATGGACTACGTGCGCGCCCGGGTCGAGGGGGCCGGTTTCGTGGACGACCTCAAGGCCCCGCAGGCGTACCGCTTCAACCGCAACAAGACCTGCTTCCTGGCCCGCAAGGGCAAACGGCCCCTGTCCGACGGCTTCCGCCTGGTCGGGGCCCACGCCGACTGCCCGCGCCTGGACCTCAAGCAGCGCCCGCTCTACGAGGACCTGGACATCTGCCTGGCCAAGACCCACTACTACGGCGGCATCCGCAAGTACCAGTGGCTGACCATCCCCCTGGCCCTGCACGGCACCGTGGTCAAGAAATCCGGCGAGGCGGTCTCCGTGTGCATCGGCGAAGACCCGGCCGACCCGGTCTTCACCATCACCGACCTGCTGCCGCACCTGGCCTACAAGGAAGTGACCAAGAAGGTGGAGGACGCCTTCGAAGCCGAGAAGCTCAACGTCATCCTGGGCCAGTCCCCGGTCCCGGCCCCCAAGGTCGACGAGGACAAGGCCAAGGAGCCGGTCAAGCGCAAGGTCCTGGAGATTCTGCACAAGCGCTACGGCATTGAGGAGGCCGACTTCCTCAGCGCCGAGATGCAGGCCGTGCCCGCCGGTCCGGCCCGGTACGTGGGGTTGGACGAGGCCCTCATCGGCGGCTACGGCCAGGACGACCGGTCCAGCGTGTTCTGCGCGCTGGAGGCCCTGCTGGCCGAGCCCGAGCCCGAATACTGCCAGGTGGTGCTCTTCTGGGACAAGGAGGAGATCGGTTCCGAGGGGGCCACGGGCGCCAAGTCCTATTTCTTCGAGTACTGCATGGAGGAGCTGGTTGAGGCCTGGGCGCCGGGCGCGCGCCTGTCCTCGGTGCTGATGAAGGGCTCGGCCCTGTCCGCCGACGTGTCCGCGGCCATGGACCCGGACCACAAGGACGTGTACGAGCCGCTCAACGCCGCCCGCCTGGGCTACGGCCCGTGCTTCAACAAGTTCACCGGCCATCGCGGCAAGGTCGGGGCCAACGACGCCCATCCGGATTTTATCGGCTGGCTGCGCTCCATTTTCGACGGCGCGGGCATCCCGTGGCACATGTCCGAGCTGGGCAAGGTGGACGCGGGCGGCGGTGGCACCGTGGCCAAGTTCCTGGCCGTGTACGGCATGGACGTCATCGATGTGGGCGTGCCGGTCCTGTCCATGCATTCGCCCTTCGAATTGTCCGCCAAGGCCGACATCTACGCCTGCGTCCTGGCCTTCCGCGAGTTCCTGAAGCTGTAGGGGGATTGTGTCCGACTACTCGTTTCTCTGGGGCTTCGGCTTGGTCTGGGCCCTGGCCGTGATCCTGCCCGGCCCCAATTTCCTGGTCGCGGCGCGCAGCGGCCTGACCGCCACGCGCGGCCGGGCGCTGCTTACGGCCCTGGGCATCGCCACGGGGTCCGTGACCTGGGCCTTCTCGGCCATGGTCGGACTGCACGCCCTGTTCCTGGCCTTCGCCTGGCTGTACGGCGCGGTCAAGATCCTCGGCGGCCTGTACCTGCTGTACGTCGGCCTGACCGTGATCCGGTCCGCCTTCGCCCAACAGGAGCGGGCAACGGAGGAGGCCGATCCGGGCCGGGCCGGAGGGTACCGCATCGGGCTGTTGACCAACCTGTCCAACCCCAAGAGCGCGGCCTTTTTCGGGAGCATGTTTTTGACCCTGCTGCCGCAACAACTCGATTCGTTCCAGTCCCTGACCACGCTGGCCCTGGTCTTCGCCATCTCCCTGTCCTGGTATTCCCTGGTTGCCGTGGGCTTTTCCCTGGGCTTCATGCACCGGGGCTACCAGCGTGTCCAAAGGGGGCTGTCGGCCTGCATCGGCTCGCTCATGCTCTTTTTCGGCGTGCGCCTGATCTTCGCCAAGGAATAAGAGAGGGCGGCGGGAACATTTCCGCCGCCCTTTGTCATGCCCCAACGTCGCCACGGTTCTTGTCTTGGGCGGCCCGTTTGATCCAGGGCGTCGGGGTGAGCGGGCGCGGGGACGCCTCCGGCAGGATATCTCGCAGTACCGCGGTTCGCTCGGAAAAACGGCTTCCTGTTGGAATAGGTATTTCATATGCGCAATAACACTGTGTATCAAATATAGATCAACGCGATTGCGGGCTTCCGCTCATGCGGCAAGGTCGTTTCTAACCCCGAATTGCGTCCGAAGCCTTGTTACGCGGCCGGTTTTTTCCTACCATGCTTTCCTGTCGCACCCTCAATTTCAAACAGCACGCAGCGGAGAACACGCATTATGCCCGTCATCATGGGAACCGCCGGCCACATCGACCACGGCAAGACCACGCTCATCAAGGCCCTGACCGGCATTGACTGCGACCGGCTGTCCGAGGAGAAGAAGCGCGGCATCACCATTGAGCTTGGGTTCGCCTTCCTGGACCTCGGCGAAGAGAACCGGCTGGGCATAGTGGACGTGCCGGGCCATGAGAAGTTCGTCAAGAACATGGTCGCGGGCGCGGCGGGCGTGGACTTCGTGGTCCTGGCCATCGCGGCCGATGAAGGCATCATGCCCCAGACCCGCGAGCATCTGGAAATCTGCCAGCTGCTCGGCGTAACCACCGGTCTGGTGGCCCTGACCAAGACCGACATGGTCGACGCGGAGTGGCTGGAGATGGTCAAGGAGGAGGTGGCCGCCTACCTGGAGCCGACCTTCCTCGGCGGCGCGCCCGTCCTGCCCGTGTCCGCCCACACCGGCCAGGGGTTGGACGAGCTCAAGGAGGCCCTGCGCAAGCTCGTGGCCGAGTTCAAACCCAGGCGGCGTTCGGACCTCTTCCGCCTGCCCGTGGACCGGGTCTTCACCATGAAGGGCCACGGCACCGTGGTCACCGGGACCATGATCTCCGGCGACCTGTCCGTGGGCGAGGACGTGATCCTGTATCCGGGCACGGCCACCTCCAAGGTGCGCGGCCTGCAATCCCACGGCAAGACTGTGGAGACGGCCCAGGCCGGACGGCGCACGGCCGTGAACCTGGCGGGCCTGGAAGTGGACGAGGTCCGCCGGGGCGACGTTCTGGCCCGGCCCGGCTCCCTGTTCCCGTCCGACGTCTGGGACATCGAACTGACCGTGCTCGAATCCTCGCGCCTGCCGCTCAAGCACCGCAAGGAGATCCATTTCCATCACGGCGCGCGGGAAGTCCTGGCGCGCATCCACCTGCTCGACCGCGACGAACTCGCGCCCGGCGAGACCGCCGTGTGCCAGGCCCGCTTCACCGAGCCCATGGCCGGTGTCTGGGGCGATCGCATCGTGCTGCGCTCCTTCTCGCCCCTGCGCGCCTTTGCGGGCGGGCGGCTCATCGGCCCGTCCGGGCACCGCGTCAAACGCTTCTCCAAGGATGTGGAGCGGCTGGGGCGGCTGGCCTCGGACCGGCCCGAGGAAGTGGCCGCCGCCCAGTTGGAACTGGCCGGGCCCAAGGGGGTGAATTTCGCCGAACTGCTGACCATGACCAACCTGGAGACCAAGGGGCTGGAAAAGACCTTGGGGGTGCTCGGCGGGCAGCAGCGGGCCGTGCTCTTCGACAAGGAGACCCGCCGCTATGCGGGGGGGGAGACGGCTGAGCGCCTCTCTTCGGAACTCCTGGAATTTCTGGCGGCCTACCACCGCAGGGAGTCCATGAAGCCCGGCGTGCAGCGCGGCGAGTTGGCCTCGTCCTGGGGTCGGGACCTGCCGCCCAAGCTCCTGCATTTTCTCCTGGAGCGGCTGCTTAAGAAGGGCGATGTCGTGGCCGAGCAGGAGGTCGTCCGGCTCAAGGACCACAAGGTCTCCCTGGCCTCGGACCAGGAAAAGGTCCGTGAGACCATCCTGTCCGCCTACACCGAGGGCGGGGCCATGCCGCCCAACCTCAAGGACGTGCTCGAACCGCTGGGCATGGACGCCAAGCAGGCCGGGCCCGTGCTCCGGCTCATGCAGGACCAGGGGGAACTGACGCGCGTCAAGGATGACATGTACTACCACGCACCGGCCCTTGCCGGGATACGCGACGCGGTCGTCGGCTTCTTTGACGGCCGCGACGAGATGTCGGCCCCGGACTTCAAGGAACTGACCGGGCTGTCGCGCAAATACCTCATTCCGGTCCTCGAGTATTTCGACAAGGAAAAATTGACCGTGCGCGTGGGGGACGTCCGCCGACTGCGCAAACGTTCTTGACAGGTCAGGACGCACCCTTTAGGCCAATGCTATGGTAATTCGAGCAATGCACATCGCGGCCGTCCCACTGCTCCTGGCCCTTTTGGCCGGGTGCGCGGCGACCGCCTCCAAGGGGGCGGCCACGAACCGTGGAACGGCCCAGGCCCTGGTGGATGAAGCCACCGTCATGGTTGAAGATTCCCTGAAAGAAGACAAGGACGGGCGGGTCCACCGGCTGATCGGTGAGGCCAAGGGAATCATGATCATCCCGGCCATCGGCGACATCGGCTTCATCTTCTCCGTCGGCCACGGCAACGCGCTGGTGGCCGCGCGCACGGACAACGGCTGGTCCGGGCCGGTCTTCATGTCCAAGTCCTCGGTCGGCTGGGGGCTCCAGGCGGGCGTGTCCAAGGAATCCGGCCTGCTCCTGATCATGGACCAGGACGATGTCCGCTACATCCTGGAAAAGGGCGCGGTGCTCAGCGGCAAGGCCCGGGCCGTGGCCCTGAACGCCCAACTCGATGTCGACCAGACTCCCGAGTTCTACGAGTCCGGAGCAATCTATTTCGTGGGCGAGCGGTCCGGCCTGTATGCGGGCGTGGCCCTGAACACCGGCGGGTTCTCCAACCGCACGAACCTGAACCAGGCCTTTTCCGGCGTGGAAGGCGGCTCGCCCGAGACCATACTCTTCGACAGGCAACTTCGGCCCCATGGCGCGGAACGGCTGCTGGAACTCCTGGACAAGGCCGCATCCGAATCCCAGAAAAACGAAAAGGACGGAACCGAAGTTCCGTCCAATTGAGTCAAACTGGGGTGAGTGATGGGACTTGAACCCACGGCCACCTGGGCCACAACCAGGTGCTCTACCAACTGAGCTACACCCACCGTGTGAGGGGCAGTTTTTAACCAAGCTTTCATCCCCGGTCAAGCAAAAGAATCAAAAAAGGATACACATGGATAAACTTATCATCGAGGGCGGCGTTCCGCTCCAGGGAAGCATCCAGGTCAGCGGCGCGAAAAACGCGGCCCTGCCCATCCTCATGGCCTGTCTTCTGGCCGAGGGAAAAGTCTCGCTGACCAACGTGCCCCGGCTGGCCGACATCCGCACCTCGCTCAAGCTGCTCAACATCCTCGGCTGCGAAACCACCTTCGAGGACAACGCGGCCACCAGCCTGTGCACCGGCCTCAAACCCGAGGCCCCCTACGACCTGGTCAAGACCATGCGCGCCTCGGTGCTCTGCCTCGGCCCGCTTCTGGCCCGGCTCGGCGAGGCCAAGGTGGCCCTGCCCGGCGGCTGCGCCATCGGTGCCCGCCCGGTGGACCTGCACCTGCGCGGCTTCGAGCGCATGGGCGCGGAATTCGAGATCACCGAGGGTTACATCAAGGGGCGCTGCAAGGACGGCCTCAAGGGCGCCAACATCACCCTGGACTTTCCCACCGTGGGCGGCACCGAGAACATCCTCATGGCCGCCGCCCTGGCCGAGGGCGAGACCGAGATCGAGAACGCGGCCCGCGAGCCCGAGGTCGTGGACCTGGCCAACTTCCTCAACGCCTGCGGGGCCAAGATCACCGGCCAGGGCACCAGCGTCCTGCACGTTGAGGGCGTGTCCTCCCTGTCCGGCTGCGAATACCGCATCATGCCCGACCGCATCGAGGCCGGGACCTACATGGTCGCCGCGGCCATCACCGGCGGCGAACTGGAAATCCTGGACTGCCCGTTTCAGGACCTGGACGCGGTCAGCTACAAGCTGCGCGAAATGGGCGTCTGGCTCCAGGAAGAGGACAACTACGTCCTGGTCCGCCGGGCCAACGGGCTGCTCGAAAACGTGGATGTGACCACGCTGCCGCATCCCGGCTACCCCACGGACATGCAGGCCCAGCTCATGGCCCTGATGTGCTTCGGCAAGGGGACCGGCACCATCGAGGAAAAAATCTTCGAGAACCGCTTCATGCACGTCCTCGAACTCGTCCGCCTGGGCGCGGACATCCGCCTCAAGGGCCGCACCGCCATGGTCAAGGGCGTGGGCTCGCTCAAGGGCGCGCCGGTCATGGCCTCCGACCTCCGCGCCAGCGCCTCTCTGGTCCTGGCCGGGCTGGCCGCCGAAGGAACCACCACCATCGAACGCATCTACCACCTCGACCGGGGCTACGAAAACATCGAAGCCAAACTCTCCGGCGTCGGCGCCCGCATCAAGCGCGTCAGCGCGTAGCGCGTTGTATCCATCAAAAAAGGCCGGGCTCCCTTCGGGGACCCGGCCTTTTTTGATGCCTCCGGCGGCCAGAGGGGGAACCTCTTGGAAGAGGTTCCCCCTCTGGACTCCCCCTCCAGAACTTTTTGTGTGCCTTCGGCAGGGGCGTGCGGGAGCGGGTGGCCGTGCGATTTTATGCGATTCTTTGTGCACGTTCAGGCCCTGGCGAAGCGGCACAGGTTGTCTCAATCTGCCGTACACGCGAATGCGTATCCAAAAAGTTTAGGAAGGGAAAGGGGATGGGGGGTTCCGGGGGGAAGGGGAAAGGGAAAGCCCTTTACAAAGGGTTTCCCTTTCCCCTTCCCCCGGCCGCCGGATGCATCCTCCTTCTCTTTCTCAATCTGTCGGTTCCTGGTAACGGAAGGGGGGTGAAGGGTGCCTGCTGGACATATGACGAATCGCTGCCGGGCTTGTTGCCGTGGCAGACCTATGTGCTGGCGTTCACGGTCGGTGTCTTCGCGATCCGGTTCACGGTGGCCGGGGTAGCGGCGTTGTTGCTGCTCCTGGTTGCCGAGGGCGTGCTGCGCGGGCGGGAGTGCCGGGTGCCGGTGTTGGCCGTGGCCTTGTGCGCGGTCTTCGGGTTCGCCTATGCGACCCAGCGCACGCCGGGCTTGCCGGACGGGATGCCCGGCTGGATGGCGGCGCGCCAGGCCGTGGTTCTGGAGGGCACGGTGGACAGGGCCGAGCCGCGTCCGGGCCGCCGGCTGCGGGTGATTCTCGATAAGGTGCGGGCCGACGCGGGACAGGGGGGCGAGCCGTTGCCCGGGAAAATGGCCTGGTTCATCCGCAATCCCGACTATGTGCCGTTGCCCGGCCAACGGGTGCGGACCGTGTCCCGGGTGGTGCCGGTGCACGGCTTCGGCAATCCCGGGCTGTGGGATTACCGCTGGTATTGGCGGCGGCAGGGCGTTTTCTGGCGCGCCTGGCCCGCGAGCCGGGAAAAGCCGGTCTGGTCCGCGCGGCCCGAGTCGTCGCTGGCCGGGATGCGCGGGAGGTTGCGGGAGCTGGTGGCCGACCATCTGCCCCAGACACAGGGCGGGGCCATGGTCCTGGCCCTGACCACGGGCGACCGCTCCCGGCTGGACATGGCCACCATGGACGCCACGCGGGGCGCGGGTCTGGCCCATACTTTGGCTCTTTCCGGGCTGCATGTGGGGTTTGTGGCCGCCATGGGCTGGGGGCTGGCCTACCTGGCCGGACTGCTTTGGCCCGGACTGCTGCTGCGTGTGCCCAGGCCCAAGCTGGCCGTGCTCCTGGCCGCGCCCCTGGTCCTGGCCTATGCCTGGCTCGGGCAGCCGTCGGCCTCGCTCGTCCGGGCCTCGGTCATGTTCGGCTTCTGGGGCGTGCTCCTGCTCCAGGGGCGTGGCAGGGTGCTCATGGACGGGCTGTTCTTCGCTCTGGCGGCCATCGTCTTCGTCTCGCCGCTGTCCTTGTTCGATCTCGGGTTGCAGATGTCCCTGGCCGCCGTGGCCGGGATCGGGCTGCTCTATCCGTTTTTCCGGTTTCTCTTCGCCACCCGGCGCAGGGGAGTGGGGCGGGTGTTTTCGTGGGCCGCCGGCACGCTGGCGGTCAGCGTCTGCGCCACCCTGGCGATCATGCCGCTGGTCTCCTGGTATTTCGGCACGTTCAGCCCCAATCTGTTGCTCAACCTGGTCTGGCTGCCGGTTCTGGGATTGGCGATCATGCCGCTGGGGCTGCTCGGCGCGCTTTTGACCGGCTTTGGCTGGACCGCGCGGGCGGCAGGGCTGCTGCTCGGCCTTGCGGCACGCCTGGCGGACGGGCTGCTCTGGCTGCTGGACGCGGCGCGGTCGAGCGGGTTGACCCCGGTCTTTGCCGTGTTGCGGCCCCTGTGGCCCGAGATGCTCGGCTTCGCGCTGCTCCTGGTCACGGCGGCGGTCTGCCTGCGCTCGACGCGTCGGGTACCGGCGCTTTTGGCCGGGCTCGGGTTCGTCCTGCTGGTCGCGCCGCATGTCTTTGTCATGGCCGAGGACAGCCGCGACCGGGTCGGCCTGACCATGCTCGACGTGGGGCTGGGCCAGTCCCTGGTCGTCTCCCTGCCCGGCGGGCGCCGCTGGCTGGTGGACGCGGGCGGCGGGTCGGCCACCTACGACTTGGGCGAGGCCGTGGTCGGGCCGTCCCTGGCCCTGGGGCGGCCGCCCCGACTGGACGGTATCTTTCTGTCCCATCCGGACGTGGATCACAGTCATGGGCTGCCGTACCTCATCGAGCGGTTCGAAGTGAGGGCGTTGTACACCAATGGCATGCTCCCGCGCGGCCTGACCGGCGAGCGGCTGGACCGGGCCTTGCCCGGCAGCGGCGTCAAGGTCTCGGCCCTGGCCGCCGGGGATGCGGTGGACCTGTCGTCCGGCGCGCGGATGGCGGTCCTGCATCCGGACGCGGAGTTCGCCGGTGCGCGGGCCAACGAGCGGTCTCTGGTCCTGCGGCTGGAGAGGGAAGGGCGGGCGCTGGCGCTGTTGCCGGGCGACGTCGAGACCAGCGGCATCCGGGCCATGCTCGATCGGGGGGCGGACATGGCGGCCGAGGTCCTGGTACTGCCGCATCATGGCAGCCGCAGGAGTTTCGATTCGGATTTTTACGCCGGGGTGCGACCCAAGGCGGTCCTGTGCTCCAACGGCTTCATGAACCGCTACGGGTTCCCGGACCCGGGCGTGGTCGAGGCGGCTTCGGCGGCCGGGGCCGGAGTGTACTCCACGGCGCGAAACGGCCGGGTGGTCTGCTCCTGGGACGGGGGCGGAGGACCTCTCGAGGTGCGGCCCATGCGCGACCCTTGCCAGGAATGTCCGTCTGATATAGAAGTCCGAGTAGAGGGCGAATCCGGTCCCGAGACCGAATAAATATGGAGGCGGTTCGCCCCCGAGCGCCGTCGAGGCAGGCAGATCAGCGCATGAACAACGACGTCAGACAGACATTGCTCGAGGCCGTGGAGCGGATGCCCGCGTTTCCCGAGAGTGTGCATCAGATCCTGGAGCTGTCCGGGGACATCAACTGCTCTCAGAAGGACTTGGTCGAGGTCATCAAGAAGGACCCGGTTTTCACCCTCAAGATTTTGCGTCTGGTCAACTCTCCCTATTTCGGACTGTCCAGGGAGATCTCCTCCATCAACCACGCCAGCGTCTACCTCGGCCTGAACACCCTGAAGAACGTGTCCCTCGGGCTGGCCGCGGTGGGGGCCATTCCCCGTTCCGCCTCGGACCGGCTGGACATGGGCGCGTTCTGGCTCCATTCCCTGGCCGTGGCCGCCTGCGCGTCCATGCTCGGCCGAAAGCTCGGGGTCTCCCGCGACGACGTGGCCAACTATTTCGCGGCCGGGCTGCTCCACGACATCGGCAAGGTGGTCTTCGCCCTGTACTTGCCCGACCGGTTTCAGACCGCCATCCGCCTGGCCGCCGAGCCGGGAAGTTCCCTGCATCGCTGCGAGCTGGAGGTCATTGGGGCCACCCACGCGGACATCGGCGGGCTGCTGGCCGAGAAGTGGCACCTGCCCGGCGAGTTGCGGGAAACCATCGCATCCCACCATTCCATGGGAGAGGGCGGGGACTTCATGCTCACCGACTGCCTGTTCACCGCCAACCAGATCAGCAAGAAGCTGTCCTTCGGCTCTGCGGGCGATTTCCATGTGGAGCCGCTGCCCGCGGGCGTCGTCAACCGGCTGGGCATGACCATGGACGAACTCATCGCGGATTTGCCTTCCCTGGGCGAGGAGGTCGAGAACGCGCGCATCTTCATCAAGCTCGGGGAGTCCCGCTGATGCGCGTCCGGTTCCGGGGCACGCGCGGCTCCCTGCCCGTTCCCGGGCCGGAGACCCTCAAGTACGGCGGCAACACCTCCTGCATTGAGGTGCGCGCCGACGGCGGCGGCCTGCTCGTCCTCGACGCGGGCACCGGCATCCGGGAGCTGGGGGGCGAGCTGGCGGCCGAAGGGCCCGTGTCCTGCGACATCTTCATCACCCACGTCCACTGGGATCATATCTCCGGGCTGCCGTTCTTCATGCCTCTGTTCACGCCCGGCAGCCGGGTGACCGTGCACGGGCCGGGCGATCCGCTGAACATGACCGGCATCGAGGCCGCCCTGTCGCGGCAGATGGAGTACCCGTTCTTTCCGGTGCGGACCGCCGAGCTGGCGGCCGACATCCGATACCGCACCCTGGCCGAGGGCGAGACCGTGGACCTGGGATTCGCCCGGGTCACGCCCCTGCTCATGAACCATCCTGCTCCGAATTTCGGATACCTGGTGCGTTGCGACGGCCGTTCCCTGTTTTTCACCGGCGACCACGAGCCGTTCTCCAACATCTATTCGCCGGGGGACGAGGACTTTAACGTCTACGAGGCCCTGGTGGCCGAGCGCAGGCGGGCCGTCCTCGACCTGCTGCGCGGGGTGGACCTGCTGATTGTCGACGGCCAGTACACCCCGGAGGAGTACCGGCTCAAAAAGGGCTGGGGCCACGGCTCCATGCAGTCGGCCCTGGAACTGGCCCGCGCGGCCGGGGTGGGCATGGCTGTGCTGACCCACCACGACGTGAACCGGACGGACGAGGACCTGGACGGGCTGGACGCCTGGCTGCGGGCCCGCTGGAAGGACCGGGGCGTGCGCTTCGAACTGGCCCGGGAGGGCATGGAGCTCGAACCGTGAGCTGTCGTTCGTGCGCTTTCGGACGGGCCGAACTGTTGCGCTTTTCATGAGAAAATGACATTGAAACATATCTCCAACTCAAGACGATGAGGCTCAGAGGAGGGCGAAAGATGAAAGCGTTGATCGTGGATGACGATTTTTATAGCCGGAACATGATTCACGAAATATTGCGTCAGGTCGCCAAATGCGACATCGCCGTGAACGGCGAGGAGGCCATCGAGGCATTCCGTCGGGGCCTGCTCGACGGGGAGCCCTACGACCTGATCTGCCTCGACCTGCTCATGCCCGAACTGGACGGCCAGCAGGCCCTGCGCGAAATCCGCACCCTGGAGCAGGAGAACGGCGTCAGCCCGCACCGTGAATCCAAGGTCATCGTCACCACCATGCTCGCGGACGAGAAGGAGACGCACGACGCCTTCTTCCTTGGCGGGGCCACTTCCTACCTGGTCAAGCCCATCGACGAGGCCAAGCTCATGGAAGAGATCAAGAGCCTCGGCCTCATCTGAAGCGAACAACGCCAGCGAATTGAAGACGTTGCAGCCGGGTGCCGTGCCTAGAAGCGGCATCCGGTTTCGCGTTGGCGAACGGATTTGAAGTTGGAGCCGTTTTCTAATATGTTAACTCTCTTTGCTCGATACTCACTCCCCCCGCGACCTGGGGGGCTTTTATACAGGATAGGAATTCATGAGCCAAACACTTGGTGTAAAATTCAATGACTACGGGCAGGTGTATTACTTCGGCTCCGGTCCGTTCGTAGTCCGCGAGGGCCAGCACGTCATCGTCAAGACCGACCAGGGCATGGGGCTGGGCAAGGTCATCCTCGTCCGCCAGGCGCCCAAGGAGATGGACGACGAGGACCCCGAGGGGCACGCGGCCATCTACCGGCTGGCCAACGAAAAGGACATGGAGGCCGTGGCCGAGAACGAGGTCCTGTCCAAGGATGCCTTCAAGTTCTGCCGGGCCTGCATCAACACTCACAAGCTAGGCATGAAACTGGTCGACGTGGAGGTCTTCTTCGACCGCTCCAAGATGGTCTTCTACTTCACCGCCCCCGGCCGCATCGACTTCCGCGAGTTGATCAAGGACCTGGTCAAGGAATACCGCACCCGCATCGAGCTGCGGCAGATCGGCGTGCGCCACGAGACCCAGATGCTCGGGGCCATCGGCAACTGCGGACAGATGTGCTGCTGCCGCCGGTTCATGCGCAAGTTCGTTCCCGTGACCATCAAGATGGCCAAGGAGCAGAACCTGTTCCTCAATCCCACCAAGATTTCCGGTATCTGTGGGCGGCTGCTCTGTTGCCTGAGCTTCGAGCAGAAGGGCTACGAGGAATTCCACCGCATGTGCCCGCGCGTGGGCAAGAAGTATCAGACCTCGCTCGGGCAGATGAAGGTCCTTCGTTCCAATTTCTTCAAAAAGTCCTTATCCCTGCTTGACGAGAGCTTCGAAGAGCAGGAAGTTTCCATTGACGAATGGAATGAAATAGTTAACAAGCCGCCGAGCGACGAGGCCAAGGCGGAAGCCAAGGCCCGGGCCGCCGTTCCCCAGGCACGGAGAGGCGGACGACGTCCGCCCCGGCCCGAAACGGGCGGCTCCCAATCCGGCGAGCCCGGCCCGTCCGATTCCGAGAATCCGCCCAGCGCCCGGGAAGCCAGACCGGCGCGGGACGACCGCAAGCGCCGTCCCCGCAAGGAGACGCCGTACAAGGCGGACGCTTCCGAACCGGGGCCCGAACAGGCGGCCTCCGGCCCAGACGCGGGGGAGGCGGACGACGCCAAGTCAAAGCGCGGCCGCAGGCCCAGAAGGCGCAGGCGCAGGCCTCCCAAAAAGTAACGCCCGTCCGGCGGCCGCTTTCGTCACGACAAGGAGAATTCGATTTGCAACGCTTTTACATCACCACGCCCATTTACTATGTGAACGCCAAACCCCACCTGGGCCACGCGTACACCACCACGGTGGCCGATTCCCTGAATCGCTTCCACCGGCTCATGGGCGAGGAGACCTACTTTCTGACCGGCACCGACGAACACGGCGACAAGATCGTCCAGGCCGCGGAAAGCAACGGACAGACGCCCCAGGAGTATGTTGACGTCATCAGCAAGCTCTTCAAGGACCTCTGGCCGAACATGAACATTTCCAACAACGACTTTATCCGGACCACCGAGCCCCGGCACAAGGAAGTGGTCCGTCAGATCCTGCAGAAGGTCTACGACGCCGGAGACATCTACTTCGGCGAATACGGCGGCCACTACTGCTTCGGCTGCGAGCGGTTCTACACCGAGAAGGAACTGGTCAACGGACTCTGCCCGGACCACCAGACCAAGCCCGAGTACATCGCGGAGAAGAACTACTTCTTCAAGATGTCCAAGTACCGCGACTGGCTCCTGGAGCACATCAACCAGAACCCCGACTTCATCCGGCCCGAACGCTACCGCAACGAGGTCGTGTCCCTGCTCGAGTCCGGCGAACTCGAGGACCTGTGCATCTCCCGGCCCAAGTCCCGCCTGACATGGGGCATCGAACTGCCGTTCGACGCCGACTACGTGACCTACGTCTGGTTCGACGCGCTGATCAACTACGTGGCCGCTCTGGGCTGGCCCGATGGTGAGAAGTTCAAGAAATTCTGGCCCGTGGCCAATCACATGGTGGCCAAGGACATCCTCAAACCCCACGCCATCTTCTGGCCGACCATGCTCAAGGCCGCCGGCATCGAGCCGTACCAGCACCTCAACGTGCACGGCTACTGGCTGGTGGAAGACACCAAGATGTCCAAGTCCATCGGCAACGTGGTCGAGCCCCTGGCCATGAAGGACGCCTACGGCCTGGACGCCTTCCGCTATTTCCTGCTGCGCGAGATGTCCTTCGGCCAGGACTCCAGCTTTTCCGAAAAGGCCCTGGTCGGCCGCCTCAACGCGGACCTGGCCAACGACCTGGGCAACCTGTTCAACCGCACCCTGTCCATGACCCACAAGTACTTCGGCGGCCAAATCCCCCGCCCGGACGTGGAGGACGTGGTCGACGCGGAGATCAAGAAGATCGGCCAGGACGCCATGCAGTCCTTCCAGGACTTCTTCTCCGAGCTGAAGTTCTCCCGCGCCCTGGAAGGGCTCTGGGAATTGGTGCGCGGCCTGAACAAGTACATCGACGAGACCGCGCCCTGGGCCCTGTTCAAGGCCGGGAACACCGGGCGGCTGTCCACGGTCATCTACGTGCTCCTCGAGAACATGCGCAAGATCGCCGTGCACCTGTGGCCGGTCATGCCCGAGGCGTCCGAGAAGATGCTCGAACAACTCGGCATCGCGTTTGCCCCGGAAAAGGTCAACCTGCCCAAGGAACTGGACGTCTGGGGACTGATCGAGTCCGACATCACCGTGGCCGAGACCTCCAACCTCTTCCCCCGCGTGGACCTGCCCGCCGAGGAAGCTCCGGCCGAGCCAGCCAAGAAGGCCAAGAAGACCCCCAAGAAGGACAAAGCCGAGGAAACCGTCTGCGAGATCGAGTTCGAGGATTTCCAGAAGCTCGACCTGCGCGTGGGCACGGTCCGGGAGGTGGAGAAACACCCGGACGCCGACCGGCTCCTGCTGGTCAAGGTCGATACCGGCGACAAGGACCTGCGCCAGGTGGTCGCGGGATTGGCCGATTATTTCGAGCCCGCCGACCTCGTCGGCAAACAGGTCGTGGTGGTCGCCAACCTCAAGCCCCGCAAGCTGCGCAAGCAGCTCTCCCAGGGCATGGTCCTGGCCGTCAAGACCGACAAAGGGATGGAACTCCTCACCCCCACCGGCCAAGTCCCCCCGGGCAGCAAAGTCAGCTAGCCACGGTAGTGACACATATCAAACGAAAGGGCCCCGCATTGCGGGGCCCTTTCGTTTGGATGCCTCCGGCGTCCAGAACTTTTTGTGTGCCTTCGGCAGGGGCGTACAGGAGCGTTTTGAAGTGCTCTTTCTCATTGTTTTTGGGGTAGTCGGACTTGGAGCAATCGCACGTCTCTTCTCGACCCACCGCACGCGCGCATGCGCAAACAAAAAGTTTAGGAAGGGAAAGGGGATGGGGGGTCCGGGGGAAGGGAAAGGGAAAGCCCTTTTCAAAGGGTTTCCCTTTCCCTTCCCCCGGCCGCCGGAGGCATGCCTTTTGGCAAAGTGTTTGCAATAATCGTTGTCAGGTATGCCCGGGGTGTCAAAAAACGGGCGTCCAAGGTGGCGTATGCGATTGGAAATGCGAACGATCATGCCTGAAAAGGCCGAATGGGACAGGGAACCCTTTGCGCGCGGTGTTGTCCGCTTTGACCGGAACTGGAGTCTGGACGAAGTGGAACGCGCGGTCCGCGAGCGGGGGTTGTCGAGCCTGGCCTTTGAGGACGCGGCCATGTTCGCGGACCACGATCGGGTGGTGGACATGTGCCTGGACATGCGCGTGCGCGACCTGAACGTATTGTGGAGCGCGCGGCTGGACACGGTGCCCACGGACGGCCTGCTCAAGGCCATGCGGCTGGCCGGGTGCCAGCGTCTGGACATGCGGCTGAACCCGGACGAGGCCGTGGAAGGGCTGTTCTGGGCCCGGCGCTACGGGTTCGACGTACGCGTCCGCAACCTGGACGGCGCGTCCTATGCGGCCGAGCGGATCACCTACGGCGTGGCGGAACGCGAGGCCATCGCAGGACGGTTGCCCGGCCTGCACTCGGCCCAGTTCGACCTGGCCGTGGCCTATTACCGGGCCGGACGACTGGCTGACGTCATGCTGCCGCTGGGCAAGGCCATGACCCTGCGCTTCCCCATGAACGAGTTGTGCCTGAACTTGCTGGCCTGCCTGTCCGCGGCCAAGCACTACCCCGACCAGGCGGCCGGATTGCTCGATCAGGCCGGGTACGGTTGTCCGCACCCGGTGGTCTTCCGCAACCGCGAACTGCTCCGGGCGTGGCTGGCCGGAGGCGGAGACCTTAAGGGCGTACGATTGCGCCTGGAGCCCGAGCATTCAGCCTTTTGCTAGGCCTCGATTTTTTGAATGGAAAAAGCCCCCGCAACGATTGTTGCGGGGGCTTTTCGTCAGGCGTGGTTGAGGAGTTGGAGTTCGGCGGGGTCTGGATTGAGGTAATACTGCTGGGTCAGGTACGGCCTGCGGTATTTGCGGGCGTAGTGGTTGAGCAGGGTGACGGGCACGAGCAGGGGAACCTTGCCCTTGGCGTAGGCGGTGATCGCGGCGTGCAGTTCGCGCTTGTCCTCGGCGTCCAGGTCCTTCTTGAAGTAGCCCGCCGCGTGGGAAAGCACGTCGCGGTTCTTGCTCGGCGTGGCCTTGAGGGTCAGGGACTTGAAGAGCAGGGTGGCATATTTGTCGAAGATGGTTTCGGCGTTGTGCAGGGTGCTTTCGCCGAGCAGGCGGCCGAGTTCCCGGTAGCCGCGCAGGTCATGGGCGCGGATGAGCATCTTGTGCCGGGTGTGGAAATCCACCAGGCTGCCGATGGACACTCCCTTGGCCGTAAGCGCGCGCCAGCGGTGCAGGACGAACACCCTGCGGATGAAATTTTCGCGCAGGACGGCGTTCTGCAATGCTTCGGAGGAGACCACGGGCAGCAGGGGATCGTGCTCCTGAAGCAGGCGGGTGAAGAAGCCGGGGCCGAGATGCGGCGGTTTGCCGTCGGTGGGGTGGATCCTGGCCTTGCTCACCGCACAGGACGGGGAGTGCACGCGCAGGACGAATCCGCAAACGCCCTCCTTGTCCAGTCCCTTGAGCACGCGGTGCGCCCACTTGGTCATCTTGGCGGTCAGATCCTTGCCCGACTCGTAGCCGATGAGCCGGATTTCGCCCGCGCAATCCACCTGTCTGAGCGGTTCGCGCGGAATGCCCATGCCGCAGGCGATCTCCGGGCAGATGGGCACGAATTCCACATGCTTGGCCAGGGTTTCGGCCAGGTAGGCGTTGCGCCGGTGGGTGCGGTCGAAACGGACCCTTTCCCCGGCCACGCAGGCGCTGACGCCGATCTTGATGCTGTCGGACATTTTTCCTCCCAAGATTCTTCCTCCCAGGGTACCACCGGGCGGCGGCGTGAAACAAGCAAAAATCACAAAGTGGTGGGTGGCGGCCCGGGGCTTCTTCCCTTTTCCTGTCGATAAAAAAGCCGCCCAAATGGACGGCTTTGTGAGATTCGTCGGGAAGCCCGGCTAGGAGGCCCTGGCGTGGGGGCCGGGGCAGCAGGAGCAACGGGGGCCTTCGTCGGAGTCATCGGGCACGGCCAGGATCTTTCCAGCCAGGCCACAGCAGAGGACCACGTCCGAGCCGCGCACGCGCACGCGGCATCCGTTGGAGCCGCCGCTCAAGACCTCCACCGGACAGCCGGGGGTCATGCCCATGGCGAGCATGCGGGCGCGCGCCTGACGGCCGCCGTCTATACCGGCTATTCGAACCACGGACCCTGTCGGAAACTCGGTCAAAGGCTTTTGCATCGCTGGAATTTCCCTCAAAATTTGCGTTGAAGTTGAGAGTAAGTATCAACCTCTGCGCTGTCAACGGGAATCTGCGATCTTTGCACGCCCTCTTGGCAATCGGCACGGGATGCTTATGGTTCGGTGAGACGGCCACGCTTCTCTGGCAAGCGGCGTTTTTCGGGGCCGAGGCTTGGCCGATCGGCGGCTTGGGGGCGACGGCGAGGCGGGCGTGGGGAAAGTATGAAAGCGCGGCTCCCGCAAGATGGGCGCAGGGTATATAACCATTGCGTTTCGGGGGATAACCTTATAATAAAGATTGCTTGTCCGGCGGGCGGCGGCGGTGCCGAGCCGGGCGAGGGGAAGGGGGTCGCCCCCCTCTCTCGAATACCGCCGTAACTTCAACTACTTCGAGCAGAATGCCCAAACGCACAGATATCAAGAAGATCATGTTGATCGGGTCCGGCCCCATTGTCATCGGCCAGGCCTGCGAGTTCGACTACTCCGGTACCCAGGCCCTCAAGGCGCTCAAGGAGGAGGGGTACGAGGTGGTCCTGGTCAACTCCAACCCGGCCTCCATCATGACGGACCCGGAGCTGGCCGATGCGACCTACATCGAGCCCATAGAGCCCGAAACCGTAGCCCGAATCATTGAAAAAGAGCGTCCCGACGCTCTTTTGCCGACTTTGGGGGGGCAAACCGGGTTGAACACGGCCCTGGCCGTGGCCGACATGGGCGTGCTCGACAAGTTCGGCGTGGAGCTCATCGGCGCCAACATCGACGTCATCAACAAGGCGGAATCCCGTGAGGAATTCCGCGAGGCCATGCGCAACATCGGCCTGGGCATGCCCGAGAGCGGCATCTGCCACAACATGGACGACGTGCGCGAGTGGGGCGAGAAGATCCCGTTCCCGATCATCGTCCGGCCCGCCTATACCCTGGGCGGCTCCGGCGGCGGCGTGGCCTACAACATGGAGGAGCTGGAACAGATCTGCTCCAACGGGCTGGCCCTGTCCATGAAGCACGAGATCATGCTCGAGCGCTCCATCCTCGGCTGGAAGGAGTACGAGCTGGAGGTCATGCGGGACAAGAAGGACAACTGCGTGATCATCTGCTCCATCGAGAACCTGGATCCCATGGGCGTGCACACCGGCGACTCGGTCACCGTGGCCCCGGCCCAGACCCTGACCGACGACGAGTATCAGCGCCTCAGGGACGCGTCGCTCGCGGTCATGCGCGAGATCGGCGTGGAGACCGGCGGGTCCAACGTCCAGTTCGCCATCAACCCCGAGGACGGCGAGCTGATCATCATCGAGATGAACCCGCGCGTGTCCCGGTCGTCGGCCCTGGCCTCCAAGGCCACCGGCTTTCCCATCGCCAAGATCGCGGCCAAGCTGGCCGTGGGCTACACCCTGGACGAGATTCCCAACGACATCACCCGCGAGACCATGGCCTCGTTCGAACCGGCCATCGACTACTGCGTGGTCAAGATACCCCGCTTCACCTTCGAGAAGTTCCCGGGCACCGAGGACTACCTGACCACGGCCATGAAGTCCGTGGGCGAGACCATGGCCATCGGTCGGACTTTCAAGGAAGCGCTGCAGAAGGGATTGCGTTCGCTCGAGACCGGCCACCCCGGCCTGGGCGAGCAGTTCGACAACTGCGACATCGACCGCAACGAGGTCCTCAGGCTCCTGCGCCGTCCCAACTCCCAGCGGCTGTACGCCCTGCGCAACGCGCTCAACTGCGGCATGACCGAGGAGGAAGTCTTCGAGGCCACCAAGATCGACCCGTGGTTCCTGCGCCAGTTCAAGGACATCGTCGACATGGAGCACGCGCTCATCGACTTCGGCAAGCGCGAGGGCGTGACCGCGGAGGCCGAGGGTATGGCCGAAATGCTTAGGAAGGCCAAGGAATACGGCTATTCCGACCCGCAGCTGGCGTCCATGTGGCGGACCAGCGAGGACGCGGTGCGCAGCCTTCGCAAGGAGCTGGGCATCGAGCCGACCTACTACCTGGTCGACACCTGCGCCGCCGAGTTCGAGGCCTACACCCCGTACTATTATTCCACCTACGAGACCGGGCAGGAGAACGTCCGCGAGGACCGCAAGAAGATCGTCATCCTGGGCGGCGGTCCCAACCGCATCGGCCAGGGCATCGAGTTCGACTACTGCTGCTGCCACTCCTCCTTCACGCTGAAAGAGATGGGCGTGGAGTCGATCATGGTCAACTCCAACCCGGAGACGGTCTCCACCGACTACGACACCTCGGACAAGCTCTACTTCGAGCCCCTGACCTTCGAGGACGTCATGAACATCATCGAGTTCGAGAAGCCGGACGGAGTCATCGTCCAGTTCGGCGGCCAGACCCCGCTCAACCTGGCGCTGCGGCTGATGAACGCGGGCGTGCCCTTGATAGGCACCAGCCCGGACGCCATCGACCGCGCCGAGGACCGCGAGCGGTTCAAGCAGTTCCTGAACAAGCTGAACCTCAAGCAGCCGCCCAACGGCACGGCCATGTCCATGGTCCAGGCCCGCGAGATCGCTGAGAAGCTGACCTTCCCGCTGGTCCTGCGCCCGTCCTATGTGCTCGGCGGCCGGGGCATGGACATCGTCTACTCCATGGACGAGTTCGACCACTACTTCCGCCATTCGGCCTTGGTCTCCCCGGAGCACCCGACCCTGATCGACAAGTTCCTCGAATACGCCATCGAGGTGGACGTGGACGCCCTGGCCGACGGCGAGGACGTGTACATCGGCGGGGTCATGGAGCACATCGAGGAGGCGGGCATCCACTCTGGCGACTCCGCCTCGGTGCTGCCGCCGTATTCGCTGTCCGCCGAGCTGATCCGCGAGATCGAGCGACAGACCGTGGCCATGGCCAAGGAACTGGGCGTGGTCGGGCTGATGAACGTTCAGTTCGCCATCAAGGACAACGAGGTCTACATCATCGAGGTCAACCCGCGCGCCTCGCGCACGGTGCCCTTCGTGTCCAAGGCCACGGGCGTGCCCCTGGCCAAGATGGCCACGAGGGTCATGCTCGGCGAGAAGCTCAAGGACCTGAAGCCCTGGGAGCTGCGCAAGAAAGGCCACGTCTCGGTCAAGGAGTCGGTCTTCCCGTTCAACCGCTTCCCCAACGTGGACGTCCTGCTCGGACCCGAGATGCGTTCCACCGGCGAAGTCATGGGCATCGACCCGAGCTTCGGCCTGGCCTACATGAAGTCGCAGCTGGCCGCGGGCCAGAAGCTGCCGACCAGCGGCACGGTCTTCATGTCCGTCAACGACTGGGACAAGTCCAAGATCGTGCTGGTGGCCAAGGACTTCGAGGCCATGGGCTTCAAGGTGGCGGCCACGGGCGGCACGGCCGACTTCCTCATGGAGAAGGGCGTCAACGTGGAAAAGGTCCACAAGGTCCACGAGGGCCAGCGGCCCCACGTGGTAGACCACATCAAGAACGGGGCGTTCGACCTGGTCATCAACACGCCTTCGGGCAAGAAGACCGTGGGCGACGCCAAGATGATCCGCCAGAACGCGCTGCTGTACGACATCCCCTACACCACCACGGTGTCCGGGGCCCGCGCGGTGGTGCAGGCCATATGCGAACTCAGACAAACCGGGCTGCAAGTGAAGAGCCTGCAAGAATATTACGGCTAGAGAGAAGCCGGACACACGAGAGAGTTTCCATGAAAAAAGAGTATTGCGGTCTTTTCGGCATCTACGGCAACAAGGAGGCGGCGCGCATGACCTATTTCGGTCTGTACGCGCTGCAGCACCGCGGGCAGGAGTCCGCGGGCATCGTTACCTGGGATGGCGAGAGGATCCGCGAACAGAAGGGCATGGGCCTGGTGGCCGACGTGTTCAACGAGCGGCACCTGGGCAAGGAGCTCAAGGGCTCCATCGCCATGGGCCATATCCGTTACTCCACCACGGGCGCGTCCCTGATCCGCAACGCCCAGCCGTTCCTGGTCCGCCACGGCGACCTGCGCCTGGCCGTGGCCCACAACGGCAACCTGGTCAACACCTACGAGTTGCGCACCGAGCTGGAGCAGAACGGGTCCATCTTCCAGACCACCATGGACACCGAGGTCTTCGCCCACCTGATCATCAAATACCTGCATGAGTCCGAAACCATCGAGGAGGCCGTGGGCAAGGCGTGCAACCGGGTGCGCGGGGCCTACTCCATGCTCATCCTGGCCAACGACAAGATGATCGCGGTCAAGGACCCCAACGGCTTCAGGCCCCTGGTCCTCGGCAGCGTGGGCGGCAACTACGTCTTCGCCTCCGAAACCTGCGCCTTCGACCTGGTCGAGGCCGAGTACCTGCGTCCCCTGGACCCCGGCGAGATGGTCGTGGTCCACAAGAACAAGCTGAGCAGCCACCGCTTCGCCGAGCCCATCCGGTGCAGCAAGTGCATCTTCGAGCTCATCTACTTCGCCCGGCCCGACTCCCATATCTTCGGCGACGTGGTCTACGAGCGGCGCAAGGCCATGGGCGTCATGCTGGCCAAGGAGGCTCCGGTGGACGCGGACCTGGTCATGCCGTTCCCGGATTCGGGCAACTACGCGGCCGTGGGCTACTCCCAGGAGTCCGGCCTGCCCCTGGAGCTGGCCATGATCCGCAACCACTACGTGGGACGGACCTTCATCCAGCCCTCGCAGGACATGCGCGACTTCTCGGTCCGGGTGAAGCTCAACCCGGTCAAGTCCATGATCCAGGGCAAGAGGATCATCATCATCGAGGACTCCATCGTGCGCGGCACGACCATCCGGGCGCGCGTCAAGAAGTTGCGCGAGCTGGGCGCGCGGGAGATCCACCTGCGGGTCAGCTGTCCGCCCATCCGCTTCCCCTGTTTCTACGGCATCGACTTCTCCTCCAAGGGCGAACTCATCGCGGCCAACCACTCGGTGGAGGACATCGCGCGGTTCATGGGGCTCGATTCCCTGCACTACCTGTCCATCCCCGGTCTGCTCGACTCCGTGACCCAGGATGAATGGTGCCTGGCCTGCTTCGACGGCAACTATCCGGTGCCTCTGGCCGACCGCATGGGCAAGGACTGCCTGGAGGCCGCGCCCGGAATCATCAAGGAATTCTGCTAGGCAGCGAATCATCAACGCCCGGCACCCCCTGACAGGGGCACGGCCGGGATGGGGCGGCGCTAGGGCCGCCCGCCGGGAGGACGCGTTTTCGCGTCCGTTCCGGTTCCTATTCGGGAGAACAACGCATGGCATGTACATCCGAACGCAAGGACTGGCTGGAGCTGGCCCGCGAGGTTCTGGACATAGAGGTCCAGGGGCTTGAGGCCGTGCGCGACCAGTTGGACGGGCCGTTTATTGAAGCCTTGACCGCCATGGCCAAGTGCACGGGCAGGGTGGTCATCACCGGCTTGGGCAAGTCCGGGCTGGTGGGCCGCAAGATCGCGGCCACCCTGTCCTCCACGGGCACGCCGTCCTTCTTCCTCCATCCGGTGGAGGGGGCCCACGGCGATCTGGGCATGATCCGGGACGAGGACGTGGTCCTGGCTCTGTCCAACTCCGGGGCCACCGACGAGGTCAACGCCATCCTGCCCACGCTCAAATCCCTGGGGGCCACGGTCATCGCCATGACCTCCAACCCGGCCTCGCCCATGGCCGGGCTCTCCGACGTCCACATCCAGGTCCGCGTGCCGCGCGAGGCGTGCCCCATGGGCTTGGCCCCGACGTCCTCCACCACCGCGCAGCTGGCCGTGGGCGACGCTCTGGCCGTCTGCCTGATGGAGTGGAAGTCTTTCGGCCAGGACGATTTCAAGCGGTTTCATCCCGGCGGTTCGCTGGGCCAGCGGCTGGCCACCTGCGTGGATCAACTTATGCACAGCGACGGTCTGCCCGTGGTCCGGGAAGAGGCCGCCCTGAGGGACGCCCTGGCCACCCTGAACGGCGGCGGGCTCGGCCTGGTGGCCGTGGTCGATGGGGCCACGCTGCTCAAAGGCGTGCTGACCGACGGCGACGTGCGCCGCCTGGTCTGCGCCGGGGGGCTCGACATGGACCGCCCGGTGAGCGCGGTCATGACCGTGTCGCCGAGAAGGGCCACGGCCGGGGAGTCCTCGGCCCGCGTGCTCGATTTCATGGAGCGCAGCCAGATCACCGTTTTGCCCGTGGTCCGCGATGACGGGCGGTTGGCGGGCATGGTCCACCTGCACGACCTGCTCGGCAAGGGCGAGCTGACCTTTTCGGGAGGCAACGGCGGGGGAGCCGGTTGATGGCCCGGACCCGTACCGAAGACGCCGACGTCTGCAGGCGCTGCTCCTTCCAGGGGCCGACCTGCTGCCGCATCACCACGGGCCAGGAGGAGTACTGCTTCCCCCTGTCCCAGACCGAGAAGGAGCGCATCCAGGAGCTGGTGCCGTACACCGGCGGCTTCGTGGTCTCGCCCAACTCCAAGGCGTTCATCGACTACGCCTGCCGCCTCTTCCCCGGCGAAGAGGAGGAGGTCCGGCGCATCTTTCCCGAGGGCAAGGAGCACTTCCGGCTGGCCGTGGATTCCATGGGCGCGTGCCGCTTTCTCGGCCCGCTGGGCTGCGAGATCCCGCAGGAGGCGCGCCCCTACTACTGCCGCCTCTTTCCCTTCTGGATGGCGGGTCGCACGGTCACGCATTTCGACACCCCCACCTGTCTCGCCCGGCGGGAAGGGGGCACCCTGGCCCGGATTCTCGACATCCTTGACACCAACAAGGCGACCGTGAAGGATCTGTACGGCCGATTGCGCCTGGTCTGGGGACTGCCCCCGTCCAAGGGCGCGAACCCGGTCAAGAAAACCTTCTGATGGATGGAACATGAAGAAATTCCTTAAGATATTCTGTATATTCGTGCTCGCTTGCATCCTCTCGGGCATCGGCGGGGCCGTCTGGCTCTACCATTGGGCCTCGAACGACCTGCCCGGATTCAAGAACATCACCGACTACAAGCCGCCGCTGGTGACCACGGTCTACGCCCAGGATAACCAGGTGCTCGGCTATTTCTACAAGGAGAAGCGGTTCCTGGTCACTCTGGACCAGATGAGCCCGTGGATTCCCAAGGCGTTCCTGGCCGCCGAGGATGCCTCCTTCTACGAGCACGACGGCGTGGACCTGACCGCCATCGTCCGCGCCTTCAAGGCCAATCTCATGGCCGGGCGAACCAAGCAGGGCGGCTCGACCATCACCCAGCAGATCATCAAGCGCCTCCTGCTGACCTCCGAGCGCAGCTACAAGAGAAAGCTCAAGGAGGCCATCCTCGCCTTTCGTCTGGAGAACTACCTGACCAAGGAAGAGATCCTGACCATCTACCTGAACCATATCTTCCTGGGTGCGCACTCCTACGGCGTGGAGGCCGCCGCCCGGACCTATTTCGCCAAGCACGCCAAGGACCTGACCGTGGCCCAGGCGGCCATGATCGCGGGGCTGCCCCAGGCCCCCACGCGGTACAACCCCTACCAGAACTACCAGCTTGCCCGGCAGCGCCAGGAATACGTCCTCGGCCAGATGCGCAATCTCGGATGGATCACCGAGGAGCAGTATCAGGAGGCGCTGGTCGAGCCCATCGAACTCAAGTCCATGGACGACCCGTCCTGGCAGGTGGGCGCGTACTACCTCGAGGAAGTCCGCCGCTGGCTCGTCGACCAGTACGGCGAGGACGAGGTCTACAACGGCGGCCTGACCGTGACCACCCCGTGCGATCTCAAGCACCAGGCGGCCGCCGAGAAGGCGTTGCGGCGCGGGCTTATCGACTCGGCCAAACGGCGCGGCTGGATCGGCCCGGTCGGCCATTTCACCGCGGCGGACGAACCGCGAATCCTCGAGGAAGGGCCGCAGACCACGGACAACATCATGGCCAAGGACCAGCTCCTCAAGGCCTTCGTGACCAAGGTGGCCAAGGACAAGGCCCTGGTCCGTTTCGGCAGGTTCAAGGGGGAAATCCCCATCAAGGCCATGTGGTGGGTGCGCGAGCCCGATATCCGGAAGAGCCACGAGGACGTGCCCGACCCGACCGACGCCCGCAAGATCCTCAAGATGGGTGACGTGGTCTGGGTGACCGTGGACACGGCCCCGAAAAACGAGGACGGCACCTGGATTCTCGACCTGGAACGCGAACCGGAGGTCCAGGGCGCGCTGGTCTCCATCAAGCCCGGCACCGGCGAGGTCGTCGCCCTGGTGGGCGGCTATTCCTTCGCCACCAGTCAGTTCAACCGGGCCACCCAGGCCAGACGCCAGCCCGGTTCGGCCTTCAAGCCCATCGTCTACTCGGCGGCCATCGACAACGGCTTCACCCCTGCCTCCATCGTGCTCGACGCGCCCATCGTCTACGCCAACGACGCCGAGGGCAAGCTGTGGCGGCCCGAGAACTTCGAGGGCACCTTCGACGGACCGACCCTGCTGCGCACAGCCCTGGTCAAGTCCAAGAACCTGTGCACCATCCGCATCGCCCAGAAGATCGGCATCCGGACCATCATCGACCGGGCCAAGGCCATGGGCCTGGACACCGACTTCCCCGTCGACCTGTCCGTGTCCCTGGGCTCGGCCGTGGTCACTCCCATGAACCTGTGCGAGGCCTATACCACCTTCCCGCGTGGCGGGTCCTACATCAAACCGCGCACGGTCCTGTCCGTGAAGTCCGCCTGGGGCGACGAGCTGTACTCCTCCAAGCCCGAGGCCGTGGACGCCATCAGTCCGCAGACCGCCTACATCATGGCCACGCTCATGAAGCAGGTGGTCCAGAACGGCACCGGCTGGCGCGCCAAGGTCCTGGGCAGGCCCGTGGCGGGCAAGACCGGCACCTCGAACATGGAGCAGGACGCCTGGTTCATGGGCTACGCCCCGTACCTGCTGACCGGCGTGTACGTCGGTTTCGACGAGCTGACCCCCATGGGCAAGTGGGAGACCGGCTCGCGCGCTGCCTCGCCCATCTGGGTGGACTACCGCAAGGAGGTGGAGAACGATTATCCCTATGAGGACTTCACCCAGCCGCCGGGAATTGTTATGGTCAAGGTGGACGGCGACACGGGCAAGCTCGCCTCGCCGTCCTCGACCCAGGAGTTCTTCCTGCCGTTCAAGGTGGGCTCCGAGCCCACGGAAACGGCCCGCCCGTACGGCGGGAGCGGAGAGGCCCCGGCGTCGGCCGACGATTTGTTCAAGCAAACCTTCTAGGCAGTTGGGGGGGGGCCATGGAACTCGATCTCTATCAGGTGGACGCATTCGCGGACGAGGTCTTCACCGGCAACCCGGCGGCCGTGGTCCCGCTCTACGAGTGGTTGTCCGACGAGTTGATGATGCGCATCGCCCAGGAAAACAACCTGGCCGAGACCGCTTTCTTCGTGCGCAAGGGCGAGTACTTCGAACTGCGCTGGTTCACCCCGGAGATCGAGATCGACCTGTGCGGCCACGCCACCCTGGCCAGCGCCCACGTCCTCTACCGCCACCTGGACTACACCGACCCGGTCGTGGTCTTCGAGACCAAGAGCGGGCGGCTCTTCGTGGACCGCGAGGGCGACGGCTATTCCATGGACTTCCCGGCCTGGTCCTGCGCCAAGAGCCAGGTCACCGAACGGGTGGCCGCGGCTCTGGGGGCGCGGCCCGCCGAACTGTACATGGGCGGCCGCGACATGATGGCCGTTTTCGAGACCGAGGACGAGATCCGTGCGCTTGACCCCGACTTCCGCCTTGTCTCGGGCCTGGACGGGCTGTGCCTCATCTGCACCGCGCCCGGCATGGACCACGACTTCGTGTCCCGCGTCTTCGTGTCCGGCGATTCCGTGCCCGAGGACCCGGTCACCGGGTCGGCCCACTGCACCCTGGTCCCGTACTGGGCGGACCGCTTGGGCAAGTCCTCGTTCTCCTCCTACCAGGCCTCCAGGCGGGGCGGCTCCCTGCGCTGCGAATACCTCGGCGACCGGGTCAAAATATCCGGCAACGCCGTGACCTACATGACCGGAATCATCCACCTCTAAGGAGGACCGCCATGCCGTTCATCAAAGTGGAGACCAACGTTATCGCGCCCGACGAGGAGGCCTGCCTCAAAGGGTTGTCCGCCCTGGCCGCCGAACTGCTCGGCAAGCCCGAGGCCTACGTCCTGGCCGAACTGGAGTCGGGCAAAAAGCTGCTCTTCGGCGGCACCGGCGACCCGGCGGCCTTCGTCACTCTTGACTCCATCGGTCTGCCCGAGGACCGCACCCCGGAGTTCTCCGCCGCCATAAGCGGGTACCTGAACCGGGAACTGTCCATCCCGGCCAACCGCGTGTACATCGCCTTCGGCGACATCAAGCGCCACCTCTTCGGCTGGGATGGCGGGACGTTCTAGGCGTCCCCGGTCCATCTCCTTTCTTTCCGACAGGCCGTACGGCGGCTTTTGCGAGGCCCGGTCCGACCGGGCTTTTTCGTTTTCCCCTCTCTCGGACGCATAGTGCCGATTGCCGGTGAAAATGGTTGCGCAAATCGAAATTGCGCAACGTTGCGCGATTATCAACAAGAAATCATTGAATAATTCTTGTGCACACCTTTTGCACTCTTTTAGCTTTTCGCAACGCTGTTTTTCATGAGGGGGCATTCATGAGCATCAAGAACAAGCTGATCCTGATCTTTGTGTCCGTGCTGCTGGGCCTGGCCGGAATCTTCGCGGTGAATTACGTGGGCGGGCAATACGTGATCAAGACACGCAAGCTGGCCGCGCTGGCGAGGGAGGGCACCGTTCTGTTTCTCCAGGCGCGGCGGCATGAAAAGAACTTTTTATTGCGCAAGGACGAGCAATATACCCGCAAGGCCCTGGAAGATGCGGACAAGGCCGGGCAGGTGCTTGAAGAAATTGTCCGGATCAAGCCGGGTCTGGCCGACCGCTGCCGCGAGGCCCTGGACATCCTGCGGCAATACCGGGAGGCGCTGATCCAGGTGAACGACCATTACGTGGCCATGGGGCTGACCATGAAGGAGGGGCTGCGCTGGGCGTTCATCCAGGCGGCCCGTAACATGGAGGCCGAGTTCGCCAAGACGGCCATGAGCGAGGAGTTCGTCATCAAGCTGCTCCAGATGCGGCGGCATGAAAAGAACTACATCATTCGGGGCGACACCCAGTACGTGGGCCGCGTGGCCAAGGGCGCGCAGGAGCTGCGGGCCATGCTCTCGTCCGGGTACACTCCCGGGGAGGGGGCCGGGCAGCTCAAGGCGTTGCAGGGCTATCTCGACGCCTTCAACAATTATGTGGACCGGGAGAAGCGGATCGCGGACATCACCGGCGGATTGGTGGAGGCGGCCCGTTCCCTGGAGCCGGTCTACGACGAAATCGCCGAGAGCAGTGCGGCCCAGTCGCTTCACGACGCGCGGATGATCGACTACGGCGTGCTCGGCGTGGAGCTGGGCGTGGGCGCGGCCATTCTGCTCTTGCTCCTGTGGGTGATGCGGTCCATCAACAGCCCGCTCATGCGCCTCAACGCCTTTGCCCGCAGCGTGGCCGGGGGCGACCTCGACGCGCAGCCCCAAGGAGTGTTTCGGGCCGAGCTGGGCGAACTCAAGGGCGTACTGGTGGACATGGTCGCCAATCTCCGCGCCGTGATCGCCAAGTCGCGGAAGATGGAGGAGGACGCCCGCACCCAGGCCGGAGAGGCGGGGCGGGCGCGGGACGAGGCTTTGGCCCAGCAGGAGCGCGTCCAGACTCTGCTGGAACGCATGGGCGAGGCCGCCGGGCGTGCCGACGAGGTGGCCCGGAAGCTGGCCACGGTGTCCCGGGACCTCAAGGAGCGCACCGGGAAGATCGCCGGAAGCGCGATCACGCAACAGGAGCGCATGTCCGAGTCGGCCACGGCCATGGAGGAGATGAACGCCACGGTCAACGAGGTGGCCATGAACGTGAGCGACGCGTCGGGGCTGGCCAACGAGGCCAGCACCGAGGCCAGCCAGGGCATCCAGGTGGTCCATCGGGCCGAGAAGTCCATGGCCGAGGTGGCCGGGACGGTCTCGGTGCTGGAGGAGGGCATGGCCCGGCTGGGCTCGGACACCGAATCCATCGGCCAGGTCATCAGCGTGATCAACGAAATCGCGGACCAGACCAACCTGCTGGCCCTGAACGCGGCCATCGAGGCCGCCCGCGCGGGCGATGCCGGGCGGGGTTTCGCGGTGGTGGCCGACGAAGTGCGCAAGCTGGCCGAAAAGACCATGGTCGCCACCAAGGAAGTGGAGGAGCGCATCACCGCCATCCAGGAGGCCACGGGCCGCAACATTCACGACGTGAAGGAGACCCTGGCCCACGTGGCCTCGGCCAACGGCGAGGTCGGCAATTCCGTGGACGCCTTCCGGAACATCAGGGAGTTCTCGGCCAATGTTGCCGACAGGATCGAGGGCATAGCCATCGCGGCCCGTCAGCAGTCCGCGGCCAGCGAGGAGATCAGCGGCGCGGTGCTGGACGTCAGCCGGCTGGCCTCGGCCACGGCCGAGGACGTGCAGCAGGCCGCCTCGGTCATAGCGGGCCTGGCCGACATGGCCGAGACCCTGCAGGCGATCATCGGCCACCTGGGCGGCGAGGAACGGGAGTCCGAGAGGGTCTTGCCCGGCAAGGCCGAAAGCCGCAAGCTGGGAGCCGTGCAATAGAAAGGGCGGCCGTCACGGCCGCCCCCATCTCAGCCCAATGAATAAACCCCGCCGAAGGCGGCACAGGGATTCCAAAGGGGGCCCGCCCCTTTGGCCGCCGGAGGCGAAATCATCCGGCAATCCCGCCGAAGGAGGCATCCCTCTTTCTTATAGCAACTTCAGCCGCCAGTTGAATTCGCTGGTCCGGGTGGGGCGGGGCACGTTGCGCGGCCAGGGTTCGAGCATGGTCACGAAGGTCTTGAAGCCGAGCCGCTCCAGGGTGCGGGCCTCTTTGGTCAGGTCCACTTCCCAGCCCGGGAATATCCAGTTGTTCTGGCCGTACTTGCGCACGAAGGCGACCTCGTTCATGGGCGACTTGATGGCCTCGTCGAATGGCACGGCGTCGGCCAGGAACCGGGAAATGCCGAACGGCCACATGCCTTTGATGACGAAGCCGAGCGGCAGGGGCGGATTCTGGGCCAGTCCCTGGAGGTCCTCCAGGGGCAGCTCCGGGTTGATGATGGCGCTGGAGAAGCCAAGCTGGCGCAGGACGTCCAGGGCCAGCCTGTTGGCGGTATTGCAGAACGGCCCGGCGGTCAGGGTCACGTTTTTGCGGTCCTCGAAGTAGGCGGCCTGCCACGGGGCGTTGAGCACGAACTCGCGCGCGCCCTTGCGCACCGCCTCCTTGATCAGGGAGCGGTATTTCTTGTCCTCGTCGGGCCAGACGACCGGGGGCAGCCACCACTGGGCGCGGGCCGTGTCCTTTCCGGCCACCTTGCCCAGTATGGAGCGCTCCAGCCAGAAGGCCGGGCGGTCCCAGGTCTTGCCCTTGGGCGGCAGGCGGAAAAGGCTCACGGATTCGGTCCGGGGAGAGCTCTTCCCCTTGCCCTTGCCGCGAACGCGGGGCGCGGCCTTGGGCCAGGTGGGGGTGAAGGTCGATTCCTTCATCTCCGGTGCCGGGAAGAAGTCGAGCTCCTTTTCCAGTTCCCTGATCCGCTTGACCAGCTGCGGTTCGCGCCGGTCCACCAGAAAGACCTTGGTGCCCGTGGGCAGGGGGGGGCCGACGTGCTTGCGGGAAAAGGGAATGTCCATGCGCCCGCGTTTGGGCACGCGGCGGCGGATGGGGATGGTCCGATGGCCGGGCTGGTCCTCGTAGCCCACGCGAACCAGGTCGCCGGTTTCGAGCTGCTCGCGCGGCTCGAAGAAGAGCTTTTTCTGGTCACGCCTGATCTCGCCGATGAGTCGTCCGGAACTGGTCTCCTCCTTGGGTTGGACGGGCTGAAACGGGCGCTGGGGCAGGAATACGGAGTGGCTGGACGGCCGCCCGAGGGCCTGGTCGAGCAGTTCCATGGCGGTCTTCTTGGCCTGGGCGTCCTGCGGGTTGTCGCGCAGCATCTGGTACGCTTTGACCGTGTAGAAGACGTAGTGCGGGCCCTTCTTGCGGCCCTCGATCTTCCAGGCGGCCACGCGGTCCATGGACAGCAGCGGCTTGGTCAGTACATCCAGGGAGAGGTCCGAACAGGAGAAGAGCCGCTCGGGCTGCTCCTTACCCCGAGTGTAGAGGCGGCGGCAGGGCTGCACGCAGCGGCCGCGCAGGCCGGACTTGCCGCCCAGGTAGCTGGACCAGTAGCAGCGCCCGGAGACGCAATGGCACAGCGCGCCGTGCACGAAGATTTCCAGGTCCAGGTCCTTGGGGCAGGCATCGGCCATGAGCTTGACCTCGTCCAGGTTCAGCTCGCGGGGCAGGACCACGCGGTTGGCGCCGAGCTTTTTGGCCACGTCCAGCCCGGCAGGGTGGGACACGTTGGCCAGGGTGGACAGGTGCAGCTCGCCGGTGTAGCCCGCCTGCTTGGCCAGGGTCAGCATGGCCAGGTCCTGGACGATGAGAGCGAACGGCTTGACGTTTCTTTGCAGCCGGTCGATGAGCCTGCCCGCGGATTCCACGTCCTGGGGCTTGACCAGGGTGTTCATGGCAACGTAGGTCTTGGTGCCGCGATCGCGGCCCAGGCTTGCCAGCTGCGCCAGCTCGCTGATAGAGAAGTTCTGGGCCTGCATGCGGGCCGAGAAGTGTTTCAACCCCACGTAGACCGCGTCCGCCCCGGCCGCCACGGCGGCCAGGAAGGCGTTTTTGTCCCCTGCGGGGGCCATGATTTCCGGAATATGTTTTTTGCTCATAAGGTATCTGTATGTCCTTGAGGAATTGCCGCAGTGTCAAGGTATTGAAAGTATCCCCGGTCGGTCAATCAAAAACGGCCGGCGAATTCTTCGAGCTGACGCTCGAACGACCGGACTGGGACGGGTGGAAGCCCGGTCAGTTCGTCATGATCCGGCCCAGCTCCTGGGAGCTCGACATGCTCTGGGGCAGGCCGTTCTCCCTCAGTTCGGGGGACGACGACTCCGTCACCCTGTTCATCCAGGCCGTGGGGCGGGGCACCCGGCGCATCGCCGAGTTGTCGCCCGGCGACGCGGTGACCATGTGGGGCCCGCTCGGCAATTCCTTTGCCGTGGAGCCCGACGTCCCGACCCTGTTGCTCGCCGGGGGCATCGGCATCGCACCTTTTCGCGGATATGTCGAGCAACATCCGCGTCCCGAAAACCTGTCCCTGTTCCTGGCCCACCGTCTGCCGCTGGACTGCTACCCCTATGATCTGCTGTCCCGGACCGTGGACTGCCGGTGCATGATCGAGGCCGAGCCGTCGGATCTGGACTGCATCATCGACACCCTGCGCGGGCTGATCGAGGACAACGCGAAGCGGGGCGGCCTGACCCTGTGCTGCGGCCCCACGCCGTTCATGCGCACGGTCCAGCGGTTCGCCAGGGAGTACGGCGCGAGGGCGCAGGTCTCGCTGGAGAACCGGATGGCCTGCGGTGTGGGCGCGTGTCTGGGCTGCGTGACCAGGGACGGCGAGGGGCATCACGTTCAGGTGTGCACGCGGGGCCCGGTGTTCTGGGCCGACAAGGTGGAGCTGTAGGAGGCCGCAACCATGGATATGCAAGTCAATTTCGGCGGTCTTTTCCTCAAGAACCCGGTCATGACCGCGTCCGGGACCTTCGGCTTCGGCCTGGAATTCGCCCCCTACGGCGACCTGACCCGGCTGGGCGGCTTCGTGGCCAAGGGGTTGTCGCTCAAGCCGCGCGAGGGCAACCCCATGCCGCGCATCGCCGAGACGCCGTGCGGCATGCTCAACGCCATCGGCATCCAGAATCCGGGCGTGGAGTATTTCGTGACCAAGGCGCTGCCGTACTTGCCGTGGCGCGAGGTGGCCGTCATCGCCAACCTGTACGCCTGCGACGCCGAGGAGTTCGGCGAACTGGCCGGGGTGCTGGCGGGCGAGGAGGGCGTGGCCGCGCTCGAGGTCAACGTGTCCTGCCCCAACGTCAAGGAGGGCGGCGTGGCCTTCGGCCAGGACCCGGCCCAGATCGCCAGGGTCACCGAGGCGGTCAAGAAGAAGGCCGGGAACAAGCACGTCATGGTCAAGCTCTCGCCCAACGTGACCGACATCGCGGTCTGCGCCAGGGCCGCGGCCGAGGGCGGGGCCGACTCCCTGTCCCTGATCAACACCCTGTCCGGCATGGCCGTGGACATCCGCAGCCGCAGGCCGCGCATCGCCAATGTCATCGCCGGTCTGTCCGGCCCGGCCGTCAAGCCGGTGGCCCTGCGCTGCGTGCACCAGGCCGTGCGGGCCGTGGACATCCCGGTGGTCGGCATCGGCGGCATAGCCTCGGCCGAGGACGCCCTGGAGTTCATCCTGGTGGGCGCGCAGGCCGTGCAGGTCGGCACCGCCAATTTCCTGCGGCCGGACTTCGCCTTTGGCCTGGCCGACGAGATGGAGGCCCTGCTGTCCGAGATCGGCGCGGCTTCCTTGGACGAGTTCCGGGGCAGCCTGCAACTGCCGCTTTAAAAAGGGGAAAATTTGTGCTTGCCAAGCCCCACCATATTGGGTAGAAACTGCCTCTCTGACGCGGAGAGGTGTCCGAGTCCGGCTTAAGGAGCACGCCTGGAAAGCGTGTTTGGGGGGAACTCCAACGGAGGTTCAAATCCTCTCCTCTCCGCCACTGAATGCAAAAGGCCTACGGGAATTCCCGTAGGCCTTTTTTCGTGTCGCGGGCCGGGGTGCGCAGACTGGGCTAGCGTGGGTCCCGGGGGCTCGCGATCAGGTTGTCGTCGACATCTTTCCTTTTGGCGTTTTTCTCCATTCCCTTTGTCTTGTCCCGGGCCGGGCCCGATATGCGCTTGGCGGAAATGGGTTGGTCAGACAGGAGGAATCTGATTTCCGTCTCGCTGAGAATGGGTTCGTGCCCATTGTTGTCGAACATGTGTGCCGCCTTGGTTGAGGTTGCCCCCCTCCTGTATTGTTAAGCGCTCCGGCCGCCGCCGAGGTTACAGAAAAGTGGCTGCCGTCCGGCGGAAAAGGCCGGGAATAAGGGCTGGCACGGGCCGCGGCCATGTGGTATTCTATTGCATCTTAAATGCTTTTTTTCACCTGGCAGGGCAAAACGGAGGTCCCTTCGGGGTGCGATCGATGAGGCGGCTTGTTCGAATCTTTCTGGCGCTATGCTGTCTGGGGCTTGCTTTTGCGGCAGCACCCGCCCGGGCGGCGGAGCCGACGTTTTACTGCGGCATGGCCACGGGCTATCCGCCGTATCAGTACCTGGACGACAAGGGGGAACCGGCCGGTCTCGACGTGGAGGTGACCCGGCTTGTCCTCGCCCGGCTCGGCGCCCGGGTGCGCATGGTGCCCGGGCACTGGGACGACATCGTCGCCAATCTGCGTCTGGGGCGGCTGGACTGCGTGTGCGGCATGGAGATCAACCGGGAACGCATGAATTTCTTCGCCTTCACCTCGCCCTATTACAGCCGAAAAGTGGTCATCTTCGTGCCCCGGGGCGAGACGGGCATCCGCTCGGCGGACGACCTGGTCGGCAAGGTGGTGGCCGGTGACCGCAACTCCTTTGTGGAGCGGTACCTGAAGGAGCGGGGAGTGTTCAACCTCGTCCGCATCGTCAGGACCAAGACCAAGGAGCAGTCCATGCGCATGCTCAAGGAGGGCAAGGCCGTGGCGGCGATCGCGCCCCTGGCCGTGGGCCGTCTTCTGGCGGACCGGGAGGGCCTGGACGTCCGGGTCATGGATGTGGGCGATCCCGGCTCTCCCGTGGGGTTCGCCGTGGAAAAGGGGAACGCCGCCCTCTTGGGGAAACTGGAAAAAACCCTGGAAACGCTGAAGCGGGAAGGCGTCCTGCAGCCGGTTCTCGATCGTTGGCTGCGTTGAAGCCGCGCCGGATGCGGATGTTGAATATAATCGACTGGAAGTTGGCTTCGGCCTATGAGATGGATGTGTATGGAACTTTCGAATCGGGCCGGTTCCCGCAGGCCGCCGACGGGCGATGCGGCGGGGAGCGGCCTGTAACAGGGCCCTGAGCCATTCCCGGAGAAGGCGCGGACCATGCCATTGCTGCATAAAATCAGGAGTGATCGCTCCCTGGTGCAACACCTGACCTCGAGCCTGGTCATGGTGGTGGTCCTTTCCTCCTTCGCCGTTTCCTCGATCATCTTCATCATCCTGTTCCAGAAGTCCGAAGCGCAATTCCAGCAGCGGGCGGATGAGGCCCTGACGCACCTGGCCAACAGCCTGGAATCCTACCTCTGGCATATGGAGGAGGAGTCCGTGGTCAACCTGTGCAACACGTTCGCCAACATCGACATCGTGGTCCTCATCGAGGTCCGCGACCATCGGGGCAACGACATTTACCGCTACGGCGAGGCCACCCCCGGCGAGACGATCATCAAGGAAAAGCGGATAACCTACGACAACATCGAGGTCGGCGTGGTCCGGCTCGGCCTGACCCCGGCCATCTTTCGGGAGAAGGTCTACGAGACCACCTGGATCAGCCTGCTCTCCCTGCTGTCCGTGGTCATCGTGGTAGGCCTGTCCACCCGTCTCATTCTGAACCGCAGCCTGCGCATGCCGCTGGGCCGGCTCATTCAGCGCATCGAGGGGCTCTCGGCCGGGGAGTATTCCGAGCACGAGGAGGAGCAGGGCGGGTTCCTGGAGGTCCAGCACATCCTTTTCAAGTTCAACGAGATGGCCAAGCAGGTCCGGCTGCGCGAGACCGAACTGCGGGCCAGCGAGGAGAAGTACCGCCGCCTGTTCGAGACGAGCATCGAGGGCATCGTCATGATCGACGTGTCCGAGCACATCTTCCAGGTCAACCGGATATTCGCGGACATGCTCGGCTACACCGAGGACGAACTGGTGGGCATGTACGTGCCGGACCTCATTCACGGCGACGACCAGGGGAACCACCGCAACGAGATCGAGAAGCGCCGCGCCGGGCAGGCCTCCCAGTATGAGCGGCGGTTCGTGCGCCGGGACGGCAGCGAGGTCTGGGCCATGATCTCCGCGAGCCCCCAGTTCGATCCGGAAGGCAATTTCGACGGGGTCTTCGCCATGGCCACGGATATCACCCCACTGCGCATCGCACAGGCCAACCTCAAGACCGCCTACGAAGAACTGGAGAAACGGGTCGTCGAGCGCACGGACGAGCTGAACAAGACCAACCGGCTGCTGACCTCGGAGATCCACATCCGCAAGCAGACCGAGAAGGAGATCATCAAGGCCAAGGAGGCGGCGGAAAAGGCCACCCAGGCCAAAAGTGAATTCCTGGCCAACATGAGCCACGAGATCCGCACACCCATGAACGCCATCATCGGCATGACCCATTTGATCAAAATGACCGAGCTCTCGGCCGCCCAGCGGGACTACCTGAACAAGATCGACATCTCGGCCAAGTCCCTGCTCGGCATCATCAACGACGTGCTCGACCTGTCGAAGATCGAGGCGGGCATGCTCACCGTGGAATCCGTGGGCTTCAAGCTGGAGCAGGTCCTCGAACAGCTGACCACCATCGTCTCGCCCCGGGCCAACGAAAAGAAGCTCGAATTTCTCATCAGCGTGGGCAAGGACGTGCCGCCCGCCATACAGGGCGACCCCATGCGCCTGGCCCAGATCCTCATCAACCTGTGCAACAACGCCGTCAAGTTCACCGACGAGGGGTCCGTGGTGGTGGCCATCTCCACCGTGGAAAAGGGGATGGACACCGCCAAGCTGCGCTTTACGGTCAGGGACGACGGCATCGGCATCAAGGCGGACAAGATCCAGGAGCTGTTCCAGCCCTTTACCCAGGCCGACGCCTCCACCACCCGGAAATACGGCGGCACCGGCCTGGGGTTGAGCCTGTGCAACCAGTTGGTGGACCTCATGGGCGGCGAGATCGGGGCTGAGAGCGAATTCGGCAAGGGCAGCCTGTTCTGGTTCGAGGTCACCTTCCCCATACACCGGGAGGAGTCCGAGAGCGCGACTCTGCCCCAGGAACTGCTCGGCATGCCCGCCCTGGTGGTGGACGACAATCCCACCTCGCGGATCATCCTCAAGGGCATGCTCGAGTACATGGGATTGTCCGTGACCACGGCCAAGTCGGGCTTCGAGGCCATCGACATCCTGCATGGATGCGGCGGCGAGGAAGGCTTCAAGCTGCTCGTGGTGGACTGGCGCATGCCGGACATGGACGGTCTGGAGACCGCCGAAAAGATTCTCAAGGACGAGGCCATCGAGGTCAAGCCGCCCATGTTCATGGTCTCGGCCTACGGCAACGCCTCGCTGGTCAAGCGGACCAACGAACTGGGCTTCCGCGGCCTGCTCTTCAAGCCGGTGAATCAGTCCTTCCTGTTCAATCTGGTTGTCGAAACCCTGGGCAAGGGCATGGTCACCCTGAACGAGGTCGTCCGGCCCGAAAAGGCGCTGGATCAACTCGCCGGCAAGCGGGTCCTGCTGGTGGAGGACAATGAGATCAACCGCCAGGTGGCCCAGGAGATCCTGGCCTCCATCGGGGTCGAGGTCTTCGAGGCCTTCAACGGGCGGAGCGCCCTGGAGTTTCTGGACGGGAACGAAGTGGACCTGGTGCTCATGGACATCCAGATGCCGGTCATGGACGGCCATGAGGCCACCCGGCGTATCCGCGCCCAGGATCGCTTCAAGGACCTGCCCATCGTGGCCATGACCGCCCACGCCATGCTCGCCGACATCGAGATGAGCAAGGAGGTGGGCATGAACGACCACATCGCCAAGCCTTTTGATCCGGACGACCTGTTCGCCGTGCTGACCAAGTGGCTGGTCAAGGGAACGGGCAAGGCGGCCGCCCCGGTCCGGATCGAGGCCGAGACGGAGCGGTCCCCTGCGGACGAGGAGTCCCTCCCGGCCATGATGCAGGGCATCGACGTGCAGCTCGGCCTGCGCCGCGCCCGGGGCAACGAGAAGCTCTATCGGACGCTGCTCCTGCTCCTGGACGAGAAGTATGCGGGCGCCGCCGTGCAGATCGGCGAGCACCTGGGCGCCGGGAAACGCGAGGAGGCCGTGGCCCTGGCCCATTCGGTCAAGGGGACCTCCGGCATGCTCGGGGCCATGGATTTGTTCGAGGCCGCCGGGGCCCTGGAAAAGGCCCTGGACCAGGGGGACGAAAATCCCGCCGAACTGCTGGCCGTGTTCACGGACCGGCTGGCCGTGGTGGTCGGGAGCATCGGCGTGCTCAAGCAGTCCCAGTCCGAGGAATCGGAATTTCCGGAGGGCGGGGAGGCGGCTTCGGCCGAGGAACTCCTGGCCAGCCTGGAAGGCCTCAGGGGCCCCCTTTCCCAGGGAGCCCCGGTGGAGTGCCGGGAGCGGAGCCGGGACGTCAAGGCGTTGGTCTGGCCCGAAGAGACGCGGAGCGAAGTCAAGCAGCTGCTCAAGTCCATCGCCGAGTACGATTTCAAGAACGCCCTGGTTGTGCTCGAGGAATTGCGGGCCTCCATCGGCCAGGCCTGATCGGACAATGAAAAAGGCGCGTTCATAGCTGAACGCGCCTTTGAGTGGAAACCGGACACCCGGCAGCAATCAATACCGCTGCTTCCTCTCGGACCTGACGGGGTTCTCGACGCAACCGCCGTCCGGCTTCCCTCTGTACGGGAATGGTCTTCCTACAGCGTTCCCGATCGTTCGTCAACTCCCCCTTTGCATCGATCTCCACGGTTCTCGGAGAGAATACGCTCCCTTTGGAGTCTGGATGTTGCATCCCGGCGGGGTTTCCGTTTAGGCTGGGAAAAACCGCAACAGGCGAGGTACCGGTGAACGCTTTCGACAAGAAAATCGGCGGGCCGCTTCTGGCCGCCGATCTGGATATCCTGCAGGTCAACGTGGGACTCAAATGCAATCAGGCCTGCATCCATTGCCATCTGGAATGTTCCCCCGCGCGCGAGGAACTCATGGACCGCGCGACCATGGAGCGGATCGTGTCCTTGGCCGAATCCGTCCGGCCCGGGTTGGTGGACATCACCGGCGGCGCGCCCGAACTCAACCCGCACCTGAAGGATTTCATCACCGCCCTGACGGACCTGGGCCTGGTCGTGCAGTCGCGGACCAACCTGTCCGCCATGGAGGAGCCGGGTATGGACGGCTATCCCGAATTCTTCGCCGAAAAGGGCGTGGGGCTGGTGGCGTCCATGCCGTGCTATCTCGAGGAGAACGTCAACCGCATGCGCGGGGAGCGGTGCTACGCCAGTTCCATCCGCATGCTCAAGCGGCTCAACGGGCTCGGCTACGGGCAGGGGAACGGCCTGACCCTGGACCTGGTCTTCAATCCGGGTGGTCCGGACCTGCCTCCGGACCAGAAATGCCTTGAAGACGCCTACAAGCGGGAGATGCTCGACAGACACGGGGTGGCCTTCGACCGCCTTCTGACCATCACCAACCTGCCCGTGGGCCGGTTCATGCTCATGCTCGAGGAGCAGGGCAGGGACGGCGAATACTTGGAGCTTTTGGACGGCTCCTTCAATCCGGCCACCGTGGACGGGCTCATGTGCCGCCACCAGGTCAATGTCGGTTGGGACGGAAGGCTCTACGACTGCGACTTCAACCAGGCCCTGAATCTCGGCACGGCCCCGGACGCGCCGGACCGGCTGGGGGATTTCGACCTGGCGGCCTGGGTCCGCAGGAGAATCGTCACCGGCCCGCACTGCCTGGGCTGCACCGCCGGGGCCGGATCGAGCTGCGGCGGGGCCATTAAGGCCTGATTCCCTTCGAAAATCGTGGCCGGACCCCGGTTTTCGTCCCGGCGTTGACAAAACCCCGTATTTGGGCCACCCCACGGGCATGAAAATCGACGCCGTACCCTTTTTTATCGAGCGCAACTTCATTTTGATCGCCGTGGGCATGTCCGCCGTGGCCCTGGCGCATCCTCCGGCCTTCACCTGGGTCAAGCCGCACATCCCCCTCGGGCTGGGGATCATCATGTTCGGCATGGGGCTGACCCTGGAGTTCGGGGATTTCGTGGACATCCTGCGCAAGTGGCCCCTGGTGGGACTGGGCATGATTCTGCAGTACGCCATCATGCCGCTCTTGGCCGTGTCCATATCCCATGTCCTGGGGTTGCCCGCGGACATCACCATCGGCATGATCGTGGTCGGTGCCTGTCCGGGCGGCACGGCCTCCAACGTCATCGCCTACCTGGCCAAGGCCAACGTGCCCCTGTCCGTGACCATGACCCTGGCCTCCACCTGCCTGGCCCCGGTCCTGACCCCGGCCATCATCTATCTTTTCCTCGAACGCCAGGTCGAGATCGACTTCTGGTCCATGGTCACGTCCGTATTCTGGATCGTGGTCTTCCCCCTGATCGACGGCCTTGTCCTGCGGCGCATCTTCCGCCGTCGGCTGGAGCCGTTCCTGCGCTGGTTCCCGTCCCTGTCCATCATCGTCATCGCCCTGCTCATCGCCTGCATCATCGGCCTGAACCAGGCGACCCTGCTCGGGCTGCCGCTCCTGGCCCTGGTGGCCGTAGTCCTGCACAACAGCCTGGGCCTGGCCGCCGGGTACGGACTGGCCCGGGCGGCGCGCTGCGGGAAGAGGGACGCCCGAACCCTGGCCATCGAAGTGGGAATGCAGAATTCCGGCCTGGGCGTGGCCCTGGCCGTGAAGCATTTCGGGGCGGCCACGGCCCTGCCCGGCGCGCTCTTCAGCCTGTGGCACAACCTCTCCGGCGTGGCCCTGGCCCGGCGTTGGCGCAATAGGACCGACTAGCTCCTCCTCGCAGTGAGGCGTAATGAATTCCTATTCTTGCTTGACTTGTGTTACTAAATTGATAGTGGTAACATCATTCGATCAAGAAATGGTCTTTCATGTTTGCAACACTGTGAGGAGCGTGTGATGAAAAAGTTGATTTTCGCCTTGGCGGTTATGTCCGTCGTGCTGTTCGCCGGACAGGCCTTCGCCCACTTCGGCATGCTGATCCCGGACACCGACGAATTGACCCAGGCCAAACGGACCGTGAACCTGGTCCTGTCCTTCTCCCATCCCTTCGAAGGGCAGGGCATGGAGCTGGAAAAGCCCGCAGCGTTTTTCGTGGCCGTGGACAATGACCAGCGGATCGATCTGCTGGCCACCCTGAAACCGGCCGAAGTCATGGGCCACTCCGCCTGGAAGACTTCTTTCACTGCCAAGGCCCCCGGCCTGTACACCTTTGTTTTCGATCCGGTTCCCTACAAGGAGGACGCCGAGAACAACTACATCCGCCACATCACCAAGGTGGTGGTCGACGCCTACGGCGAGGGTGAGAACTGGAACACTCCCCTCGGCCTGGACACCGAGATCGTGCCGCTGACCCGGCCGTTCGGCAACTACGCGGGCAATGTCTTCCAGGGCGTGGTCCTGGTGGGCGGCAAGCCCGCTCCGTACACCCGCGTGGAAGTGGAATTCTACAACAAGGACGGCAAGCGTGAAGCGCCCAACGAGCGCATGGTCACGCAGGAAGTGCTGGCCGACGGGCAGGGCGTGTTCACCTTCGCCTGTCCGTGGAAGGGGTGGTGGGGCTTTGCCGGCCTGAACACCGCCGAAAAGCCCTATGAAGGCCGCGAACTCGAAATGGGCGCGGTCATCTGGGTGGAAATGAAGTAGCCTATCCCTGTCCGGCAGGCCGTTGGCGCCGTTTTCGGCGTCAGGGCCTGTCGGACGCCTTTTCTTCCATCCTGCCCAGGATGGGCGTGACGAATTCGTCCGGCATGGCCCCGCAGGCCGCGCCGATGTAGGCCCCGACAATGGAGCCGATGATCAGGTTGGTCCCGTCCGGGCTGACCGCCACCTGGAACAGGGTGCCCACCAGAGTGCCCATGAATCCGCCCATCATCCAGCCGTCGTTGTTCACCCCTCGATAGGGCTTCATGCCCCTGACGGCGCGGAAGCAATCCTTCAGGAAGAATCCGGTGAATCCGCCGAAAAAGGCCCCCAACAGGGTCAGCAGCATGCCCGGAAACGCGGTGTGCAGGGTCAGGCCGTACCGCACCGACCCCTCGATGATACCCGCCAGCCCCCCGACGATCAGCAGACCGTGGAAGCTTTTTTCCTTGGTGTCGGGTCTGGGGATGAATTCCTTCATGCGTCCTCCTGCGCCGGGCAGATTATTCCGCATCCCGGCATCTAACGGGTCCATTGCCAGATTCATGCCGTTGTTCCGAGCTTTTCCCCGATCCGATAAATGTGTTAAACAGCTGTTTGAAAAGACTTTTCCGTTTTACATTTATTTGCCTGTCATGTATGCATTGGCAGTTTGTGCAATATGTAACGCAATGCTCCCGGAGCGGGATGGAACCGTCGCATCTGGGAGGGTGCTGGGAGCATTGGAAGAACGCTGCCGTAGGTGCGGCAACTACCTAAGGGGGAAGGATGAAACGCGCATCCGCATATTTTGTATTCAGTTTTCTGGTCTGCCTGCTGGCGACCGCGTCCGTGGTCCAGGCAGGCGGCTTTGCGCTGTACGAGTGGGGCAACCGTGCATTGGGCATGGGCACGGCCAACTACGCCACCGGCGCTGACGCTTCGGTCGTCGCCTACAACCCGGCGCTGATGACCAGGCTCGAGGGCACCAACGTCTACGGCGGCGTGACCGCGGTCTCTCCGAATTCGGATGTGTCCATCAACGGCGACACCAGCAGCACCCAGAATCAGGTTTTCGGCGTCCCCCACGGTTTCGTGACCCACCAGATCAGCGACGATTGGACACTCGGCATGGGCGTGTTCACCCGGTTCGGCCTGGGCACCAAATTCGACGGGGACTGGCCCGGGGCGACGCTGCTCAAGGAGGCCCGGCTGGAAACCTTCTCCTTCAACCCGAGCGTGGCCTACAAAGTGAACGACGACCTGTCCATCGGGGGCGGCATCGAGATCATCAAGGGCGACTTCTTGCTCAGGAAAAAGCTGCCCGTTCCGGCTGGCGGAGGCGACCTTCGGGTCAAGGTGTCCGACACCGCCCTGGCCTTCAATCTGGGCCTGGCGTACAAGCCCATCGACATGGTCACCGTGGGGTTGAGCTACCGCTCCCCCGTGCATTTCGAAGGACACGGGCATGAGTCCGTGACCAACAACATGGGTTGGACCAACTCGGACAAGGCCACCATGATCGCCGATTTCCCGGCGAGCTACACGGTGGGGCTGGGGATCACCCCCACCGAGAAGCTGACCATCGAATTCGACGTGATCTACACCCAGTGGGAGCAGTTCGACCGCATCGAGTTCGACTTTGAACCTTCCTTTGCTCTGGGCGACAATGCCGAGGACTTCAACTACAAGTCCGCCTGGCGTTTCCAGCTGGGCGCGGAATACAAGCTCACCGACGCCCTGGCCATGCGTGCGGGCTACGTCTACGACCAGACGCCCATCCGGCACGAATACGCCTCTCCCATGCTGCCCGCCAACGATCGCCAGATGTTCACCCTGGGCGCTGGCTACAAGTGGGATTCCTGGACCGTGGACGTGGCCGGCATGTATCTCATCAGCAAGGAACGTAGCGGCATGAGCAAGAGCGACGGAGTGGATTCCTACAGCATGGATTTCAAGAACGGCCGGACCTGGGGACTCGGCTCCTCCATCGGCTATACCTTCTGATTGCTGCGAATCGAGAAGTTCAAGGCCCCTGCTTCGGCAGGGGCCTTTTGTTTGGTCGATGCGCAGCTTCCCGATGGGGCCCGGCGGTGAAAACGTGGCGGCGCTCCGGCACCCCGCCTCAAGAACGCCGGTTACTCCCGGCGCCGCCCGAAGAGGACATACCCGGCCAGACCGGAGCCCCCCGCCAGCAGCAGGACCGCTGTGGAGGGTTCGGGCGTGGGGACGGCAACGGGTTCATTGTAGGTGAAGTCGTCCATGACGAATGTCGGTCCGGTTCCGCCGTCGTTGGGGGAAAAATCGACACCGCCGAACGGGGAGAGGGTCAGGCTGTCAATCCCGGAGAAATCGAAGGAGAACTGATTGGCGGACAGGGTGTCCACGGTGATGGTTTGGCCATAGAGTTGGGAGCCGCCGAGATAGCCCTTCACGTCGATGTTCAGGCTGGTGTTCCAGGCCGCCGTGAAATAGGCGCTGTTGAAAGTGAACAGGGAATCGTCGAAACGCCTGATGTTGAGATCGAGCCCGTAGCCGTTGAAAAGGGTATTGTGCGGGCTGACCGTTCCGGTCTCAAACCCGCTGTCCGGACGGTAGGAGTCCTGGATATAGAATGCGTTCCACCCCCAGCTGAAGGATGAATAGCCGGGGGAAATGGTGCCGGTGTTCCCATCGAATTCGTCGAAGCCGACGGTGGAGGCCTGGGCGGCTCCTGCGGCCATGATCAATAGCATAAGGGCAATCAGCAAGTTCTTCATGTTGCTCCCTCCCTGTTGCCGGTTGAGGTCAATGCGGCAGCGGTGGACGTCAGAGGGAAATATGCAAAACATATACCATAATGATAATTATTATCATCATAAATGGTTGTCGGAATGCGGTTGGTCGGACAATGTAAAAAGGCGACGAAACATGTCGGCTTTATTTACACGAATGGGAGTTGTCCGGTGGTTTGGCCCGTGCGGCGACAGGGGGGGGCCGAGCTCCGATTGCCGCACGCGTGTTGCTCCATGGCGGGCTTTGCAATCGGTCCTGGCCGCCAGTCATTTGGGCTTTCCCGGTCCGGTCCACGTGGACTTGTCCCACATTGACCCGCTTGGCCATTGTTGACAGACTTCGGGTAAATGTTGATGAGTTGGCAGCGAGGAACGCATGATAGAACTCAATACCGTTACGTTCGCCTATCCCGTCGGGGACGAGGTCCTGTCCGGCGTGTCCCTGACGGTGGAAAAGGGGGGGCTGCTCGGCCTGGCCGGCGCCAACGGCAGCGGCAAGTCCACTCTGCTCTCCCTGATGGCCGGCCTGTTCGCCCCCTCGCGGGGGAGCCTGGAAGTGGCCGGGCGCGTCAGCCCGGGACATGAGGGGGACATCCGCAACGTCTGCCGTTTGGTCATGCAGGACGCGGACCTGCAAATCCTCGGGGCCACGGTGGAGGAGGACCTGCTCCTGGGCCGCGCGCGCGGCCAGGCCGCCACGGCCGAGGCCCGGACCATGGCCGAACGGTTCAACCTGCTGAAATACTGGGACAGTCCGGTTCAGACCCTGTCCTGGGGCACCAAGCGCAAGCTCTGCCTGACGGCGGCTCTCCTGGACAGACCGCGCGTGCTTCTCCTGGACGAGCCCTTCAGCGGCCTGGATTATCCCGGCGTGCGCGAGATGCGCGCCCTGATCCGGGCCAACCGGGAGGCCGGGCTGACCCAGGTGGTCTCCAGCCACGACCTGGAAAGCTTCATCGACCTGGTGGACGGCCTGGCCGTGCTCGACAATGGCCGACTGGTCCTGAACGGTCCGGCGGAAAGCGTGCTCGACCACGTGGCCGAGCACTCGGTGCGCGCGCCGGGCTCCTGGACCGCCTGTCGGACCATCGTGCCGTGGGACGAAGGGGAGCCCCGATGATCGACGTGGCCGGGACGGTCCGCGCCCTGGACCCGCGCCTCAAGCTGGCGGCGGCCCTGCTGGCCGGTCCCTGTTTGTGGAAGGTTCCTGTGGCGGCAGCCACGGCCTGCGCCCTGATCCTGCTCGTTCTGGTCCTGTTTCTGGCCGCCGGGCAGCCGGGCGGGGGCAGGATGGTCCGCAGCCTGCTTTCCTTCGTCTTCTTCTGGGTGGCGGTCAAGGTTCTCCTGGACGCCGTCTCCGGCGTGCCCATGGAGCACATGGCTCTTGATGCGGCCCAACTGGCCGTGCGCCTGGTGGCCCTGCTCATGCTCGGCCTGGGGCTGGCCCTGTCCACTTCGGCCCGCGCCCTGGGACTGGCCGTGGCCTGGGCCCTGAGGCCGTTTGTGGGCCGCAGCCGCGCCTGGCGCATCGCACTGGCCCTGTCCCTGATGGTCCATTTCCTGCCCGTCTGCCTGTCCACTCTGTCGGGCGTGCGCGAGGTGGCCGCCCGGCGTTTTCCCGAGGCCGGGTTCTTCCGGCGCATGCGCATGGTCCCCCAGGCCGTGGTCCGCAATCTCGGGCAGAAAACCTGGAACCAGACCTTGGCCGTGGCCTGCCGCGGCCTGGACCGTCCCGGGGCCTGGGATGCCGACTTCGCCTGGTCCGGCCGGGACTGGTTCGGCTCCGTCCTGGTGCTCGCCGCTGCCGGAGCCATGTTTTTCCTGTAGCCTCCTTTTGTCCGTATTGACGGAACGAGTCGTCCCTCCTACTGTTTCCCGAAGGGCAGCCCTGCCCGCCAGACCGCAATATCCAGGGGGAAATCATGTCCACCATCACCCAGATGACGCCGGATGAGGCCCGCAAATTCATGGAAGGCAGCAAACCGGACTCGTTCACGCTCCTCGACGTCAGGCAGGAATCGGAATACGAGCAGGACCACATCCCGGGGGCGAAATTGCTGCCCCTGTCGGAGTTGCCCGACCATTTCGACGAATTGGACAAGGCCAAGCCCCTGCTGGTCTATTGCGCCTCGGGCGGCCGATCCATGGCCGCGGCCGGGCTCCTTCAGGGCCAGGGGTTCGAGGACGTCAACAACCTGGTGGGCGGCATCTCCTCCTGGGAGGGCGAGGGCGCGTTCGGTCCCATGGAACTGGGCATGATCGCCTTCACCGGGGCCGAAGGCCCGGCCGAGATCATTCTCAAGGCCTACGCCATGGAGAACGTGCTCCAGGCCTTTTACGTACAGCGCGCGGACATGGCCGAGACCATGGAGCGCATCGGGCTGTTCATGCGCCTGGCCGGGTTCGAGGACCGACACAAGGACGTCCTGTACGAGCTCTACACCCGCATCGCCGAAGAGGTCATGAGCCGCGAGGAGTTCGAGCAGACGGCCCTGCGCAACGCCACGGACATGGCCGAGGGCGGGGTGCCGGTCGACGAGTTCATGGACCGTTTTCCCGGCGCGTTCGAAGACGACCTCGGCGTGCTGGAGTTGGCCTCCATGGTCGAGGCCCAGGCCCTGGACTATTACCTGCGCTGCGCCATGCGCGCCAAGAGCGAGGGGACGCGGGACGTGTTCCAGCTCCTGGCCCGCGAGGAAAAGGCCCATCTCAAGATCATCGGTAAGTACATGGACGGCAAGGAATGAGTCCGGCCCGGCGCGGTCAGTTCGTCGCGGCGGGCTCCCGGTGGCGCAGGTTGGGCGCGACGATGCCCAGGACGATCAGTACAGCGCCCCAAATCTGAAGCTGGACCACGGGTTCGCCCAGGAACACGGCCGCCGCCGCCAGGGTGATGACCGGCTCCACGGACGAAAAGATGCAGACGTAGGCGCTGCCGACCCGCTCTATGGCCGTGTACTGCAAGGTCGCGGCCAGCAGGCCCGGGAAGAGGCCCAGCGCCAGGCTGATGCCCGCCTGTTCCAGGTTCATCGATCCCCACGCATGGATGTCGCCCGACAGGGTGAAGGACACCGCCGCGAACCCGATGACGTAGAAGGTGGCGGTCAGCGGTTTGATTCCCTTGAGCAGTACCTGGATCAGGATGACGTAGACGGAGAAGGTGGCCATGGCCCCCAGGGCGTAGGCCAGCCCTGTTCCGTCCACCTCGCGCAGGAAGGCGTCGTAGAAGACCAGGCAGCAGCCGGTCATGACCAGGGCCAGGGAGAGGACGACCACCCGGTTGATGCGCATGCGCAGGAACTGTGAGGAGAGCAGGGTCACCGCCATGGGGTGTCCGTACAGAACCAGGGCCGCCGTGGAGGCCGGGATGGTCTCCAGCGAGTAGACGAAGCAGGAGGTCTGCATCCAACAGACCACCAGTCCTAGAAAGGCGCATTTGCCCAGGTCGCGCAGGGAGATGCGCAGCATCCGGGGGGACTTGGCCAGCAGGTAGAGGAACAGCATGGCCGTGGCCACGGTGAAGCGCGTCTGCATCATCACCGCGCCGTCCATGCCCGCCATGTAGCCGAACTTGATCAGGATGGCCATGGAGCCGAAGCAGGCGGCCGAAATCACCGCATAGATGAGTCCTCTGAGCACGATGCTATTCCGGCAAGGCCATGTAGGCCATGTATTCCTGGTTGCCCTTGGGTCCCAGTATCTGGGACGGCACCACGCCGCGCACGGTCAGCCCGAGTTCGGTCTCGCAGAACCCGACCACCATGTCCACGGCCTCCTGTCGCAGCCGCTTGCTGCGGACCACGCCCTTGTCGGTCTGGCCCGGGCCCACCTCGAACTGCGGTTTGATCAGGACCACCAGCTCGCCGCCGGGCTTGAGGAATTGCAGGCACGCGGGCAGGATCTTGGTCAGGGATATGAACGATACGTCGGCCACGATCACGTCCACCGGCTCCGGGATCAGGTTCGGCTCGGCATGGCGCACGTTGGTCCGCTCCAGGTTGACCACCCGGTCGTCCTGCCTCAGCTTCTCGTGCAACTGGCCGTAGCCCACGTCCACGGCATAGACCCGCACCGCGCCGAACTGGAGCATGCAGTCCGTGAACCCGCCCGTGGACGCGCCCGCATCCATGGCAATCTTTCCCTTGAAATCGATGGAGAATTCCTCGATGGCCGTGAGCAGCTTGTACGCCCCGCGCGACACGAACCGCTCGTCCTTCGGGACCACGAATTCCGTTTCCGGGTCGAACTGCTGGCCCGGCTTGACCACCGGCGTCTTCTGGCCCCGGTCCATGTAGTGGACCTTGCCGGCCATGATCAGCCGCTTGGCCTTGCCACGGCTCTCCACAAGGCCCTGCTGGGCCAGGAGCTGATCCGCGCGTTGTTTTTTGGGCATTTGGGTGTGCCTCCGGCGGCCGGGGGAAGGGGAGAGGGAAAGCCCTTTTCAAAGGGTTTCCCTCTCCCCTTCCCCCGGACCTCCATCCCCTCTCCCTTCCTAAACTTTTTGGGCCGCCTGCGGCGGGAGCGGGAGAGCGGGGGAGTGGTTATTTCTTTTCGAGGCCGAGTTTGGCGACCACCTTGTCGGCGGTCTTGCGGGTGAAGTCCGCTTCGGACAGGGTTTCCTTCTCCTCCAGGGAGATGACCAGTTCCGGCTTGTTGGCCAGGGCCATGTCCGGCTTGACGCCGAATTCGGGCGGGAAGGAATTGTCGAAGTACATATTCTGGAAATCCACGAACTTGAGCTGGTGGGCCGTGGAGTCGAGGACGCACAGTTCGTCCTTGCTGACCAGGCCGAGCTCCAGGGCGCGCTTGGCCCCGGCAAACGACTCGCCGCCCTGGGTGCAGGCGATGTGCCCGTTGCGGTTGGCCTGGATCATGGAGTCCATGATCTGCTGCTCGGTCACCTGGATGACCTGGAAGGCGCGCTTCCCGCCCACGGCCTCGAACTTCTCGGCAAAGTATTTGACGCGCGGGAACGAGACCGGGTTGCCGATCATGGCCGCCTGGGCCACGGACGCACTGACCTTCATGGGGTGGTATTCGCGCTCCTTCGGGTCGTCCACCGCGTAGTAGCGGTAGACCGGGTCCGCGTGGTGGGACTGTACGCCGAATATGCGCGGCAGTTCGGTGATGACTCCCAGGTCGTATAGCTTGAGAAAGCCGGCCATGATGGCGGTGATGTTGCCCGCATTGCCAATGGGCACGAAGATGCACTTGTCCTTCATGTCCCAGTCGAACCACTGGGCACACTCGAAGGCGTAGGACTCCTGGCCCAGGATGCGCCAGGCGTTTTTGGAGTTGAGCAGGGCCACGCGGTAGTTGTCGGCCAGGTGCTCGACCACCTTCATGCAGTCGTCGAACACGCCGGGCACTTCCAGGACCACGGCCCCGGAGCCGAGCGGCTGGGCCAGTTGGGCCGGGGTGACCTTGCCGTGCGGCAGGATGACCACGGACTTGATGGCCCCGCCCGCGTAGGAGGCGTAGAGCGCGGCCGCGGCCGAGGTATCGCCCGTGGAGGCGCAGACCGTCAGGATCTGGTCCCAGCCATGGCGGCGGATGAGCGAGCGCAGGTAGGAGAAGCCGCAGGCCATGCCCCGGTCCTTGAACGAGGCCGACGGGTTCTGGCCGTCGTTCTTGTAGGCCGTGGTCAGCCCGGTGGCCGCGTTGAGCGCCGGGCTGGAGGCCACCAGCGGGGTGTTGCCCTCGCCGAGGTAGACGATGTCCTCCTCTTCGAGCACCGGGGCCATGAGCTCATAAAAGCGGAAGATGCCGCGCAGGGCGGTCTTCTTGGATGCCGCGCGCTGATCGAAGATGGCCCGCCACTGCTCGCCGCTGGTCTTTTTCAGCTCGTCGAAATTCAGGTTGTCGAGCAGGAACACGCCGCCGCAGTCGGGGCAGGTGTAGTACAGCTCGTCGGTGGGGAATCGCTTGCCGCAGCCCAGGCAGAAGTATTCCATGCGGCCGCGGTAGGAGGGAAAAAGATCGGCAGTCATTGTCTCACCCGATGGGAATAAGGTTCTCTCGTCACACTCGCCTCGAAAGGGACCAAAGATTCGCTTAAAAGGTAGTGTATGGCAAGTCAAAATTATGTAGGCTGGCCTTGCAAACAGCGGGACGGCGGGCCTTTTTCTCTTCGTCCCGAACCGGAGAGGCATCGGATGAGGAAGAGAACCATATCGCTGGTCCTGGGCAGCGGCGGGGCGCGCGGGCTGGCGCACATCGGCGTCATCCGCTGGCTCGAGGAGCACGGTTGCGAGATAAAGTCCATCTCGGGCTGTTCCATGGGCGCGCTGGTGGGCGGCATCCACGCCACCGGCAAGCTCGACGAGTACGAGCGGTGGGCGCGGCGCATCACCAAGCGGGACATGCTCGCCCTGATGGACCTGTCCTTCGGCATGGACGGGCTGATCAAGGGCGACCGGCTCATCGACACCCTGCGCGACGTGGTCGGCGAGGAGCGCATCGAGAACCTGCCCATCAGCTTCACGGCCGTGGCCGCGAACATCTCCCGGCGCAAGGAGGTCTGGATACGCAAGGGGCCGCTCTTCGACGCCATCAAGGCGTCCATCGCCCTGCCGCTGGTCTTCAAGCCCGTGGTGGTCAACGGCGAGGACATCATCGACGGCGGCATCCTCAACCCCGTGCCCATCGCCCCGACCTTCGGCGACCTGAACGACTTCACCATTGCCGTGAACCTGTGCGCGCCTCCGGTCAAGGGGGCCGAGATCAAGGCAGGCAAGCACGACGGCGACAACGGCTCCGGGGTGTCCCACGCCGTGACCGAGTTCATCGGCTCCATGACCGACAAGATCGCCCAGAAGCGCAAGGACATCCGCGCCTATGACATCCTCTACAAGTCGTTTGACGCCATGCAGGGCTCCATTGCCCGGCAGAAGATCGCGGCCTACCCGCCCGACGCCGTCTTGGACATCCCCATCAACCTGTGCGGCCTGATGGACTTCGACAAGGCTGCGCCTATCATCGAGCACGGCTATAAGCTGGCCGGAGAGCGGTTGCCCAAAGTCTTTTCGGCGAGATAGGTCCGTTCGGTCAGGCCGATGGTCCGCATCGGCGATTTCGGATTGTCCGTATCCCCGTTCCGGCCATAGTATGGCCCTCAACAACCATTGAAGGAGGCAACATGTTGGAAAGCCAAATGGAATTGCGGGTGGAAAACGGGCGCAATGCGGCCATTTACAAGAAACTCATGCCCGAGGTGGCCGAGCCCTACACCGCCCTGAACCAGGAAGTCTACAAGGACGGCGCGGTCAGCGGCAAACACAAGCGGCTCATGGCGCTGGTGGCGGCCTTGTGCTCGGGGTGCCGGGCGTGCATCCTCTTTCAGTGCGACCAGGCCATCGAACTGGGAGCAGAACTGGAAGAGATTCTCGAGGCCTGCGCTGTGGCCGTGGCTTTGCGCGGGACCATGGGCATGGGCGAAACCGAACGCGTGGTGGCTTACCTGCGCGAGCGGGGATTGATCACCGACTAGAGGAAAGGGGCTCGGGGACGGCCGCGCCGTCCTCCAAAAGGAACTCAGGGCCAGACGCGCGGGATGGACAAAATGACCATGGTAGCGCCGATGGCGGTCTTGACCGTGAAGCCCAGCGCCTTGCCCACGAACGCGCCCTTGGCCGCGCGCAGGGCCTCGGGCCGGGTGCGGCCAGGGGTCTCGGCGATGAAACAGCCGAGCCAGGCTCCGCCCAGGGCACCGGCAAGGGCGCCCAGGCCGAAGAGGAAGGGCGCGCCGAAGATGGCTCCGGCCACCGCCCCGACGATGCCGCCCACGTTCCCGCGCACGGACGCGCCGTAGCGGCCCGCGCCCCAGGCCTGCAGGCCGAATTCCAGGGCCTCGCCAGCGGCCGCGGCCACGCCCAGGACGACGACGAAGTTCCAGGTCATGGACTCGGGGTAGACGTACTTCCACAGGGCCACCAGGGCCAGCGCCACCCAATTGGCGGGCAGACTGAATATCTGGAGGATCTGGGAGAACATCAATCCCAGGATGAGCAGGACGGCCCAGACGTATTCCATGGGTCGGCCCTACTCCTTGCCGCGCAGGTCCACCACGCGCACGGCCTTGCCCTGGGCCTTGGGGATGGATTCGGACTGGCACAGCTCCACGCGCGGGGTGACCAGGATCTCCGAGCACAGGTTTTTGGCGATGCGCTTCTGCAATCCCTGCAGGGCGCGCATGTCCTCCACGAAGTATTCGTCCTTGATCTCCACCTTGACGCGCATCTGGTCGGACACGCCCTCGCGGACCAGTTCGATGAGATAGTTCTGGCCCACCTCGGGCATGGCCATGAGGCACTGCTCGATCTGCATGGGGTAGATGTTCACGCCCTTTAAGATCATCATGTCGTCGGCCCGGCCGGCGATGCGGTCGATGCGCCGGTGGGTCCGGCCGCACTCGCACTCGCCCGGAATGAACCGGGTCAGGTCGCGGGTCCGGTAGCGGATGATCGGCATGCCCTCGCGTGTGAGGGTGGTCATGACCAGCTCGCCCACTTCGCCTTCGGCCACGTGTTCCCCGGTCTCGGGGTTGATGACCTCGGCGATGTAGGCGTCCTCCCACAGGTGCATGCCCTTCTGGTGGACGCACTCGAAGGCCACGCCCGGGCCGTTCATCTCGGACAATCCATAGGAGTTGTACGCCTTGATGTGCATGAGCTGCTCGATCTTGGCCCGGGCCTGCTCGGTGTGGGGCTCGGCGCCGATGAGCGCGATGCGCCACGGCATGTCCTTGGGATCGTATCCGGCCTCGCGGACTTGTTGGGCGAAATACAGGGCGAACGACGGGATGATGTGCAGGACCGTGACCTGGTGGTCGAGGATCATCTTGATCTGGCGCTTGGTGTTGCCCGCGCCCGCCGGGATGGTCAGCATGCCCAGCCGCTCGGAGCCGTAGTGGATGCCCAGGCCGCCGGTGAACAGCCCGTAACCCGAGGTGTTCTGCAACACGTCGGATTTGCGGCAGCCGCAGCAGTACATGGACCGGGCCATGAGGTCGGCCCAGGTGTCCAGGTCCTTCTGGGTATAGAACACGGCCACCGGGGTGCCGGTGGTGCCGCTTGAGGCGTGCAGCCGGACGAAGTCGTCCAGGGGCCGGGCCAGCAGCCCGTGCGGATACTGGTTGCGCAGGTCGTCCTTGGTGGTGAAGGGCAGGGAGGTGATGTTCGCCGGGCTTTTGATGTCGCCGGGTTCCAATCCCTTGAGACGCTCGGCATAGAAGGGCGAACGCTTGGCGATTTCGATGGTCTGTCTGAGGCGTTCGGCCTGGAGCGATTCCAGGGCGGCGCGGTCCATGGTCTCTACCGGATCGTAGTACATAGCGGTTCCGCGTGATTGATGTTAGTCGGAGTCCGGATGGAACCCCTCGGGCAGTTCCGAGGGATAGGCCGTGGCGTCCATGTTCTCGAACAGGGTGTATTCCTTCTTGAAGAAGAGTTCGCACCGTCCGGTGGGGCCGTTGCGCTGCTTGCCGATGATGACTTCCGCGTGGTTCTTGAGCGGGTTGTCCTCGCTCTTGTTGTACGCGGCGTCGCGGTAGAGAAAGATGATGATGTCCGCGTCCTGCTCGATGGCGCCGGATTCGCGCAGGTCCGACATCATGGGCCGCTTGTCCGTGCGCTCCTCGACCTTGCGGTTGAGCTGGGACAGGGCGATGACCGGCACGTTCAGTTCCTTGGCCAGGGCCTTGAGATGGCGCGAGATGTCCGAAATCTCCTGCTCGCGGGAGTCCGGCCGGGCGCTGGAGCGCATCAGCTGGAGGTAGTCGATGACGATCAGCCCGAGGTTGTGCTCGGCCTTGAGGCGGCGGCAGCGGGCCTGGAGCTCCAGGGTGGACAGGGCCGGGGTGTCGTCGATGAAGATCGGGGCCTTGCTGAGCACGTCAGCGCCCTCGTACAGCTTGTTCCAGTCCGAGTCGTCCAGGTAGCCGGTACGCAGGTTGGACAGCTCCACCTTGCTCTGCACGGCCAGCAGACGGGTCATGAGCTGCTCCATGGACATTTCCAGGGAGAAGATGGCCGTGGGGCATTCGGACCGGGCCGCGGCGCGCAGGGCCACGTTCAGGGCGAACGCGGTCTTGCCCATGGACGGGCGGCCCGCGATGATGATCAGGTCCGAGTTCTGCAGGCCCGCGGTCATGTTGTCGAACTCGTGGTAGTGGGTCTGGATGCCCGTGACCACGGACTTGTTGTTGAACCGGGCGGTCAGCTCGTCGAAGACCTTGGGCACCAGCTGGCCGCTGGACTGCATGCCGCGCATTTCCTTGGTCTGCGCGATGCGGAAAATTTCCTTTTCGGACTCGTCCAGGACCTCGCCCACGTCGGCGGAGGAGAAACAGTTGGAGATGATCCCGCTGGAGATGTCGATGAGCTCGCGCAGGATGCACTTGTCGCGGACGATCTGGGCGTGGTGCAGGGCGTTGGACGCGCTGACCACGGAGTCGGACAGCTCGGCCAGGTAGACCGGCCCGCCCACGGTGTCCAGGGTGCCGTTCTTGGCCAGCTGGTTGGCCACCGTGACCACGTCGATGGGCTGGTGGTCGTCGTAGAGCTGGGTGAAGGCCTTGAATATGTCCCGGTGGACGGGGGAGTAGAAATCGTCCGGGCCGATGATGTCCACCAGCTGGTGGAACATGGCCTCGGACTGGAACACGCCGCCGAGCACGGCCTGTTCGGCTTCGAAAGAGTGTGGGGGGACCTTGCGTAGGATATCGGAAGAGGCCCTGTCCAGGGCCTCTTCCGGATTATCGGCGTATTGGCCTGATTTAGGCCTCTGCGGTTTCGGCGTCTTCGGCATTCTCTACGGATTCCTCGACGGCCTCGGCCACTTCTGCGGTTTCTTCGACTTCTTCGATCTCCTCGACAACGGGGCCGCCGTGGCGGGCGACGGTGAGCTTCAGCTCGCCGCGAACGTCCGGATGCAGGCGGATCTCGATCTCGTACTCGCCGAGCGAGCGGATGGGCTCGGGCAGGATGATCTTGCGGCGGTCGATTTCGATGCCGGCGGCTTCCATGGCGTCACCGATGTTGGTGGTGGTCACGGAGCCGTACAGCTTGTCGCCGTCGCCGACCCGCACTTCGATCTCGATGGGGGAAGCGGCGATGCGCGAAGCCAGACCTTCGGCCTGGGCGCGCAGGGAATCGGCCTGCTCCTGCAGCTTGCGGCGCTCCAGTTCGAAGGCCTTCAGGTTGGCGGTGGTTGCCGGCTTGGCAAGTCCCTGGGGAATCAGGTAGTTGCGGCCGTAACCGGGCTTGACGGTAACGATGTCTCCGAGTCGACCCAAAGCGTCGACGTCAGCGCGTAAGATAAGTTTCATGGGTCCTCCCTCCTACATGGAGCTCCGTTTCTTCACATCGGTGCTGTGAACGGTGGTGTAGAAAAGCAGGGCCATCTGACGGGCGCGCTTGATCTCGTTGGTCAGCCGGCGCTGGTGCTTGGCGCAGGTGCCGGTGATGCGACGGGCGATGATCTTGCCGCGTTCGGTGACGAAGTCGCGGAGGATGTCCGGGCGCTTGTAGTCCAGGGGCAGCTCTGCGTCCGCGCAGAAGCGGCAGAACTTCTTCCTCGGGGTGAATTTTTTGCGGAAAGCCATGGTGAAACCTCCTAGGCAGCCAGTTTGACGGTCATGAACTTGAAGATGCCGTCGGTGATGCGGATGTTGCGCTCGAGTTCGGCAACCAGCGCGCCGGGGGCGTCGTACACCAGGCGAACGTAGTATCCACGGGTCTGCTTCTGGACGGGGTAGGCCAGCTGGCGCATGCCCCAGTCGTCGGTCTCAACCATCTTGCCGCCCTCGCGATCCACGATGCCGGTCAGAGTGTCCAGGATGGTGGTCCTGTCCTCTGCCGCCAGCTCCGGGGAGAGCAGGACGAGCGTCTCGTAATTGTTTGCCATTTCATTCTCCTTTTGGTCATTGGCCCTCCCCCACCTGGGGGAGAGCAAGGCAAGAGGCGTTACATATGGGGAATCGGGCCGAGTGTCAAGAGGCGCCCCAGGCCCCGATCCCCCTATTTCTTATCCTTGTCGCCGGGCGGCGTCCAGCCGCATTGGTTCGACGGCCCTCATCCTCCGCCGAATTTTCCGCGCAGGAACCGGCCGATGACCAGCCCCAGGACAACCAGGGCGATGAGCTGCAACCATTCGGGCATGCGCCCTCCTTAGACCTTCAGGTCCTCTCCGGTCAAAAGCTTGTACGCTTCGAGGTACTTTTCGCGGGTCCGCGCGGCGATGTCCTCGGGCACGTGCGGCGCGGGCGGCTGCTTGTTGAAGCCGATCTCCAACAGCCAGTCGCGGAAGTACTGCTTGTCGAAGCTCGGCTGGGACTGGCCCGGCGCGTAGCCCTCTTCGGGCCAGAAGCGCGAGGAGTCCGGGGTCAGGGCCTCGTCGATGAAGATCAGCTCGCCGTCCAGGATGCCGAATTCGAACTTGGTGTCCGCGATGAGGATGCCGCGCTTTTTGGCGTAGTCCCGGGCGCGGGTGTAGATGCCGAGCGCCAGCTTCTCGACCTTGCGCATCATCTCCTCGCCGAGCAGTTCGGCGGCCTTGTCAAGGGTGATGTTCTCGTCGTGCTCGCCCAGGTCCGCCTTGGTGGACGGGGTGAACAGGGCCTTTTCGAGCATCTCGGATTCCTTGAGTCCCTCGGGCAGCTTGTGGCCGCAGACCTCGCCGGTCTTGAGGTAGTCGGACCAGCCCGAGCCGGTGATGAAGCCGCGCACGATGCATTCGATGGGCAGGGGCTTGGCCTTCTTGGCCAGCACCGAGCGGTCCTGCAGCTGGTCGCGGTACTTGCGCAGCGGTTCGGGGTAGTCGTCCACGTCGGTGGCGAGGATGTGGTTGGGGACCAGGTCCTCCATCATCTTCATCCAGAACAGGGTGATCTGGTTGAGCACCTTGCCCTTGTCCTCGATGGGATCGGGCATGACCACGTCGAAGGCGGAAATGCGGTCGGTGGTCACCAGGAGCAGGGTGTCCGCGTCGATCTCGTAGATGTCGCGGACCTTGCCGCGGGAGATGAGCGGATATTCGGTGATGTTGGTTTCAAGAACGGCAGCCATGATATTCCCTCTATTATTAGATGTAATGTTACTTGTTGCGTTGTTCCACGCTGCGGGCGTGGGCTTCGAGCCCTTCCAGCCGGGCCAGCCGGGCGATCTTGTCGCCGTGTTCGGCCACATAGCTGGGGCTGGCGGCGATCACACTGGATTTCTTGCAGAAGTTCTGCACCGACAGGGCGGAGGAAAAACGGACCGTGCGCAGGGTGGGCAGCACGTGATTGGGCCCGGCGAAGTAGTCGCCCACGGGTTCGGGCGAGTTGTGGCCCATGAAGATGGCCCCGGCGTGGCGGATGGAGCCGAGCATGGCCCACGGGTCGCTTACCGCCAGCTCCAGGTGCTCGGGGGCCAGCAGGTTGACCAGCTCCGTCCCGGCGGCCAAGTCGGGCACGGTGACGATTCCGCCCCAGTCGTCCAGGGATTTGCAGGCGATGTCGCAGCGGGGCAGGGCGGCGCACTGGGTGTCCAGCTCCTCGCGGACCCTGGCGGCCAGGTCCGTATCCGGGGTGACCAGAATGGACGCGGCCAGGGGATCGTGTTCGGCCTGGGAGAGCATGTCCGCGGCCAGCCAGGCCGGATTGGCGGAGCCGTCGGCCAGGATGACGATCTCGGACGGACCGGCGACCATGTCGATGCCCACCTGCCCGATGAGCTGGGACTTGGCCGTGGCCACGAAGATGTTGCCCGGACCGGCCAGCACGTCGCACGGCGCGATGGTTTCCGTGCCGTAGGCCAGGGCCGCGATGGCCCAGGCGGACCCGGTCAGGTGGATCTCGTCCAGGCCGAGCAGGGCGGCGGTGGCCAGGATGTACGGGTTGAGCGTGCCGTCCTTGCGCGGGGGCGAGGTCACGGCGATGGATTCGACCCCGGCCACCTGGGCCGGGACGGCGTTCATGATCAGGCTCGAGATGAGCGGGGTCTCGCCCCCCTGGCCGCCGGGCACGTACAGCCCCACGCGGTCCACGGGCCGAACCATCTGGCCGAGGATGGTGCCGTCCGCGGCGGTGACCCACCAGGACTTCTCCTTCTGGTTCAGGTGGAAGTCGCGCACCCGGCGGATGGCCTCCTCGAGTATGGCGACGTCCTGGGCCGGTATCCCGGACAGGGCGGCCTCGATGGCCTGTCCGGGCACGCGCAGGGCGGCCGCGTCGAAGTCCGGGCAGTCGAATTTGCGGGTGTACTCGGCCAGGGCCTCGTCGCCGCGCTCGCGGACGTCGGCCAGGGTGTCCCGCACCACGGCGTCCACCTTGGTGTCCGGGTCCTTGCGCCGCTCCAGCCACCGGCCGATGGCGTCCCAATCGTCACGGCTCGTATATGTCAATGCTCTGCAATTCATGTCGACCTCGAAAAAGGCGGTTGTCTTGTTGTTCGTCCAAGGGAAAATTTTATAGCCGAGCGCCGCTCAAAAGTCGAGGGCACCGAGGAAGGGAAAGCGGGCCCGGGCGCGCCGCGTTCCGGCGGCGGAAAAAAGAAAAGAGGGCCGGGGTTTGCACTCCCCGGCCCTCTGGGCGTCACTTGGCAAGTAAGCTTTTCAGCTTAAGGTTCTAAGCGAGCTTAGAACTTGTAGACGACACCGGTAGCGACCTTCCAAGCGTCGTCCTCAACATCGCTACCCCAGACATCTTCGTCGAAGTCGGAGTTGATGTAGCCGAGCTGGCCGTACAGGGTCAGTTCGTCGTACACGGCGTAAGCGGTGTTGAAGTCAACTTCCCACAGGGAGTCTTCTTCGGTCAGGAGGGCGCCGGCGGAGTAACCGGAAACGTCCATGTCCTCGTCGTTGGTACCCTTGACGTACAAGACGTGGAAGTCGTGGGTCAGGCCCTGGGCGAAGGACTGGATGTCGGTCAGAGACAGACCGAGGACCCAGAAGCCGAGGGGATTGCCGTCTTCGGAATCCATGTCGTCACCGGTGATGGCGCCACCACCGAAGTAGAAGGAGCCAACGGCCCAGTCGCCCTGCAGGACGGGCATGGACTCGAGGCCATCGGAGTTGTCGTCGTCAGAACCGGAGGTGTACACGAAGTACGCGGACGCGGTCATGAAGTCGAAGCCGGTGTAGTCCAAGGCCACGTCGAACATCCAACCGGAAGCCTCGTTGGCATCGGTGTCGCTGTCGAGGTTACCGTAGGCAACGTCGGCGCGGACGATGAAGGGATCCAGGATGGACATGGTGAAGTCGGTGCCGTACCAGTAGGCGGCGGCGTCTTCATCATCAAAGCCAGCGGCGGTAGGAGCGTTGGCGGGATCGGTGACGTCGAAGTGGTTGCCGGCATTGCCGTACAGGAAGTACGGGGTGGCGGCGAAGCCTTCGAAGTTCAGGGGCAGAGCGATCAGGTAGCCGTCCAGGAAGCTGTCGCCCATCAACTCGTCGTCGCTGCCGTCATCATTGTCGTACAGGCGGGTGTAACCGGCCAGGACGGAGACGTTGTCGGTCAGCGGGGCGGTGACCATGACGGCGCCGGCGCGCTCGGCCACGATCATGGAAGCGCCGCCAACGGCCGCGGGCAGGGCCACGGGGTAGATACCGGCCTTGACGTTGATGTCGGTGCCGGGCCAGTTGAAGTCGATGTAGGCGTCACGGATGCCCAGCGTGGCGGCGTCCGTATTGCCGGGTTTGTCCAGACCATATTCGCGACCACCCCAACGGCCGGTGTAGCTGCTGTCGCTCTTCTGGGAACGCAGGCCGAGAACACCTTTCAGGTTCTCGTTGGCGGTCACCGTGAAGTACAGGTCGGCACGCTCGACGATGTTGAAGTTTTTGGAGTGCTGGTTGTCATTGAAGTCCCAGTTGTTCATCCACACCGCGTTCACGAGGAGGTTACCGGAGATGGAAACCTCGGGAGCGGCGGAAGCGGACACAGCCATGCCCAGGACCATGACCAGGGCGGCTGCGAGCAGAGACAAACGTTTCATTTGTTCTTCCTTTTTTTGCAGGTTAAAAAGCCAAGTTAACGCCTTAACTGCATTCCGTTTATCGCAGCCCAAGGCGTTTTGCAAGGGTTTTGGGGCAAAAAAGCGAAGAAAGTAAAAATTTTTTTACCGGCAAAAAAATTGAACTTCGGCCTTTGGTCGTATGTTGTTAAAGTAAATTAATTTAGCATGTTATCGTAAGGATTGTGAAGGATGATTTGTGGCTAAAATTCCCGTATAGTCCTTCCCGGCCTAAATTGTGTTGAAAAAAAACCGCACCGACATGGATACCGAGTACAAATTTTTTGCCGACCGTTTTCCGGACACGCCCGGCGTCTATTTAATGAAGGATGGGCGCGGCCGGATCCTCTATGTGGGCAAGGCCAAGAAGCTGCGCCGCAGGCTGGCCTCCTACTTCCGCAACCCGGCCGGGCAGACCCCCAAGACCCGGGCGCTGGTCGGCCACATCCGCCACGTCGACACCCTGCTCACGGCCACGGAAAAGGAGGCCCTGCTCCTGGAGTCCGGGCTGATCAAGAAGCACCGGCCGCGCTACAACGTGGTCCTCAAGGACGACAAGCAGTACGTCCTCTTCCGCCTGGACCGGCAGAACGATTTCCCGCGCCTGTCCATGACCCGCAAGGTGGTCCGCGACGGGTCGGTCTATTTCGGCCCGTTCACCTCGGCCTCGGCCGCGCGCACGGTCTGGAAGCTGCTTGGCAAGGTCTTTCCCCTGCGCAAATGCAAGGACGCCGCCTTCCGCAATCGGGTGCGTCCCTGCCTGTACCACGACATCGGCCAGTGCTGGGCCCCGTGCGTCAAGGACGTGGACCGCGCGGAGTACGCCGAGATGGTCCACCGGGTGGAGATGCTCCTGTCCGGCCGCAGCCTGGAGCTGGTGGATGACCTGACCCGCAAGATGAAGGCGGCGTCCAGGGACATGGAGTTCGAGCGGGCCGCCGAGTACCGCGACCAGATCCGGGCGGTGAAAAAGACCGTGGAAGGGCAGGCCGCCGTGATCCACGACAACCGCGACCGCGACGTGGTCGGGATCGCGGAGAACGGCCAGGGGCTCGGCCTCGGGCTGCTTTTCGTGCGCCAGGGGCGGCTGCTCGACCAGAAGCAGTTCTTCTGGCCCGGCCTGACCCTGGAGGAGGGCCCGGAGGTGGTCGAGAGCTTCATCGGCCAGTTCTACGGGGTGGGCCGGTTCATCCCGTCCACGCTGGTCGTGCCCATGGACCTTGAGGAATCCCCGCTGCCCGAGATCCTGGCCGAGCGGAGCGGCCGAGGCGTGCATATCGTCGCGCCCCGCAACACCCAGGAGAAGCAGTTGCTCGGCATCGCCCGCAACGTGGCCGCGCGGTCCATGGAGGTCCATGAGACCATCACCTCCCGGCTGCAAAAGGCCCTGCGCCTGCCAGAGGAACCCGTGCGCATCGAGTGCGTGGACGCCTCGCACCTGGGCGGCCGGGACATGCGCGTGGGCCAGGTGGTCTTCGAGGACGGGCGGCGCAACCCAGAGGCCTCGCGGGTGTACGCCTTTCCCGATCTGGACGGGTCGGGCGACGATTACGCGGCCCTGGCCGGATGGGCGCGGCGGCGCATGGAGTCCGGCCCGCCGTGGCCCGACCTGGTGCTCATCGACGGCGGCCGAGGCCAGATCGCGGCCGTGGAAAAGGGGCTGGCCGAGTGCACCGAGGAGTGTGGGTGGGAGCTGGCCTCCATCGCCAAGGGCGAGACCCGGCGCGCGGGCGAGTTGGGCGACGTGATTTTTCGGCCCGGCCGCAAGAACCCCATGCCGCTCAAGCCCGGCAGCCCGGAGCTGCTCTTTTTGCAGAAGATCCGCGACGCGGCCCATCGTTTCGTCCTAGGCAGGCAGCGGCGGGCGCGCAAGAAGGCGGTCCTGAGCAGCGAGCTGACCTCCCTGCCCGGCATCGGCCTCAAGACGGCGCGTATCCTCTGGGACCGCTTCGAGTCCCTGGACGCCATGCTCGAGGCCGGCCCCCAGGCCATCGGCGCGCTGTCCGGCATCGGGCCCAAGCGGGCGGACAAGATCCACGCCGCCCTGCAGGCCCTGAAAACGTCGCGGGAGTCCTGATTTCGCGGGTTGAAACCCGACGGGAATGCCGTATGCTGCAGGAAACGGCCATTGGCCGCGCCCACAACTTCATCCTCATATACCCGGAGACAGCCATGCACGAAATACGCATTCCCGAGACCACCCTGAACGACGGCCGGACCATGCCCGCTCTCGGCCTGGGCACCTACAAACTCAACGGTTCGGCCGGGGTCGAGGCCCTGGTGCGCGGCATCGATGCCGGATATCGCCTGCTGGACTCGGCCTTCAATTACGAGAACGAGGGCGCGTTGGGCCAGGCCGTGCGGCGGGCCGGGGTGGATCGCGAGGAGCTTTTCCTGGTCTCCAAGCTGCCGGGCCGCCACCAGCGCCGCGAGGAGGCCCTGCGCACCGTGGAGGAGTCCCTGTACCGGGCCGGGCTCGACTACTGGGACCTCTATCTGATCCACTGGCCCAACCCGAAACAGGGGCTGTTCGTCGAGGCGTGGCGGGCCCTGCTCGAGGCCAGGGAGCGCGGCTTGATCCGATCGGCGGGCGTATGCAACTTCCTGCCCGTCCACCTGGACGCCCTGGTCCGGGAGACCGGCACGCCCCCGGCGGTCAACCAGGTGGAGCTGCACCCGTATTTCTCGCAGAAGGAGCAGGTCGCCTTCGACCGCAGGCACGGCATCGTCACGCAGGCGTGGAGCCCGCTGGCCAGAACAAACAATGTATTGAAGGAGAAGGCGCTGCGGGAGATCGCCGAGGTCACGGGCAAGACCGTGTCGCAGGTCGTCCTGCGCTGGCACGTCCAGTCCGGCACCGTGCCCCTGCCCAAATCCGCCTCGCCCGAGCGTCAGGCGGAGAACCTGGACGTGTTCAACTTCGAGTTGTGCGACGCGGACATGGCGGCCATCGACGCGCTCACGCGCCCGGACGGCCGCCTCAAGGGGCAGGACCCGGCGGTCTATGAGGAGTTCTAGACCGCTAGATGGTCAAGGGCTCGCCGATGGCGAGTTCGAGCATTTCGGTGTCCGGGGCGACCAGGGCGAGCTGTTCGGCCATGGACCGGGTGTTCTGGTCCAGGATGGGCCACGTTCCCCAGTGCTGGGGGATGAGCTTCTTGCACTTGAGCAGCTTGCAGGCGTACGCGGCCTGCCGCGCGTCCATGGTGAACCGGCCGCCGATGGGCAGGATGGCCACGTCGATGGCGTGGAATTTTCCGATCAGCTCCATGTCCCCGAACAGGCCGGTGTCGCCCGAGTCGTAGACGCACAGGCCGCCCGGCTCGGTGATGACGAAGCCCGCGGGGAAGCCGCTGGCCGAGGAGTGCGTGGCCTGGACCATCTGGATGTCCAGCCCCTTGCGGCTGACCGTGCCGCCGATGTTCATGCCCACGCCCAGGTGTTCGGGCAGCCCCTGTTTGATCAGGTTCTGGATGACGTCGAACATGGCCACCACCTCGGCGTCGTGCTTGACCGCCAGCTCCAGGGTCTGGCCGATGTGGTCGTGGTGGTCGTGGGTCACCAGGATGAGGTTGCACTCGTCCACGTCCTTGTAGGAACCGGGGGCGCTGGGATTGCCCACAAAGAACGGGTCGATGAACAGGGTGGCGTCGGCGGCCTTGATTCTGAAATTCGCGTGGCCGAACCAGGTGATTTCCATGGCGTTTTCTCCTACTTTCCCCATCCCCTGAACGGGACGTGGGGAATGTCCAGTTGGTCGGGGGCCTTGCTGGTCAGCTAGCCGGTCAGGTCCGCAATGGTTGCCGGGCGATGATGCGTTTTGCTTCCATCTGTTCTCCCGTCCGGCTGCTACTGGGCTTATAGACTTTTTTTAGACTTTTTTGCAAGGGGAAACCGACCGGCGCGGTTTCCGCCCGTTCCCTGTTTCATTTTTGTAGTGGATAGTATAGGCTTGACAAAGGAGTAGGGGAAGTATAGCTACTTCCTTCCCGTGGGCTATTAGCTCAGTTGGATAGAGTGCTTGCCTCCGGAGCAAGAGGTCGCAGGTTCGAATCCTGCATAGCCCACCATGAAAAAAGGAAAAGCCCCTGCGTTTACGCAGGGGCTTTTCCTTTTTCATGGTTACGCTCCCTCGTCGTCCGTTTCCGGGAGCCAGGGGATGAATTTGCGGTCCTCGTGCATGATGTGGTTGGTCAGCCAGCGGCTGAGGAAGATGAAGATCTGGGAGAGGTTGGTCTTGACGAGCATGTCGCGCCTGAATTCGTCCACCTTGTCCGCGTAGGAGCGGTGCTGGTCGGCGTGGGCGTCGATTCCGGGGTAGCCCAGGCTGCGCAAGACCGCTTCCTCGGCCTGGAAGTGAACCACGGAATAGTCCCGCATCTTGTCCACGAGCGAGATCATGCGCGGCTCGTCATGGCGTTGGATGGCGTCGAAGGCCTCGTTGATCAGGTCGATGAGTTCCCTGTGCTGGGCGTCCAGCTCGTCCATGCCCACGGACATGGCCTCGTCCCATTGAATGAGGGGCATCGGTATCCTCCAAACACGGTTTCGGTCTCGAGGGAGACTAGCAGATACGCGGTAAATGACAAGACCGGGATTCGGGTCGGGTGTGGAGTGCCGCGATTCCGGCGGGTTGGAAACAGCCGTGTGTCCGGCGGGTGAAATATCGGGCGGGCGCGTTCAGATTATAATACTCAAAAAGCCCCGGCCGTGCTTACAGGCAATACTGAGATCATACCCGGTTCGGAGGACTGTACAATGCGTAAAATGTTAACGATGTCAAACAACTGCCAGGAGTGCGTCTTCCATCACAAGAAGTGCATTCTCGGGCATCAACGCCCCTGGAACGCCGCTGTCTGCGACGACTATCAACCCTATTGCCTGGTCTGCGGCTATCCCGAGGAATTCTGCAACACCTGCCGCAACCTCGCCTCACGCTGGATGAAGCCTTTGGAAGAGGAACTGCATTCGGCCTACCGCCAGCTTTCGCCCGGGCGGTACGCCTGCGTGTGGGAGCCTCCCCAGGCGTCCAACTAGCCCCGGCGGCTCCCGCTCCAAGGTTCCCGCGAAGATCGATTCTCCGCTTAACTTTTCCGCCTTTTCCGTCTAGATTGGCTCGCCACAAGTCAACAAACGGGAACCGCAATGGGATACAGGAATACGCGTGAATGCCTCGAGGCCCTCGAGGCAGGGGGACAGCTCGTCCGCATCGACAAGTGCGTGGACGCCAAGCTCGAGATCGGCGCCATCCAGCGTCGGGTCTTTCGGGCCAAGGGGCCGGCCTTGCTCTTCAGCAATGTCCGGGGCTGCCGCTTCCCCATGGCCGCCAACCTCTACGGCACGCGGGAGCGCATGCGCTTCCTCTTCCGGGACACCCTGGAGACGGTCGAGCGGCTGATGAAACTCAAGCTTGACCCCATGGAATGCCTGCGCCGCCCGTGGCGATACCTGGACGCGCCCAGGACGGCCTGGCACACCCTGCCCAAGAAGGTCTCGGACGGTCCGGTCATGGCCAACGAGACCGTGGTGTCCAGCCTGCCGGAACTCCAGTCCTGGCCCATGGACGGCGGTCCCTACGTGACCCTGCCCCAGGTCTATACCGAGGACCCGGCCGCGCCGGGATTCGCCGGGTCCAACCTGGGCATGTACCGCGTCCAGTTGTCGGGCAACGACTACGTCCGCGACCGGGAGGTGGGGCTGCACTACCAGATCCACCGGGGCATCGGCCACCACCATGCCGAGGCCCTGCGCCGGGGCGAGCCGCTCAAGGTCAACATAGCTGTGGGCGGCGCGCCGTCCATGACCCTGGCCGCCATGATGCCCCTGCCCGAGGGGCTGGCCGAGATATTCTTCGCCGGGGCCCTGGGCGGCCACCGCATCCCCATGGTCATGCGCCCGGGCCTGCTGCCCATCCCGGCCGAGGCGGACTTCTGCATCTGCGGCACCGTGGTCCGGGGCGGGGAAAAGTCCGAGGGGCCGTTCGGCGACCACCTGGGCTACTACAGCCTGGCCCACGATTTTCCGGTGCTCAAGGTGGACAGGGTCTTTCACCGCGACGACGCGGTCTGGCCGTTCACCACCGTGGGCAGGCCGCCCCAGGAGGACACCCTGTTCGGCGGGTTCGTCCACGAGCTGACCGCCGAACTGGTGCCGTCGGTCTTCGCGGGCGTGCACGAGGTCCACGCCGTGGACGCGGCCGGGGTGCACCCGCTGCTTCTGGCCGTGGGCAGCGAGCGCTACGTGCCGTACGCGGCCGAGCGCCAGCCCCAGGAGCTGCTGACCAACGCCATGGCCCTGCTCGGCAACACCCAGACCTCGCTGTCCAAGTACGTGCTCATCGCGGCCCGCGAGGACCTGCCCCACGGGGTGGGCTGCCACGACGTGCCCGCCTTTTTCCGCCACCTGCTGGAGCGGGCGGACCTGACCCGCGACCTGCATTTCATCACCCGGACGACCATCGACACCCTGGATTACTCGGGCATCAGCCTGAACCAGGGCTCCAAGCTCGTCCTGGCCGTGGCCGGGGACCGCAAGCGCGAACTGGCCGCCGAGGTCCCGCCCGGGCTCGACCTGCCGCGCGGCTTCCGCGACCCGGTGGTCTTCGCGCCGGGCATCCTCATCGTCAAGGGCCCCAAACACCGCCGCAAACGCGACCAGCAGGACCCGGCCCTGGAACGGCTGGGCGATATGCTGGCCGGGGTTTCGGGCATCGAGGGCTTCCCCCTGGTCGTGGTGGCCGACGACGCGGGGTTCACGGCCAAGGATTGGGACAATTTCCTGTGGGTGACCTTCACCCGGTCCGACCCAGCCACGGACATCTATGGCGCGGGCGCGTTCACCCACGCCAAGCATTGGGGGGCGGACAAGGCGCTGGTCGTGGACGCCCGGCTGAAGACCTACCACGCGCCGCCCCTTGAGGACGACCCCGAGGTGGAGAAGCGGGTGGACGAATTGGGCGCCAAGGGCGGCCCGCTGCACGGAATCATCTAACGGAGAACCGCATGGACGAAAAAGTCGCACAGGAACTGAAGCTCGCCTTTTCCCTGGACCTCTACGAAACCGTCAAGGCCGCCCGCAGGAACCGGGACGAGCACGTCTTTCGGCACACCATGGCCGAGGAGGGCGGGCAGATGGTCTTTGTGGGCATGTTCCCCAAGAAGGACCTTCTCGAAATGCCGAACATGACCGAGGAGTTCGCGGCTCGGCTGCGGACCTTCAACCTGCTCGGGGTGGTCACGGACGGCAAGTCCGGCCTGGACATGTTCTACCTGGGCGGCATGAACAAGCCGTACACCACCCTGAACAACGGCCGTGAGCTGGCCGGGACCCTGGCCGACGAACCGGTCTTCGCCTTCCTGGAGATGTACTTCAGGATCAAGGGAATGATGTTCGATTTCCGGGTCATGACCTACGACGAGTTCCTCAAGGCCGTGGAGAGCGAGGTCTTCAAGAGCACCTCGTTCTCGCGCATGAGCGAGGCCCAGGAACTCCTGGCGGCCATGGAAAACTGATCCTCATCGTCACGAAAAAAAGCGGCCGCGCCCCATGGGGCGCGGCCGCTTTTTTGTTCGATGTCCCTATTTGCCCTGGAGAGTCTTCTGGACGGCCACTTCAAGCATGTGCTTGTGCAGCCGGGTGGAGATGGCGTCGCTGCGCTCGATGTTCTCGATCAGTTCGCGGAGCTTGTCCACGGACTCGAGGCAGGCGGTGATGATGATTTCCGAAGGGGCGATTTCCTTCTTGCGGATCATCTCGAAAACGTTTTCCAACTTGTGAGCCAGGTCCTCGACGGTGACCAGCTTGAGCAGGTTGGACCCCGCCTTGACCGAGTGGGCGTCGCGGAAGATGGAGTTGATGGTTTCGGGCTCGCAGTCGCCGCCGCAGTTCTCCAAACGCAACAGACCCGACTCGATGGAATCGAGCCGGTCAGTTGTCTCTTCGAGAAATACTTCGAGGACTTCGTCCCCACGCTGGATCAATCCGCACCACCTTCGATGAGTTCAAGCGCCACCTGCGGGATGGTGTGCAGGTCGGGCTTGGATATCTGCATGTCCGCGCCCACCGACTCGCCCTTGTGCCGCAGTTCGTTCGTTATGATGGAAGAGTACAGTATGACCGGAAGCTTTCGCAATACCGGATCCTGTTTAATGTTCTTGGTCAGGCTGAATCCGTCCATGAGCGGCATCTCGATGTCGGAAATGACCAGGTCCAGGTACTCGGTGATGTCCTTGCCCTCGGCCTCGGCCTTGTTCTTGAACTCCATGACCGTGCGCAGGGCCTCGTCGCCGTTGTTGGTGATGATCGGCTTGAGGTTGGCCTCGGTCAGGTTGGCCTTGATCATGGCCCGGATGGTGGCCGAGTCGTCGGCCACCAGAATCTTGTATTCGTTGGCGGACACGGCCATCTCCAAGCCGTCGTCGGGCTCGAACTGGGAGAGAATGGTCTCCAGGTCCAGGAGCTGGACGAAGTAGTCGCCCTTGTCGATGAGGCCGACGATGGCGTCCGTGTTGGTGGAGATGATGCTCGACGGCGGGATGACCTCGCCCCAGCCCACGCGGTGGATCTCGGTCACGCCCGAGACCAGGAAGCCGGTCACGGATTTGCTGAACTCGGTGACGATGACGATGTCCCGCTCGGTCTTGGGCATGTCCAGCTCGAGCCAGACGGACAGGTCCAGCACCGGGAGGATGAGGTCGCGCAGGGGGATGGTCCCCATGAACGAGGGATGAGGCGCCGACTCGGGCGGTTCGAGGTTGGGGGTCTCGATGACCTGCATGACCTTGGCCACGTTGATGCCGAAAAAGTTGGGAACGGGTTCCTTCCCTTCTTCGCGGATCTCGTTGATGTAGAACTCGAGTATTTCGAGTTCGTTGGTTCCCGTCTCCAGGAGGATCCCGGTATCGATGGCGCTCTTGCTCATATCCCTACTCCCTTATCGGATTTTCTTTCCTGGGTGCCCATACCCGTATTACATACGCTGTCACACTTTTTATGTCCACGCCATTAGATTGATAAGTAAGACATTTATAACGCCTCGCCACGATGGTCGCTGCGTTTTCATGGGGTTGACGCGGTGGCTTCGTCCATGCACAAGGGAGACACGTGGAAAAGTTACCCAAAAGGAAGGGAGACGCATGATAGACGGGAATTCGCCGGTTGATCCGGCCAAGATTCGGGAAAAGCTCCTCAAGACCCTGGAAGAATCGGCGACACCCCTGGTTCCATGGTTTTACGGCAACATGCCGGAATACTACTTCCAGACCCACGGCGAGGACGAGCAGATCAAGCACCTGATGGCGCTCATCTCCGGCATGGTCCGCGAGGAGAAACAGTCTATCGCCCTGCACAGTCCGTGCGGGTCCAGGGTGACGCACATCTCCCCGAACGGGGACATGGACACCCTGGGGTGGGTGCTCAAGCAGTACCGCGACAAGGACATCCAGCACGCGCGCATCTATTCCAGCCGCGACGACACCATCCGGCTGGACACCTTCGTCATCGGCCCGCAGCCGCTGTGCGCGGCGGACCACGCGGGCGTGCGCGAGGTCCTGGAAAGGGCCCGCGCCGGGGAGATGGACCTCGATCCCGGCGACCTGAACGGGTTCGAGCGGTTCCTGGGCTGGGCCAGCGAGGACTACATCGAGAAGTTCGAGCCGGGCCGGGCCATCCGCCATTTCAAGACCTGCGGCTGCCTGGAGAACGAGGAGCGGGTCCAGGTGCAGCTCGAAAAGAACGTCCATCCCGGCTTCGACCGCATCGGCATCGCCATGGCCCAGCCGCCCAAGAAGGGGTTGCTGCACACTGTGGTCAACGTCATCGCCCGGCAGGGCGTTCCCGTGGATCGGGCCTATGCCGACGAGTTCGAACGTCCCGGCCTGCCCGCCATCTCCATCATGAGTTTCTACCTCGACCACCGGCGTGTGGACCTGGATGAAAACGGCCCGCAATGGCAACGGCTCAAGCGGCAGCTCGAGATGTGCAAGTGGTTCGCGCCCCACGGCCTGGACGCCCTGGCCTACGAGGACGGCTGGGAGCTGGGCCAGGTCATGCTCATGCAGGCCGCGGGCGAGTTCGCCCATCAGTTCCTGATCCGCAAGGACCTGCACGCCTACACCTCCTCGCGCATCGTCTACGCCATTCTCAGGCACCGGGACGTGGCCGGACTGCTTATGGAATACTTCGATGTGCGCTTCAACCCGGCCTTCTCCGGCGACCGGCCCAAGACCTTGCGCGAGCAGCGTGATCGCGTCCGCGCGGCCATCCGGGACGTGGACAACGCCATCCACCGCGACATCTTGACCTACATATACAAATTTTTCCGCTACACCCTGCGGACCAACTATTACCTGGAACACAAGCTCGGGCTGAGTTTCCGGCTCGACCCGCTCATCCTGGCTCCGCTGCCGCGCAAGGAACGGCCCTTTGGGGTGTATTGTTTCCACGGCCCGTACAGCTGGGCCTTCCAGGTGCGCTACCGCGACATGGCGCGCGGCGGCGTGCGCGTGGTCCGGACCTGGAGCCAGGAGCAGTTCGAGGTGGAGTCCAACCGGCTGCTCGACGAGGTCACCAAGTTGGCCCGGGCCCAGCAGTTCAAGAACAAGGACATCCCCGAGGGCGGATCCAAGGCCGTCATCCTGCTCGGCCCGGAAGGGGACATCGACCTGGCCCTCAAGTCCATGGTCGACTCCTTCCTGGACCTGCTGGTCGTGCCGGAGGGGAGCGCGGGGTTCGTCCAGCCCGGCATCGTGGACTACCTGAACCGCGAGGAGATCATTTTCCTGGGCCCGGACGAGAACATCACCCCGGCGCACATCCAGTGGATGGCGGACCGGGCCGCCCGGCGCGGCTACAAGTGGCCCAGCGCCTTCATGAGTTCCAAACCCGGCGCGGGCATCGCCCACAAGAAGTACGGCGTGACCTCCGAAGGGGTCATTGTCTTTGCCGAGGAACTTTTGCGCACGCTGGGCATCGACCCGCGCAACGAGCCGTTCACGGTCAAGCTGACCGGCGGCCCGGCCGGGGATGTGGCCTCCAACGTTATGCGCATCCTTATTCGCGAGTATGGCGGCAACGCCAAAATACTGGCCATGTCCGACGGCCACGGCGCGGTCCACGACCCGGACGGCATGGACCACGGCGAATTGCTCCGGCTCATGGACAACGACCTGCGGACCTCGGATTTCGACACGTCCCGGCTCAGGGGGAAGGGTGCCTTCGCGGTGACCTCGGCCGACCCCAAGGGGACGCGCATCCGCAACTCCCTGCACAACACGGTGGTCGCCGACATCTTCATTCCGTCCGGCGGCAGGCCGGACACGATAAACATGTCCAACTGGAAGGAATTCCTGCAAAAGGACGGCACGCCTTCGGCCCGGGGGATCGTCGAGGGGGCGAACATCTTCATCTCCGCCGACGCCCGCGTCCAGCTCGAAAAGGCCGGGGTGCCGGTGGTGCCCGGCCCGTCGGCCAACAAGACCGGCGTGATCTGCTCGTCCTATGAAATCCTGGCCGGGTTGATCCTGAGCGAAGAGGAGTTTCTGGGCATCAAGGACGAGTACATCGCCCAGCTCCTGGACATCCTCAGGCTGCGGGCCCGGTCCGAGGCGCGCCTGCTCATGCGCGAGTACAAGCTGGCCGGGGGGCGGCGGACCATCACCGAACTCTCCTATGCCGTGTCCGAGTCCATCAACGCCCTGGCCGACAAGGTGGACGCCGTGCTCATGGAGTCCGTGGACCGGGTGGCCGACGATCCGACGCTGGTCGAGGTCCTGCTGGCCTATTGCCCGGCCGTGCTGGTCGAGCACTACCGCGACCGCATCGTGAACGACCTGCCGCGTCCCCATCAGCTGGCGCTGCTGGCCTCGTTCATCTCGGCCAGGATGCTCTATCAGGAGGGCATGGGGTGGGCCGACCGGCTGGTCTCCCTGCGCGCCGTGCGCGAGGTGGTCTTCGGCTACCTCGAACAGGAGAAGGTCGTGGCCGGGCTTGTGGCCGAGGTGCGCGGCGCGGGCCTGGCCCACGCCGAACTCATCGACCGCATCCTGGATTTTTCGGGCCGCAAGCTTCTGACCCTGGACCGGCTCGGGCTGGGGTGAGCCGGGGGCACGGCGACGCCACACCCGACAGTCCCCGCGCGGGGGCCGGGCTTGACAAACAGGAGGTATGACCGTACCATTATAACAAATGAGTGATTATTCATGTGAGGGAAGAAATGTCGAACATTGCCTGTAGTGATACCGAGCAGCATGTCAAAAACGTTGCCGCCGCCCGGGAAGCCATGCTCTCCGAACGGGAATTCCTGTTCCTGGCCGAATTATTCAAGGCGCTGGGGGATTACACTCGCGTGCGCATCCTGTTCGCCCTGTCCATAGGCGAGCTCTGCGTCTGCGCCCTGGCCGAGGTCCTGGACATGTCCCAGTCGGCCATCTCCCACCAGCTGAGGCTGCTGCGCGCCGCCAAGCTGGTGCGCTACCGCAAGGAGGGCAAGAATGTCTTTTACTCCCTGGACGACGACCACGTGCGCAACCTGGTCTCCCAGGGACTGGATCACATCAAGGAAGAGGCGTAGCCCGCCTCCTCCTTTTTTTTGCCCAGTATTATGAATAGGTATTCATTTGTGACTAAAACGTCTTTGTAGGTTTTTACATGGTTGATATCATCGTCAATGTCCTGGTCGAGTCCTGGCACGTGTTGGTGGAGGCCGCACCGTACGTGCTCTTCGGTTTCTTCGTGGCCGGCCTGCTCAAGGGATTCGTGCCCGATTCGTTCATGGCCCGGCATCTGGGCGGCAAGTCCTTAAGTGCGGTGCTCAAGGCCGCGGTCATCGGCGTGCCGCTGCCCTTGTGCTCCTGCGGCGTACTGCCTGCGGCCCTCGGGTTGCGCAGGCAGGGGGCCAGCAAGGGGGCGACCACTGCCTTCATGATCTCCACCCCCGAGACCGGGGTGGACTCCATGGCCGTGACCTACGCGCTCATCGACCCGATCATGACCGTCATCCGGCCCGTGGCCGCGTCCATCACGGCGGTCTTCGCCGGGGTGCTCATCAACGCCTTCCCTGACGACAAGGCCGAACCCCTGCCCATGGCCGGGTTGTCCCAAAGCTCCGCCGGTTGCACCGGCTGCGGATGCGGCGGCTCCTGCGCCGCTCCTCCGCCCCCCACCTTCAAAGGGCGGTTCGGGGCTGGCATGCGTTACGCCTTCGGCGAGATGATCGAGGACATCGGCCGCTGGCTCCTGGTGGGCGTGCTCATCGCCGGGATCATTTCGGCGGCCATCCCTGCGGACGCCCTGGACCGCTGGGTGGGCACCGGCCTGTTCTCCTACGTGGCCATGCTGGTGGTGGCCCTGCCGCTGTACGTCTGCGCCACGGCTTCCACGCCCATAGCGGCCTCGCTCCTGCTCAAGGGGCTCTCGCCCGGCGCGGCCCTGGTCTTCCTTCTGGCCGGACCGGCCACCAACGGCGCGACCATCACAGTCATGCTCAAGACCCTGGGCAAGCGGGCCGCAGGGCTCTACGTGGCCTCCATCATGGTCTGCTCCCTGGCCCTGGCCTGGGCCACGGATCACCTCTATTCGGCGCTCGGCCTGGACGTCCGCGCGACCATCTCGGACGTGGGCGAGCTGCTGCCCCACTGGGTGGGCGTGGCCGCCGCCGTGCTGACGCTCATTCTGGTGGCCAAGAGTTTCCTGGGCGGATTTTTCTCCGGCGAATCCCACTCCCATTCCCACGGGGGCTGAGGTCGGAACCGACCGTTTCCCTCTTTCCGGACGCGGCGGCAAGGGGCTGTCGCGTCTTTCTTTTCTCGGCGCATCATGCTAAAAGCCCGCCAGCAAATCCAAGGGGAATCGGAATGAAGAAAATCCTGCTCGCCCTGGCCGTGATCCTTGCCCTGGGCACCACGGCCCGCGCGGAAAACACCAAGATCCGCTTCGGTATCCTGCCGGTCATCGACACCCTGCCGCTGCAGGTGGCCGAAAGGGAAGGGTTGTTCGCCGAGCAAGGACTGGACGTGATCCTGGTCCGGTTCATGTCCGCGCTGGAGCGCGACACGGCCATGCAGACCGGCCAGATCGACGGTTATTTCGGCGACCTGGTGGCCACTTATCTGCTCCTGGATCGGGGCGTGCCCATGCACATCGCCCTGACCTCCTGGCGGACCACGCCGGGCTACCCCATGTTCGGCATCGCGCTTGCGCCCGCCAACCGGGACCAAAACCTGGCCGACATGCAGGGGCACACCCTGGCCCTGTCCAAGTCCACGGTCATGGAGTTCCTGGCCGACAAGCTGGAGGGCCATCTCGGGGTGAAGCCAAATTATTTCGAGCAGCTTGAGGTCAAGAAAATGCCCATCCGGCTGCAGATGCTCCTGACCGACCAGGTGGACTCGGCGCTGCTTCCCGAACCGCTGCTCTCCCTGGCCCGGCTCAAGGGCGGCAACGTCCTGGCCACGGCCGAGGATCTGAACCTGCCGTTGACCGTGCTCTGTCTGCACAAACGCTATTTCGAAGGCAACGGCGCGGCCTATGCCAAGTTCCTGGCCGCCTACACCGAGGCGGTCCAACGGCTGGCCGAGAACCCGGAAAAGTACCGCCCGCTCATGGCCGAGACCTGCCGCATCCCCAAGCCGCTCGTCTCCCGGTTTCCGATCTACCCCTTCCCCGCGCCCGCGCTGCCCGCCGTCGCGGAACTGAACGAGGTCCAGGACTGGATGATCGCCAAGGGATTGCTCAAGGAACGAGTGCCCGACGCTTCGGCCCTGCCGCCCGCGCGTGACTAGCCCATGCTGACCGCCGAGAACCTGGGCAAGTCCTATGACGGCAAAACCGTCATCCAGGACGTTTCCTTCACCCTGGAGCAGGGGGAGACCCTGGCCGTGGTCGGCCCGTCGGGCTGCGGCAAGACGACCCTGCTCTACCTGCTGAGCGGCCTGGCCGCGCCCGACAGCGGGCGGGCCCTGCTCGACGGCGGTCCGATCTCGGGCCCCACCTCGGACATCTCCATCATTCTCCAGGACTACGGGCTGCTGCCCTGGCGCACGATCATCGACAACGTGGCCCTCGGCCTCAAGATCCAGGGCGTGGGCCGCAGGGAACGGCTTGAGCGGGCGCGCGCCCAACTGGCCGATGTCGGCATCACCGGGCGCGACAACGAGTATCCGGCCAATCTTTCGGGCGGGGAGCAGCAGCGGGTGGCCATCGCCCGCGCCTTCGTCACCCGGCCCCGGCTGACCCTGCTGGACGAACCCTTTTCCTCTTTGGACGCCCTGACCCGCGAGCGGCTGCAACTGGCCCTGCTCACGGCCTGGCAGGCGCGCCAAGTGCCGTACGTACTGGTCACGCACTCCCTCGAGGAGGCGGTCATGCTCGGCCAGCGGATCATGGTCATGTCCGCGCGTCCGGCCCGGCCCGTGGCCGTGTTCGACAACCCCGGCTTCGGCGACGCGCGCATCCGCGACACCGAGGCGTGCTTCGCCCTGCTCAAGGAGTTGCGCCATACCGTGGAGGCCCAGTGGTGAGGCCGGTCAACGCCATCTTGCGCTACGGCCTGGTCGTCCTGGTGGTGGGCGTGCTCTGGAAGCTGACCGCCGCGGCACTGGGCGGAGTCATCCTGCCCGATCCCGAGGACGCCCTGGCGGCGTTGCTCAGGGCCATGTCCACGCGCATCTTCTGGGAGCACTTCGGGGTCAGCCTGTACCGCTCGGTGACCGCCATGGGGCTGGCCTGGATCACGGCCTTTCCGCTGGGCCTGGTCATGGGCAGCGTCAGGCGGGTGGACGACATTCTGGCTCCGTTCGTCTTCCTGACCTATCCGGTGCCCAAGATCGTGCTCCTGCCCGTGTTCCTGCTCTTGCTCGGGTTGGGCGACACCTCCAAGATCGCCATGATCGCGCTGATCCTCGGCTACCAGATCCTGGTCACCACCCGCGACGGGGTGCGCTCCATCCATCCCAAGTATTTCGATTCGGTCCGCTCCCTGGGCGGTTCGAACATGGACGTCCTGCGCGAGGTCCTGCTCCCGGCGGCCCTGCCGCACGGGTTCACGGCCCTGCGCCTGGGCACCGGCGTGTCCGTGGCCGTTCTTTTTTTCGTTGAATCCTTTGCCACCACCAGGGGCCTGGGCTATATGATCATGGACGCCTGGGGAGCCATGGACTACCTGACCATGTTCTCCGGCATCCTCGGCATGTCCATCATGGGCGCGGCCCTGTACGAGGTGGCCAATATCCTGGAACGCAAGGCATGCAAGTGGATGTTTTTGCGCGCCAAGGATTAATTTCGGAGGAAATCGTTCTGCCCGTCACCAAGCTTGAATTCGACGACGGCCACATGGCCAGCCAGCTTTTCGGCCCCCACGGCCAGCATCTGAAACTTCTGGGCGAGCGCATCGGCGTGCGCATAGAGAGCCGGGGCAACACCCTGGTCATCCACTCTCAGGATGGGGAGGAGGACAAGGGCGACCTGGCCGCCCAGGTCCTGACCCAGCTCTACGCCATGATCCGGCGCGGCAAGTCCGTGTATCCGCAGGACGTGGACTTTGCCTGCCGCATCCTCGAGCGCCAGCCCTCGGCCGACGTGTGCGAGGTCTTCAAGGGCGACGTCTACGCCACCTCGGGCAAGCGGACCGTGTCACCCAAGTCGCTGAACCAACGGGAATATCTCGACGCCATCCGCGAGTCGGACATGACCTTCGGCATCGGCCCGGCGGGCACGGGCAAGACCTACCTGGCCGTGGCCATGGCCGTGGGCGCGCTGACCCGCCGCGAGGTCAAGCGCATCGTCCTGACCCGCCCGGCCGTGGAGGCGGGCGAGAAGCTCGGTTTCCTGCCCGGCGACCTGGCCGAGAAGATCAACCCGTACCTGCGCCCGCTCTACGACGCCCTGCACGACATGCTCGATTTCGCCAAGGTCCAGGACTACCAGGAGTCCGGGGTCATCGAGGTGGCCCCGCTGGCCTTCATGCGCGGGCGCACCCTGAACGACGCCTTCATCATCCTGGACGAGGCCCAGAACACCACGCCCGAGCAGATGAAGATGTTCCTGACCCGGCTCGGCTTCGGCTCAAAGGCCGTGGTCACCGGCGACGTCACCCAGATCGACCTGCCGGTCCACGCCAAGTCCGGCCTGCTCCAGGCCCGGCACATCCTCGACGGGGTCAAGGGCGTGAAATTCATCACCTTCGACGAGAAAGACGTGATCCGCCACCCGCTGGTCGGGCGCATAGTCCGGGCCTACGACGCCCACGAGGGCAACGGGCAATGAGCGTGAGCGGCCCGGTGGAGATCATCCGGGAGACCCGGCTCGACCCGAGGTTTCCCCTGTCCCGGTCCGAGCTCGGGAGGCTGGCCGCTATCCTGCTCGAGGCACTGGGCCTTGAGGGCCGCACCTTCGAGCTCAAGCTGGTGGACGACCGTGAGATCGCCCGGCTCAACAGCGAATTTCTGGGCTGCACCGGCCCGACCAACATCCTCAGCTTTCCGGCCCGCGACGCCGACGAAGCGGATTACGCCGAAGACGCCGACGGCCCGGGCGGGGAGGTCGGCGAGCCCGGCGACCAGGCCTTTCTCGGCGAGCTGGCCCTGTCCGTGGACGCCCTGGCGCGGGAGACCGACCTGTACGGCCAGGCCCCTCTGGAGCACCTGGCCCGGTTGCTGGCCCACGGCCTGCTGCACCTGGCCGGATTCGACCACGGCGAGATCATGTTCGACATGACCGACGCGGCCGTGGACCGGGTTCTGGACGAATACGCGGAGGCGGCGGGGTAGGCATGCGCGGCATCAAGGGCAAGCAGCTGTACAAGTTGTTGTTTTACGGCGTTATTTTCGCGGTGGCGGCCATGGGTGCGCTGGTCTACACGGGCGTGCGCGAGATCCGCAGAGACGCGGCCGTGGTGGCCGTGGAGAGTTCGGCGCGCGGGCTGTCCGGCGCGGTGACCGTGCTTCTCAACGCGGTGCGCAACTCCAACCAGGAGATGGGCCAGGGGCTGCTCAAGAGCCTTGAACCCGCCGCTTTGCGCAAGGAGTTCGGCGCGGTGCTCAAGGAGCACCAGAACCTCGAGGCGATCCTGGTCAGCGACGGGCAGGGGATGCGCTACATGCTCACCCGGCGCTTCGGCGGCATGGTCGAAGCCGTGCCCGACGAGATGCACACGGTCCTGAAATGGGAGCTGCTCAAGGACGGCAAGCCCAGCGACCAGCCGTTCACCGGCTGGGCCCTGGACCTGGGCGAGGTTGACCGTTCTTTGTCTAATGAATTCAGCCACTTGGAACCGGGTCAGGTCAATTGGCGCAGCGCGGGCCGGTTCCACCACGTCAAGGTGGCCTGGATCACGGCCTCCTCCCTGGTGGATTCCGATTCGGGCCAGCGGCTGATGCTCTCCTTCGCCTTCCCGGCCGAGGTTATCCTGTCCCAGCTCAGCGAGGCCGAGCACGGCGGGGCGGAGCGGATTTTCCTCTATTGGGGCGATGGCCGGGCCATGCCCGTCGGCGGGCTCGGCGAGGACGTGGGCCCGGACCTGGCCGGACAGGCCCTGACCCCGGACAAGCTGCCCGACCCGGTGGTGCGCAAGGCCGTGTCCGGACTGGCCGCCCTGGAGGCCGGGACCCCGGACAAGCCGTTCTCCTTCGTCTCGGGCGGCGAGACATGGTGGACCTGGGCCATGCCCCTGTCCATCTTCGGCGACACCCTGTCCCTGGGCGTGGCCGTGCCGCGCAAGAACGTCCTGTCCGCCCTGACCAGCGACTCCTTCCTGCAGGCCGGGGCCGTGGTCCTCATCCTCATGGCCTTCGGCGTGCTCTTTGTCCTGCACCGCAACCGGGGCCGCATCGAATCCCTGGGCCTGCGCCGCGAGGCCGCGATCACCGCGGGCGACGTCATCGACTTGGTCCGGGCGGGGGAGGGGGGCAGGCTGGAGTTCAAGCAGACCCTGCGCTTCAATCTCAAGTCCGGCAAGAACGGCAAGGAGATCGAGCACGCCTGTCTCAAGACCGTGTCCGCCTTCCTCAACACCGAGGGCGGAACCCTGCTCATCGGCGTGGCCGACGACGGCACCGTGACCGGCTTCGACGAGGACCATTTCGAGAGCGACGACAAGGCCTTGCTGCACTTCAACAACCTGGTGGACCGGCACATCGGCACCGAGTTCTCGCGCTACATCGACAGCCGGGTCATCGAGGTGGGCGAAAAGCGGGTCCTGCGCGTGCATTGCGTCCCGGCCCCGGCCCCGGCCATCCTGGACGCGGCCAAGGGCGAGGAGTTCTACGTGCGCAGCGGACCGGCCAGCCGCTGCCTGACGCTCAAGCAGTTCCACGACTGGCTGCGCAAGCACCAGTAGCCGCGCGGCCTCGGCCCGCCTTGGGTTCCCGGCTTCCGGCGGCCAAATTCCTTTACATTCATATTAATATGGGCCAAACTCCATCTCTTTCCTGATATCATGGTAATCGATGATGGAGTAAACGTACGATGCCCAAACATTTTTTGACCATTCTGGACATCCCCAAGGATGAAGTGAAGCAGGTCGTCCTGCGCGCCAAGGAGATGAAGGACGGCAAGGTCCGCACCGATCTCCTGGACGGCAAGACCCTGCTGCTGATTTTCGAAAAAGCGTCCACCCGGACCCGCGTGTCCTTCGAGGTGGGCGTGCGCCAGTTGGGCGGGGACCCGGTGTTCATCGCCGCCCGCGATTCCCAGCTGGGGCGCAGCGAACCGCTCAAGGACACCGCCCGTGTCCTGTCGCGATACGCTGACGGGGTCATCGTGCGAACCTTCGGCCAGGAGAAACTGGAAACCCTGGTCGATTACGGCGACATCCCGGTGGTCAATGCCCTGACCGACGAATACCACCCGTGCCAGGTCATGGCCGACGTCCTGACCATGTACGAGCGCACCCCGGACCTGGAAAAGGTCAAGGTGGCCTGGGTCGGCGACGGCAACAACATGGCCCACTCCTTCATCAACGGCTCGGCCGCCTTCGGCTATGAACTGCGCCTGGCCTGTCCCGAGGGGTACAGGCCCGACACGGCCATCCTGGACAAGGCCGTCAGCCTCGGCGCCAGGATCACCCTGACCGACGACCCCAAGGTCGCCGTGGCCGGGGCCGACTACGTCAACACCGACGTGTGGGCGTCCATGGGCCAGGAAGAGGAGCAGAAGAAGCGCGAGGCCGCCTTTGCCGGCTACATGGTGGACGAGTCCCTCATGGGCCTGGCCGCGCCGAACGCGGGCTTCATGCACTGCCTGCCCGCCCATCGCGGCGAGGAGGTCTCCGAGGGGGTCTTCGAATCCCCGGCCTCCATCGTCTGGGACCAGGCCGAGAACCGGCTCCACGCGCAAAAGGCGATTCTTGAGTGGATCTTTAAATAATTCGATCGAGTACGAGGAATATACAATGCAGAAAATAGATAAGGTCGTGCTTGCCTACTCGGGCGGGCTGGATACCTCCATCATTCTCAAGTGGCTGAAGAACAACTACGACTGCGACGTGATCTGCATGACCGCCGATCTCGGCCAGGGCGAGGAGATGGACGGCATCGAGGCCAAGGCGCTCAAGACCGGCGCGGTCAAGGCCTACGTCGAGGACCTGCGCGAGGAGTTCGTGCGCGACTACGTCTTCCCCATGTTCCGGGCCAACGCCCTGTACGAGGGCCGCTATCTGTTGGGCACGGCCATCGCCCGGCCGCTGATCTCCAAGCGCATGGTCGAGATAGCCGAGATGGAGGGCGCCCAGGCCGTGGCCCATGGCGCCACCGGCAAGGGCAACGATCAGGTCCGCTTCGAACTGGCCACCATGGCCCTCAACCCACGGCTGACGACCATCGCCCCGTGGCGCGAGTGGGAGCTCAAGTCCCGCACCGACCTGATCAATTTCGCCCAGGAAAACGAGATTCCCATCCCGGTCAGCCGCAAGAAGCCGTGGTCCATCGACGCCAACCTGCTCCACACCTCGTTCGAGGGTGGCGAGCTGGAGGACCCGTGGAACTCCCCGGGCCCGGACTGCTACCGCAACATCACCCCGCCCGAGAAGTGCCCGGACCAGCCCGAGGAGATCACCATCGACTTCGAGGCCGGCGACCCCATCGCCATCAACTCCGTGAAGTACTCCCCGGCGGCCCTGCTGGCCAAGCTCAACGAGCTGGGCGGCAGGCACGGCATCGGCCGGGTGGACATGGTCGAGAACCGCTTCGTGGGCATGAAGTCGCGCGGCGTGTACGAGACCCCGGGCGGGACCATCCTGGCCGCCGCCCACCGCGACCTGGAAGGGCTGTGCATGGATCGCGAGATGATGCACCTGCGCGACTCCCTCATTCCCAAATACGCCGAAATGGTGTATTATGGTTACTGGTTCTCGCCCGAGCGTGAGGCCCTGCAGGCCATGATCGACAAGTCCCAGGAAAAGGTCACCGGCACCGTGCGGGTCAAGCTGTACAAGGGCAACTGCGTGCCGCTGGGCCGCAAGTCCCCGTTCTCGCTCTACAACTCCGAGCTGGCCACCTTCGAGGAGGACTACGTGTACGACCAGGCCGACGCCGCCGGGTTCATCAAGCTGGTGGGTTTGCGCCTGAAGGGCCGCATGCAGCAGTCCAAGTGGGGCGGGAAAGAGACCGAAGACTCCTGCGAGTAAGCCATGGCAGACAAGAAGATGTGGGGCGGGCGGTTCGCGCAAGGGACCGCCGCGTCCATGGAGGCGTTTTCCGAGTCCGTGTCCTTTGACCGGCTCCTCTACGCCGAGGATATACGCGGTTCCCAGGCTCATGCCCGGATGCTGGCCAGGCAGGGCTTTCTGACCGATGACGAGGCCCGGGCCATCTGCGACGGGCTGGACAAGGTCAAATCCGAGATCGAGTCCGGCGCGTTCGTCTGGAAGACCGAGATGGAAGACGTGCACATGAACGTCGAGTCCCGGCTGACCGAGATCATCGGACCGTTGGGCGGCAAGCTGCACACCGCGCGCAGCCGCAACGACCAGGTGGCTCTGGACTTCCGCCTGCACGTGGCCGCCCGGCTGGCCGCCTGGCAGGAGTACCTGGCCTCGGTCGTCACGGTCTTCGTGGACCGCGCCGAGGAGCACAAAAACACCATGCTGCCCGGCTGCACCCATTTCCAGCCCGCCCAGCCCGTGACCCTGGGCCAGCACCTGCTGGCCTACTGCCAGATGTTCAAGCGCGACCATGAGCGCGTGACCGACGCCCTGAAGCGGGTCCGGGTCATGCCGCTGGGCGCGGCGGCCCTGGCCGGGACCACCCATCCGGTGGATCCGCGCGCCGTGGCCGACGACCTCGGCCTGCCCGCGACGTTCGCCAACTCCATGGACGCCGTGTCCGACCGCGACTTCGTGCTCGAAGCCGTGTTCGCGGGCTCCCTGGTCATGGCCCACCTGTCGCGCATGTGCGAGGAGCTGATCATCTGGGCCAATCCGAATTTCGGCTACGTCAAGCTGCCCGACCAGTACGCCACGGGCTCCTCGATCATGCCCCAGAAGAAGAATCCCGATGCCTGCGAGATCATGCGCGGCAAGACCGGCCGCGTGGTCGGCTCGCTCATGGGCCTGCTCGTCCTGATCAAGGGGCTGCCCATGACCTACAACCGGGACATGCAGGAGGACAAGGAGCCGTTCTTCGACGCGGACCGCACAGTCACCGCGTCGCTCGGCATCATGGCCGACATGCTCCGGCTCATGGAGTTCGTGCCAGAAAAGATGGCCGCGACCGTCAAGCGCGGCTTCCTCAACGCCACCGAGCTGGCCGACTACCTGGCCGCCAAGGGCGTGCCCTTCCGCGAGGCGCACCACATCACCGGCGCTGCCGTGGCCTATGCCGAGGGCAAGGGCGTCGGCCTGGAGGATCTCGATCTGGACGAACTGAAGCGTTTCTCCGGCGAGATCGGGGAGGACGTCTACGCCGTGCTCGACTACTCGGCGGCCATCCGGCGGCGGATTACCCCCGGCGGAACGGGCCCCGAATCGGTGGCCGCCCAGATCAAGGCGTTGAGGGGATGGCTCGGTTCCCTGTAGGGGCTGACCGTAATCCGAGTTTTTTTGCCGATTCACTTGATTTTTCAACCAACGGCATTACTCTAGATTCCTGAAATCGCGGTCAACGCGACGTCAAGCGGGCCCCCCGGGCCGTTAATTGACCCTTACGGAGGACTCTCCTTTGAACAATCATATGAAAAATCTTGTCATCTGGGCGATCATCTTCATTCTGATGGTTGTCCTGTTCAACCTTTTCAACCAGCCGCCCGTGCCCAAGGACACGCCGTCGTACAGCGAGTTCCTGTCCATGGTGGACAGCGGCGCCGTGGACTCGGTCAAGATCCAGGGCCCGAAGATCACCGGCATGAAGACCTCCGGCGAGCCGTTCCAGACTTACGCCCCGGACGATCCGAAGATGATCGAGACCCTCATCGGCAAGGGCGTGGAGGTCAAGGCCGAGCCGCCGGACGAGTCGCCGTGGTACCTGACCCTGCTTCTGTCCTGGTTCCCCATGATTCTGCTCATCGGCGTCTGGATATTCTTCATGCGCCAGATGCAGGGAGGCGGCAGCGGCGGACGCGGGGCCATGAGCTTTGGCCGGTCCAAGGCCCGGCTGATCAACGAGGAGACCGCCAAGGTCACCTTTGACGACGTGGCCGGCGTGGACGAGGCCAAGGAGGAGCTCTCCGAGGTCGTGGACTTCCTGCGCGAACCGCGCAAGTTCACCCGGTTGGGCGGCCGCATCCCCAAGGGCGTGCTCCTGGTGGGCAGCCCCGGCACCGGTAAGACCCTGCTGGCCCGGGCCGTGGCCGGCGAGGCGGGCGTGCCGTTCTATTCCATTTCCGGTTCGGACTTTGTGGAGATGTTCGTCGGCGTGGGCGCGTCCCGCGTGCGCGACCTCTTCGCCCAGGGCAAGAAGAACGCCCCGTGCCTGATCTTCATCGACGAGATCGACGCCGTGGGCCGCCAGCGCGGCGCGGGCCTGGGCGGCGGGCACGATGAGCGCGAGCAGACCCTGAACCAGCTGCTCGTGGAGATGGACGGCTTCGAGTCCAACGAGGGCGTCATTTTGGTGGCGGCCACCAACCGCCCGGACGTGCTCGATCCGGCCCTGCTGCGGCCCGGCCGTTTCGACCGCCAGGTGGTCGTGCCCAATCCGGACCTGCGCGGCCGCGAGCGCATTCTCAAGGTACACAGCCGCAAGACCCCGCTGGCCCCGAGCGTGGACCTGGAGATCATCGCCAGGGGCACCCCCGGCTTCTCGGGCGCGGACCTGGAGAACCTGGTCAACGAGGCGGCGCTCGGCGCGGCCAAGCTGGGCAAGGACCGGGTGGACATGAACGATTTCGAGGAGGCCAAGGACAAGGTCATGATGGGCGGGCGCGAACGCCGGTCCATGATCCTCTCCGAGGACGACAAGAAGACCACGGCCTACCACGAGGGCGGCCACGCCCTGGTGGCCAAGTTCCTTCCCGGCACCGATCCGGTGCACAAGGTCTCCATTATCCCCCGCGGGCGCGCGCTGGGCGTGACCATGCAGCTGCCCGGCGAGGATCGCCACAACTATTCCAAGGAATACCTGCGCAACAACATGGCCGTGCTCATGGGGGGCCGCGTGGCCGAGGAGGTCGTGCTCAATCAGCTGACCACCGGCGCCAGCAACGACATCGAGCGGGCCACCAAGACCGCCCACAACATGGTCTGCATGTGGGGCATGTCCGACAAGCTCGGTCCCATGAGCTTCGGCGACAACCAGGAGCAGGTCTTCCTGGGCCGAGAACTCATCCACAACAAGAACTACGGCGAGGAGACGGCCAAGCTGATCGACTCCGAGGTCCGGCGGTTCGTGGAGGAGGCCCACGACAAGGCCACCGTCCTGGTCAAGGAGAACCGCGAGCTGCTCGACGCCATCGCCATGGCCCTGCTGGAACGCGAGACCATCACCGGCCACGATATCGATCTGCTCATGGAAGGCAAGGAGCTGCCGCCCGTGGAACCGAACAACAACTCCGGTTCCGGCCAGTCCGGTTCCTCCGGTTCGGGCACGGCTGCGGGCTACACCGCCGACGGCCGAGCCACCAGGGATTCGGGCCCAGGCTATGAACCCGTGAGCGAGAAGCCCGGCGAATCCGGCGGCGAGACCGGCGACGACTTCGTCCTCGACGACGGCGAAGGAGAAGGGCACGACGGAGACGGCGGCGAGAACAAGCTTCAATAATCTGCAAGCGGCACATCATGAACGATACGACATGGACAGTTAAGGGGGGCAAGGTCTTGGGACCTGCCCCCTTCTTCATTGCCGGGATAGTCAACGTGACCCCGGACTCCTTTTATGACGGCGGGACCCACGCCGACACGGCGTCGGGCGTGGCCCATGGGCTGGAACTGGCCCGGCAGGGCGCGCACATCCTGGACATCGGCGGCGAGTCCACCCGGCCGTACAGCGACCCGGTGGGCGAGGCCGAGGAGATGGCCCGCGTCCTGCCGGTGGTTCAGGGGCTGATCGAGGCCCGGACCTGCGCGGTCATCTCCGTGGACACCTACAAGGCGAAGGTGGCCGCCCGCTGCCTCGAGGCCGGGGCGGCCATCATCAACGACGTGTCCGGGTTCCGCTTCGAGCCGGAACTGCTGGACGTGCTCGCCGAGTACAAGCCCGGCTACGTGCTCATGCACTCCCTGGGCCGCCCGGAGACCATGCAGGTCGAGCCGCGCTACGACGACGTGGTCGGCGAGATCATGGCCTTTTTCGAGGAGCGCCTCTCCGTCCTGGATCGGGCAGGGCTGCCCATGGATCGCGTGGTCCTGGACCCGGGCATCGGGTTCGGCAAGAAACTGGAGCACAATCTGACCATCCTCCGCGAGATCGAGCGGTTCTATGCGCTCGGCCTGCCCATTTATATGGGATTGTCCAACAAATCCATATGGAAAGGGCTGCTTGGGGCCGAATCCGGTGAGCGACGGAACGCCACCCAGGCGGCCACGGCCGTGCTCGCGGCCAAGGGCGTGCCCATCCACCGCGTGCACGAAGTGCAATTAACGCGACAATCATTGACCATAGCTCGGGAATTGGCGTAGTTAAAGCGCATGTTTGAGCTTTTCGGTATTCAAGTCACCTGGAGGGTCCTGCTCGATATCGGGCTGGTGGCCTTCATCTACTACAACATCATCGTGCTCGTCCGGGGGACCCGCGCCGCCGCCGTTCTCTACGGCCTGGTGGTCGTGCTGGTGGTCTACTACGTGGCCGAGAAGTTTAATCTCTACACCCTGAACGCGTTGCTCGGCGAGTTCCTGACCTCCCTGTTCCTGGTGGTGGTCATCCTGTTCAAGACCGACATCCGCAAGGCGCTCGCCTCGGTGGGCACCAAGCGTTTTTGGACCAAGTCCGACGTGCGCGACGACACCCTGGATCAGCTGACCCAGGCGGTCATGACCATGTCGCACACCTCCACCGGGGCGCTCATCGTCATCGAGAAGAACATGCCGCTTGGCGACATCATCGAGCGCGGCATAGAGCTGGACGCCAAGGTCAACAAGGAACTCATCGAGACCATTTTCTTTTCCGACACCCCCTTGCACGACGGGGCGGTCATCGTTCGCCGCGACCGCATCGTGGCCGCGGCCTGCATCCTGCCCCTGTCCAACAAGCTTCGGGGACAGCCCATGTACGGCACCCGGCACCGGGCGGCGCTGGGCATCTCCGAGGGATCGGACGCCATCACTGTGGTGGTCTCCGAGGAGCGGGGTGAAGTCTCCGTGGCCATGAACGGCCGCCTGACCACCAGCCTGGACGAGACGCGCCTGCGGCGCGTGCTCAAGAACGCTCTGGGGCGCTGATATGCTGCGAAACTGGCAAACCATACTGTTGTCCATCGCTCTGGCCGTGTTCACCTGGTTCCTGGTCACCGGCCGGGAGGTGGTCGAGACCTGGGTGGACATGCCCGTGGTCATGACCAACCCGCCCGAGGGGCTGATCATCGAGGACGGTCTGGTGGACAAGATCCAGGTCCGCCTGCGCGGCCCCAAGGGGCTGGTCGGCAACCTCTCCTCACAGAACCTTGCCTATCCGGTCAACGTCAGCAACCTCAAGGTCGGTGAGCAGGTGGTGGACATCGATTCAGCCAAGATTCCGCTGTCCTCGACCTACGAGATCATCGAGGTCAAACCAAACCGGCTCCGGCTCACCGTGGACCGGCGCATCTCCAAGAAGATCACCGTTGAGGCCGCCTGGTCGGGCAACCTCAATGCAGACTACAAGCTGCAGGAGGTCACGGCCTCGCCCGACGTGGTCACCATTCGGGGGCCCGAGACCCTGCTCAGAAAGATTTCCAAGACCCGCGTGGTCCTGAAGGGCGACTTCCCCGAGGACGTCCCCCGGTCCTGGGCCGAGGACGTGGCCCTGGAGGTTCCGGACGAGATCGAGGCCCTGCCCGGTCAGGTCAACGTGGAGGCCTTTTTCGCGCCCAAGACCCGCGAAATATGGGTCAAGGTGCCCATCGAGTACCAGGACCCCGAGGGGTACAAGGTCTCGGTCCAGCAACGCTACGTCCGCCTGCTCATCGAAGGGCCGGTCTTCCTGTTCCACGACGACGAGTACCGCAAGGCCATCCTGGCTTCGGTGACCTTCGGGGGCAAGATGACCGAGGGGCAGTTCGAGATGAACTACGACGTGACCCTGCCCGAAGGGTGCAGGCTCGAAAAGAAGAATCCCGAGACGGTCACGGCCGTCCTCAAGAAGAATTAGCCGCCGCCCGGGCGGCAAGTTGGAGTATTCAATGAAACAAAGGCTCTTCGGAACCGACGGCCTGCGGGGGCAGGGGAACATCTTCCCCATGACCCCCGAGATCGCGCTCCGGCTCGGCCTGGCCGCAGGCCAGTATTTCCGCAACGGCAACAAGCATCACCGGGTGGTCATAGGCAAGGATACCCGGCTGTCCGGCTACGTGTTCGAGACCGCGCTGACCAGCGGCCTGTGCGCCAACGGCATGGACGTCTTCCTGGTCGGCCCCATGCCGACCCCGGCCATTTCCTTTCTGACCCGGAACATGCGCGCCGACCTCGGCGTGGTCATCTCCGCCTCGCACAACCCGTTCATGGATAACGGCATCAAGTTCTTCGACCGCAACGGCTTCAAGCTGCCGGACGAGGTGGAGGACGAGATCAGCGAACTGGTCCTGGGCAAGGACACCCAGTGGGACTACCCCCCGGCCGAGGACGTGGGCCGCGCCCACCGCATCAATGACGCGCCCGGGCGGTACATCGTCTACCTGAAGAACAGCTTTTCCCAGCACCTGACCCTGGACGGGGTCAAGATCGTGCTCGACTGCGCGCACGGCGCGGCCTACGGCGTGGCCCCGTATGTCCTCGAGGAGCTCGGGGCCGAGGTCGTCACCGTGGGCGTGTCCCCGGACGGCCTGAACATCAACCAGAAGTGCGGCTCCCTCTATCCCGAAGTCATCGCCCGGATGGTGGTGGAGGAGGGCGCGGACATAGGCATCGCCCTGGACGGCGACGCGGACCGGCTGATCGTCTGCGACGAGAAGGGCCGCATCCTGGACGGCGACCAGATCATGGCCCTGTGCGCCCTGGAGCTCATGGAAAAGGACGGGCTGCCGGGCAACATGCTCGTGGCCACGGTCATGTCCAACATGGCGCTCGAACTGTTCATGAAGGAGCACGGCGGGCGGCTGCTGCGCACGGACGTGGGCGACCGCTACGTGGTCGAGGCCATGCGCCGCGAGGGCGCGGTGCTCGGCGGCGAGCAGTCCGGGCATCTCATCTTCATGGACCACGCCACCACCGGCGACGGGTTGCTGGCCGCCCTGCAGCTGCTGCGCATCATGCGCGAGCGGGAGCGTCCCCTGTCCGAACTGGCCGGGCTGCTCGAACCGTTCCCCCAGGTGCTCAAAAACGTCCACGTCAAGCGCAAGATTCCCTTTGACCAGGCCCCGGAAGTCCAGGAGGCCGTGCGCAAGGTGGAGGCCGCCCTTGAAGGCAAGGGCCGCGTGCTCCTGCGCTACTCCGGCACCGAGGCGGTCTGCCGCGTCATGGTCGAGGCCGCGGACCCGGCGCTGGTGGAGCGGTATACCGGCGACATCGTCGCGGCGTGCGAAAAGTATCTCAAATAGGACAACCACCACAGCGGAGGATCATATGGAAATAACCAAAGCCGTCATTCCGGTCGCAGGCTGGGGCACCCGTTCACTCCCGGCCACCAAGAACGTACCCAAGGAGATGCTGCCCATCTTCCGCAAGCCCATCGTCCAGTACATAGTGGAGGAGGGCATTGCCGCGGGCCTGAAGGACGTGGTCTTCATCACCAACCAGAACAAGACCATCATCGAGGATCATTTCGACCGCAACTTCCTCCTGGAGCAGCTCCTGGAGCGGGCGGGCAAGACCGCCATGCTCGAAGAGGTTAGGCGCGTGGCCAGCCTGGTCAACGTCATCGGCGTGCGCCAGAAGGAACAGCTCGGCCTGGGCCATGCGGTGCTCACCGCCCGCGAGGTCTGCCAGAATGAGCCATTCGCGGTCATGCTCGGCGACGACCTCATGTTCGGCGTGCAGGCCGGCATCGGCGAGCTGCTCAAGGCCGCCAAGGAGACCGGCAAGGCCGTGGTCGGCGTCATCGAGGTGCCCAAGTCCAAGGTCAGCCGCTACGGCGTGATCAAGGGCGAATCCATCGACTCGCACACCTACCGGGTGACCAACCTGGTGGAGAAGCCCAAGCCCGAGGAGGCCCCGTCCAACCTGGCCATCATCGGCCGCTACGTCCTGCTGCCCGAGATATTCGATATTCTCGAGGGCCAGCGCGCGGGCGTGGGCGGCGAGATCCAGCTGACCGACGCCCTGCAGGGGCTGGCCGACCAGGACAAGCTCATCGCGGTCCGGCTGGCCGGACAGCGGTTTGACGCGGGCGACTGGGTGGAATATCTCACCGCCAACATCTACTTCGCCCTGCAGGACGAGGAGCTGCGAGACGACCTGGTCAAGCGGCTGCAGGAACTGCTTTCCTGCTCGTCCTAACGCGCAATGAACCGGCGGGCGCTCGCGCGCCCGCCTTTGCGATCCTGAATCCAGAGAGAACATGAAGACCCTGTTGACCCTGTTGCTGGTGTGTCTGACCGCGCTTCCCGCCTTCGCCTTCGTGCCCGACGGCGAGGAATTGGCCGCGCGGTTGCGGAAGAACTACGGTCCCATGCGTTCCTGGCAGGCCCGGATGACCTTCCCTGACTACCCCGGGGTGTCCGTGGACCTGTGGTACGCGCGCGGCAAGTGGCGCCAGCAGTGGCGGGCGGGCGACAAGGCCGTGGCCGTGGGCTCGCTCGGCAACGTGGCCGGGGCATGCACGGCAGGGTCTTTTCCCTTGTCGCCCCTGTTCGTCTGGATGGTCCCCCATCCGGTCGGGACCTGGCGCTCCTGGGGCGTGGACGTGACCACGGGCAGCTACGGATTCTGCGGCGAGGCCCCGTGCCTCATGCTCGGCGCGGATCCCGCCGACGAGGGCAATCCAGCGATCTTCCTCAACAACGAGGACCTGGCCCCGCTCACGATCCGCTACAGGGCGGACGGGGGCATGGTCACCGTGGAGTTCGCCGACTACCGGACCTATGCGGGGTACCGCGTGCCGCAAAAGGTCGCGGTCCGCTCGGGCCAGGGCGAACTGGCGGCCGACGTGGAGTGGGTCCGGCTCAACGGTGCGGACGGCGAGGAGCTCTTCGCCCGCGACGCGCTTGATCCCGCGCCGTGCGCCGAACCGCCCATGCCGTTCGACCTGATGCGCCGAACCTTCCGCTACCCGCAGGCCAAGTAATCCCGCCATGGCCGATCTCTGGCAGGTAACGCTCGTCAGTCCGCCCTATGAGACGTGGACCTACGGGCTCCCTTCGCATTTTCCGCCCCTTTCCCCCGGGCAGCGGGTGATCATTCCGTTCGGCAAGTCCCACCGCGCGGGGGTGGTGGTCGGCCCGGCCGAAGCCGCGCCCCGGGGCGTGGAGATCAAGAACATGATCTGGCCCCTGGAGCTTTCGCCGCTGCTGGACCAGGATTTCGTGGACATGGCCGTGAACCTGGCCTCGCGGCAGATGGTCCACGTGGGCCGCATCCTGGAGATCGCCCTGCCGCGCGGCCTGCGCACGGCGGCCGTGACCTTCAAGGTGGACCGGCACATGACCGAACGCAATCTGCCCGCGACCATGCGTCCGCCCGACATCGTCCGGGTCAAGGACAGGGATCGGGCCGCGCTCGTGGACCTCTGGCTCGAAGGGCGCATGCGCGTGCGCATCAATGCGAAAAAAGAGGCCGAGGAGCGCTACGTCTCCCTGGAATCCGATCCGCCGTGGGCCGTGCGGCCCAATGCCAAGCGCCAGCTCCGGCTCCTGGAACACCTCATGGAGAACGGCCCGCAGAGCCTGTATTCCCTGCGCCATACCCTGGGCGACTGGGCCCCGGACGTGGCCGTCAAGCTTGAAGGCGCGGGCGTGGTCCGGCTGGGCGAGTTGACCGCCGACCATATGGCCGAGATCGACGGGGCGGGGCAAAACGGGGCGGACGATCCCGGTTGCGAATTCGCCCTGACCGACGAGCAGCGGACCGCCCTGGACGAGATGACCGAGACGCTGGAGAGCGGCGGGGGCGCGCACCTGGTCCACGGTGTGACCGGCAGCGGCAAGACCGTGCTCTACATGGAGATGGCTCGGCTGCTGCTGGAGCAGGGGCGGTCCGTGCTCTTCCTCGCCCCCGAGGTGGCCCTGGCCTGCCAGCTCTACCGCACCGTGGCCAGGCGGTTCCCGCATTTCAGGACCATATTCTATCACGGCTACCAGAGCCCCAAGAAGCGCGAGGCCTCCTTCCGCGAACTGGCCGGGGGCGAGGACCCGGTTCTGGTGGTCGGCACCCGGTCCGCCGTGTTCCTGCCCCTGCCCAACCTGGGCATGGTGGTCATGGACGAGGAGCACGACGAGTCCTTCAAGCAGGAGGACCGGTTGGCCTACCACGCCAAGGAGGTGGCCTGGTTCCGCACGGGAAGGAGCAAGGGGTTGCTCCTGCTCGGCTCGGCCACGCCCGACGTCAAGACGTTCCAGGCGGCCAGTGCGGGGCGCATAAGGGTGTCCACCCTCAAGGAGCGGGTGGGCGACGCCCGGCTGCCCGACGTGGAGCTGGTCAACATCGCGGAACTCGGCAGTTCCAAGCAGCTTTTGTCGGACAGGGTGCGCGAGGCGGTCCGCGAGACCGTCAAGGCCGGGGAGCAGGTCATCGTCATGCTCAACCGGCGCGGCTACGCCCCGCTCATGTACTGCCTGGACTGCGGCGAGACCGTGCGCTGCCCGGACTGCGAAGTGGGCATGACCTACCACAAGGGGCGCGAGCGGCTGGTCTGCCACTACTGCGGCCGGACCTATTCCTATCCGTTGACCTGCCGCAAGTGCGGCGGAGTGAATTTCATCCCCATGGGCGAGGGCACGGAACGGCTCGAGGAAGCCCTGACCGACCTGTTGCCCGAGGACGCCAAGGTCCTGCGCCTGGACCGCGACGCCACGAGGCGGCAGGAGCGGCTGGAGGAGATACTCGGGGCTTTCGGCCGGGGCGAGGCCCAGGTCCTGGTGGGCACGCAGATGATCTCCAAGGGACACCATTTCCCGGGCGTGACCCTGGTGGTCGTGGCCGACGGCGACCTTGGCCTGAACCTGCCGGACTACCGTTCCTCGGAACGGACCTTCCAACTGCTCGTCCAGGTGGCGGGCCGGGCCGGGCGCGGCGAGCATCCGGGCCGCGTGCTCATCCAGACGCGCAACCCGGACCATCCCATCTGGAAGGAGATTCTGGGCGGCGACTACCAGGGATTTTTCGACCGCGAGGCCTCCCGGCGCAATATGTTCCGCTATCCGCCGTTCTCCCACATGGCCCTGGTGCGCATCAGCTTTCCTGCGGACTACGACAACGGCCCGGCGGCCCTGAGCCTCATGGGGGAAGTCCTCCGCGAGCAGGGCAGGGCGCTCGGTATCAGTGTGCTTGGTCCGGCCCCGGCCCCGCTGTCCATGTTGCGCGGGCGCAAGCGGTTCAACTGCCTGCTCAAGTCCGACGACTGGGGCAAGGTCCGGGGGCTGTACGCGGCCATGGCCCGGGCCAATCCCGATCCGCGCAAGGTGCGCACCGGCCTGGACCTCGATCCTCTGTCCACCCTGTAGGTATCGACAGGGGCCGGGTTGTCGGCTAGGTTGTTCCCATTCTTCAACGACAATGAGGTATCCACCCCCTATGAAGCGTTTTTCCCTGATCCTGTGGCTGTGCGCCGTCCTGCTCCTGGCGGCTGTCCCGGCCCTGGCCCAAACCTCCAAGGTCGGGTTCGTCAACCCGCAGCGGATCATCAACGAATCCAAGATAGGCAAGATCGCCCAGGAAGATCTGGCCCGGCTGGGCAAGGAAAAGGACCGCCGCGTGCGCGAGGCCTTGGACAAGGTCAACAGGCTCCAGGAGGGCCTCAAGGAGGACGCCCTGTCCGTGAGCGAGCAGCAGAGCCGCGAGACCGAACTGCGCGCCACCGTGCGCGACTACGAGCAGCTGGTCCAGAACAGCAACCAGGAGATCCAGAGCGAGGAGCGCCAGCTCATCCGTTTCGTCATGCGGAAGGCCGACTCCATCCTCAAGGAAATCGCCAGGGAGCAGGGATTCACCATGATCCTGACCGACCCCGAGATCATCGGGTACGTGGACGGCTCCATGGACATCACCGACCGGGTCATCCATGAACTCAACTCCATGAAATAGGCGGTGTTTCCCATGCGCAGAATCTATTCCATCCTCGTCGCCGCCGTCTGTCTGGTCCTGGCCGCCGGACCGGCCTTCTCCTTCGGTGAAATCATGTATTCGGACCGTCCGCTGAACCTGCGGGACGCCCGTTCGCCCAGGGCGGAATGGGTCGGCAGCCTGTACGCCGGGCAGAAGGTCCGGGTGGCTCACGAAAAGGACGGCTGGGTGGCCGTGTACGAGCCCGACGCCACCGACCCGAGCGAGTCCAAGGCGGCGGGCTATTCCAACGCCAAGTTTCTCAAGCCCACCCGGGGACGGTACGAGCCCAAGCCGTGGGGCGAGCTGGCCGTGTCGTCCACCAAGCTGAACATCCGCAGCCAGCCGAGCGTCCGGGGGGCCAAGGTCCGCACCCTGCAACCCGGCGAACGCGTGCTCGTCGATTTTCCCGAGGACGATTGGACCGTGGTCTTTTCGTCCGACGCCACCATCCGCTCGCGGTTGAACGGCATCGGCTACGTCAGCATCAAGTACCTGGAGCCCGTGACCGAGGCGACTTCGTCCGCACCGGCTCCGGAACCCGAGCCGGAACCGGCTCCCGCGCCCGCCGCGCCCGTCGTCCGCCAGGCCGTGGAACCGCCTGCGCAGTCCCCGACCCCGGCCGAGCCCGTGTCATCCCCGGCCATCCGGCGGGTGGCCCTGACCGACGCGGTCAACGTTCACCAGAGCCGGACCACCACCTCTCCGCTGGTGCAGACGCTTGAGCCCGGCGAGGTGGTCCAGCTGGGCCTGCTGCGCAACGGCTGGTACGCGGTCTTCAAGGCCAGCGACATGATCCGCTCGGAGAGCAGCTCCATCGGCTACGCTCTGCAGACCGCCATGCAGACGAACTCCCGCGAGGCGGGGCTTACGGTGGCCCCTGCCGCACCCGTGGAGCCCGCCAAATCGGCAGCGCCCGCGAGACCGCAAAGGTCTGCGCAACCGGTTCCGCCCGCAAAGTCCGTAGCGCCTGCCGAGCCCGTGGTGTCCGCCGAAGCCCTCAAGGCCGAGGCGCTCAAGAGCGAACGGCCCGCGCCCGCGCCCGCCCGGCAGCAGACCATGGTCATCGACCGGTCCGCGTTCAAGGACGTCAAACGGCCCGACCCGACGCCGGACCAGAATGCGCACGGCTACCGCTACAAGTTCCTGGAGAAGTCCGAGAATCGCGAATACGGGCAGATATGGATTACCCTCAAGGTTTTCCTGGCCACCACCAAGCTGCCCGACCGCACGGCGCTGCGGGATTTTGCCTCCAGTCTGTGGAAGGATCACCGTCGGGTGACCAAGAACGTGTTGGTGGAGATATATCTGCCGGGCATGGATATGGAAGACCTGGCCTGGGGCGTGATCAAATTCGACTACGACGGCATGACCGAACTGTGGACCCGCAGGGCAACCCTGTTCGGGACCAAATTCATGTAGTCCGCTTCGACGCAAGAAAGCCCCCGCACGGTCCGCCGAGCGGGGGCTTTTTCGTTCCTTGGGCCGGGTCAGCTCATTTCCTGTTCGAGGAACAGGGGAACGGTCTTGTCCAGGGTGGTGCGCAGGCGCGGCTTTTTCTGCGGTCCCTTTTCGGATTCGCGGGGGAGGATGTACAGGCCGTGGCAGCTCTGGCACTCCCAGTGGTTCTCGCGCCGGTGCAGGTGGACCAGCAACCCGTCGCGGTCGTAGCAGACCTGGCAGAACGGCCCCTTGCGTTCGCCGTCCTCGTCGAGCCAGTACTTCTGCCCGTCGAATTGAATTTTTTCAGCCAGGTCGAGGACTTCCGCCACCTCGGCCAGTTGTTTCTTGAGGGCCTCGTTTTCGTCGCAGACCGCCAGAAATTCGTCCTGCAGGCTCTTGAGCAGCGCCTTGCCTTCATCGAATCGTCCAGCCTCGAACAGGTCGAGGGCCCGCTTGAAACCGGTCGCCTGGAACAGTGTGGAAAACATGAACAACATCCCCCGTTGTGTTATATGCCACGGGTGCCTTATCGGACAGGTTTGTCCGCTACTTTAGCCTTGACGAATAACTTTACATGTCTTGCAAAACCGCATAGGGTTCCGACAGCTAGGGGGGCCCTTGTGGCTGAGATGGATCGAGAGGATCCGACCCTTTGAACCTGATTCGGACAATACCGACGGAGGGAAGCTGCCACAGGATGATCTCGTCATTGTGCCGCGCTTGCCTCACATCGGAGGCAGGCGTTTTTTTTGGCAACGCGCCTGCAGGGAGACCGTTATGATCGTCACCATCAACGGCAAGGCGTCGGAGCTTGACGAGCCCCTGACCATTCTCGCCTTGCTTGAATCAAGAGGGATCGCGCCGAGCGCCGTGGTCGTCGAACGCAACGGGGAAATCGTCCCCGGCGAGCGGTTCGGCGAGGTCGGCCTGAACGACGGCGACCATCTGGAAGTCCTCCGCTTCGTAGGCGGGGGATAGGAGAAGACATGAGCGAGGATACCTTCGAGATCGGCGGCAGGATCCTGTCCAGCCGCCTGTTCACCGGCACCGGAAAATACGGCGACGACAGCGTCATTCCGGATGTCTGCCAGGCCTCGGGCTCCGAGGTCATCACCGTGGCCCTGCGCCGGGTGGACCTGGAGTCCGCCACCGGCAACGTCATGGATTTCATTCCCAAGCATATGCAGCTGCTGCCCAACACCTCGGGCGCGCGCACCGCGGACGAGGCCGTGCGCATCGCCCGGCTGGCCCGGGCCATGGGCTGTGGCGACTGGATCAAGATCGAGGTCATCTCGGACAACCGCTACCTGCTGCCCGACGGCTTTGAGACGGTCAAGGCCACGGAGATCCTGGCCAAAGAGGGATTCGTCGTCCTGCCTTACGTCAACGCCGACCTGTACGTGGCCAAGGCGCTGGTCGACGCGGGCGCGGCCGCGGTCATGCCGCTGGGCGCGCCCATCGGCACCAACCGGGGGCTCAAGACCCGCGAGATGGTCCGCATCCTCATCGAGGAGATCGACCTGCCCATCGTGGTGGACGCGGGCATCGGCCGCCCGTCCGAGGCATGCGAGGCCATGGAGATGGGCGCGGACGCGGTTCTGGTCAACACGGCCATCGCCACGGCCAGCGACCCGGTCATGATGGCCCGCGCCTTTGGCAGGGCGGTTCGCGCCGGGCGCGAGGCCTACCTGTCCGGCCCCGGCGCCAAGCGCGTTCTGGCCGACGCCTCCTCGCCCCTGACCGGCTTTTTGGGGGGCGCGGCATGAGCTTTCACCCGCTTATAGCGGCGTACGCCGAGGGCTTGCCCGACGCGCGTTTCGACGACTTCACCGAACAGGACGTGCGCCGGGCCATGAACCGGACCACGGCCACGGCCGAGGACTTCATGGCCCTGATGAGCCCGGCCGCCTCCTCCCTGATCGAGGAGATGGCGCAAAAGGCCAGCCGGTTGACCGTCCAGCACTTCGGCAAGACCGTCAGCTTGTTCACGCCGCTCTACCTGGCCAACTTCTGCACCAACCACTGCGTCTATTGCGGGTTCAACTGCACCAACTCCATCCACCGCTCCAAGCTGACCCTGGAAGAGGTGGACGCCGAGGGCGCGGCCATCGCGGCCACCGGGCTGAAGAACCTGCTCATCCTGACCGGCGACGCCCCGGCCAAGACCGGGGTGGACTACCTGGAGGCCTGCACCAGGGTTCTGAACAGGCACTTCCCGTCCGTGTCCATCGAGGTCTTCGCCCTGACCGAGGAGGAATATGCGCGCCTTGTCCGGGCGGGCGTGGACGGCATGACCATGTTCCAGGAGACCTATGACGAAGAGCTCTACGCCGTGCTCCATCCCAAGGGTCCCAAGCGTGACTACCGGTTCCGCCTGGATGCCCCGGAGCGGGCCTGCCGGGCCGGCATGCGCGTGGTCAATATCGGCGCGCTGCTCGGCCTGGGCGACTGGCGGCGCGACGCGCTGCTGACCGGCCTGCACGCGGCATACCTGATGCATGAGTATCCGGAGACGGACATCGCCGTGTCCCTGCCGCGCATGCGTCCGCACGTGGGCGACTGGGAGCCCGCGACCATCGTATCGGATCGGGACATGGTTCAGTTCCTCATGGCCCTGCGGCTGTTCCTGCCCCGGGTGGGCATCACCATCTCCACCCGCGAGAACGCCGAATTCCGCGAGAACATCCTGCCCCTGGGCGTGACCCGCATGTCGGCGGGCGTGTCCACGGCCGTGGGCGGCCACGCGGACGGAACCGGCGACGAGGAGAACACGGGCCAGTTCGACATCAGCGACGCGCGCGGCGTGGACGAGGTCTGCGCCGCACTGCGCGCCAAGGGATACCAGCCGGTCTTCAAGGACTGGGAGCCCATATTCGAAACCGCGGGAGAAGGCGCATGAACAACGTGGAGCAAGGCATAGCCGCCCATATCGGCGAGGCGAACCTGGCCCGGCTGCGGGAGGTCACGATCGGCATCGCCGGATGCGGCGGGCTGGGGTCCAACTGCGCCATGCACCTGGTGCGCAGCGGCTTCACCCGCTTCGTCCTGGTGGACTTCGACCGCGTGGAGTACTCCAACCTCAACCGCCAGGCGTTTTTCAACGATCAGGTGGGGCAGTACAAGGCCGAGGCCCTGGCCGCCAACATGCGTGCCGTGAATCCGGACCTGGATTTGGACATCTACGTGGAGCGCGTCGACGTGGCCCGGGTGAAGAAGCTGTTCGGCCGGTGCGATGCCGTGGTCGAGGCCTTCGACCGGGCCGCCGCCAAGAAGCGGCTGGTCGAGGCCCTGCTGCCCCTGGGCAGGTTGGTGGTCTCGGCCTCGGGTATCGGCGGGTGCGGCGACGGCGACGCCCTGGCCACCCGCAAGGTCCGCGACAACTTCTACCTCATCGGCGACGGCGTGACCGAATGCTCCCTGGACACGCCGCCCCTGTCGCCGAGGGTGGGCATCGCGGCCGCGAAGCAGGCGGACGTCATCCTGGCCCATTTCCTGGGCCCCGTGAACGGCAAGGAGGGCGAGTGATGGCCTTCAACCGCCGCAACATTCTGGACACCGATCTGTATTGCCTGACCGCCGAGAAGTTCTCCAACGGACGGTCCAACCCGGAAGTGGTCCGGGAGATGCTCGACGCGGGCGTGAAGCTCGTCCAGTACCGCGAAAAGGAGAAGAAGGCGGGCGCGAAGCTTAAGGAGTGCCGCGCCATCCGCGAGATGACCCGCCGGGCCGGGGCCGCCTTCATCGTCAACGACGACATCGACATCGCCATCCTGGTGGGCGCGGACGGCGTGCACGTGGGCCAGGAGGACCTCCCGGTCGAGTGCGTGCGCGAACTGGTCGGCCCGGACATGGCCATCGGCCTGTCCACCCACAGCCCGGAGCAGGCCCGAGACGCCATCGGGCGCGGCGCGGACTACATCGGCGTGGGCCCGATCTTCCGCACTTACACCAAGGACGACGTGGTCGATCCGGTGGGGCTGGAGTACCTCGACTATGTGGTCGCCAACCACGACATCCCCTTCGTGGCCATCGGCGGCATCAAGGAACACAACCTCGGCGAGGTGGTCCGGCACGGTGCGCGTTGCGCGGCCCTGGTCACCGAGATCGTCGGGGATGCGAATATCGCAGCAAAAATAACCGCCCTCCGCAATCAGATGGAAGCGGCGAAGGAGTAGAACCAATGTCTTATACCACTCAGATGGACGCCGCCCGCAAGGGCATCGTCACCCCCCAGATGGAGACCGTGGCCCGAAAGGAAAACATCCGCGTCGAGGATCTCATGGAGCGGATGGCCCGTGGAGCCGTGATCATCCCGGCCAACAAGAATCACAAGAACCTGGATGCCGAGGCCGTGGGCGAGGGCATGCGCATCAAGATCAACGTCAACCTGGGCATCTCCAAGGACTGCTGCGACGTGGAGCCCGAGCTGGACAAGGTCCGGGCCGCCCTGGACATGAAGGCCGAGGCCATCATGGACCTGTCCTGCTACGGCAAGACCCAGGAATTTCGGCAGAAACTGGTCGAGATGTCCCCGGCCATGATCGGCACCGTGCCCATCTACGACGCGGTGGGCTTCTACGACAAGAACCTCCAGGACATCACCGTGGACGAGTTCTTCAAGGTGGTCGAGCGCCACGTCCAGGACGGCGTGGACTTCCTGACCATCCACGCGGGCCTGAACAAGCACACCGCCGAGAAGGTCAAGACCGCGAAAAGGCTGACCAACATCGTCTCGCGCGGCGGCTCCCTGCTGTTCACCTGGATGGAGATCAACAACGCCGAGAACCCGTTCTACGAGCACTTCGATCGTCTGCTGGACATCTGCGAGGAGTATGACGTGACCCTGAGCCTGGGCGACGGCTGCCGTCCCGGCTGCCTGTACGACGCCACCGACGCCTGCCAGGTGGAGGAACTGATCACCCTGGGCGAGCTGACCAAGCGCGCCTGGGAGCGCAACGTTCAGGTCATGATCGAGGGGCCCGGCCACATGGCCATGAACGAGATTCCCGGCAACATGATGATGGAAAAAAGGCTGTGCCACAACGCGCCGTTCTACGTGCTGGGCCCGCTGGTCACGGACGTTGCCCCGGGCTACGACCACATCACCGCCGCCATCGGCGGGGCCATCGCGGGCGCTTCCGGCGCGGACTTCCTGTGCTACGTCACCCCGGCCGAGCACCTGCGCCTGCCCACCCTGGAGGACATGAAGGACGGCATCGTGGCCACCCGCATCGCGGCCCACGCCGCCGACATCGCCAAGGGCTACCCGGGCGCGGCCGACTGGGACAACAACATGGCCAAGGCCCGCGCGGCCCTGGACTGGGACGCCCAGTTCGCCCTGGCCATGGACCCGGTCAAGCCCACGGAATACCGCAAGTCCTCGGAGCCCGAGCACAAGGACTCCTGCACCATGTGCGGCAAGATGTGCGCCGTGCGCAATATGAACCGCGTACTCGAGGGCAAGGACATCCAGCTGGACGACTAGCCTGGTCCTTTCCAAGACGAAACCGGCCCCGGAGGCGCTCCGCCTCCGGGGCCTTTCCCTTTTTTGCTCCGCTCCCCGTCCTTCCTGGGTGTTTTTCACTGTCCGTTTTCTGTTCGGAAAACAGACAGTGTTCCCGCCTTTGTTCGAATTCCGCACAGGTCCGGTTTTTCTACCGTTTTGGTCCGGTTCACCGGGCCCGCTGTTTTCCTCGACCTGATTTCATTGGAGTTCCCGGTCCGCACTCTGGGAATACGCAGCCGCTCGGGCGCTTACCGGCATGGGGGGTGCAATCCGGCGGGTGCCGTCGCAACGGCGCTGGCGGCGACCGTGAACCCTCAACCAGAAACCAAAGGAAGTGACCCATGAGTGAGACGATGCGAGCCGCAGTTTGGCATGGCAGAGAGGATATCCGTGTGGAGACCGTTCCCGTTCCCCCGTCCCCTCCGGCGGGCTGGGTCAAGATCGCGGTTCAGTGGTGCGGCATCTGCGGGTCCGACCTGCACGAGTACGTGGCCGGTCCCATCTTCATCCCGGTGGACGCCCCCCATCCCCTGACCGGAAAGCAGGGCAGCCTGATCCTGGGCCACGAGTTCACCGGCACGGTGGTGGAGGTCGGCGCGGGCGTGACCAAGGTCAAGGTCGGCGACATGGTCGCCCCGGACGCCTGCCAGCACTGCGGCGAGTGCGTCACCTGCCGGGCCGGGCGATACAACGTCTGTGAGAAGCTGGCCTTCACCGGGCTGCACAACGACGGGGCGTTCGCCAGGTACGTCAACGTTCCGGCCGAGCTCTGCTTCGTGCTGCCCGAGGGCGTGTCCGCCGAGGCCGGGGCGGTCATCGAACCGCTGGCCACCGGGTTCAAGGCCGTGCGCGAGGCCGGTTCCATCCTGGGCGAGACGGTCGTGGTCATCGGCGCGGGGACCATCGGCCTGGGGACCATGATGGCCGCCAAGGCCGCGGGCGCGGGCAAGGTCATCGTCCTGGAGATGTCCGCCGCGAGGATCGCCAAGGCCATGGAGTGCGGCGCGGACGTGGTCCTCAACCCCCGTGAATGCGACGCCGTGGCCGAGGTCAAGGCCATGACCAACGGCTCCGGGGCCGACGTGTCCTTCGAATGCGTGGGCAACAAGATGACCGGCCCCCTGGCCGTGGACATCATCCGCAACGCGGGCCGGGCCGTCATCGTGGGCATCTTCGAGGAGGCCAGCGAGTTCAACTTCTTCAGCCTGAGCGGCACGGACAAGCGGGCCATCGGCACCCTGGCCTACACCCTGGACGACTTCATTGGCGTGTCGGCCCTGTTGGCTAGCGGCGCGCTCAAGGCAGAGCCCTTGATAACGGGCCGCATCGGCCTGGAGGACATCGTGGAAAAGGGCTTTTTGGAACTGATCAACAACAAGGACGAGAACATTAAGATTCTGGTCAGGCTGGGGGATTAGCCGGGCTCGAAAACGTGATGGTTCGCGGGGCGGTTACGCCCCGTAATGGAGCGTGCCGCCCGGGTGGGGCGGCACGTCTCTTATTCCGGTTTGTGTCCGTAGGCCAGGAACAGCGGGTCGCTGACTCCCCTGGTTTCGAGAAACGCGGGATCGTCGCGGTCGCGCCAGTCGTTGCGCATGGAGACCGTGCCGAGGCCTTGCGTGACCCCGGCCATGCGCAGGTATTCCAGGGCCAGCCCCATGCGCTCGAACGGGTGGAGTTCGCTCCAGCCCCGGATGGCCCGTTCCGGGTCGAAGGCGTGGGTGAAGGCCAGGACCACGGGCGCGCCGGGCGTCAGGAAGTGGTCGATGTAGCGCAGGATGTCCACGGGGCGGTCCATGTATTCCAGGGCGCAGAGACAGGCGGCCGCGTCGTATTTGCCGGTCGGGCGCTCGGAGTCCGGGGAGAGGTCCAGGACGCGCATGCCGGGCCGCACGAACCGGGCGAGGAGGCGCCGGTAGTTGCGCAGGGCGGCCGCGTCGGGCGCGGGCGGGCGGAAGTCCTCGCCGAGGTCCGTTGTGCGGTCGAAGAAGGCGGGGTGGAAGAAGTCCGGCGGCTCGCCGTCGAGCATGGCCTGCATGCCCGGCCCCCAGTCGCAGGTGGCCTCGCGCCAGTGGGTCAGGGAGCCGTAGGTGCCGGTGTCGCGTTCCTCCAGATACTGGACCTTGGCTTCGATGGTCACCGGCACGTCGGCCAGGGGGTGGTTGCGGTCGGCGGTGAAGGTCTCGTCGTCGAGGTCGATCAGCCTGAACGGAGTCAGGGTATCGGGGTAGACGTCAAGCAGCCCGTCGATGTGCCCCTGGGGATAAAAACGGCCCAGGCGCGGGATGATCGGATCGCCCGACACGGTCTTGCGCCGCAGCCGGTCGCGGGTCAGGCGCAGGATCAAATTGTCCTTTCTTCGAGGAATGCACAGGCGCGGCTCGTAGGTGAAGGCCACGGACTCCCCGGCCTGTTTGTCCTCCAGGGCTTGGCGCATGCCGCGCGGGAAGATATCGTTCACCGGGTTGACTTTGCGGCCCAGGAACCACTCCTCATGGCGCTCGCCGTCCCGCTCCCAGGTCACGGTGAATTCCAGCGCGCCTATGGCGTTGTCGTTGAATACGGTCATGATGCCCGGATAATGGACATAAAAAAGGCGGGGTTGCAAGCCCCGCTGTGAAGAATCCGCGATGATCCGCCTTAGGGCGCGAGCAGACGGGAGAGGATGCCCATGCCCGTGACAAGCTGAGCCACGGCCAGGAGCAGCAACAGCAGGTTGGCCGCGCCGTGCAGGACGGGCATGACCGTGCGCTTGGCCTTCCTGCGGTCCATGTACAGGCCGGTGACGGTGCCGAAGGCGATGAGCCAGAGTATGATCGAGGCCATGCCCTCGTGGAGTTCGTAGGCGTCGGGGATGCCGTGGAGCATGTCGGTGACCACGGATCCGCCCACGGCCCCGGTGATCCACAGACCCATGACCACCAGTCCGTAGCGGGTGTGTCCCTTCCAGTTGAAGGCGGCCTTCCGCTTGAGCAGGGTAAAGCGGGCACGGTTCAGGCCCTGCCAGGCAACCCACAGGGCGAGGAGCAGGGTCAGGGTCATGAGCACGGGGTGGGCCAGGATGACGATGATGGAAACGCCGCCGGTCCGGTCCTCGGGGCTGCCGGGAGCCGGGCAGTTCAGGGCCTCGCGAACCTTGGCGTGATCCGGGTCGGCGAGCAGGGCGACCAGGCCGGGGACCTGGTCCGGGCCGACATGCGCGCCGTTGGCGATCATCCGTTGTACCGTCTTGGTCCAGAACTCGCCGCCCCTGTCCACGTTCCGGCAGATGCGCTCCATCGAGTGGCAGGCCAGGCAGGGTTTGATCTGCGGCGCGGGATCTGCCGCCAGGGCTGCGGCGCTTGACAAGAGCCAGCACAGGATGAGCGGCGCGAGAATACGCGGGAATCGTCCGGACCATGTCGCAACAAGTGAAGTGGTATGGCTTTTCATGGTTTCTTCTTATAGCCGATAAACCGGGTTTCCCGTCAACCGTCGGGGCCGGTTCTTCACAAATTGACGCATTTTGTGTGCGAACAATGGGGGTTTTTGAGTTTTCCACAGGTTAACCAGATGAAATACAGTCTGTTTTGACAGAGGGTGTCCGTTGTGGTAATGATGTTCCAAACGTATTTCCCTGGGGGCAACGACCTTTTATTCTCTGGAGGTTCTTGTGGCGGAATCGGCTTCTTCTCAACATTCCATCCAGGTGGATCTTCCCGAGCCCGGCAAGGTGGCCGAGTACACGCTTTCGCCCGATATGCCGGTCAAGTTCGGTTTCTTTGTCTCGGAGGTGCTGTTCTCCTGCGACGGCAAGGACCTGGTCCTGACCGGCGAGCACGGCGGCGTGGTGGTCTTCAAGGATTACCAGGCCATGGCCCAGGAGGGCGAACTGCCCCTGTTCGAGCTGCACGGCGGCGAGCTGGTGCCGGGCGATATCTATCTCTTCGCCTTTTCCGACACCGCCCTGGAGGTGGAGACCGCGGCCGGGCCGCTCCCGGACCGCACCGAGGGCGTGGAGATCAAGGACCATTCGGACGCCAAGGGCGGCCTGATTCATGGCGGAGACGAACATTCCGCCCTGGATTCGGTTCATGTCCATGACGGCGTAGCGCATGCCGGGCACGGCATCCTGACCTATTCCGAACTCTTTTCCGACAGCCACGAGGAACTGTTCCTCCACCACGGGGACGAAGCCGGGTACGTGCCCGCCCTGTTCGGCGCGGAGCACTGCGTAAGCACAGTCGGCCTGGCGTCCTGCTCCTTTGCGGATAGCTTCGATCCCCTGGACGACGCCCTGCAACAGGTCACGGACTTTCACCACGTGCTTTAGGACAGATTTTCTCGATACTATTTAAAGCCCGGCCGGTCGGTCGGGCTTTTTTTGTGCCCCCCACTTTCCGCACCGAAGGCGCAATATGGGATGCAAGGGCGCGAGGAGGCGAAGTCATCCGGTATCCGCCGCAAAGCGGCCTTCAACTTCTGTCTTTCTCCCAAAAAAACCGGCCGCACATGTCGTGCGGCCGGCGGGCTTGTTCGCGATGGGAACGCGGTTAGACGTAAAAGGCCGTGACCCCGATCATGGCCAGGAGGTAGAGCAGGCCGAAGATGCCGCCGAGCGCCCACCAGCGCGCCTGGCTGATGAAGCCCGCCCCGTACCAGATGGGCGAGGGCCCGGTGGCGTAAGGGGTGATGATGCCCATGAGGCCGAGGGAACCGGCCAGCATGAGGGCGACCTTGGGCAGCATTTCGGGCGGCAGCAGCGGGGCGGCCGTGGCCATGAACAGGGGCAGCAGGGCCGTGGTGTGCGCCGTGGTGCTGGCGAAGAAGTAGTGGAGCACGAAGAAGAGGATGACCAGCAGGACCACCACCGAGGCCGGGGCCATGCCGGTCAGGTTGGTGGAGATCATGTTGCCCACCCAGTCGAGCACGCCGGTCTTCTTGAGCCCGGCGGCCATGGCCACCAGGGTGGCGAACCAGGTCAGGACGTTCCAGGCGCCCTTGTTGGTGATGACGTCCTCCCAGGTGATGATGTCGGTCAGGACCATGAGGACGAGGACGAAGATGGCGGCCACGGTGGAGTTCACGTGCAGCTGCTTGCCGAATATCCAGAAGATCAGGGCCAGGATGGCGTAGCCGAGCATCATCAGTTCCTTGGTGCTGACCGAGCCCATCTTGCGCAGTTCCTCGGTGGCCCAGGCCGGGGCCTCGGGCGAGTGCTTCAGGGTCGGGGGGAAGAGCACGTAGCCCAGCCACGGGGTCAGGATGAACAGGGGCAGCATGGCCGGAAGCATGATCTTGGCCCAGTCGCCCCAGCCGATGGAGATGCCCACGCTCTTCTGGATCATGTCCACGGCCAGCAGGTTCGGAGCCAGGGCGGTCAGGAACATGGAACTGGTCACGCAGGTGGCGCTGATGCCCACCCAGTGCAGGTACGCGCCCATCTTGCGCGGCTCGTTGTCCGGGGTGGAGTTGAACATGGGCGGGATGTTGCTGGCGATGGGGTAGATGGTGCCCGCGCTGCGGGCGGTGTTGGACGGCATGAACGGGGCCAGGATGGCGTCGGAAAAGGCGATGGCGTAGCCCAGGCCCAGGGTGGACTTGCCCAGGAAGCGGATGAGCAGCAGGCTGATCCGCTTGCCCAGGCCGGTCTTCTGGTAGCCCAGGGCGAACATGAAGGCCGAGAAGATCAGCCAGATGACGCCGTTGGAGAAGCCGGACAGGGCCCAGTTGCGGTTGGCGGTGGGGCTGGGGTCGATGAGCCCGAGCACGGCCACCAGGGCGACGCCGGACAGGCCCACCAGGGCGGCCGGAACGGGCTCGATGATCAGCCCGACAACCACGCCGACGAAGATGGAGAGGAAATACCACGCCTGGGGGGTCAGCCCCTCGGGCGTGGGCAGGATGGCCATGAGAACGGCCACGATGACCGGGGAGAACTTCAGAAGGATCTTCATGGTACAAACCTCGTCTTGGTGCATCGGTTGCTGTGAAGTTTGATGAAGTGAACGATCGCCATGCCGGAAACGTTTGCAACTCCGAATATTTTTAATCCTATTCTCCCCAATGCCAGAATCAAATTGTACAGTCAATCAGTCGATTGATTTTAAACGGAACATCTCGGACCGGTTCAGGGCGCGCGGCTAGGGGGCAGCCGTGGTCCGCGCGGGTTGCCGGTCAATCTCCGGAGGCCGGATTGACAGAATCCATCGCGGTCGATATTGTTGTCATGACAACAAAGTTCATCCCGGAGAAACAATGAGTGACAAGAGCAAGCCAGGGGGCATCCCTGACGGGAGGGAGCACTATGCGGCGCTCCCGGAATACCTGTCCGACGGGACCATCGGCTTTCAACTGTATTCCACGGCCCTGGCCCTCAAGAAGCGGTTTTCGCGTGCGCTTGGAGAGTCGGGGTTCGGGGTCACCCAGGAGCAGTTCACCCTGCTCGGGCTGCTCTGGGAGCACGACGGCCTGTACCAGAGCGAGCTGGCCGAGGGCGCTTTCAAGGACCGGCACAGCGTGACCCGCATCCTTGCGGGTCTGGAAGCCAGGGGGCTGGTTGAGAGGCGGCCGGACGAGACCGACGCCCGGCTGGCCCGCTGCCATCTGACCGGGGCCGGGCGGGCCCTGTGCGGGCCGCTGTGCGAGGTCGATGCACGCCACCTGAGGGAGGCGTTTCGCGGCATGGACGCGGAGGAGGTGGCCGGGCTGCGGAAGGGGCTGGCCCGGCTGCGCCGCAACCTGGAGGAAGATCTTTCATGACGGAATCGGTCCGTTGATCCCCAACCCTGAACCCGAGGAGGCATCATGCCCGACATTACCCGCATGTTTCGTGGACCGCTCAACGATTTCGAGGTCGAGGTCGTTTTCGGCGGAACCGAGGACACCTCGCCATACGAGGCCCATACCTACGAGGAATACGTCTTCCTGGCCGAGGGAGAGATCGTCGTGACCCGCGACGACCGGGACGAGCCGGAAACGTTCACGGGCCCGGCTTACCTGCACGTCCCCACCGGGGTCATGCACAGCTTCGACCTGCGCAAGACCCCGACCCGTTTGGTGGTCATCCATCCGGCCCGGAACGACGGGGGCGTCTGATCATGGCGCGAATCCAGGCCGGACCGGACGACGGCCGGGAGTTCCGTCGGGATCTGGTCATCCTGCTCGGCAGCAGCCTCACGGTCATGGCCGGGGCGACCATCGCCCCCTGTCTGCCGCGTATGGCCGTCCATTTCCAGGACGCGCCCCAGGCCCAGATGCTGGTCAAGATGCTGCTCTCGGTGCACGCCCTGTTCATCGCCCTGACCGCACCGCTCATGGGCATGCTCATGGACCGGTTCGGACGCAGGCCGGTGCTGGCCGTGTCCCTGCTCCTGTACGGGCTGGGCGGCAGCTCCGGGGCCTACCTGGATTCGCTCTACGCCATCATGGCCGGGCGGGCGCTGCTCGGCGTGGCCGTGGCCGGGATCATGAGCGGCTTCACCACCCTGATCGGCGATTACTACCAGGGCGAGCGGCGCAACCGGCTCATGGGCCTGCAGGCGGCCTTCACCGGCTTCGGCGGGCTGGTCTTCCTGACCGCCGGGGGCATGCTGGCCGACGTGGGTTGGCGCTACCCGTTCCTGATCTATCTGTTCGCCTTCTGCATCCTGCCCGGGGCGCTGGCCTATCTCTACGAGCCGGAAACGGCCGCGCACGTCAAGGCCGGGACGGAAGGGGAGGGCATGGATTCGCTGGTCCGGTTCCTGCCCATCTATCTGCTGGCCTTCACGGGCATGGTCATCTTCTACATGATCCCGGTCCAGCTGCCGTTCCACCTGAAGTCTTTGGGCGGGGTCAGCAACACCGGCATCGGCGTGGCCATCGGGACCATGAACCTGGTCGGCGCGGTGTCGTCCATGCAGTTCGGGCGGCTCAAGGCCCGGTTCTCCAACACCGGCCTCTTCGCCCTGTTCTCCCTGCTCATGGGGCTGGGCTACGGCGTGGTCTGGCTGGCCGGAGGGTATTACGGCGTTCTGGCGGGCATGGTCGTGGCCGGGATGGGATTCGGCCTGCTCATGCCCAACGTCAACGTCTGGCTGCTCTCCCTGGTTTCGGCTCGGTCCCGAGGCAGGGCCGTGGGCGGGCTGACCACCTTCTTCCTGCTGGGCCAGTTCGTCTCGCCCATGCTCTTCGAGCCCCTGGTGGACCGGTTCGGCATAGCCGACTGCTTCGGCGCGGTCGGAGCCGTCCTCCTGGCCGGAGGCGTCCTGTTCGCGCTGTCCGCCCGGTCTGCGCGTGATCGGGGGTGATCATTCATCACAATGAAACGACAAGGCAAAGGGCCTGCGGCGGAATGCGTCGCAGGCCCTTTTCGTAGCAGGATCTGTCGGCGGATTTCCCCGGACGCCTTGGCAGCTTTTTCGCGAGGTGGTATGCTTGAGCAATACGGCTGGAGGAATGGACCGTCATTGCCAAATCATGACGAACAGAGAGGCGCAATATGAAAACGAGAATGTTGGGAAAGGGCGGCCTGAGCGTCTCGGCGATCGGGCTCGGCTGCATGGGCATGTCCGATTTCTATGGGCCGAGAGAGGAAAGCCAGTCACTCGGGACGTTGAACCATGCCCTGGACGTGGGCGTGAACTTCTGGGACACGGCGGACATGTACGGCCTGGGCGGGAACGAACGCCTGCTCGGCAAGGTGCTCGCCAAGCGCCGGGATGAGGTCGTTCTGGCCACCAAGTTCGGTGTGGTGCGGAACGCCGAAGGCGAATTCACCGGCCTGGACGGCCGTCCGGAATACGTGCGTAAGGCCTGCGAGGCCAGCCTGCGCCGTCTCGGCACGGACCATATCGATCTCTACTATCAGCACAGGATGGACCCGGACGTGCCCATCGAGGAGACCGTAGGGGCCATGGCCCGCTTGGTGGAGGAAGGCAAGGTGCGCCATCTGGGGCTGTGCGAGATCACGGCGGACGAGCTGCGCCGCGCGGCGGCGGTGCACCCCATCACCGCGCTGCAATACGAGTATTCCCTGTGGACCCGCGAGGTCGAGGGCGACATCCTTGACGCCTGCCGGGAGCTCGGCATCGGCCTGGTGGCCTACAGCCCCATGGGGCGCGGCTTTCTGACCGGGAAGATCAAGAGCCGCAACGACCTGAGCCCGGACGACTGGCGGCTGGAGAATCCGCGCTTTTCCGAAGCGAACCTGGCCCGGAACCTCAAGCTGGTCGAGACCGTGGAGGCCGTGGCCCGGGACAAGGGCTGCACCCCGGCCCAGCTGGCCCTGGCCTGGCTGCTCGCCCAGGGCGGGGACGTGGTCCCCATCCCCGGCACCCGCCGGGCCGAGCGGTTGGATGAAAACGCGGCGGCGGTGGACGTCGGCCTGTCGGCGGAGGACTTGCGGCGGATCGACGCGGCGCTGCCTCCGGGCACTGCCTCGGGGGAGCGGTACTGACCGGCCGGGCCGACCTCCGGCGCTGCCCCATCGAGCGATTGCGCACCGCTCGGATGAGAAAAAGCGGTTGCGCCCATTCGGGTGTAACCGCTTTATATTGTATTTTGTAGGTGCAGTATCTAGTCTCTTGAACCGTGGCCTTCAAGTTGCGGCTCCGGCGCATTCTTCGATGCTGCCGAACAGAAGTGACAACGGCTGACTATCCTATTGTGGCAGCCACTGCTTGCAATCGTTTATCAGTGATTTTACATTTTCTATGAATTTACCGACATGCAAGCCGTCACACACCGCATGGTGGACCTGAATCGCAAGCGGCATCATCGTTCTCCCTCTCTCTTCGATATACTTACCTATCGTAAGAATTGGAAGTAGGTAAGGTGTGTCAGAAAAAACATTAATATTGAATGCGCTAAAATCAATCCACGGCACGCTTGATATGGTAAAAATATTCGTCGGACAGTCCGGTTTTGGGAATAAAGCGCCTGTGCAAAATTGAGTTATGTCAGCAGTACATCTGTCATAAAATGGTGCAAACGATCTGTCGTAACAAGTCCATATGGAAGAAAAAAACTCATTTTCCCTGTTTAGTACGGTATAGAGCGGATTCACCATATCCCAGTACCCGAGGCGGCCTTCATTATCGAGGCTCATTCTGAATTCCGGAAAGTTGTTCACGGCACAAGCCAGGATATATATTTGTGCAACGTAATTCTTCAGGCCAAGCAGTTTAAGTCGGTTGCGAAATTCGGTGATATCTATATTGACGACAACGCTGTATGAGCAACGGACATTGTTCAGATAGTGTTCGAAATGTTCCCTTCTGTTCCATGTCGCCAGGTCGATCACGTTAAAATTCATATTATTTCACCTTATTGGCTGCTGGTGTCGTATTCCGCTCCTTGAGGGACAAGTATACGACTTCTTTCTGCTGGTCTACCGCATCCCTCTTTGATGCCCGGTCCTGCGACTCTCGGCGGACAATCCTGCTCCTCGCCAAGTGTGTTCCTCGTATCCTGCGCGCATCAAGCAGGGAGGTTTTCCCAACTGTCCGGCAAAACGCCGTGGATGGGCATTCTCCTCCGCCTTTATCCGGAGAGAGGGAATGCTTCGCAAGCCGGTCCGTTCATGGTCGAGAGGTGGGCGGGAAGAGAGGGAAGGAAGAAGGGCTTACGGATGTCTTCCGTAAGCCCTTGATTTCTTTGGTAGCGGGGGCAGGATTTGAACCTACGACCTTCGGGTTATGAGCCCGACGAGCTACCGTACTGCTCCACCCCGCGACACGTGAGACGCCGTTTCTAGGTTGATACCGAATCTTTGTCAACCCGCTGGGCTGTCTTTTTCTTGCGACAGGGTACCCCGCGTCGTTTGAACAAAAGAAAAAGCGGTTACACCCATTCAGATGTAACCGCTTGATTTCCTTGGTAGCGGGGGCAGGATTTGAACCTACGACCTTCGGGTTATGAGCCCGACGAGCTACCGTACTGCTCCACCCCGCGACACGTGAGAAGCAGTTTCTAGGTTGATGCCGGATTTTTGTCAACAGCAAATTTAGAGAAATTCCCAAAAGATTTTCCGGGCCGCGAAATCCTTGGTCAAACGGGTAAATGACCAGCAAAAAGTTTACAACCGCGTCCGAATTCCGTAGAGAATCACCCCTATGAGCAACGCAGAAAAGTTTTCCGTGGTCCTGCCGGTCTACAACGAGCAGGACAACCTGCAGACCCTGTTCGCCGAGATCAGGGCTGCGGCCGATTCCACGGGCCGCCCCTGGGAGGCCGTGTTCGTGGACGACTGCAGCACGGACCGGAGCCTGGCCATCATCCGCGAACTGGCCGAAGCCCACCCCGAGGTGCGCTACGTGGCCTTTGCCGAGAACCGGGGCCAGTCGGCCGCCTTCTGCGCCGGATTCGACGCCGTGGACTCGGACATCGTGGTCACCATGGACGCGGACCTGCAGAACGACCCGTCCGACATCCCGGACATGCTCGCCGCCTTCGGCCGGGACTGCGAGATGGTCATCGGCTGGCGGGCCAAGCGCCGGGACACCTTCATCAAGCGCATTTCCTCCAGGATCGCCAACAAGATCCGCGACTCCATCGTGGACGACGGCGTGCACGACACCGGCTGCTCGCTCAAGGTCATGCGCACGGACCTGCTGCGCCGCATCCCCCGGTTCAAGAACATGCACCGCTATTTCCCCATCCTGATGAAGATGGAGGGCGCGCGCATCCACGAGGTCAAGGTCAATCACCGGCAGCGCGGGGCGGGCGTGTCCAAGTACGGCACCCTGGACCGGGCCCTGGCCGGCATCTGGGACCTCATCGGGGTCAAGTGGCTCATCACCCGGCACATCGGCTATACCGTCAAAGAGAAGAAATAGGCATGACCCCGCCCGCCTACTGGTGGCTGCTGGCCCTGGTCGTGGTCATCCAGGGGTTGTTTTTCGTGCGGATCATTGTTTTACGGATGCGCGGGAAAGGAGTACAACCCTTGGCGCGTCCGGCGCGGGCCGCCCTGGCGGCCTCGGGACTGGCCGGACTGGCCTACGGATTCGTGCAGCGCGACCCGCTGTTCTTTCTGGGCCAGGCGTGTCTGCTGATTCTCTACTATCGTATGCAACGTGAGCGAAATGACCTCGGATAAGCAAAACTCCAACCTGAATTTCAAGTCCCTGTCCAAGGGGCTGATCATGCTGGCCGTGCTCGGCGGGGCGGTCTACGTCTCCCGGGCCATGGGCCTGGGCGACATGCTCTCCGATACGCAGTGGTTCAACGACCACGTGCTCGGGAGCGGGCCGCTGTCCGTGATCATCTTTCTGGCCGTGAGCGCGGTCTTCACCGGAGTGGGGCTGCCCCGCCAGCTCATCGGCTTTCTGGGCGGCTTCGCCTTCGGGGTCTTCGGGGGCACGGTGCTGTCCACCGTGGGGTCGGGTCTGGGCTGCGCCATGGCCGCGCTGTACGGCCGCATGGGCGGCCGCGACCTGGTGGAGCGCAAGCTGGGAACGCGGGTGCACAAGGTCAACCGCTTCCTCCAACACGAGCCGTTCAACACGGCCCTGGCCATCCGGCTGTTTCCCCTGGGGTCCAACCTGATCGTCAACCTGGCCGCCGGGGTCAGCTCCATCCCGCTGCTGCCCTTCGTGCTCGGCTCCACCCTGGGCTACATCCCGCAGAATTTCATCTTCGCCCTGTTCGGCGCGGGCATGAACCGCGAGTCGACCACGGGCGTGGTCCTGTCCGTGGGGATGAGCATCGCGCTGTTCGTGGTTTCGGGCTGGCTGGGCATCCGGGTCTACCGGCGCTACCGCAGTCAGGCCGGAGTGTTGGAGGATACGGACGAGTAGTCCGGCCCTGGCAAGCTATCCCTTTTAAGCCAACGCGCCTATTCGGGGCGCAGGGACGGAAAGCGGCGCGCGAGCTCCCGCCACAGGAGCCAGACCGCTCCGGCCACGACCACGCCCCAGAGCCATCCGGCAAGGACGTCCGTGGGGAAGTGCTTGCCCAGGTAGACGCGGGAATAGCCCGACAACACTGGCACCAGCAGCGGCCACGCCCTGAGGCGGGGCCACAGGAGCATGGCCAGCAGGGCCAGGGCCATGGTGTTGGCGCTGTGGGCCGAGGGGTAGGAGGAGCCGTTTTCCTTGGTCCGGACAAAGGAGCCCGGCCGGGAGCGCCACTCGCCGTTTTCCACGTAGCGGGTCCCGGCCACGGCGTTGAGCGGGCGGACCCGGTGGATTTCGTCCTTGGCCAGCTTGGTGGTGAAGTCCGAGACCCCCATGCCCGCCAGCAGGACGAGGAAGAGGATGAGTTGTTTTTTGCCGCCCCTGAGCACTGCGGCGACCACGGCCACGGCCAGGATGGCCATGAGCACGGCCGTGGACGAGAACAGGGGCATGATCGCGTCCAGCAGGCCGGAGTGCCAGTGCTGGTTGATGAGCAGGAAGAGTTGCAGGTCCAGGGCTGGGGTGGCGAAAAACATGGCGTTCCTTTCGATTTTTCGGAATGCATAGCCGTCTTTGGCCCGGCGGGCAACTCCGGGGTTGTCAAACCGTAAAAAAGGTTCAAGAGTCCGTTTCATGGAAACAGCGGTAAGAAAGGCGCGGCTGGCCGTGACCATGCCCAGGTTGAGCCGGTACGGCGGTGCGGAATCCTTTGCCTGGCGGCTGAGCGAGGTCCTGGCCGCGCGCGGCCATCAGGTGGACTTCATCTGCGCCCGGTGCGAGACCGATCCGCCCGAAGGCGTCAAGCCCGTGGTGTTGGGCCGGTTCGGGGCGTTTCGCATGGTCAAGGTCCTGTGGTTTGCTTACGGCGCGGACAAGGCGTGCCGCAAGGGCGGCTACGATCTCGTCTTCGGCATGGGCAAGACCCTGAACCAGGACATCCTGCGCATCGGCGGCGGGCCCATCTCCAAATTCTGGGAGCTGTCCCGGCGGGCCTGGCCCGAGGGGGTCGCCCGCTCCTTCAAGATGTTGCGCAGGCGGCTGTCTCCCGGCAACTGGGCCATCCATCTCATCGACCGCATCCGCATGCGGCGCACCCCGCGCATCGTCTGCGTCTCTCACCTGGTTCGCGATTGGCTGGTGGAGGCGCATCCGTCCCTGAACAAGGACGCCATCGACGTGGTCTACAACCGCCCGGACCTGGAGCGGTTCTCGCCCATCGGCAGCCAGGAGCGGCTGCGGCTGCGGGCCGCGTCCCAGATAGGGGAGGACCAGGTGGTGGTGGCCACGGCGGCCACCAACTTCGCGCTCAAGGGCATCCGCCATCTCGTGGGCATGATGTCCCTGCTGCCCGAGAATTTCATCCTGCATGTGGCCGGGGGGCGCAACCCCGCCAAGTACGAGCGTTTGGCCAGAGAGCTCGGCGTGGCCGACCGGGTCCGCTTCCTGGGCCGGGTGGACGACATGCCCGCCTTTTACCGCGCGGCCGATGTCTTCATCCTGGCCACGTTCTACGACGCCTGCTCCAACGCCGTGCTCGAGGCCCTGGCCTGCGGCTGCCGGTCCGTGTCGAGCCGGCTGAACGGAAGCGCCTATTTTCTGCCGCCTCGCTGGGTCTTCCCCGATCCCGCCGACGAGAAGTCCATGGCTGATCTGGTCCGCCGGGTGGCCGACGAGCCCAGGCCCGGGCCGTTTGAGTGGCCGGAGGACGTGCGCTCGGGGCTCGAACCGTATGTGGAAATGGTAGAGCGGGCCCTGGCCGAAAAATAGCCGGTCCGGCAGACGCGAAGCGGCCGGGGGACAATCATCCCCCGGCCGCTTCGCGTTTTCGGTTCCGGTCCCCGGTTACATCGATTGCAGTTCACTTTCGAAGTACTCGATGGTCCGGGCCAGCCCGGCGCGCAGTTCAGTTTTCGGTTTCCAGCCCAGTTTTTCGCCGGCCAGGGTTATGTCCGGCTTGCGCTGCATGGGATCGTCCGAGGGCAGGGGCTTGAAAAGAATCTTGGACCCGGAGCCGGTCAGTTCGATGACCGTCTCGGCCAGCTCGCGGATGGTGAACTCCATCGGGTTGCCCAGGTTCATGGGGCCGATGAATTCGTCGTCCGTGTCCTCCATGAACCGGACCATGCCGTCCACCAGGTCGTCCACGTAGCAGAAGCTGCGCGTCTGGTTCCCGCTGCCGTAGACCGTGATGTCCTCGCCCTTGAGGGCCTGGACCACGAAGTTGGAGACCACCCGGCCATCGTTCATGGCCATGCGCGGGCCGTAGGTGTTGAAGATGCGGCAGACCTTGATGGAAAGCCTGTGCTGGCGGTGGTAGTCGAAGAACAGGGTCTCGGCGCAGCGCTTGCCCTCGTCGTAGCAGGAGCGCAGGCCGATGGGATTGACGTTGCCCCAGTAGTTCTCGGTCTGGGGATGGACCTCGGGGTCGCCGTAGACCTCGGAGGTGGAGGCCTGGAAAATCCGCGCCTTGAGCCGCTTGGCCAGTCCGAGCATGTTGATGGCGCCGTGGACCGAAGTCTTGGTGGTCTGCACCGGATCGTGCTGGTAGTGCACGGGCGAGGCCGGGCAGGCCAGGTTGTAGATTTCGTCCACTTCCACATAAAGGGGGAAGGTGACGTCGTGCCGGATGACTTCGAAGAAGGGATTGTCCAGCAGGTGCAGGATGTTGGACTTGCTTCCGGTGAAGAAGTTGTCCACGCAGATGACCTCCCGGCCCATATCCAGGAGCCGTTCGCACAAATGCGAGCCGAGGAACCCCGAGCCGCCGGTAACGAGTACGCGATTTTTCATCATGCCGCTGGTTTGCAATAAAACGGCAGGACCGTCAACAGGCGGAAAAACCTTTACTGTTCGTGCGTTGCGGGTTTAAGAGGGATGATAAACCGTTTTTGGGCGACCGTGTTCCGCTTGAGATTCAAGAGGTTGAGGCGGTTTCGGAACGGGCCGCCCGGCATCAACAAGACAGGATTTCCCGATGATCGTGAATGTGGTGGAATGTTTGTCCGGCGCGCGGAGCGCCAAGGGTCTGGTCGTTATCGTGGACGTCTTTCGGTCCACCACCCTGGGTTGCTTCCTGGCTGCCGGGGGCGCGGCCGAGTACATCGTCACCGACAGCCTGGACCGGGCGCGGGCCATGGCCGCCCAACGTGGCGGCAAGGTCATAGGCGAGCTGGTGGACGTGCCCCCCAGCGAGTTCGACTACCTCAACTCCCCATACCTGATCGAGAAGGCGGACATCAGGGGCGAGACCCTGATCCACGTGACCAACGCGGGCACGCGCGGGCTGATGGTCTGCGAGAACGCGGACGAGGTCGTCATGGGCTCCTTCGTCAACGCAGGGGCCGTGGTCGACTACGTCCTGGCCAGGCAGCCCGAGGTGGTCACCCTGGTGGCCATGGGCACCGGCGGGACCATGCGCGCCCAGGAGGACATGATGTGCGCCATGTACATCAAGAACGAACTCGAGGAATATCCCAACAGTTTCGAGACGCTGAAGAAGTTTCTCCGCGACGTGGACACGGCGGCCAAGTTCTTCGACGACGCCCGCGAGGACTGCCCGGAGGAGGATTTCGACCTGTGCATGGACCTCGACCGTTTTGATTTCATCCTCAAGGGGGAACCCGTGGAGGGCGGCGTGAGGCTTGAAAAGGTGGACGTTCCCGCGAGGAAGACCACCTAGGGAGAGAGCATGAGCGACCAGTTGCAGAAGATCCTCATCGTCGACGATTCCCGGACCAACCTGGCCCTGCTCAACCATATGCTCCGCGACGTGGAGTGCGGGGTGGTCCAGGCGGACAGCGGCCTGGAGGCCGTGGACCTGGCCCGCAACGACGATTTCGCGCTGATCCTTCTGGATATCCAGATGCCCGGCATGAACGGCTACGAGGCCGCGGCCAGGATCAAGGAGCACGAGCGCAGCCGGAGCGTGCCGATCATTTTCATCACCGCCATCTTCCAGGACGAGGAGAACGTGCGCCAGGGCTACGAGACCGGGGCCGTGGACTACCTCTTCCGGCCCGTGGACGTGGACATCCTGATCAGCAAGGTCAAGGCGTTTTTGCAGATGCACCGCCAGAAGGTCCTGCTCGAGCAGGAGATCGAACAGCGTCGCCGCACCGAGGCCGCCCTGCGTGTGGCCGAGGAAAAGTACCGGTCCATCTTCGAGCGGGCCATCGAGGGGATTTTTCAATGCACCCCGGAAGGGGAGTTCCTGGAGGCCAACCCGGCCATGCTGCGCATCCTCGGCTACGACCGCATGGAGGACGTCATCGGCAGGCCCGCCTTCCGGGACCGGTTCATGCCCGATGAGAGCGAGCGGCTGATGTACCGGGAGATCATGGAGCGTAACGGGGCCGTGACCGGCTTCGAGTTCCGCCTGCAACGCCGCGACGGCGAGGTCGTCTGGTGCTCGGAGTCCTCCCGGGTGGTCCGCCCGGGCAATGGCGAGGACTTCATCGAGGGGGTCCTGGAGGACATCACCGAGCGCAAGAACGTCGAGCTCGAACTCAAGCGGCTGGCCACCCTGGACAGCCTGACCGGCATCGCCAACCGGCACCGCTTCTTCGATCGGCTGGAGCACGCCCTGGCCCTGGCCAAGCGTTACGGAACCAAGGTGGCCGTGCTCTTCGTCGATCTCGACCAGTTCAAGCGCGTCAACGACACCTACGGCCATCAGACCGGGGACGAGTTGTTGCGCCAGGTCGCCGAGCGGCTGCAGCTGCGCACCCGGGAGTCCGACACCCTGGCCCGGCTGGGCGGGGACGAATTCGGCATCCTTCTGCCCGGGATCACCGATCAGGAAGGGACCCTGCGCTTCACCCGCGATCTCCTGGACGTGGTCCGGCAACCCTACGACGTGGACGGTCTGGAACTGGTCATCGGAGCGACCATCGGCATCAGCTTCTACCCCGACGACGGCAAGGATACCGTGACCCTGATCAGCCGCGCGGACGCGGCCATGTACGGGGCCAAGAAAAAGGGGAGGGCCGATTTCGGCACCTTTGCCGAATATGATTCGCCGGAGTAGGTCGGCGGCCCGTTGTGGGCGGTTTTTCCAAGAGGCGTTTCGCGTGGGCGAAACGCCTCTTTTCGTCTCGGCGGGCAAGATTCCCCGCCTTGCCGGGGGAAAAACGGGGCCGGGAACCGTGTCTGGCCGGGGGCTGCGCAGAGTGAAGAAAATTACATACTTAGGCGGTGGGTTCTTTACGAAAAAAAGCGCAAGGTGCTTGACTTGGGGCTTTTTTCGAGGCATGGAACTCGTTAATTCTTGAAAAGTTTTTTGGTTCAAGATTTCCGCAAATTTACTGCCAAAGGATGGGGTATGATTTTCAATTGGCTGCATTTTGCAATCGTCTTGTTTCTGCTCGCTGGTCTGCTGTTCGCCATCGGGCCGCTGATTCTGGCGGGGCTGCTGGCCCCCAGAGCGAGGGGAGGGGATATCGGCATGCCGTACGAATGCGGCATGATCCCCTATGGCAGTTCGTGGGCCCGGTGGGGGGTATCCTATTACGTATACGCCCTGATCTTCCTGGCCTTCGACGTCGACGTCCTTTACCTGTTCCCGGTCTCCACGGCATATGCCGACGCCGAGGGCTGGGTGCCCTTCGTAAAGGTCTTCGTCTTCCTGTTCTTCCTTATTCTCTCCGTCATCTATTTTTGGGCGAAAGGGGTGTTCACATGGCCGCGCAGGATTCAGTAGTGCAACAGGAGTACCTGACGGCGGGCAACCATCGCATGGACCCGCCGCTGGTCAACATGAAACTGGCCCAGGACATCTTCGACGTCTGCCGCTCCATGTCCTTGTGGCCCATGACCTTCGGCCTGGCCTGCTGCGCCATCGAGATGATGGCCACCGGCATGGCCCGGTTCGACATGGCCCGCTTCGGGGCCGAGGTCTTCCGGCCCTCGCCGCGCCAGTCCGACGTCATGATCGTGGCCGGCACCGTGACCAAGAAGATGGCCCCGGCCGTGGTCCGTCTCTATGAGCAGATGCCCGGACCCAAGTGGGTCATCGCCATGGGCAACTGCGCCATCTCCGGCGGCCCCTTCAAGATCAAGGACAACTACAACGTGATCCAGGGCGTGGACACGCTCATCCCCGTGGACGTCTACGTGCCGGGCTGTCCGCCCAGGCCCGAGGGGCTGCTCGAGGGATTTTTCGAGCTGCAGCGCCTGATCACCGGCAAACGTTGGTGGCCCGTCGCCGCCAAGGTGGAGGGCTAGCCATGTTGCAGGCTTTGGAAGGAGTGGCGACCCAATGCGTCGCGAAACAGGATCCGGCGGCCACGGGGCACGCCTGGTCGGTCTTTCTGGCTCCCGGCCAGATTCTCAAGGCCGCCGGGAAGCTGTTTACGGCCGGTTATTCCCTGGAGGACATCCTCGCCCTGGACGTGGATGAGGGATTTCTGGTGCAGTATCATTTCAACCGATGGACTCCGAACGAGCGGATTGTCCTCCGCGTCCTCGTGGGCGGAGACAACCCCGTGGTCCCGTCCATCACGTCCGTCTTCGACGGCGCCGAGTGGCACGAGCGGGAGACCCGCGACTTCCACGGCGTCGAGTTCGAAGGCAACCCCAACCTCGTGCCGTTGCTCATGACGGTGGAGGACAAGGATCTCTTCCCGCTGCGCAAGACCGACAAGGTGCGCAAGTCCGTCAAGGACTTGCTCTCCCTGGGTGAAGTCGTGTCCTGCTCCCCGGAAGTGGAAGCGTTGTTTGCGGAAGCGGAGGCCGGGGAGGCCTCCGACGCGTAGGCCGGGGCGACCGGTCGGTATCAAACACCGGACTGAGAGTGTATGTCGGCTTACCAGAATACGGAACAAATGAAGGGTGATTTCTACACCCAGAAGTTCGAGGCCGGGAAGCAGGACGGCACCCTGATCATCAACATGGGTCCGCAACACCCGTCGACGCACGGCGTCTTGCGGATCGTGATCGAGGTGGACGGCGAATACATCGTCCGTGCCGAGCCCGTGCTGGGCTACCTGCACCGCATGCATGAAAAAATGGGCGAGACCCAGACCTGGGGAGGATTCATCCCCAACATGGGCCGCGTCGACTACGGCCACGCCATGGCCTGGAACTGGGCCTACGTGGGCGCGGTCGAAAAACTGATGGGCATCGAGGTCCCGGAAAGGGCGGAATACCTGCGGGTCATCATGACCGAGCTCAACCGCCTGGCCTCCCACCTGCTGTGGTGGGGCGCCTACATCCTCGACCTCGGCGCGTTCACGCCCATCATGTACGCATTCGACGATCGTGAAATGCTCCTGGACATCCTGCAGAGGCCGTCGGCCTCCAGGCTGACCTACAGCAACTTCCGCGTCGGCGGCGTGCAGATGGACATCGACGACAAGTGTATCGAACTGATCAAGGCGTTCATCCCGCACTTCCGCGAGAGACTGCCCATGTACCGCGATCTCGTCACCGAGAACCTCATCCTGCGCCGCCGCATCGAGGGCATCGGCATCATCGACCAGGACATGTGCCGCCGCTACGGCTGTACCGGTCCCGTGCTCCGTGGCGCCGGCGTCCCCTATGACGTGCGCAGGGACGAGCCGTACTCGATCTACGACCGTTTCGATTTCGAGATTCCCACGAGCGACACCTGCTGTTCAGCGGGGCGCTACCACGTCCGCCTGGCCGAGATGGAGCAGAGTCTGCGCATCATCGAGCAGGCCCTGGAGCAGCTCCCGTCCGCCGAGGGCAAGCACATCATGGACAAGGCCCCCAAGCCCTCCATGAAGCCGCCGGCGGGCGAGGCCTACTTCAACGTGGAGGGAGGCCGGGGCAAGATCGGCGTCTACGCCGTGTCCGACGGCGGCAAGGTGCCGTACCGCATCAAGCTGCGCGCGCCCGGGTTCTCCAACCTGAGCGCCTTCGCCGAGGCCGCCACGGGCACGCTCCTGGCGGACGCCGTGGCCATCCTGGGCAGCCTGGACCTGATCATTCCTGAAATCGACCGGTAGGGGGAATTCATGAACGCATTCTTAATGAACCTGTTAGTCCTGATCATCGCGGCGGTGGCCGCCATGGCCTGGCTGGGGATAAACGCCCTGGTGTGGGTCTATTGCGAGCGCAAGTTCGCGGGCCACATCCAGCGCCGCCCCGGCCCCTTCGAGGTCGGCCCCCACGGCGTGCTCCAGCCGCTCATCGACGGCCTGAAGCTCATGGGCAAGCAGCTCCTGACCCCGGACAACGCGGACGCGGTCCTGTACTGGCTGGCCCCGCTTCTGTCCATGCTGCCGGTGCTGCTGCTCTTTCTGCCCATCCCGTACGGCCCGGTGCTGACCGGCATGGACGTCAATCTCGGCCTGCTGCTGATCCTGGCCTTCTCCAGCTTCAACGGGCTGGCCGTCATCCTGGCGGGCTGGGCCTCCAACAACAAGTGGGGCGTGCTCGGCGCGGCCCGAGCCGTGTCCCAGACAGTGGCTTATGAAATCCCGCTGCTGCTCACCGTGCTGGCCATCTCGTTCATGACCGGGACCCTGAGCCTGACCGAGATCACGGCCATGCAGGAAGGTTACATATGGAACTGGTTCATCTTCAGGAACCCGTTCACCTTCCTGTCCTTCTTCGTCTTCATCATCGCCATGTTCGGCGAGACCAACCGTGCCCCGTTCGACTTGGCCGAGGCCGAGTCCGAGCTGACCGCGGGATTCCACACCGAGTATTCCTCCATGGGCTTCGGCCTCTTCTTCATGGCGGAATACGGCTACATGGTCGTCATGTGCTCCGTCTGCTCCGTCCTGTTCCTGGGCGGCTACCACGGCCCCATCCCCGGCATCGACGGGTGGTGGTGGATGCTCGTCAAGACGTATGCCCTGTTGTCGCTCATGGTCTGGGCTCGCTGGACCTACCCCCGCGTCCGGTTCGACCAGCTGCTGAACATCAACTGGAAATGGTTGCTGCCGCTGGCCACCTTCAACCTGTTGGCCATCGCGCTGATCGTGAAGCTGTAGGGGTGTAGCAATGGGTAAATTCAAAGAAAAGGTCATTCAGCCGATCCTTGACTCATGGTCCCTGATCGTGGGCCTGAAGATCACGGGCAAGTACTTCTTCAAGCCCCTGATCACGGTCCACTATCCGCGCCAGGTCATCGACGACGAGAATCTGGAAACATATGGCGGGCACGTCGAACTCATCGGCAAGCCCAAGGATCCGGCCACGCCCAAGTGCATCTCCTGCATGATGTGCGTGACCAACTGCCCGAGCAAATGCCTCACCGTGGTCAAGTCCAAGCCTCCCAAGCTCACCGCCGCGGAGGAAGAGGCCATGAAGGCGGCCGAGGAGGCGGGGGAAAAGGTCGTCAAGCCCAAGGCCCCCAAGAACCCGGCCAAGTTCCTCTACGACTACACCCTGTGTTCGCTGTGCGGCACCTGCATTGACAACTGTCCGGCCAAGTCGCTGAAATTCTCCAATAACATCTATTGGGTGGCGACTTCCAGAAAAGAGATGAAAATCGATCTTCTCGCCCGGCTCAAGGAGCAGGCCACGGAACTTTCCGCGCCTGCCCCCAAGACCGAGGCCGCCCCGGCCGCGGCGGAGAAGGAGGCCTAATATGGAAGTCTTGGCAAAAATAGCATTCGGCGTGTACACGCTCGTCATTCTGGGCGGGGCCGTCCTCGCCGTGTCGAGCAGCAGCCTGGTGCGCGCCCTCATCGGCCTGATCACCACGCTCATCGGCGTGGCCGGGATGTACCTGCTCCTGGCGACGCCCTTCATGGCCTTCATGCAACTGCTCATCTACATCGGCGCGGTCAGCGTCCTGATCTTCTTCGCGGTCATGCTGACCCGGGCGGAGCAGGGCGGCGACGAATCCGACAAGGCGCCCATGAAGCGCTATTTGTACGGACTGGCGGCCACCATGGCCCCGGCGGCCTTGCTGGGCTGGCTGGTCCTGACCCGGCCCGCCGCGTCCGTGGCCGTGCCCGTGGAAGTGCCCATCAAGCAGCTCGGCGACGGACTGCTCGGTTCCTACTTCCTGCCCTTCGAGCTGATCTCGGTCATCCTGATGGTCGCCATGTCCGGCGCCGTCCTGCTGGTCTGGGAAAAGCGGGGCGCCAAGAATGGAGGGGACAGGTAATGAGCGCACTGACCCTCTATCAAATCGTCGCCCTGATCCTCCTGTGCGCGGGCCTGTTCGGCCTGACCCAGCGCAGGAGCCTCGTCGGCATGCTGATCTCGGTGGAGCTGATGCTCAACGGCGCGGGGCTGTCCATGGTGGCGGCCGCGCAGCTGACCGACTTCAGCGCGGTCCTGGGACAGCTCGGCACCCTGTTCGTCATGGGGCTGGCCGCAGCCGAAGCCACGCTGGTCCTGGCCATGGTCGTGGTGGTTGCGAGACGTTTCAAATCCGCCAAATCCAGTGACATCACTACTCTGAAGGAATAACTATTATGGAAGGTGTAACGACATATAGTCCCATTCTTCTGCCGGTGGTGTTCACGCTCCTCACGCCGCTCTTCATCTACCTCTGTAGAGGGGAGGAGAACCGGCGGGAGGCGATCAGCTTCATCGGTGCGTTCCTGACCTTCACCTCGGTGCTCTGGATGGCGCCGAAAGTCCTCGCCGGACAGGTCCTCTACTACCACGTAACCACCATCCTGCCGGGCATCACCATTGCCTTTGCGGCTGACGGGCTGTCCATGGTCTTCGCCCTGATCGCCCCGTTCCTCTGGTTCTTCGTGACCAGCTACAACATCGGCTACATGCGCGGCCTGAACGAGCACGCGCAGACCCGTTACTACGTCTGCTTCGCGGTGGCCATCTTCGGCGCCATCGGCGTGGCCCTGTCGGCCAACGTGTTCACGCTCTACCTCTTCTACGAGGTCATCACCGTGTTCACGTACCCGCTGGTCTACCACCACGAGGACGACGAGGCCAAGGTCGGCGCCCGCAAGTACATCGTCTACCTGATGGGTACCTCCAAGCTCTTCCTTTTGCCCGCCATGGTCCTGACCTACGTGCTGGTCGGCAACCTCGACTTCAACCTGGCCGACATCCAGCACGGCATGTTCTCGGCCCAGGTCATAGCCGAACACCCCAGGCTGGTCGCCCTGACCTACTGGCTGTTCATCTTCGGCATCGGCAAGGCGGCGCTTATGCCGTTCCACAACTGGCTGCCCTCGGCCATGGTCGCGCCCACCCCGGTTTCGGCCTTGCTGCACGCGGTGGCGGTCGTCAAGGCGGGCGTGTTCTGCGTCAGCCGCATCGTGCTCTCGGCCTTCGGGACCAAGACCGCGGCGGCCCTGACCATGAGCCAGGTCTTTATCGGCTCGCCCGGCTCCTGGCTCGGCGATCTGTCCATCGGCCTGGGCACGGCGTACATAGCGGCCTTCACCCTGACGGTGGCCTCGTTCATCGCCCTGACCAAGGACGACATCAAGGCGCGGCTGGCCTACTCGACCGTGGCCCAGCTCTCCTACATCGTGCTCGGCGTGACCATGCTGGTCGATTCGAGCGTGCAGGGCGGGGTGATGCACATCGCCCACCACGCCTTCTCCAAGATCACGCTGTTCATGGCGGCGGGCGCCATCTACGTCGCCTGCCACCTGAAGAAGATCAGCCTCATGGACGGACTGGGCCGGCGCATGCCGCTGACCTTCGGGGCATTCGGTATCGCCTCCCTGTCCATGATCGGCATGCCGCCGGTCTGCGGTTTCGTCTCCAAATGGTACCTGGTCAACGGCACGCTGGACGCGCACCAGTGGCCGCTGTTGTGCGCGCTGCTGTTGTCCACCGCGCTCAACGCGGGCTACTTCGTGCCCATCACCTACAGGGCCTTCTTCAAGAAGCCCCGGCCCGAGGCCAATATCGGCCAGTACAACGAGCCGTCCCTGACCATGGTGATCCCGCTGTGCATCACGGCCTTCATCTCGGTGTTCTTGGGTCTGTATCCGCAGACATTCCTGAACTTCGTCAACGTTCTCGGCAAGTTCTAGGGGGGTATATATGAGTCAACAAAATGGATTGGGCGAGATCCTCGCCAAATGGAGAGACAACTGGAAGACGTGGAGGACCATCTTCTTCGTCGTGCTGGGCGTGCTCGTGCTGCTCAACATCCCGTTCGTCACGCATCATCCGCACTTCGGTCTCGACAAGTACCCCGGGTTCTTCGCCGGATTCGGCCTTGTCGTCGGGCTGGCCATGGTCATCGTCATGAAGAAGATCGTCCAGCCGTTCATCGCCCGCAAGGAGGACTACTATGGGGATTGATACCTTCATCCACCCCGCGGCGGGTTTCCTCCTGCTCGCCCTGCTGGTGCCCCTGATGCCGCTGGGCCTGTGGAAGAACAAGGCCTTGCGGGGCGCGCTGGCGATCATTCCGCCGCTCATCGCCCTGTACTCCATCTTCACGGTGGAGCCGGGCTCCTACGGGGTGCTGCACTACCTTGATCAGGCCCTGACCTTCGGGCGCGTGGACAAACTGTCCATCGTCTTCGGCCAGGTCTTCGCCATCATATCCTTCATCGGCTGCATCTACGGCATGCACGTGGAGGACAAAGGGCACTACGTCTGCGCCTCGCTCTACGTGGCGGGCGGATTCGGCTGCGTGTTCGCGGGCGACCTGCTGACGGTCTTCCTGTTCTGGGAGCTGATGTCCATCGGCTCGACCTTCCTCATCTGGCAGGCCAGGACCAAGGAATCCGTGCACGCCGGTTTCCGCTACTTCCTGTACCACACGGTGGGCGGCCTGTTCCTGCTGGGCGGCCTGCTGCTGAAATACAAGGCCACGGGCGGCTTCGCCTTCGACCTCGTCAATCCGGCCGAGGCCCATCTCTACGATTGGCTGATCCTGACCGGCTTCTGCGTCAACGCCGCGGTCGTGCCCCTGCACGCCTGGCTGCCCGACGCCTACCCGCGCGCGTCCGTGGCCGGTGCGGTGTACATGTGCGCCTTCACCACCAAGACCGCGGTCTACGTGCTCTGCCGGGGCTTCGCCGGCTGGGAGGTCCTGGCCATCGCCGGTACCTTCATGGCGGTCTACGGAGTCCTTTACGCGTGCATCGAAAACAACGCCCGGCGCATCCTGTCCTACCACATCGTCTCCCAGGTGGGGTACATGGTCGCGGGCATCGGCATCGGCACGGCAATGACCATCAACGGCGCCGTGGCCCACGCCTACGCCCATATTCTTTACAAGGGTCTGCTCTTCATGGGCACCGGCGCGATCCTGTACTCGGTCGGCACGGCCAAGCTGGACGAACTCGGCGGCCTGGTCACCAAGCTGCCCTGGGTCATGGTCTGGTACATGGTCGCGGCCCTGTCCATCTCCGGCATGCCGCTGTTCAACGGTTTCATCTCGAAGACCATGACCATCGCGGGCGCGGCCGAACATCATCGCACCTTCCTCGCCCTGGGCATGGAGATCGCGGCGGTCGGTACGTTCATCTCGGTGGGCATCAAGCTCCCGTACTTCGCGTTCTGGGGGCGCAAGAAGGAATTCACGGGCGAGGTCAAGCCCCTGCCCGTGAACATGTACATCGGCATGGGCATCTGCGGCCTTTTGTGCATCGCGCAGGGCGTCTATCCCCACATGCTCTACAAGTACCTGCCCATGGTGGTGGAGGAGCATCCCTTCCACCCCTGGACCATCGACAAGGTTCTCAACGCGGGGCTGCTGCTCGGCTTTTCGGGCCTGGCCTTCTACCTGACCCGCTACATCATCACGCCGCACAAGGCGCTCAACCTGGACTTCGACTGGTTTTACCGCCTCATCGGCAAGGTGACCATGAAGGCCGTCTGCTGGCCCTCGGCCAAGGTTGACGACGTCTGGACCGAGGTCTACCGGACCGTCGGCCTGCGGTCGCTCATCGGTATGGGGAGAGGCACTTCCTGGTTCGACAAGAAGGGCATCGACACGGTGGTGGACGGCAGCGCCTACACCGTCAGGAACATCGGCAGGGCGGGGGCCAAGGTCCAGACGGCCAACCTGCAGGACTACCTGGCGCTGGCCGCCGTTCTCGGCTTGGGCATCTTCGCCCTGGTATGGTACTTCGGCTAAGCCGGACAATCTAAGGAGAGCTCATTTTGGACTTCGGATATCCGGTACTCACGATATTGATCGCATTCCCGCTCATCGCGGCGTGCGGACTCTTCTTCCTGCGGGCCCCGCAGGTGGTGAGGTACTACACCATGGCGGTGTCCCTCATCGAGTGTCTGCTGGCTGTGCCGCTCATGGGCTTCAAACTGAACGCTGACTTCCAGTTCGTCGAGAAGCTGGACTGGGTCCACCAGTGGGGCCTGCAGTACTACCTCGGCGTGGACGGCATCAGCATACTCATGGTCCTTCTGACCATCGCGGTCCTGCCGCTGTGCGTCATGTGCTCCTGGACCTACATCGGCAAGCGGGAGAAGGAATTCCACTTCTGCCTGCTGTTCATGACATCCTCGGTGCTCGGCGTGTTCTGCGCCCTGGACCTGGTCCTGTTCTACGTCTTCTGGGAAGCCATGCTCATCCCCATGTACCTGCTCATCGCGGTCTGGGGCGGCGACGACCGCAAGTACGCGTCGCTCAAGTTCTTCCTGTACACCCTGGCGGGGTCCACCTTGCTCCTGGCGGCCATCGTGGCCTTCCGGGTCACGGGCGGCACCTTCTCCATTCCGGACCTGATGCAGATGAACTTCAGCTTCCGCTTCCAGTTCTGGGCGTTTCTGGCCATGGCTCTCGCCTTTGCCATCAAGGTGCCCATGTTCCCGTTCCACACCTGGCTGCCAGCGGCCCACGTGCAGGCGCCCTCGGCCGGTTCCGTCATCCTGGCGGCCGTGCTGCTGAAGATGGGCACCTACGGGTTCCTGCGTTTCTGCCTGCCGCTCACCCCGGCGGCCAGCGAATACTTCGCCCCCATGATGATCGCGATTTCCATCGTGTCCATCCTGTACGGCGGAGCGATCGCCCTGGGACAGTCCGACATCAAGAAGCTGGTCGCCTACTCCTCGGTGGGCCACATGGGCTTCGTGACGCTGGGCATCTTCCTGTTCAACCAGCGCGGCGTGGAAGGCGCGCTCTTCCAGATGCTCAACCACGGCATCGTCACCGGCGCGCTGTTCATGATGATCGGCGCGGTCTACGAGCGCAGCCACAGCCGCGAGATCTCCAAGAACATGGGCCTGGGCAAGTACCTGCCCGCCTTCATGTTCTTCTGGGGCCTGATGGCCCTGGCCTCCTTCGGATTCCCCGGGACCAACGGGTTCGTGGGTGAAATCCTGGTCTTCATCGGCGCCTTCCAGGACTCCCCGTTTATCGGCATGTTCCTGGTGCCCGGCGCGCTGCTGGGCGCGGCCTACATGTTCCGCGTGTCGCTGAAGATGGCCTGGGGCAAGCCCAGTACGGCCAAGGCCTGGCGCGATCTGAACGCTCGGGAGTGGATCTATCTGACCATCCCGGCCGTGTTCGTGCTCTGGATCGGCCTGGCGCCCACCGGCTTCTTCAAGGTCATCGATCCGTCCGTCAACAAGCTGCTCAACGACTTCGACCAGCGCAAGGTCGCCGCCGTGGAAGCCGAGCAGCCTATGCAAACAGCCGCCGCGGACATCCACAGTCTGCTGGCGGAAAAGGAATAGGGGGCTTACGACGTGAACTTCAACATCACTGCGCTTGTCCCGGAACTGTTCTTCCTGTGTATGGTGCTGGCCCTTCTGGTCCAGTCGCTGGGCAGCAGGGAGTGGAAACCGCCGGTTGAGAAATGGCTGCCGTTCGGCGCCTGCGCCGCGTTCTTCGTGACCATCACCGGCTTCCATCTGCATGGGGCCATGTTCTGGGACGTCTACAAAGTGGACCTCATGTCCCAGTTCTTCAAGATCGTCATCACCTTCGGCTTCTACGTGGTCGTGCTCAACGCCTCGCGCCAGCCGACCTTGGCGGAGGGCAAGCGGGCGGACTACTATATGCTGCTCGGCTTCTCCACCCTGGGGTTGATGATGCTCGCCTCCTCCGTGGAGCTGATCACCATCTACCTGGCCCTGGAGCTGGCCTCCTACTCCATGTACGCGGTTATTCCGCTGCGTGCCAAGGACAAGGGCGCGGCCGAGGCGGGCATCAAGTACATCATGTTCGGTGCGGTCGCCACGGCCCTGGCCCTGTACGGCCTGTCCTACATCATGGCCACCCAGCACACGACCTACATCGCCGAGCTCATGAACAAGCCCTGGTCCTTTGCCGACCAGCCCATGGCCGTTGTCGGGCTGTCGCTCTTTTTGGGCGGCATGTTCTTCAAGCTGGCCCTGTTCCCGTTCCACTTCTGGTGCCCGGACGTCTACCAGGGCGCCAGCAACGAGACCGCCGCGTTCGTGGCGACCATGCCCAAGATGGGTGCCATCGTGGTCCTGTGCCGCCTGGCCGTGCTGCTCAAGCCCGGCCTGGAGATCACCACCATCCTGGCGGTGCTCGGCGCGCTGTCCATGACCTTCGGCAACCTGTCGGCCCTGGCCCAGACGGACATCAAGCGCTTGCTCGGTTTCTCGTCCGTGGCCCACGCGGGCTACATCATGGTCGGCCTGGTCTCGGGCACGCCCGAGGGCATCGGCGCGGCCGCCTTCTACGGCATGGCCTACCTGGTCATGAACCTGCTCGTGTTCTGGATCGTCAGCCGCGTGGCCTCGGACGGCCGCAACCTCAAGCTGTCCGATCTGAACGGCCTGTACAAGAAGGCCCCGGTCCTGGCGTTTTCGCTGGCCGCCGGCGCCTTCGCCCTGGTCGGTCTGCCGCCGACCATGGGCTTCATGGGCAAGTTCTTCCTGATCACCTCGGCCTGGGATCACGGCTACAACTGGCTGGTCATCACCCTGGTGGTCAACTCGGCCATCGCCATCTACTACTACCTGTCCCTGTTCCGGCACGCCTTCACCGAAGAGTCCGCGCCGAGCCATGCGGCTCCGCCGGACAACGGCTGGTTCGCCTCCGCGGGCGCGGGCATGCTCGCCGCCGCCGTGCTGGTCATCGGCATGGTCCCGGCGCCCCTGTTCAACTTCGCCATCAACGCGGGCAAGACCCTGTACGGCATCACCGTCACCTTCGCGGGCGGCGGGCACTAGGACAGGCTGCATAAACCAATAAAAAGGGCGGAAGCGGTGCTTCCGCCCTTTTTTGTCTCCGACGGCCGGGGGAAGGGTTTCCCTCTTCCCCTTCCCCCGAACCCCCATCCCCATCCCCCTTCCTAAACTTTTTGGGCCGCTTTGCGGGGTAATGCTTGTCTTTTTTGTGGGATGTGTTTGACCGGGGCGGGAGGGCGGTTTAGAAAGAAATAGTAGCAAACGGCGGATACGGTTGCTGTCTGGAGCGTGTGGAGGGACGCGGTCCGCTTGGCCCTTTTGCCTATTCACTCCAACACGCACAGGAAGATTGCCATGGATATCCGATCGTTGAAACTGGCCTATTTTTCTCCCACCGGAACCACCGCAGCCATTGTCGAAGCCATTGCCGAGGGGCTGGGGTACGACGTGGCCGAGGACGCGGACATCACCATGCCGCAGGCGCGGCAGGAACCGCTGCACGCCTCGGCCGACGAACTGCTGGTGGTCGCCGTGCCGGTCTACGGCGGGCGCATTCCCCTTCTCCTCGAGCCGTGGCTGCGCAGCCTGCAACTGGACGGAACGCCCGTGGTCTGTGTGGTCGTGTTCGGCAACCGCGCCTTTGAGGACGCCCTGATCGAGTTGGCCGACATCGTCACCGGGCAGGGCGGGGTGGTCCTGGGCGGCGCGGCCTTCATCGGCGAACATTCCTTTTCGAGCGACAAGTATCCCGTGGCCGTGGCCCGGCCCGACGCGGACGACCTGCGTGGGGCCGAGGACTTCGGGCGAAAGGTGCGCCAGGCCCTGGACGCGCTCGCCGATATCGACGAGGCTCCCAAGCCCGCCATCCCCGGCGATCGTCCCTACAAGGAGCGCACTCCGCGCGGCCCGGTGGACTTCATCAGCGTAGGCGAAGAGTGCGTCCTGTGCGGCGTCTGCGCCGAGCAGTGTCCGGTCGGGGCCATCGACGAGGCGGATTTCAAGAGCACGGATCCGGAAAAGTGCATCATGTGCTGCGCCTGCATCAAGGTCTGCCCCGAGCACGCCCGCAGCGCCAAATCCGGCAGCCCGGTGGAGGGCTTCGCCAAGTGGCTGAACGGGAATTGCGCCGAGCGCAAGGAGCCAGCCTACTTCCTTTAATATTCCGCCTTGGCCCATGGTGAAAAGTCGATGAACGAAAAGGAGTGGATATGGACAGTTCGCTCGTTCGCAATCTCGGACCGGAATTCGAACCCGTGGCCATTGTCTGGAGCGACAGCGTTCCCGACGACGTTTTCCAATTCAAGAAGGGGCGGTTCGGCTGCACCCTCTATCTCTTTGCCGAGGCTTCCCTGAACGGGAGGATAGCGACCGGCAGCCGCGAGACGGTCATGTGCCCCGGAGGGCGGGCCGCCTTGGGGCTCGGCGTCGAGTTCGACGCTTCCGAGGAAATGCTGGACCAGCACGCGGCCCTGTTCAGCAAGGGCGTGCGTTCGGCCCGCGACAGAAAGGCCTATGAGGCGGTCATGGAAGGTGTCCCCCGCACCTGGCGCGACATGTACGAATACGGCGAGCGCAGACACAGTTCCGGTGATCTGGCCAGGGATTGGATCCTGCACGAGCTGCCACGCTATGACATCCCGCACGAATATGTCCTGTTCAAGCCGTTGAGCCGGACGGAAAGGGACGAAAACATCCGGGCGGTCATTTTTCCGGTCAACCCGCTTGAACTCTCCGGTCTGGTCACCCTGGCCGGGTCGGTCATGCCCGGCGTCGATCCGGTTCAGGTTCCCCAGGGACCGGATTGCACCAGCCTGGCCGCGTTCGCCTATGCCCAGGCCGAAACCGGGAACCCCCGGGCCGTCCTGGGAATGATGGGCCTTGATGGCCGGGAAATGATGCGCAAACGATTCCGGGATGACGTCTTGACTTTTACCGTGCCCACGCCGCTGTTCGAGCGCATGGAGGCCGAAGCGGACGACAGCGTGTTCCGGCTTTCGTCGTGGGCGAAGCTGGCCGGTTAGGCCCCCTTGCGGCGGCCTCTCCTCCGGGCGGCCTTGCCTCTACCGGGGTACGGCTTTATCTATGGGGATAAGGAAGTGATTCGATGCACGAAACCAGCCTGGGCGGCACGCTCCGCGATTATCTCTCCGGCGAGGAGATAGACGAGACCACCTTCGAGGAGTTCCGCCAGCTCCTGGCCCGCCTCCTGGTGGAGGAGAAAGGGTACCCCAAGAACCTGCTCAAGGCCAAGGTCCCGCTGCAGTATTGTGTGGAAGACAAGGAGTTCGAGCGGGTTATCGATTTCGTCCTGTACGACAAACAGAACAGACCCGTGTTCCTGGTCATGTTCTGCGCGGGCGACGTGGCCACCTTTGAGCGCGAGACGGTCTGTGCGGCCCGGCTCATCGATGGCGGCCCGGTTCCGTACGCCCTGGTCACCGATACCATGGACGCCACCCTGCTCGACGTGCGCACCGGCGACGAGGTGGCGCGCGGCATGAACGCGGTGCCTGATTATGCCCGCCTCATGAAGATGGTTGAAGCGGCCGAAATCAAGCCGCTGACCGAAGAACAGCGTGAAAAGCAGACCCGCGTGTTTCATACCTATTGCGGCTTTGTCTGCGGCGACCACTGCGAGTGCTCGCTGCCGCCCATGCCGGACTTCCCGTTGAAAAAGTAGGGCGTTGGGATGGCCGAGGAGATCGTCGTCAAATACACCATGCGGGCGGGCATGATCGTGCTTTGCGTTTTCGCCTTCCTGACCTGTCTGGGAGTGCTGGCCTTCGGGAGGGCGACATGGTCAACAACGTTGCCTGGACAGTCCCTGAAAGTGTTTGTCGGCGCCGGGGGCTTGGGGGCGCTGTGGGCGGTCTGGACGGTGATCAACTTGGCCGGGGGAAAGCCTTTCCTGGAAACGAGCCGGGATGGCATATTCATCGGAACAGGGTTGCATCGCTACGTCCCCTGGGAGAATATGCGGGGCATTACCGCGCGGGAAAATGAGATCCGGACCCGCTTCGGCAATAGCATCGTCAAAGTCTGCTCCATTGAATTGCATGATCCCGACGATATTTATTTCGACAAATTTCTCCATAGGATCGCGCGAAAATACCTGGACCGTAGCCAGATCATTGATCTGCCTGCCGACGCGAGGACCAATTGGACCAGAGAACGGCTGGCGAGCGCTTTGCGCAAGCGCTGGCAACAGGAGTTCGACCAGACGCGGGAAAGCCGGGCCTAGGCCCGGCTTTCCCTTTTTCAAAGGGGAGGTTGAAAGGGATTAATCCACGAAGACGATGCAACCTTCCGGGCAGGTGTTCATGATGTCGCGAACCTCTTCCTCGGTGACCTCGGACCTGCACACATAGGGCATGTCCAGGGCATCGTCCCACTGAAATACGTCCGGGTTGAGGTCGATGCATCCCTGGCAGGAGCGGCAGTCCCCCAACTCGATGGCCACTTCACGATGCTTGGTACAGGTATTGGTATCACTCATGATTTGATAATAGTTATTAATGATATTGATGGCAAGTATTATCGTTATCGTCTTTCATGCTCGAAGTGATGATCGGCAAAATCGGGAGGAGTGGCACGGCGGTCCGCGCTCGCACACATCCCGCGAAGCGGCGCAAAAAGTTTAGGAAGGGAGAGGGGATGGGGTCCGGGGACATTCCTAGGCGTTGTTTCAAGCACCGACGTATTCCAAACCGCCGGTTTCGTCCCGAGCCCCCGCAGTAGGGGCTTCGGCTCGGTCTCGCCAGAATCGGAAAGGCTGAACGTGACGGATTTCCAGTCTTCATCCCTTGCAGAAACGAACGGTTAACGCATTTTCCGCCAGGGATTTGGAGGAGGGGGCTTGTCGTTCCTAAGGGGATGCAAAGAAAGGGAGACGCGGCAAAGCATTGAACGCGGGGCGGTTTTCCCTTACGGTGCCTGTCATGCACAAGACGGGGAACATCTTTCTCATCGGGCCGCGCGCCTGCGGCAAAACCAGCGTGGGCCAGGCCCTGGCCAAACGTTTGGGCAGGAAGTTCGTGGACACGGACCACGCCTTTGCCCAGGCTGTGGGCATGGACATTGCGTCCTATGTCGAGGCCAACGGCTGGGACGCCTTCCGCGACGAGGAGGCCGCGACGCTCAAGCGCGAGGCCCGGCCGGGCGGCAGGGTCATCGGCTGCGGCGGGGGCATTGTCCTGCGCGAGGAGAACCGGGCCGTGTTGGCCCGGGGCATGACTCTTTACCTCAAGGCCGGGGTCGAGGAGTTGGTCCGGCGGTTGATGGCCGACCCGCTTGAGACCCAGCGGCCGTCCCTGACCGGCAAGTCCCTTGCCGACGAGGTCCGTGAGGTCCTTAAGGCCCGCGCCCCCTTGTACGAAGAGTGCGCCGACCACGTCATTGAGGGGGCGAGCCTGGCCGCCACCGTGGAGCGGGCGTTCAAGGCGGTGAAAACCTTTTCCGAGCGTTTTTGACAGGTTGGACCGTCAGGCATATAAGCGTGAAAAACCATGCGTACTAAAGTCTTTTCGCCGTATTGGATGCCGGTCTGGTTCTTTGCCGGGGCCATATTGATCGGCGCTCTCATACTGCATATGGACGTGAGCCACCCCGGTGGCCCGTTGTCCTTTGTGGACGCCCTGTTCACGGCCACGTCGGCCATGTGCGTCACCGGTCTGGCCGTGGTGGATACCGGCTCGTACTTTTCCACCCTGGGCCTGGACGTCATCCTGGTGCTCATTCAGCTGGGCGGGTTGGGGATCATGACCTTCACCACCCTGATCATCCACCTGTTGGGGCGGCACGTCTCCCTGACCGACCGGCTGGCCGTGGGTCAGTCCCTGCTGCACGACCCTTCGTTCAGCCTGCCCCGATTCCTCATGCGGGTGGTCCTGTGGGCCTTTTCCTTCGAGGCTGCGGGCGCCTTGAGCCTGTGGCTGCTGGACCCGGCGGGATTCAATCCGTATTCGGCGGTCTTCCATTCGGTGTCGGCGTTTTGCAACGCCGGATTTTCGTTGTATCCCGATTCCCTGACCCGGTGGTCCGGCAATAGCGGGGTGAACATGGTCTTCATCGTGCTCATCACCGCCGGGGGCCTGGGCTTTTACGTGCTCAACGAGTGCGGCTCATTGATCTGGCACGCGCTGTTCAGGCGCAACCGGCGCAGGCGGGGCAGGCCGCAGATGAGCTGGCACACGGCCATCGTGCTCAAGACCACCCTGGTCCTGGTGGTGGTCGGAGCCGTGGTCATCTTCGCGGCCGAGGGCGCGGCGGGCAACGCACCGGACAACGTGCTCGAACATTTCTGGAACGCCCTGTTCCAGTCCGTGACCTGCCGCACCGCCGGGTTCAACACCGTGGACATCGGCGGCATGACCAACGTGTCCCTGGCCGTCATGATGGTCCTGATGTTCATCGGCGGCTCGCCGGGCTCCTGCGCGGGCGGCATCAAGACGACCACCTTCCGCGCCCTGGTCGGCTTTGTCTGGGCCGAGTTCCGGGGGTGGGAGCAGGTCCGTATCGGGCGCTTCGCCCTGGACCAGAAGGCCATGAACAAGGTGGTTTCGCTGGTGACCATGAGCCTGCTGCTGGTGGGCGTGGGGACCATGATCCTGACTTCCATGGAGAGCGGGGACAGCTCCTATCTCATGGCGCGCGGCGAATTCATCGCCGACATGTTCGAATCCATTTCCGCCTTTGCCACCGTGGGGTTGTCCACGGGCATGACCCCGCTGCTCGACAATTTCGAGCGGGTCACGCTCATCGTGCTCATGTTCGTGGGGCGTCTCGGCCCCATCTGGATGCTCTCGGCCCTGCAAAGCTGGCAGTCCGAGCGGCGCTTCAAGGTGCCGACCGCGACGCTGCCCTTCGGCTAGATCGACAAGGAGATTTTTCAATGGCTGCAAAAAAGGAAATCGCCGTCATCGGACTGGGCAAGTTCGGCTACGCCCTGGCCAAGGCCCTGACCGAGCTCGGCCATTCCGTGGTCGGGGTGGACATCAACCCCGAGTACGTGCGCCGGGCCCAGGACATCATCGCCCAGGCCTACCAGGCGGACGCCACGGACGAGAAGATGCTCGGCCAGATCGGCATCAAGGACCTGGACCGGGTCATCGTGTCCACGGGCGACTCCATGGAGGCGAGCATCCTGGTGGTCCTGAACCTTCAGGCCGTGGGGGTCAAGAACATCTGGGTCAAGGCCATTAGCGAGGCGCACGAGCGGGTGCTCTACAAGCTCGGCGTGCCGTTCGTGGTCTTTCCCGAGGCGTTTGTGGCCGCCCAGATGGCCAACCGGCTGACCGCGCCCGGGTTGCAGGAATACTTCGGCCTGGGCAAGGACGTGGCCGTGCGCGAGATCATCGTGGAGAACTGGATCGGAAAGACCTTGCGCGATCTCAACCTGACCAATAAGTACCAGGTGCAGGTCATCGCCTTCCGTCTGGCCGGGGACTCGGAATTCCATTTCGTGCCCCAGGCGGACAGGGCGCTCAAGGCCGGGGACGTCCTGGTCCTCCTCGGGCGGACCGAGGACATCATGCGGGTCGACAAATTTTAGGGAGCGGGAGAAAACATGAGCGGCAACACCTTCGGGCAGATATTTCGGCTGACCACCTTCGGTGAGTCCCACGGACTGGGCCTGGGCGGCGTGGTGGACGGCTGCCCTTCGGGCATCCCTCTGGACGAGTCCATCATCCAGTCGGAACTGGACCGGCGCAGGCCCGGCCAGGGCGGGCTGGCCTCCACCACCCGCAACGAGCCGGACCAGGTCAGGATCCTGTCCGGCGTGTTCGAGGGCAGGACCACGGGCACGCCCATCGGCTTTTTCGTGGAGAACACCAATCAGCGCTCCCATGACTACTCCAAGATCAAGGACGTGTTCCGGCCCGGGCACGCGGATTTTTCCTACAACGCCAAGTACGGGTTCCGCGACTACCGGGGCGGCGGGCGTTCATCCGGCCGCGAGACCGTTTCCCGCGTGGCGGGCGGGGCCATCGCCCAGGAACTGCTGCGCCTGGAAGGAATTTCCATCTACGCCTATACCGTGGAATTCGGCGGCATCAAGGCCGAGGTCAAGGATATGGAGGGGGCCCAGGACCGTTCGTATTTCAGCCCGGACCCGGATATCGTCGGGACCTGGGACGAGCGGGTCATCAAGGTCCGCGACGACGAGGACACCCTGGGCGGGGTGGTCGAGGTCCGGGCCACGGGCTTGCCCGCCGGACTCGGCGAGCCGGTCTTCGGCAAGTTCGACGCGCGGATAGCGGCGGCGTTCATGTCCGTGGGCGCGGTCAAGGGCGTGGAGATCGGCTCGGGCATGGGGGCCGCGCGCTCCTTGGGCAGCGAGAACAACGACCCCATCGGCCCGGACGGCTTCCTGTCCAACAACGCGGGCGGCATCCTGGGCGGCATCTCATCCGGCCAGGACGTGGTGGCCCGCGCCTACGTCAAGCCCATCGCGTCCATCCTCCAGGAACAGCAGACCATCACCACCAAGGGGGAACCGACCTTCATCATGGTGGGCGGCCGCCACGACATCAGCGCCATCCCGCGCATTAATCCGGTTCTCAAGGCCATGATGGCCCTGACCATCGCGGACCTGCTCCTGCTCGACAGGCGGTTGGGCGTACGCGATTAGCTCTGAAGAGGGTATTGCAAAGAAAGAGACCGACGCACTCAGTGCGTCGGTCTCTTTCTTTGCAAACTAGTTTTAATTACGGGACAAACTCCCCCGCACCGAAGGTGCCAAAGGGGTTCCAAGGGGCCATGTCCCCTTGGCCGCCGGAGGCGAAGTCACCCGACAACCGCCGCTGAACGGCCTTCAACTTCTGTTTTTCCAACCATGCCGCCGCGCCGGGCTGCCTCATTCTTTATGGGTTACTTGAGCTTTTTCAGGCGCACGGCCGTGCCGTAACAGGAGTAGTACTTGTCGCCCTCGGGATGGAAAGCCACGGTCTCGCGGTAGCCGACGATGGCGTCCGCGTTGACGTCCACGGCCTGGGCCATGAGCCCGTAGAAGGCGTTGTCGAAGACGTAGCTGCGGCAGACGATGAGCCCGAAGGCGGACTGGATCTCCCGGCCCGGAACCGTCTCGGTGGTGACGATTTTCATCTTTCCGGCCATGTATATGTCCTTGGCCAGGGTCAGCCTGTGGTCGGTGCCGACCTCGTCCTTGTCCGTGGCCTGCTTCCTGGGCGAACCGAATATGAGCGCCATGCGTCTCCCCTCGATGTTGGTAACTGAAAGTTGTTGCTCACGATTTGTAGCGCACCACACGAAAGGGGGCAAGCCTTTGGAGAGGAGGATGGGCAGTGTTGAGCGCGTTTAGAGTAGTAGACTCAACACTACGTTTTTTGTCGTTTATCGTCTGTGGGAAATTTGTGATTAATACTGTTGGCGAGTTAAAGGGAGTTTGTAGCTATTAAGTTGTGATGTTTTTTTCCTGTATAATCCCTTTATCGAGCATTTTGAACAACAGACTAGCTATAAAAAGATAATGAATAGACAGTTCTTTTGATATTTTTAAATTGTTATGAGCGTTGGGGTTACGGATTGCTTGAATTGATCCAGCAAATAAATACATATATCCCTCTTGGATGTTTCTGCCAGTCACCATATCTAATTTAGAAAGTAATATTGATGGGTTTTCGCTAGAAAAAGCTTTGAACATCAGAGATTTCCCATCTTCCTCTTTTCCCGTCTTCTTATAGTGTGCGCTTTTGACGATGGCGTTGATTTCCTTAAATGCAGCTTCTACTGAATCGGCATAGTGCCCACTCTCGAAACGAGATTTGCAGATTTCTGTTATTGTAGGGTGCATTAATTCCCAGATGCCGGAATGATCTAATCCGGATATAAATTGTTTCGCCCATGGATAAGGTTGCCCACACTGGATACAAAAATCATTTTTGCGGGGAAAATTGACTGGAGTGTTGTTTGTAAAATATTTGCGAGACTCAAAATAATTTGGAATATCGCTGTTACAGCTAGGACATTTACTTATCAGTTCCTCTCCACATGTCGTGCAGTATTTCTGGGTAGGCATTCCGCCTTCAGCATAGACTACATGATCATTGGGACAAAACTTCATGTAAAAATTAGCCATAGTTACTCCCCCGTCTATTTTGTTCTCGAGTAAAGGAGTATTTTATTGATAATATCAAAAAAGGGGGAGGTTGACCCTCCCCCCGATTGGTGTCCTACGGGGTGACCTTCATGAGGTAGGCCTTGTCCGGGGTGAGGTACTGTTTGACCATATCCTGGATTTCGGCCGGGGTGACGGTCTGGGCCCGGTCGATGAGGTTTTGCTCGTAGTCGAGGTCGAATCCGCGCACCTGCAGGCTGGCGGCCTCGCGGCTGCGGGAGAGCAGGGACTGGTGTTCCTGGTAGTAGTCGCCGGTCAGGATGTTCCGGGCGCGGTCGATTTCGTCCTGGGGCAGGGGGGTGGCGGCCAGATCGGCCAGGACCTTGTTGAAGCCGGTCAGGGACTGGTCGACCTTGTCCGGCCCGGTGCCGATGTACAGGGCCATGAACCCGGTGTTGCGGCTCTGCCAGAGCATGGCGGTGACCGTGTAGGCCAATCCCTGCTTGTCGCGCAGGTCGCGGAAGAGCAGGCCGGACTGGCCCGCCAGGGCGGCGCGCAGCAGTTCGAGCTTGGCGGACGCCTCCTGGTCGGTCTTGCCCGGGGTGGGGAAGATCATCAGGATGTGCGCCTGGTTGCGGTCGGGCAGATGGAGGTCGTCCTCGCGTTCCGTGCCCCATTCGGGGGTGGTGAAGGCGTACTCGCCGGTGGGCGCGGTCAGGGTCCGGGCGATGTTGGTCGCGAACGTCTCCATGGCCTCCTGGTCGAAGTCGCCGCACACGGCCAGGGTGAACGGGTGCATGGACTGGCGGCTCCAGAAGCGGATGATGTCGGCCGTGGTGAACTGTTCCACGCCCTCGGGAGTGCCCATGTGGAGCAGGGAGTATGGGCCGGTCTTGTACAGGAACGGGAAGAGCTGGCGGAAGGCCAGACCGAGCGGCCTGTCCTCGCTCTGCTTGATGCCCGCGATCTGGTCCTGTTTGGCCCGTTCCACCTCGGTCTGGTTGAAGGCCGGTCCGGTCAGGGTTTCGCTCAGGACCGGCAGAACCTGGTCCGTGAACCGGGTGGGGAACTTGGCCTCCACGGCGAAGACGTTGCGTCCGGCGGTGGAGCCCAGGCTGGCCGCGTGGTCGGACAGGAAGTCCTGCAGTTCGGTGGCGGACATCTTGAGGGTCCCGCGCGTCAGGGAGGCTGCGGTCAGGGCGGCCAGTCCCTGCTGGGACGGGTCGAGCTCGCCGTCGCCGCCGGTCCAGTACATGGACATGGCGGTGTAGGGCAGGGTGTCGTCGGGCAAAAGGATCAGCTTGGAGCCGCCGGGCAGGGCGACCTCGGCCGGGCCCGTGGCCTGCTTGGCGGCCTGCTGGGCCTTGGCCGCCTTTTTGGACGGCCAGTTGGCCGTGGTGATACCGGTCAGGCCTTCGGCCGAGACCGGGGCGTCTTCAGGCGTGAGCACGGCCAGTGTCAGCCGGTCGGGCCGGATGTATTCGTCGAAGAGCCGCTTCAGTTCGTCGCGGTTCACCTGGCTCAGGGCGAAGAGGTAGTTTTTCTCGGCCTGTTCGCCGCTGTCCAGGAACTGGAAGTAGCCGAGCTTCCCGGCCAGGCCGGACAGGGTCTCCTTGGCCAGGAACAGGGAATTCTCGAGATTCAGGCGGGCGCGTTCGATCTCGCGGTCCGTGAAGTCCGCCGGGTCGAAGGCGGCCATCTCCTTGTTCAGCGCGGTCCAGAACTCGTCCACCTTGTCCGCGTCGAGCACGGCGTGGACGTAGAGCATGCCGCCGCGCTCCAGCGACAGCGGCGAGACCGAGATGTCGTCGACCAGCTGCTTGTCGTACTTGAAGGTCCGGTACAGGCGCGAGGTGTCGTCCCCGCCCAGCAGCTGGCAGAGCATCTCCAGGCCCGGGATTTCGGCCGAGGTGCCGTAGGGGATGGGGAAGGCCGCGCCCATGTAGACCTTGTTCCACTTGCCGGTCAGCTTGACCACGCGGGGGCCGTGGCCCGCCTCGGGCACGGGCAGGGGCGCGGGCGGGGTGAAGGAGCGGGTGTTGACCAGGGAGCCGACCAGTTGGTCGGCCTCGGCCAGGATCTTGTCCGGATCGACCTTGCCGACCACGGCCAGGAGCATGGACTGCGGCTGGTAGTGGTTGGCGATGTACTGCTTGATCTGCGGCCGGGTGATGCCGGACACGGTTTCGCGGGTGCCGATGATCGGCCACTCGTAGCTGGTGTCCTTCCAGACCATGGACTGCAGCGTCTTGAACAGCTTGCTGGTGGGCGTGTCCTCGCCGCGCTCGAGCTCTTCGAGCACGACCTTCTTCTCGCTCTCCAGTTCCTTGGGATCAATGGTCTGGTGGAAGGCCATGTCCGTGACCACGTCCATGCCGAGCTTCCACTGGGTCTCCGGGACCTCGACATAATAGACGGTGTAGTCGAAGCTGGTGGCCGCGTTCAGGCTGCCGCCCACGGACTCGATCTGCCGGGCGGTCTCGCCCGGGGCGCGTTTGTCCGTGCCCTTGAAGACCATGTGCTCGAGCAGGTGGCTGATGCCCGCGATGTCGGGCGTCTCGTAGGCGCTGCCCGCGTGCACGTACAGGCGGACGTTGACCAGCGGGAAGCGGTCGTCCTCCTTGATGAGCACGGTCAGGCCGTTCTTGAGCCTGACGATGTGCGTGGCCGCCTGTTCGGAGCCGTCCAGGGTGGGGAGGGACGCCGCCTTGGCGGTCGTCGGGGCCGGGGTCGGGACGGTTTCGGTACGGTTATTCATGGATGCTGTTTTGCAACCCGCGAGGAGCAATGCGAGCCCCGCAAGCAATAATAGTTTTCGGAACATGGATAGAACTCCATAAATTGGTCTTTCTCACTAGTTTGGACATCAAGTTGCTGTTCTGCGTGCTGAATAGGATAAGTCCGATTGCCCTGCTGGCAAGCGGTCCCGGAGTTTCTCGGCCTGAGCGGTCAAATATACTAACCGAGGCGGCTCGAAATGGAAACCCGAAAAGCGGGCGGCCGGGATCAGGGGGGACGCCTCATGTGGTGTCGCGGCGGGTGGTTATTTGCTCTTTTCGGAAAAGGCGGACTGTTCCGGGGTGCCCGCTTGACCGCGCAATCAATGCCTTTTTCTCTGTGTGGCGGGGGTTGCGAATCGGTGAAGAGCCGTTGAGATGGGGTTGGAGATATTGACAAATTTCTTTTTTCAAGACTACGTTGGCTAACGATTGTCTAGGGTGATTCCGGGTTAAACCAAACGGAGGAACGAATGTCCATAAGTTACGCACCAGCTGGCAAATCCGGCAAGTGGGATGGCGCGTTGGATTGGCTGCAAATGCTGACCGGCGCCAGCCTGATTTTGTTCATGTGGTGTCACATGCTGCTGGTTTCCAGCGTCGTCATCAGCCCGAGGCTGATGAACGCCATCGCCGGGTTCTTCGAGGCGACGTACATGGCCCAGGTGGGCGGTCCGCTCATCTTTCTCGGTTTTCTGCTCCATTTCGTCCTGGCCGCCCGGAAGATTCCCTTCCGCGCAGAAGGCCAGAAGACCATCTGGCAGCACGCCCGCATGATGCATCACGGCGACACCTGGCTTTGGGTGGTCCAGATCGTCTCCGCAATGCTCATCCTGGTCATGGGCTCCATCCACATGTGGGTGGTCCTGACCGACCTTCCCATCACGGCGGCAAAGTCCGCGGCCCGCGTCCAGAGCGGATTCTGGGCCGTGTTCTATTTCTTCCTGCTCCCCCTGGCCGAACTGCACGTGGGCATCGGTTTCTATCGTATCGGGGTCAAGTGGGGCTTTATCAAGGACCGGGAGCGGGACAAGTTCAAGCGCGGCGAGAACCTGCTGACCGGCATGTTCATCGCCATCGGGCTGATCACCCTGATCCGCTTCCTGTTCCTGAGCGTCAACTAACGGAGAATATGCCATGCAGACTATCTACACCGATTTTCTTGTTGTCGGAGCGGGTCTGGCGGGCGAGCGCGCGGCCGTGGAAACGGCCGAAGCCGGTTTCTCCGCCATCTGCCTGAGCCTGGTGCCGGCCCGGCGGTCCCATTCCTCCGCCGCGCAGGGCGGCATGCAGGCCTCCCTGGGCAACTCCGTCATGGGCGAGGGCGACGGCCCGGACGTCCATTTCGCTGACACGGTCAAAGGATCGGACTGGGGCTGCGACCAGGAGGTCGCCCGGCTGTTCGCGGACACCGCGCCCATCGAGATGCGCCGCCTGGCCCACTGGGGCGTGCCGTGGAACCGCGTGGTCCCGGGCAAGTCCATCTACTACAAGGGCGGCAAGCAGTTCGAAAAGGTCGAGGCCGCGGAAAAGGAGGGGCTGATCATGGCCCGCTCCTTCGGCGGCACGGCCAAGTGGCGCACCTGCTACACCTCGGACGGCACGGGTCATGCGGTCATGTGCACCATGGACAACCGCTGCGCCGAGAAGGGCGTGGAGGTCCACGACAAGACCGAGGCCATCGCCCTGCTTCAGGACGGGGAGGCCTGTTTCGGCGTGGTCGCCCGCTGTCTGCGCACGGGCGAACTGCGCGTCTATCTGTCCAAGGCGACCATGATCGCGGCGGGCGGGTTCGGCCGCATCTATCCGAACACCACCAACGCGGTCATCTGCGACGGCGGGGCGCACGCCATGTGCGTGGCCACCGGCCTGGTGCCCATGGGCAACATGGAGGCGGTCCAGTTCCATCCCACCGGTATCGTGCCCACCGACATCCTGGTCACCGAAGGGTGTCGGGGCGACGGCGGCACGCTGCTCGACGTGGACGAGAAGCGGTTCATGAACATCTACGAGCCGGAAAAGGCCGAGCTGGCCTCCCGCGACGTGGTCTCCCGCTGGATGACCCACCACATGCGCGAGGGCCACGGCGTCAAGTCCCCCTACGGCGAGCACCTCTGGCTCGACATCCGCCACCTGGGCAGGGAGCACATCACCGGCAAGCTGCGCGAGGTCTACGAGATCTGCACCTCGTTTCTGGGCGTGGACCCCATCCACCAGCTCATCCCGGTGCGCCCGACCCAGCACTATTCCATGGGCGGCGTGCGCACCAACAAGGACGGGGCCGCCTACGGCCTGAAAGGCCTGTTCGCCGCCGGCGAAGCCGCCTGCTGGGACATGCACGGCTTCAACCGCCTGGGCGGCAACTCCCTGGCCGAAACCGTGGTCGCGGGCGGGATCATAGGCCGCAGGATCGCCGAGTTTCTCGAAGGATGCGAGACCGAGTTCAAGACCGGGCTGACCAACGACGAGGTCAAGAGGCAGCAGGCCCGCATCGACGCGCTGATCTCGGGCCGCGACGGTTCCGAGAACGTCTACAAGGTCCGGGCCGCCATGCAGGACGCCCTGCACAAGGGGGCGAACATCTTCCGCACCCAGGAGGGGCTGGAAAAATGCGTGGCCGATCTGCAGGAGGCCCTGATCCGGGCCAAGAAGGTCGGGCTGCGTTCCAACGGCAAGGGGGTCAACCCCGAGCTGACCGCCGCCCTCAAGCTCGAAGGGCAGGTCAGGCTCGCCCTGATGGTCGCCTACGGCGCGCTCATGCGCACCGAGTCGCGCGGGTCGCACAACCGCGAGGATTTCCCCGCGCGCAACGACCGCGACTGGCTGACCCGGACCCTGGCCTACTGGAAGAAGCCGGAAGACACCCTGCCGACCCTCGAGTACGAGCCGTCCACCACCGTGGTGGAGATTCCGCCGGGCGATCGGGGCTACGGCCATGCGGAAATCATCAGCGCCGACGACAAGAAGGAATAGACCATGTCCAGATTACTCAAACTCAACATCTTCCGGTACAATCCCGAGGACGAGCAGTCCGCGCCGCACATGCAGGAGTTCGTCCTGGAGGAGACCGACTCCATGACCCTGTTCATCGCGCTCAACCGTGTGCGCGAGGAGCAGGACCCGTCCCTGCAGTTCGACTTCTGTTGTAGGGCGGGCATCTGCGGTTCCTGCGGCATGGTCATCAACGGCCGTCCCGGCCTGGCCTGCCACACCAAGACCCGCGACCTGCCGGGCGAGATCACGCTCCTGCCCCTGCCGGTCTTCAAGCTGGTCGGCGACCTGTCCGTGGACACCGGCACCTGGTTCCGCGAGATGTATACCAAGACCGAATCGTGGATTCACACCAACAAGGTGTTCGACCCCACCGCCCTCGAGGAGCGCATGGACAACAAGGACGCCGTGGCCATCTACGAGCTGGAACGGTGTGTGGAATGCGGCTGCTGCATCTCGGCCTGCGGCACCGCCCGGCTGCGCGAGGACTTCATGGGCGCGGCCGCGCTCAACCGCGTGGCCCGGTTCCTCATCGACCCGCGCGACCAGCGGACCGACCGTGACTACTACGACATCATCGGCAACGACATGGGCATCTTCGGCTGCATGGGGTTGCTGGCCTGCGAGGACGTCTGCCCCAAACACCTGCCGCTGCAAAACCAGCTCGGCTTCCTGCGACGCAAAATGGGCATCACTTCCATAAAGCGTTTGTTCAGTAAGTAAGATGCCTCCGGCGGCCGGGGGAAGGGGAGGAAAAACCCTTTGAAAAGGGTTCTTTCCTCCCCTTCCCCCGGACCCCCATCCCCTCCTTTTCCCAAACTTTTTGGGTCGCTTCGCGGGGTAGGAGACGGACGGTCAGGCCGTTATGCGGGGCTTTTCAATAGGTAAAGGGTGAGGTTTTGAATCAACGCGCTCGCACGGCTTCGAGCGAAGCGAGCGATAAAAAGTTTTGAAGGGGAGTCCAGAGGGGAAACTTTCTCAAAAGTTTCCCCTCTGGCCGCCGGAGGCATTCATCGGAGGCTAATCAATGAGAGAGATTCAAGGAAAGGATGTCATCGAGGCCGTGGCCGGGATGTGCGTGCGGGGCAACACGGAGTTGCCCGCCGACGTGCGCAGCAAGCTGGAGCGGGCCATGGCCGGGGAGGATTCCCCGTCGGCCGTGGAGGTCCTGCGCCAGTTGCTGGAGAATGCCGACCTGGCCCATGACACCAAATTGCCGCTGTGCCAGGACTGCGGCCTGGCCGTGCTGTTCGTGGAGGTCGGCGACGACTGCAGGGTGGTCGGCGGCAATCTGCGCGATCTGATCAACGATGGCGTGCGCAAGGGATATGCGGAAGGGTATCTGCGCAAGTCCGCGTGCGATCCGCTGACCCGGGCCAACACCGGCGACGGCACCCCGGCGATCATCCATTTCGACCTGGTTCCGGGCGACAAGCTCAAGATCGCCTACATGGCCAAGGGCGGCGGGGCCGAGAACATGTCCCGCGTGACCATGCTCGCCCCGGCCCAGGGTTGGGAGGGCATCAAGAAGTTCGTGGTCGAGCGGGTGGCCGAGGCCGGACCGAATCCGTGCCCGCCGACCATCATCGGCGTGGGCATCGGCGGGACCTTCGAGCACGCGGCCAAGATCGCCAAGCGCGGCCTGCTGCGCAAGCTGGACGACGTCCACCCCGACCCCAAGGTCGCGGCCATGGAAAAGGAACTGGAAGAGGACCTCAACGCGCTGGGCATCGGCCCCATGGGGCTGGGCGGCAAGACCACCGTGCTCGGCGTGAAGATCACCCTGGAACCGTGCCACCTGGCCAGCCTGCCGTTGGCGGTCAATGTCCAGTGTCATTCCCAACGCCATGAGGAGGTCGAACTGTAATGGCCGAATACAAGCTGAACACGCCGTTGAGGGACGAGGACATCGAGCGGCTCGAGGCCGGGGACGTGGTGTTCCTGACCGGGATCATCTATTCCGCGCGCGACGCGGCCCACAAGAAGCTGGTGGAATTGCTGGACGCGGGCAAGGCGCTGCCGTTCAAGCTGGAAGGCTCGGCCATCTACTACGTGGGTCCGAGCCCGGCCCCTCCGGGCCGCCCCATCGGCTCGGCCGGGCCGACCACTTCCTACCGCATGGACACCTACGCCCCGAGGCTGCACTCGCTGGGCATGAAGGCGTCCATCGGCAAGGGCAAGCGTTCGGGCGAGGTTAAGGCGGCCATGCGGGAATACAAGGGCGTCTACTTCGGGGCCACGGGCGGCGCGGGTGCGCTGCTGTCCAACTCCATCGTGGAATCCGCGGTCATCGCCTTCGAGGAACTGGGGCCCGAGGCGGTGCGTGAAATGAAAGTCAAGGATTTCCCGCTGCTGGTCATCAACGACTGCCACGGAGGGGAATTATACGTCAAACCGAGGCTTGACACTGCCGATTAATTGATTCACGAAAGGGGCGGGGCGCAGGGCGTCCCGCCCCGATATGCACACTGCGTCGGGGGGCTTAAGTCCAGGATATCAGAGGTTTATCATGGAACATGCATACTTTGAAAACGTGGAAAGCCACGAAGAGGCCAAAAAGAACGAGAACATCTACACTCCGTATCCCGGTGCGGACGAAAAGTATGATGACGGTTCCGACTGGCGTCTCTACAATCCCGACAAATATCGCGACCCTAACTGGTCTCCGGATAAGGAATAACGCAAAAGGGGCCCCACGGCCCCTTTCTCTATTGTTCCGTATCCGTACGGTTTAGTTGACTCTCTTCTCGCCTCCCACTGCGGAACCGGCTTCCTCGCCTAGTCGGCGAACATCTTGTCGAAACGGCTCAGGCCCTGCGGGCCCGTGGCCTTGATCTCCTGTAGCGCCTTGTTGAGCCGACGGATCAGCCGATCGTCGGTGTCGCGGCTGAAGGCGAAGTACAGGGGCTCCTCGTCGAAGGTGAAGTAGACGGCGAAGTCGTCCGGGCGCAGCCCCATGCCCGCCAGTTGGCAGGCAGCTCCGAGTTCGGTGGACGCAAACAGGTCCGCCTCGCCGCTGTCGAGTCGGCGCAGGGCCTGGACGTGGCTCGGACTGCGCAACAGCCTCTCCTCCTCCATGCCGCCAGCCAGCAGGGTCTTTTCCGGCCTGCTCCAGCGCACGGTGGCGATGCTGTAATCCTTGAGCTGTTCCCTGGTGGGGATGAAGAGCTTGTCCCGTTTGCGGCCGATGAGCACGATCTTGGCGGTGGCTACCGGACCGACCCATTTGTACAGGTGTTCGGTCCGGATATTGCGCTGGGCATTGAGCAGGATGCGCTGCGTCTGCCGGGCCGCGCTCTCGTAGCCGTAGGCCCAGGGCGTCAGCCTGATCTCGCGGTCGCTGATCGGGGTGTCGCACATGTTCATGATGGTGGTCAGGGTGGATACCGCCATGCCCTTGACGGTCAGGCCGTCGCTGACGCAGTAGGGCGGGTAGGGCGCGCCCATGGCGATGAAATCCCCGGCCCCCGCGCGCGGCGCGGCGCCCAGGCCCAGGATGAGGAATATCGCGGTGGTCAGTATGCGTTTCATGGTATCCTTGCGACCGGCTTTTCTTAGCAAATCCCCCTTGCGGAAGCAATATTCATTCCATGGCGGCGCGCGGCATGGGGCGGCTCGCGCGTCTTTTTGGCGCTTCGGGCTTGACTCTTTTCCGGTAATAGTTATTTTTAATGTGCAATGGCCGCCATCCACGGACGGAGCGTTTCCCGGCCGGACGGATGACGGCAGGACCTCATGGTACATGCATATTCTCCTCTTCTTGCCCCCTGAGGACCGGATTGATCCCCGGTCCTCTTTTTTGGGCCGAAAACCCGGACCTTCTCTTCTCTCATGCTCTTGCAAGGGAATGGCTTTCGGAGTATCCCAAAGGGCTTGAAGGAGAAAAACATGTCCCAACATTTCGCCCGGAGGATGAGCACGGTTCACCGCTCGTTCATCCGGGAAATTCTGAAAGTCACGGCCGATCCGGAAATCATTTCCTTTGCGGGCGGTTTGCCCAACCCCGAACTCTTCCCTGTCGCCGCCATGGATGCGGCCGCCCACGAGGTCTTCCAGGACATCGGGGCCGGCGCCCTGCAGTACTCGACCACCGAGGGTGACGCGGGGTTGCGGGCCATCATCGCCGAGCGGTACAGGAAGCGCGGCCTGACCGTGGACCCGGACACCATCCTGGTGACCACCGGCTCCCAGCAGATTCTCGACATTTGCGCCAAGGTTTTCATGGATCGTGACAGCAAGGTGGTCATCGAGCGGCCCGGCTATCTCGGGGCCATCCAGGCCTTTTCCCTGTTCGAGCCCGAATTCGTGACCATCTGTCTGGAGGATGACGGGCCGAATCTCGAGGAGCTCGAGGCGGCGTTCAAGGCCGGAGCCGACTGTTTTTACGCGGTGCCGAACTTCCAGAACCCGTCGGGCGTGAGCTACTCGCTGGAAAAGCGCAAGGCCGTGGCGGCCCTGGCCGACCGGTACGACGCGCTCTTTGTCGAGGACGACCCCTACGGCGAACTGCGTTTCCTGGGCGAGGACCTGCCGAGCGTCTTCTCCTTCAGCGAGAAGAAGGGGCTCTTGTGCGGTTCGTTCTCCAAGATCGCCGCGCCGGGCTTCCGCCTGGGCTGGGTGGTCGCCCCCAGGAAGGACGTCTACGACAAGCTGGTCATCGCCAAGCAGGCGGCTGATCTGCATACCTCCACCGTGACCCAGACGATCATGCGCCGCTACATGGAGACCAACGACATCGAGTCCCACGTGGCGCTCATCAAGGAACGGTACGGCCGCCAACGCGAGTGCATGGTCGAGATGATCGGCCGCTATTTCCCGGAAGGGGTGGACATCACACGGCCCGAGGGCGGCATGTTCCTGTGGGCGACCATGCCCGAGGGGTGTTCGAGCATGGAACTGCTCGACATGGCCATCAAGGACAAGGTGGCCTTCGTGCCCGGCAGGCCGTTCTTCGTGGACGGTTCCGGCGATAACACCATGCGCCTGAACTTCTCCAATTCGGACGAGGCCCGGATCGAGGAGGGCATCAAGCGCCTCGGCAAGTCCATCGCATCGTTCCTGAAGTAACGCCGGGGGCGCGAGGGACGCCCACGGCTCAAGATACCAAGGATGAGTTTATGTCTCAGCACATCGTAGTCATCGGCGGCGTGGCGCTCGGGCCCAAGGCCGCCTGCCGTTTCAAGAGGTTGGAGCCCGAATCCAAGGTAACCATGATCGACCAGTCGTCCATGATCTCTTACGGCGGCTGCGGCATCCCTTATTACGTCTCGGGCGACGTTTCGGACGCGTCCGAGCTGTGCACCACCAGTTTCCACATGCTCCGCGATCCCAAGTTCTTCAAGGAGGTCAAGGGGGTGGACGTCCGCATCCTAACCAAGGCCACGCGGATCGACCGCGATAACAAGCGTGTGGAAGTGGAGAACGTCCAGACCGGCGGGAAGGAGTCCATCTCCTACGACAAGCTGGTCATCGCCACCGGCGCGTCCCCGCGCAAACTGGGGCTGCCCGGCGAGGACCTGAAGGGCGTCAACTACGTGGCCAACCCCGGCGACGCCACGCGCATCCGCGAGGCCATCTCCAAGGGCGAGGTGGGCAGCGCGGTGATCATCGGCGCGGGTTTCATCGGCCTGGAAATGGCCGAGGCGTTCGCCGACATGTGGGGCGTGGAGACCTCGGTGGTGGAGATCACCGATCAGATCATGCCCCGTCTGGTCAGCCCGACCCTGGCCACCATGGGCCGCAAGCACATGGAGGAGAACGGGGTCACCTTTTATTTCGGCGAGACCGTCAAGGCCATCGAGGGCGAGGACGGCGTGGTCAAGCGGGTGATCACCAGCGAGCGCGTGCTCGACGCGGACGCGGTGATCATTTCGGCGGGCGTGGTTCCCAACTCGGACATCGCCAAGGAGGCCGGGCTGGCCGTGCACGAGCGCGGCGGGGTGTATGTGGACGAGTTCATGCGCACCAACGACCCGGACATCTATGCGGGCGGCGACTGCTGCATCGTTCCGAACCTGGTCACCGGCAAGGACGCCTTCCTGCCGTTGGGGTCCATGGCCAACCGCCAGGGCCGCATCATCGGCACCAACCTGGCGGGCGGGGCGGCCAAGTTCGACGGCGTGGTCGGCTCGTTCGTGGTCAAACTGTTCGAGACCTCCATGGCGGGCACGGGCTTGAGCCTGGATTCGGCCAAGGCCGCCGGGTTCGACGCCATGTCCGTGCTGCTCATCCAGCTGGACCGGGCGCATTTCTATCCGACCAAGGAGCTGATGACGCTCGAAATGGTCGTGGACAAGCCCACCCGCCGGGTGCTCGGCGTGCAGGGCTTCGGCTCCTCGGGCGATGCCATGGTGGGCCGCATCAACGCGGTGGCCGCCATCCTCAAATCGTCCCCGACCATCGACGACGTGTCCAACATGGAGCTGGCCTATTCCCCGCCGTTCGCCGCGGCCATGGACATCCTCAACACCCTGGCCAACCTGGCGGACAACGCGCTCGCCGGCATCAACCGGGGCGTGGGACCGGCCGGGTTCAAGGAGTTGTGGGACAACCGCGACAAGGACGCCTGCTTCTTCCTGGACTGCCGGGAAAAGGGCGACGCCGATCCGTTTGTGGAACGCAATCCGGAGTTCTGGCACAATGTCCCGCAGGGCGAGATCTACAACCGTCTGGACGAGATTCCCAAGGACCGGCCCGTAGTGCTGATCTGCAATACCGGGGCGCGGTCCTATGAGGCGCAGATCATGCTCGACGAGAAGGGCTACAAGGACGTGACCAACGTTCACGGCGGCATGGCGGCCATCAAGAAGTACGGCATCGATCTCTAGGTCGGATACACGCCACAAACGCCGGAGGCGGCATGCGGTTCCTGATCGTCGATGACGACGAGAGCATACACCTCTTTATGCAGGTCATCCTGGCCCCTTATGGAGAGTGCGCCACGGCTTCCACCGGCGAGCGCGCGGTGGAGATGTTCGCCCGTGCGCGGGACGAGGGACGTCCCTTCGACGTGGTCCTGATGGACATCCTCATGCCCGGCATGGACGGGCACCAGGCGGCGGAACTCATGCGCGCGCGGGAGATGGAGGACGGCGTGGCCGAGGCCGACAGCTTCAAGCTGGCCATGATCACCTGCGTGGTGGACGACACCAGCGTGGACAAGGCGTTCTTCAACACCCGAGCGTGCATCTACATAGTCAAGCCCTTGGACCGGCACAAGGTGGTCAGCGAGCTCAGGGAGCACTTCATCATCTAGCCCGTCGCTATAATGCAAACAAAAACGGCGCACTCCAAAAAGTGCGCCGTTTTTTTATTTCCCAACAGTGAACCGACGCAAGCACCCTGCGGAGCGGCACTAAAAAGTTTAGGAAAATAGGGGGATGGGGGTCCGGGGGAAGGGGGAGAAAGAACCTTTTCAAAGGGTTTTCTCCCCTTCCCCGGCCGCCGGAGGCCGCTTATACCCGGCCTTCCTCGACGCCGTGGCAGGCGACCACGGTGCCGTTCTCAAGGGTGCGCTGCTTGGGGATTTCCCGGGTGCAGCGCTCGTTGGCGTGCGGACACCGGCCGTGGAAGACGCAGCCGGTGGGCAGGTTGATGGGGGTGGGCACGTCGCCGGACAGCTTGACGTGTCCCCCGGCCTGGCCGCCGAGCCTCGGGATGGCGGACAGCAGGGCCTGGGTGTAGGGATGCTTCGGGCTGGTGAACAGCTCCTTGGCCGTGGCCAGCTCGCAGACGCAGCCGAGATACATGACCAGTACGCGGCTGGAGATGTGCTCGACCACGCTCAGGTCGTGGCTGATGAACAGGTAGGTCAGTCCGCGCTGCTCCTGGGCATCCATGAGCAGGTTGAGGATCTGGGCCTGGATGGACACGTCCAGGGCGGCGATGGGCTCGTCGGCCGCGATGAATTCCGGGTCGAGGACCAGGGCTCGGGCGATGGAGATGCGCTGGCGCTGGCCGCCGGAGAACTCGTGCGGGAAGTTGGTGGCCCAGACCGGGTCCACGCCCACCTGGCGCATGACCTCGGCCACGCGGTCGCGGACCTCGTCGCGGTTCATGTCCGGGTTGTGGAAGCGGACCGGCTCCTCCAGTATCTGGCGCACGGTCATGCGCGGATTGAGCGAGGCGTACGGGTCCTGGAAGACCATCTGCATCTTTGTCCGGTAGGGGAGCATCCTGGCCGAGCTGAGGTTGTCAATGCGCGCCCCCCGGTAGTGGATTTCGCCCTTGTTGGGCCGGTACAGCCCCATGACCGTGCGGGCCAGGGTGGACTTGCCGCAGCCGGATTCGCCGACCACGCTCAGGGTCTCGCCCGGCTGCACGTCCAGGGAGACGCTGTTGACCGCCTTGACCACGGTTTTCCTGCGGCTGATCTTGCCGCCGGTGAGCCGGATCTGGTCGATGACCGAGCCGGAGATGTCGAAGTGTTTGTCGATGTCCCTGACTTCGAGGATGGCACTCATGGTTATTCGCCTCCTTCGGACATGAAACAGGCGACCTGCGTCCCGTTCTCGAGTTCATGGAGTTTGGGGATTTCCGTCTTGCAGCGCTCGGTGCGGATGGTGCAGCGCGGCTCGAAGGGACAGCCCTTGGGCATGTTCAGCAGCGAGGGCATCATGCCGGGAATCTGGTTGAGCCGCCGCTCGCCGCCCGCCATCTGCGGCAGGGCCTGGATGAGCCCCTTGGTGTAGGGGTGCTGCGGGTCGCTGATGAGGCGGTCGGCCGGGCCGAGTTCGACCACCTTGCCCGCGTAGAGCACGGCGATGCGCTGGGTGACCTCGGAGACCACGGCCAGGTCGTGGGTGATCAGGATCAGCCCCATGTTCTCCTTTTCGCAGAGCTCCAGGAGCAGGTCCATGATCTCGGCCTGGATGGTCACGTCGAGGGCGGTGGTCGGTTCGTCCGCGATGATCAGCTTGGGGTTGGTCAACAGCGAGATGGCGATGACGATGCGCTGGCGCATGCCGCCCGAGAACTCGTGCGGGTATTGCTTGAGCCGTTTTTCCGGGGACGGGATGTAGACCTTGCGCAGCTTGTCCAGGCAGATGGCCTCGGCTTCCTTGTCCGAGACCTTCATGTGGGCCAGGATGGTCTCCTTCATCTGGGTGCCGATGGTCAGCACCGGGTTGAGCGTCATCATCGGATCCTGGAAGATCATGGAGATGTCGTTGCCCCGGATGTGGCGCATCTGGTCGGCCTTGAGCTTGGTCAGGTCCCGGCCGTCGAAGAGTATCTGGCCGCCGGTGATCCTGCCGGGCTTGGAGATGAGGTTGATGAGCGAGAAGCCGAGCACGGATTTGCCCGCGCCGGACTCGCCGACAATGCCGAGGCGTTCGCCCTTGTTGATGACCAGGCTGACGTCGCGCACGGCCCGGACGGTGCCGGAGCGCAGGGCGAAGTCCACGCGCAGGTTCTGGATGTCTATGAGTTTTTCCACGCCTTACCCCTTGTAGAGTTTGGGGTTGAGGAAGTCCCGGACCCAGTCGCCCAGGAGATTGATGACCAGGATCAAGGTGACCAGCAGGATGCCGGGGAAGATGGTGATCCACCAGGAGCCGGAGAAGATGTACTCGAAACCGGCGGTGATCAGGGATCCCAGCGAGGGCTTGGTCACGGGCATGCCCAGCCCCAGGAAGGACAGGGCCGCCTCGCTCATGATGGCGTTGGCCACCTGGACCGTGGAGATGACCAGGACCGGGGAGAGGGTGTTGGGCAGGATGTGCCGCCACATGATCCGGGTCTTGGACAGGCCGATGACCCGGGCCGCCTCCACGTATTCCTTCTTGCGTTCGGCCAGCACCGAGGCGCGCACGGTACGGGCGTACTGTGGCCATTCGGCCAGGCCGATGATGACGATGATCAGCGGCACGGCCACCTCGTCGTACCCGGCCACGCCGAAGGCGGCCTGGACAATGGCGCCGATGAAGATGGCCACCATGTAGGTTGAGAACGACAGCTGGACGTCGGCTATGCGCATGAGGATGTTGTCCAGCCGCTTGATGTATCCGGAGAGCAGACCGACCACGATGCCGAGGAAGGCCTGGAGACAGACCGCGCCGATGCCGATGATGATGGACACGCGCATGCCGTAGAGCATGGTCGAAAGCATGTCGCGGCCCTGGGCGTCGGTGCCGAGCAGGAAGTCCGCGTTGCCGCCGTGTTCCCAGGCGGGCGGGAGCTGCGCGTTCATGATGTCGATGGTCTTGGTGTTGTACGGATCGTGCGGGGCGACGACCGGCGCGGCGAAGGCGGTGAAGAACAGCAGGGCCAGGATGGCGAAGCAGGTCACGGCCATGGGATCGCGCAGGAAGCTGTAGAGCATGTAGGATTCTTTGAAGCGTTGCCAGCGGGTTCTCATGCTACTGCCTCCCTGCCACGCGGACCGTGGGGTTGACCAGGCCGTAGATGATGTCCACCAGCGTGTTCACAAGCACGAACACGATGCCCACGAAGACCAGGTAGGCGACCATGAGCGAGGTGTCGGAACGCTCCACGGACTCGATGAACATGGAGCCCATGCCCTGCCACTGGAACACGGTCTCGGTCAGGATGGTGAAGGCCACCATGATGCCGAGCTGCACGCCGCCCACGGTGATGACCGGGAGCAGGGTGTTCTTGAAGGCGTGGACCAGCCAGACGCGCCAGGGTTTGATGCCCTTGGCCCAGGCGAATTTGACGTATTCGCTCTCGAGGACTTCCATCATCTCGGAGCGGATGAGCCGGATGAACAGCGGGAGCATGATGGAGGACAGGGCGATGGACGGCATGATCAGGTGCTTGAGGCCGTCCGCCGTGAGCAGGCCGCTGTCCCACCAGCCGAACAGGAGCACGGTCTGGCCCCGGCCGTAGGACGGCAGCCAGTGCAGTTCCACGGAAAAAATGTAGATCAGCAGAATGGCCGTCAGGAAGACGGGCATGGACACTCCGACGATGGACCCGCCCATGACGATCTTCGAGAAGAGGCTCTTGGGCCGGATGGCCGAGTAGATGCCGAGCGGAACGGACAGGACCACGATGATCAGCGCGGCGCAGAAGACCAGTTCCAGGGTGGCCGGGGCCTTTTTGACGATGACCTCGGTGGCCGGTTTTTTGAAGAAGTAGCTCTGGCCCAGGTTGCCGTGCAGGGCGTCGCGCAAAAAACGCACGTACTGTACCGGGAAGGGGTCGTTGAGGCCGAGGCGTTCGCGGATCTGCGCCCGCTCAGCCGCCGTGACCCGCTGGCCCACCAGGTCGCGGACCGGGTCGCCGAAATTGTGCTTGATGGCGAATCCGATGAAGCTGATGATCAGCATGACGATCACGGCTTGCAGGACTCGTTTTACGGTGAATGCAAACATGTTGACTCATTGACGTTTATGTTTTCCGGCCACGGGATTGTGTGCCGGGGTGGGGGATGGACCGCAACGTTGTCGGCCACGAGGCCGCAGTGTGTATGAAAGGGGAACCCTGGCTGAGCCGGGGTTCCCCTTTATTGTTATTTTACGGTTAATGCAAGCCGACTGGCGCTACTTGATGACCAGATCGCCGAAGTACGGGAAGTTCATGACGTTCACGATGTCTTCGGTGTTCATGTTGGACTTGGAGGCCCAGGACAGGTTCTGCCAGTGCAGCGGGATGAAGCCCGCTTCGTCGTACTGGATCTGCTCGGCTTCCTGCAGGTCGGCGGCGCGCTTGGCCGGGTCGGTCTCGGTCTGGGCGGCCAGGGTCAGTTCGTCCACCTTGGCGTTGCAGTAGTTGCCGGAGTTGTACTGGCCGTAGCCGGTCTCGGCGTTGCGGCACATGGACAGGAACTCGAAGAAGTTGCCGGAGTCCTCGGTGTCGGAGTGCCAGCCGATCATCTGGATGTCGGCCACCTGGGCGTCGAACTGATCCCAGTACTGGGCCTTGGGCATGGTCTTGAGCGAGATCTTGATGCCGAGCTTGGACATCATGGAGACGAAGGCCTCGGCGATCTTCTCGTCGTTCACGTAGCGGTTGTTGGGGGCGATCATGGTCGCTTCGAAACCGTTGGGGAAGCCGGACTCGGCCATCAGGGACTTGGCCTTGTCGAGGTCGAAGCGGGGCACCAGGGAATCGACGTGGCCGACGTAGCCCTTGGGCGACATCTGGCCGGCCGCGGTGGCGAAGCCGTTCATGATCTTCTCGACCACGCCCTGGTTGTCATAGGCGTAGGCCATGGCCAGGCGGACCTTGGGGTCGGCGAAGGCCGGGTTGCGCTTGCCGTTCAGCTGGAAGGTGATGATGCGCGAGCCGGACATGGTCACGAGCTGCAGGCCGTCGGTGGATTTGATGCGGTCCAGGTCCTGCGGGGGCACGGGCATGACGAAGTCCACGTCGCCGGACATGAGCGCGGCGGTGCGGGTGGCGTCATTCTTGATCGGGGAGAGGACGATCTCCTCGATGTTGCCGGTGTCCTTGTCCCAGTAGTCCTTGAAGCGGGTGAAAACGGTCTTCACGCCCTGCTCTCGGCTGGTGACCACGAAGGGACCGGTGCCGGACTCGTTCTCGTTGGCAAAGGAGTAGTCGGTCTTGAGGATGAGGTCCTTGGCCTTGCCCTTGTCGTCGGTGCCGGTGTAGAACTGGCTGTCCATGGGGAAGACGTAGGTGGCCATGTTCAGCACCAGGCCGTAGGGCTTCTTGGTGACCAGATCCACGGTGTAGTCATCCACGGCCACGGCGCCGGAGAAGGGCTCGAAGAGGCCCTTGAAGTCGTCCGACTTCTTCAGGCGGTCCAGGGTGAAGACCACGTCCTTGGCGGTGAAGTCGTTGCCGGAATGGAACTTGACGCCCTTGCGCAGGTGGAAGCGCATGGTCAGATCGTCGACGCGCTCCCAACTCTCGGCCAGGCGGGGAACGAAATTCATGTCCTTGTCGTAGCGGACCAGCGGATCGAAGACCATGTGGGAAAACTGTAGCATGCCGCCGGACAGCTGGACTTGGGGATCGAGGGATACCGGGTCGGCATCCATGGCGAGCTTGAGGGTGATTTTCTCAGGGGCAGCGGGGGCGGCTTTCTCGGCTGCCTCTTTCTTCTCCTCGCCGCTGCAGCCGACCAGCATGAGGGCGGCGACCAGCAGAGAGAGAACGAGCAGGGAGAATTTGCCGGCGGTTTTGAACGTCGACACTTTCATAGGTTGTTCCTCCGTAAATTAATTCGATTGCGCCAGCACGGCGCGTTCCATACCTTTGCTTGCGCTCCTTGAGGCGCAGTCCGAAAAACCGCCTCCCGCAGGGGTTGCGCGCAACCCCCGGGACGGCGTAGTTTCAGCGGACGAAAACGAAACATTCATACACGCTTCGTCAGGCTTTAACAATAGCGTAATGAATTTGACGACGAACTCGTGGAGGCGAATCTTGTTCAAAAAAGTTTGTTTTTTTGCCCTGTGCCCGTTTTTTGTTCTGGTTTTGAGTGCATGCTCCGGTACTTCTTCAGTCGACGGCGGGTTGTCGCCTGTTGAAACGATTGTTTTAGATGACGAGTACAACGCCGCCCTGAGCGTGGACAAGGATCAGGTCTTCGCCCTGGACATGCTCCGCCCGGCGGCCAAGGGATACCGCATCACCGGAGCGGCCTTTGACCCGGCGATGCTGCGCATGGAACGGTATCTGGAATATGACGACGGCGAGCCCAGGGCGCGCTATCTTTTCACGGCCCTACAGGAGGGCGTGTCGGACGTGCTCATCAGGATGGTTCCCGTGGCCGGAGGCGATGTGACCACCTATCGGCAGGTCACCGTGACCGTCGGCTCGGGCGGCGGCTGGTTCGGCTAGGCGTCCCCGCCGGGCTCCGGGGCGAAACGCTGTTCGGTCTTGGTCAGGCGGAAGTCGAGCAGCCCGGCGTCCTCCATGACCGTGGCGCACAGGGCCAGCGGGCTCATGTATTCCTCCCGCCAGTCCATGACCAGGGTCAAGCCGTCTCCGGCCTCGGCGGCCTCGCGGACCATGGGCCGCAGATCCACCTGCCTGGGCTTGCCCTTCTTGGTCTTCTTCTCGATGAAATGGTGTTCCGAGGCCATGAACGCCCTCCACTGCTCCAGGCGCCGCCCGTTGTCGCGGACAAAGCGCAGCTCATAGACCTCTTCCACGGCCTGGGCCTGCTTGCGGCCCATGGACAGCCGCTGCGCGCTCCGGACGACGAGTCCCTTGGGCATGTTCCGTCCGAGGCGTTCAACCACCTCGTCCGGCCCGAAGTCCTCGCGCAGGAACACGTTGATCCACTCGCTCAGGCTCTCCACGCCCACAGGCAGCGCCTTGCCGAAGGACAGCCTCGGCATGGGATGGAATCCGGCGGAAAAGGCCATGGGCAGCCGCGCCCGGCGGAAGGCCCGCTCGAACACGGCCTGCAGCTCCAGTTGGCTGAGGAAGGCGGCCGGGCCGGTCTTCTCATACCACACCCGGTAGTGGGCGGCCTTGCCGGTCAGGTCCGGCTTTTCCACGGTATAGGGCGGCTGTTCGCCCTCCTGGTCCCGCTGCGGAAATACCAGTCTGGGCCGGATGTCCTTGTCTCCGGCCTGACCCGTCAGGGTCGAGACCCGGCCGTCGAACTGGCAGACGCCGCAGTTGCGGCACGCCCCGTAGCGGCAGTCGTCGGTGATCTTTCCGGCCAGGGAGCGTTCGCGTTCCTTGAGCAGGAACCGCTTGGTCAGGCCGCTGGACAGATGGTCCCAGGGCAGGGGGCCTTCCGGGTCGCGCGGACCGGTGTATTCGTTCCAGTCGAGTCCGGCCTCGTCCATGGCCTCGCGGTAGGGCGCAAGGCGCAGGTGGTCCTTCCAGCTGGAAAAGAGCGCGCCCTTGGCGTAGGCCCGCTCGACCACTTCGGCCAACCGGCGGTCGCCGCGCGAGAAAACCCCTTCCAGGGAGGTCATCTCGGGCTCGTGGTACTTGATGGAAATGCGCTTGTGCGGCCTGAAGATATTCCGCAGATGGTCGATGCGCCGGTAAATCTCGTCCAGCGGAATCTGTGGCTCCCACTGGAACGGGGTGTGCGGCTTGGGCACGAAGGGCGAGACCGCGGCCGAGACCTGCAGCCTCTTGATATGTCTTCCGGCCGCGTCGCGCACCTTGAGGCAGAGGTCCAGGATGGCGTCCAGGTCCTCGTCCGTTTCGGTGGGCAGGCCGATCATGAAATAGAGCTTCACTCCCTGCCAGCCGTTGTCGAAGAGCAGCCGGACGTGCTCGATGAGACCGGCCTCGTCCACGCCCTTGTTGATCACGTCCCGCAGCCGTTGGCTGCCCGCTTCCGGGGCGATGGTCGCGCCCGTGCGCCGGATTGACGAGATGCGCTCCATGATCGGCGCGGACAGGGAACCGACCCTCAGGGACGGCAGGGAGATGGAAATCTGTTCGGCAGCGCATTTGTCGAAGCTGCGGGTGAAGAGCGAGTCCAGGCCCGAAAAGTCGCCGGTGGACAGCGACAGCATGGAGGTCTCCTCGTACCCGGTCTCGTCCAGGCCGTTGGTCAGGATGGCGTCCAGGCCGTTGAGGGAGCGCTCGCGCACCGGGCGGTAGATCATGCCCGCCTGGCAGAACCGGCAGCCGCGCGTGCAGCCCCGGGCGATCTCCATGGTCAGCCGGTCGTGGATGGCCCCGAAGGGGATGACCTGGCCCGTGGGGAACGGGGCGCGGTTCAAATCGTCCACCACGGCCTTTTCCACGGTCTCGTATCCTTCCTTGAGCGGTTTCAGCGGCTTGCCCGGCCCCTGGTCCTCGAACAAAGACGGCACGTACAGGCCCGGAATTCCGGTCAGGGAATCCAGCAGTTCCGCCTTGGACAGCCCGCCTTCCTTGGCCCGTTCCACGGCGGCCAGGAGCGCAACCATGGCCTCCTCGCCGTCGCCCAGGACCATGGCGTCGAAGAACGCGGCCACGGGCTCGGCGTTGAAGGCCGCGCCGCCGCCCGCCACGATGAGCGGGCAGGGCTCCTTCCGGTCCGCGCTGCGCAGCGGGATGCCCGCCAGGTCCAGCATGTACAGGATGTTGGTGTAGCACAGCTCGTGGGTCAGGCTGAAGCCTACCACATCCATGTCCTTGAGCGGGGTATCGGACTCCAGGGTGGCCAGGGGCGCGTCGTGCTCGCGCAGGATAGCCCCGGCCTCCTCGTCAGGCGTGAAGACCCGCTCGGCCCAGAAATTCGGCTGCGCGTTCAGGGCCTCGGACAATATTTTCTGGCCGAGATAGGACATGCCCACCTCGTACATGTCGGGGAAAGCCAGGGCACACCGCACGGTCACGGTGGACGGGTCCTTGAACACGGCGCCCCATTCGCTGCCGATGTAGCGCGAGGGACGGGGGAGAATGGGCAGCAGTTCTTTCATGATCTCGAATGGTTCGGTGAACGGAAAAAACGGGGTTGGCTCCATGAACCAGCCCCGTCCGAAATAACAGGTTTCGCGTGGGTCGGCTAGCTGAGATCCAGGCCGCCGCCAGCGCCGCCGCCCATGCCGGACAGGTCGAGCCCGCCGCTGGACAGGGAGATGTTGGTCTTGGCTTCGATATATTTGGTCTTCAGCTCTTCCGGGCAGTTCTTGTATTCGAACAGCACGTGGCTCTGGGCGATCTTGCCCTGCATTTCCTGGTCAAAGGGATATCCGTAGGGCAGCAGGACCATCTGGGTGCCCTGCTGGGTGGGCATGGCCTGCAGGATGGCGGGTTCCTCAATGTCGCTGCCGACATAGTTGCCGACAACCATCTCGCCGCTGACCAGTTTGACCAGCCTGATATCATAACTCATGGTGCTCTCCTTGAAAGTTGTGGTGCGTCCTTAAGTAGGTATCCCCCTTGACGCTGTCAAGGAAAGCCTCCGGCGGCCGGGGAAGGGGAGAGGGAAATCCTTTGAGAAAAGGGTTTCCCTCTCCCCTTCCCCGGCCGCCCATCCCCTCTCCCTTCCAAAACTTTTTTGTATGCGCATGCGCGCGTGTGGGAAGTGGAGGGAAGGCGCGCCTTGGACCGTGATTTGTGCGGACGTGGTTATGCGGGAGAAAAGAGGCACGGCAGATCGCGTCCGCACGGCCCCCGCGAAGCGGCGACAAAAAGTTCTGGAGATGCTTAAGAACCTCTTTCAAGAGGTTCTTAAGCGGGGTCCGGGGCAGCGCCCCGGCCGCCGGAGGCATCCCAAACAACGCAGGACGGCGCCGAGACACCTCGGCGCCGTCCTTTATGGGGAGTGGGATGTGTGGGCTTATGCCTGTTCGGGGCCGTGGAGCAGGGTCATGACCTCCATGGTGTCGTGCGGCAGGGCCGTTTCGCCCTTGGCGGCGTATTCCATCTTGGACACGGTGTAGATGGCGATGAAGGACAGGATCATGACGAACCCGCCGGGGTTGTTGTACTGCAGGAAGTGCGGCAGCATGCCCTTGCCCAGAATCATGAAGAACGAGCCGACGATGCCGGTGACCAGTCCGGCGCACGCCCCGCCCTTGGTCATCCTGGGCCACCACACGCCCATGACCAGGACCGGGAAGAAGGTGGACGCGGCGATGGCGAAGGCCAGTCCCACGAGGATGGCGATCTGCATGGACTCGGCCCAGAAGCCCAGCGGGATGCCGAGCAGCCCCACGGCGATGGAGGCCACGCGGGCGACCTTGACGCGGGAGCGTTCGGGCATGTTCGGGTTGAAGACATTGACCACCAAGTCGTGGCCGATGGCCCCGGCCGAGGCGATGATCAGCCCGGCCACGGTGGACAGGATGGCGGCGAAGGCACCGGCCACCACGATGCCGAGCAGGACCTGTCCGCCGAAGTAGGAGCCCGCCACGGGCACGGCCAGGTTCTTGCCGTTGTCGGCCAGCCACTGCATCAGGTGCGGGGACACGCCCATGGCCTCGCCCTGCAGGAAGACGTAGCGGATGACGTGGCCCACGTAGGGGCTCAGGATGTAGAACATGCCGATGAGGAAAAGCACGTAGATGACGGTCCTGCGGGCGGCCTTGCCGTCCGGGGCGGTGTAGAAGCGGACCAGGATGTGCGGCAGCCCGGCGGTACCGAACATGAGCGCGAGGAGCAGGGACAGGGTGTCCTTGAGGCTGGTCAGCCAGTATGCCGGGCTGGTGTAGGCGGCCCCGTCGAACTCCTTGCCGGTGATGGGCGTGCTGCCCTTGAATTCGGCCAGGAACTTGACCACGTCGGTGTAGGTCAATCCCTTGAGCATGAAGGGGATGAAGGCCAGCAGGAACATGGCCCCGAACAGGATCCAGAACTGGACCAGCTGGTTGACGGTGGTGGCCTTCATGCCGCCCACGGTGACGTAGAAGGTGATGATGCAGGCGATGATGATGATGGACGTGGAATAGTCCAGGTTGAGCAAGAGCCCCATGACCTTGCCCGCGCCGAGCATCTGCGGGGCCATGTAGAAGAGCGAGATGAAGAGCACGCCGATCACGCCGAGGATGCGCGCGGTCTTGGAGTGGAAGCGCTCGGACACGAAGTCGGGCACGGTGTAGCGGCCGAATTTGCGCAGGGGGCTGGCCAGGAAGAGGAGCAGGGCGATGTAGCCCACGAAGAAGCCAAGGGCGTAGATGATCCCGTCGAAGCCGAACAGGAAGGCCACGCCGGCCACGCCCAGGAACGAGGCGGCGGACAGGTAGTCCGAGGAGATGGCCGAGGCGTTGATGAAGGAATTGACCTTGCGTCCGGCCAGATAATAGTCGGCGGATGTTTTCTGGCTGCGGAACATGAAGGTGGTGACCACGGTAAAGGCCAGCATGGCCCCGATGAGCAGCAGGGCCGTGACCGGTATCTGATATCCGAGTTCCATGACTACGCTCCTTCCCGGGCTTCCATGGTGTTCATGGTGTCCATGGGTTCCGGGGTTTCGATGGTTTCGGCGATCTCGTCCTCTATCTCGTTGGCCTTGCCCACGTACCAGATGAACAGCGCCCAGGTGATCGGGTAGATGGCGACGGCCACCAGCCAGTAGTGCAGGGGGAATCCGAGGATGCTGGTCCCGGTTACCCATTCGCCTGCCAGGTAGACGAGCAGGAAGACGCCGATGACGAAGGCGAAATAGGGAATGCCCACGCCGAGCGCGATGCCGAGTTGCCGTTTGCGAATCCTTTCGATCTGGTCCATTTTTTACCCCCGATACGGTTGAAAGTTTGCCGTTGGAGCCCTTTTACAGTAGGGAAAACAAAGGAAGCATCCGTTTTCAGGTAAGCGGTCGAAGCCGGGCGGTCGTGGGCTCGGCCAATGATGGCCCGGCGGCGAACGGGCGGTTTTCCCCGGTCAACGGTCAGTCTTTCGGCCATGGAGCGTGCGTTTGGATATGGAATTGAATGGCGAGCGGCCCGTGAACGGTATTGGAGGCGTCCCGGACGGCCTTTTGGACGAATTGCGGGTCATGGCCCGCGAGGGCAAGCTGGCGGGCATCCGCCGCATCCGGCTCGACCTGGTCCAGGAGTGGCTTGACCAGGGGGCGTCGGCCGAGCGGGCGTGCAAGCGGCTGACCCGGTTCAACCGCGACGTGGTCGTGGCCGTGCTCGAGGCCCATGCCGCCCAGTATCCATGGCTGGCGCAGTGCACCTTCATGGAGTTCGGTTCCGGCGGGCGGGAGGAGATGGTCCCGGGTTCGGACCAGGACAACGGGCTGCTCATCCCGGTCAGGGTGGACGAGGACGAAGTGGACGACTGCACCCAATCCATCGTCATCGCCCTGGATGGCGCGGGGCTCTCCCTGTGCGACGGCGGGGTCATGGTCAGCAACGCGGAGTGGCGGGGGGATTTCGACGCCTGGCTCGCCCGGCTGACCGGCTGGCTGTCCAACCCGGCGGAAAAGGGGCCGTGGCAGTCCGGGCTGATCCTGGATTTCCGGGCCGTGTACGGTGCCGGGGACGAGGTCAGGCGTCTGCGCGAGCGGCTGTGGGAGTACGTGCGCACCAAGCCCATCGCCCTGTCCCTGCTGGTCCGGGAACTGACCGACTACCGGCTGCCCCTGACCTTGTTCGGGGCGTTCGTCACCGAGCGCGAGGGGGTGTGGCACGGCTTTTTGAACATCAAGTCGTCGGTCCTGGCCCATCTGACCAACAGCGCGCGCATCCTGGCCCTCAAGCACGGGGTGCGGCCGCACAACACCTGTGAGCGGGTCCGCGCCCTGGGCGAGGCCGGGCACATCGCCAAACATCACGTCCGCTCCCTGCTCGACGGCTGGGAATACCTGCAGCGCAAACGGCTCGACATCGGCCTGGAATGCGACCGCATCGGTCTGCCGCCGCACAACTACGTCAACCCGGCGGCTCTGGACCGGGGCGAGCGGCTCCGGCTCAAGGCGGCCATCCAGGCGGTGGAGAAGCTGGTCCGGCTGGTCCAGGCCGGTTCCGGTCTGTGATTCGGCTCTTTTTTTGCAATAATCCGGCGGTCCGGCGGTTTTTCGACGGTCCGTTCATCCATTTATAAGGATTTTGGTTCGTGAACGTCCTGATTATCAATCTGACCCGCTTCGGCGATCTCATCCAGACCCAGCCCGTGATCGCCGGTTTCAAGAGCCGCGGGCACCGGGTGGGGCTGGTCTGCCTGTCCAACTTCGCTTCGGCGGCCGCGTTGCTGACCGGCGTGGACCGGGTTTTCGCCTTTCCCGGAGCCGGGCTGCTCGCCGGTCTGGACCAGGATTGGCGGCTGGCCGTGCGCGACCTGGACGGGTTCCGACAGTCCGTGTTCGAGGAGTTTTTGCCCGGCGAGACCGTGAACCTGACGCCGTCGGTCTCCTCGCGTCTACTGGCCTATGGCCTGACCCCGGAGAACGGCAGGACCACGGGCTTCACAGTGGACGAGTTCGGCTTCAATGCGGACACCTCCACCTGGGCCGCGTTTCTGCAACTGGCCGGGGCCAACCGGGGGGCCAGCCCGTTCAACGTCTGCGATCTCTTTCGCCGGGCCGCCGGATTGGACCGCGAGGGCAACGAGTTGGTTCTGGCCGCGCCGGACGAACCGGCCCTGGCCCGCGCCGGCGAGCTGCTGTCAGCGCAGGGAGGGGCGCAAGGATTTGTCGCCTTGCAGCTCGGGGCCAGCGAGGAGCGCCGCCGCTGGCCCGTGGACTATTTTCGCGAGACCGCCCGCAGGCTGTACGAGCGCGACGGCCTGGTGCCGGTCCTGCTCGGCGCCCGGGGCGAGGCCGGGCTGGGCGAGCGGTTCGCCGAGGGTGCTCCCTTCCCGCTCGTCAACTGCATGGGCAGGACCTCCCTGACCGAACTGGCCGGGGTGCTGGGCCGCAGCCGGGTACTGTTGACCAACGACACCGGGACCATGCATCTGGCTGCGGGGCTGGGCGTGCCGCTGTGCGCGGTCTTCCTGGCCACGGCCCAGCCGTGGGACACCGGGCCGTACCGGGCGGGCAACATCTGCCTGGAGCCGGACATGGACTGCCATCCGTGCGCCTTTGGCGCGGCCTGCCCCCGCGATGAGGGCTGCCGCTGGGCCGTGACCCCGGAGGCCATGTACGCCTGCGCCAAGGCGGTGATGGACGGCGCGGATCCCAAGGCCGTGCCCGGCACGCGCATCTGGCGCACCAGAACCGGCGCGGACGGGTTCATGGAGCTTGAGTCCCTGTCCGGGCACGACGGTTCGGACCGGGCCGTGTGGATCGCCCTGCAGCGGGCGCACTTCGCCGCCTTCCTGGACGGCCGGACCATCGCCGGGCCCACCGGGCTGGGCACGCGGCTGGGGCCGGACATGCGCCAGGAGTTGTCCAAAACTTTGACGAGCGCGCGGGACATGCTCTTCCTGCTTTCCCAGCAGGGGGCGCTGCTGCGCGTGAATCCCCGGCCCCAGGCCAAGACCAAGTTCCTGGCTTCCTGGCAGCGTGTGCAGAATATCTTGTCTTCAAGCAATTACTTGAATATATTGGCGTTGTTGTGGATGTTCGAAAGCCAGCGCCAGGGCGAAGACCTCGCCTCGCTGCTGTTGGTTGCCGAACGCCATCTCGGGCTCCTGACCGCCCTGTTGGACGAATTGGCCTGATCGGCATGAATCTTGAAAAGACCGGGTTGCACCGGAACAATCGGCAAATTTTATCTACTCACGGAGGAGAAGGTCAGCATGATCACCATTGATGGAAAACAATATGATATCGGGGCCCAGAATTTCGAGAACCTGGAACAGGTCTTCACCAAGGTGGTCGAGGACGGCCATCTGGAGGACCGCATCGTGACCGACGTTATGGTCAACCATGAGCCGTTCACCGAGATCTACCCCCACCAGGCCGAGGACATCGACATGTCCGAGGTCGAGTCCGTGGAGATCGTGACCATGGCCACCGAGGACATGGCCGTGGAGATCACCCTGGAACTCTACAAGGTCGTCAACCTCATGAGCGAGGGCGGCAAGCGCGTGGCGACCCTGTTCCGCCAGGCCGACGACGCCGAGGCCCTGGAGACCTACCAGGACCTCATCGACGTCATCCGCAACTTCCTGAACATGATCGGCATTCTGCGCGACGAGTACTCCCTCAAGGATCACCCGTCCTACCTGGAGAGCGCCGAGGAGCTCAATTCCATGTTCACCGAAATGAGCTCGGTGCTTGAAAACGAGGACTGGATTCTTCTGGCCGACCTGCTTGAATACGAATTCCTGCCCGCGGTGGAGAAATGGAAAAAGGTCATCAAGGCCCTGCGCGACGACATCCGCAAGGCGAAGAAGTAGATATGGCCGGGCGCAGCCAGATGCTGGACGAGGCCATCATCATCGGACGCAGGGAACTCGATTCCCTGGTGGCCGGGGACGTGTACGAGGCCGAGAAACTGGCCCGTTCCCGCGAGCAGCTCCTGGACGAGGCCGTACGCGGCCTGTCCGGGGACAACCTCAAGCTGCTGGCCGACAAGCTCGTGGAGATGAAGTCCCTGCACGACGAGATCACCGGTGAGGCCAAGAGGCTCAAGCAGTCCCTGAAACAGGACCTGACCAGCATGAAGCGCCAGAACCGGCGCATCTCGGGCTACAGCTTCGGGGCGGGCAACATGCCCCGGCTGGCCAAGGAGCGGTTCCTCAACAAGAAGGGCTGATCTCCTCGAAAATACGCCTGAAAAGCCCTGGCCGAATGGTCGGGGCTTTTTTGCGTGCCGCGCCTTTTCCCGACGAAGGGGGACGTCGCGCGGGGCTGGGTGAGCCCCGGCCCGTTTTTCCGGTGCTACAGATTGATCCAGTCGAGGCGGCCGGTGTTTCGGTCCACCCCGGCTGTGGCCGTGAATTCGATGCCCATGCGCGTGAAGCCGGGGCGGCCCTCTTCGAGGGTGCGGATCTCGCCCGCGTACCAGTAGGGCTTGAAGGTCTTTTCCCGGAAATTGAACATGAAGAGGTTGATGACCACCGGCGTGGACACGGCGCAGGTCTCGGGGATGAGCCGGTTGAGCACGGACAGGCCGAGGCCGCCGTCCGAGATGTTGATGACCGCGTTGGCGCTCTGTTCCGGCTCGTCCGAGGCGAACGAGTTGACCCCGATCTGCGGAGCCGCGTCCTCGAAGGCCAGCTCCGAGGTCCGAGGCGAGGCGGTCCACAGCTTGACCCGGATGAACTGCTGGTCGGCCACGCGCTTGCGCTGGTGCTTGCGGCGCGGGATGAGCGCGTAGTCGTTGGGCCCGGCCAGGACCAGCCGGTCGGCCCTGCGGCCGTCGCGGTCCGATTCGGTCAGAGTGGCCGTGAAGGAATTGATCCGCCCGTTGCGCGTCTTCATGGGCGCGAACACGCAGACCAGTTCGCTGCCGGGCCTGGTCCGGATGACGTCCAGCCGCTCGATGATCTCGCACTGGACCCTGTTGGACTTCACGGCGGTGATGACGCAGCGTACGGCCACGGACTCGTCGTCCGGCCCTGCCAGCACGTCCACGACCACGCCTTTCTGCTGCAGGGAGCGCGGTATGCCGGTGCGCGTGGACGGGGAGTTGTGCGCCGGGCGGCGCAGCAGCCTCACCCCGAGGAACAGCAGGACCAGGACCAGTAGCCCGAGCAGCGCGGCCCCGGTCGTGCGGAGATTCTCCGGAGACATGCCTGGGAAGAGAAGGGCGATGAGCCGGTCGAATTGGGCTGCGACGGACGAGATCGGTTCCTGCGGGTTCATGGCGCGTGGCGACTAGAAGTTGACGAACTGCTTCTTGGCTTCAAGAACCTTGCCAAGATAGCGCCGGGTCTCGGCAAAGGGAAGGTCCTTCCGCAGCTTTTCATACACCTCGGCGGGCTGCATGGCGTTGATCTTCTTGGCCGCGCGGCCCTTGTCCCGGTCAAAGGTTTTGAGCACGCCGCCCGCGCCGCCGTTGTACCCGGCGATGACGCAGTACTCCCGTGACACCGGATTGTCGATGCCGCCCAGGAACCGGTCGTCGAGCAGGTGCAGGTAGGCCGTGCCGTAGGTGATGTTGGTCGGCGGTTCGAACAGGGCCTTGCGTGAGGGCTGCCCGACCTTGCCGTGCAGGAACCGGTATACGTCGCTGCCCGCCGTGGACGGGACCACCTGCATCAGCCCCACGGCCGAGGCCGCGCTGACCGCGAACGGGTTGAAGTCCGACTCAACCTTCATGATGGCGTAGACCAGGTTGCGGCTGATCCGGAAGCGGTCGGCGGTCGTCCGCACCAGTTCGCGGTATTTGGCCGCGCGCACCGAGAGGTGGTCCCTGACCATGTGGAAGGTCACGGACCGGGCGGTCTTGCCTTTGACCGTGCGCGTCTTGAGATCGTTTTTGATGAGATGGTCGGCGTACCGCCCGGCGCGCCAGTCCCAGCGGATGTCGTGGCCGTCCGCGTCCTTGACTTCGCCGAGCAGGAACGGGGTGTCCCCGAGTTTGACGGTCTGTGCCGAATAGAGGTCCACGGCGCGCGGGTCGCCCGGGGTGAGCAGGGTGGTCACGATGGCGTTGCGCAGGCTTTCGAGCGGCTTGTCTTCGGCCACGGTCTCGACCACGATCACCCCGGTGTCGAAGTCCACGCTGGCCCGCGAGAGGTAGTTGTCGGTGTACTTGACGTACTGCTTGGGCGCGGGCACCCGCACGTCGTCCTCGCCCCAAACCCCGGTCACGGCCTTGACGAAGTTCTCCAAAAGTTTTTTGAAATTCTTCAGGTCGTTGCCGATGGCGGCGGGGTTGCTGGCGTAGCCGATGGCCTTGTCCCGGGCCAGGGCCTCGGCCGCTGCCGCCGGGTTGCCCGTGGCCGCCGCCCGGGCGATGCGTACCGCGTCGTACCGGGAACAGGACCCGACCATGCAGGCCAGCAGCAGGAGAATGATAATTCGTGTCATATCGTTGTGATGAATATTTTATTTGACAGCGGGATCACTATCCTTAATGTCCGCCTGGATCATACGTTCCGATTTTCACATATTCAACCAAGTGCACCTGTCTGCACCAAGGATATACCCATGCCCGAGTACCCGGAGGTCGAGCGGATACCGTCCGATCTGGAAGAATTGCTGGACCGGTTTTTCGACGTCTCCCGACAGGATCTTGAACAGATGCGCAATGCCCTGCGAGCGGGGGATTTCGAGACCCTGGTCCGCCTGGGGCACACGGCTCGGGGCACGGGCAGCGGCTACGGATTCAAGGGCATGGGCAGGATCGGCCACGAGATCGAGCTGGCCGCCCAGGAGCGCGACCCCGACGCCCTGGAAAGGCATATGGACACCCTGGCCCATTACCTCGACACCGTCCGGGTCGAGTTCGACAGCTAGCGGCATTGAAGCGCCCGACCAGCGGGGCGTCTCCGACGGCTTAAAAGACGTTTTAAGAATCTCCCAAACTTTTTATGTGATTTTGCAGGTTCATGCGTTCGCGCATGGGCCATGCTTCCCTGCGGCCATTCTCTCACCCGAACAGCGCAAGGTAAAGCGGCAAGATCCCCCGCCACGCGCCGCACCCGCGAAGTGCTACAAAAAATTTGGGAAAGGAAGGGGGATGGGGGTCCGGGGGAAGGGGGGAGGGACAACCCTTTTCAAAGGGTTTTCCTTCCCCCTTCCCCCGGCCGCCGGAGGCGTTACAACAGCTCCATGGCGGCGTCGACGGTCCAGTCTTCGTGGACGACTTTGTTGAGGGCGGCCACGATCTTGGCCGGATTGGGATGCTGGAAGATGTTCCGGCCCACGGACAGGCCGCTTCCGCCCGCCTGGATGGAGTCGTGGACCATCTGGACGAGGTCGCGTTCGCTTTCGAGCCTGGGGCCGCCCGCGATGACCACGGGCACGCAGCAGCCCTCGACCACGCGCGAGAAGGACTCGGTGTCGCCGGTGTAGTTGACCTTGACGATGTCCGCGCCGAGCTCCACGCCCACGCGGGCGCAGTGAGCCACGATCTGCGGGTCGTATTCGTCTTTGATCTTGGGGCCGCGGGCGTACATCATGGCCAGCACGGGCATGCCCCATTCATTGGCCTCGGAGCAGAGCGCGCCGAGGTCGGAGAGCATCTGCGGTTCGGTCTCGTCACCGAGATTGACGTGGATGGACACGGCGTCAGCGCCGAGCTTGATGGCGTCGGTGACCGAGCCGACCATGGTCTTGGCGTTGGGGTACGGGGACAGGGAGGTGGACGCGGACAGGTGGATGATCAGGCCGATGTCCTTGCCGCCCGCGCGGTGGGAACAGCGGGGGATGCCCTTGTGCATGAGCACGGCGTTGGCCCCGCCCTCGGCCACCTGGTCGACGGTCTCGCGCAGGTCCACGATGCCGTAGATGGGGCCCACGGTCACGCCGTGGTCCAGGGGGACCACGATGGTCCGGCCGTTGTTGCGGTTCATGATGCGTTCCATCCGAATGGCTTTCCCGAGATGCATGACGGTGCTCCTTGTTGCTGGCGGCTGCGGCGCGGCCAAAAAGAAAGAGGCCGCGGACTTTGCCCGCGGCCTCTTGGTTGTGTTTTTACTTCTTATGACTAGCGCACACCAAGACCGCAGGCGTTCCTGATAAAGCTAAAAAAGAAAAAGAAACGGGCGGTGTTGTTGTGCATGGAATGGAAGTACTTGTTTTGCGCCGAAACTGTCAAGTAGAGTTTTGTTACGCGTTTTGGACGATTAGTCGATGACGGCCACGCACTTGAACTCGACCAGTCCGCCCAGAGGGAGTGCGGCAACCTGCACGGCGGCGCGCGCGGGCTTGTGGTCGGAGAAATATTCGGCGTAGATCGCGTTCAGGTCGGCGAAACGGCCCATGTCCATGAGGAACACGTCCACGGCCAAGACCTTGTCCAGGGATGACCCGGCCTGTTCGAGGATGGCCTTGACGTTTTCCAGGGCCTGACGGGTCTGGGCCTTGAAGCCCTCGGCCAGCTTGCCTTCGGACGGGACGATGCCGAGCTGACCGGACACGTACAGGGTGCCGTTCACGGCCGTGGCCTGGGAATAGGGGCCCACGGCGGCCGGGGCCTTCTCGGTATGGATGAGTTGGATATCGGACATGTCGTTCTCCTTTAAGTGGTTATTTCTCGGCCCACAGGCAGGCGGTGCGGGCCCGTTCGGGCATGCGGCGGACGATCCGGACGATGGCGGCCATGGCCAGCATGGCGAAGATCAGCCGTCCCCAGAGCACGCCGCTCAGGTGCCCGCCGATGAGCACGATCAGCAGGGTATCCTCGATGAGCGAATGGCACAAGCCCATGAAGGTCAGGGAATAGAAGACATCCTCCCTGCTCAGTTTGCCGTTGCGGGCCTCATTGATGATCAGCCCGCCGCCGTATGACAGCCCCATGGTCAGGCCGATGACGGTGATGGCCGAGGCCTTGGGCCCGATGCCGATGAGGTCGAGCACGGGCCGCAGGCAGCGGTTCATCAATGCGATGGCCCCGATGGCGCCGAGCACGCGCATGATGGCGATCAGGGTGAAGATGATGCAGAAGATGGACGCCAGGTTGCGGACCTGGCCCAGGGCCCAGGCCGCGATGGAGCCGGTCCCGGCGGATGCGTCGGTCTGGAAGAGCATGGGCGCGGGACCGCTCAGGGTGCCGGTGGCCGAGTAGATCAGGTGGAGCAGCCAGGCCAGGACAAAGGCCCCGGCCATGCGCACGCAGCACTGGAAGAGGAAGCGGGCCCCGGAGCGGTCGGCGATGGCGGTCTCGATGGGCAGGCCGTGGGCCACGAGCATGAGCACGCCGAGGACCGTGGCCTGGGCTCCTGTCAGGGGCGCGTCCCCGGTAAACGAGGCCAGGACGATCATGCCGGTGTAGATGTTGTTGATCAGGGTGGTGGCCCAGACCAGCCCCATCTCGGCGGGCAGGCCGAGCACGCCCATGACGGGCTCCAGCGGCCAGGCCAGATATTTGATCAGGCCGAACTCCTGGAGGACCTTGACCAGGATGAGCACCGGAATCATGACCTTGAACAGTTCGTAGGAGGCCAGAGCCGCCTCGCGCAGCATGCGGCCCAACTCGTTGAGGATGCGGGTCATGCCTTTCTTCGTCCGCCGCGGTCCGCGATGAACCGTCCGAGCCAGGCGGCAAGTCGTTTCGCCTGGCCGTCTAGGGAAAAGGTCCTGCCCGCGTGGGCGTGGAACTCCCGTTTCAGGGCCAGCAGATCGTTGTCGGGCATGTCCAGCAGCCGGGCCAGGACGTCGCGGAATTCCGGTCCGCCGCCTTTGGGATCGACAAGCAGGTCGGTGTGTCCCGGATGCCAGATTTCGGTGGGGCCGCCGATGTTGCGCGATACCGGCACGAGGCCGTTGGCCATGGCCTCTTCCAGGGCGATGCCCAGCGGCTCGCACCCCGTGGGCAGGACAAAGATGTCGGCCCGGCGGAGTTGGACGGCCACTTCGGTGACGAAGCCGGTCCATTCGACGCGCCCGTCCAGGCCCATGTCCCCGCAGGCCCGTTTCAGCATGGCCTCGTCCCGGCCCGTCCCGGCTATGATGCAGCGGAAGTCGTATCCGTCCCGCATCAGTGCGGCCAGCGCCTCCAGGAGATGGATGTGCTTCTTGTCCGGGTTGAGTTGGCTGGTGGCGACGATCACTCTCGGCGCGTTGACCGAATCCGGCGGAACGGAATTGATCGCCGTGCCCGGGAAAATGGCCTCAAAAGGATAGTCTTGGTACATGGGGACGGAAACCAGCAATTTCTGGCGGACGTATTCGCTGCAGGCGATCAGTCCCGGCCGGAGCAGCCGTTGGGTCAGGCGGGTTTTCAGCCTGTTGGACACATCTCCGGGCGAGCCCAGCCGGTGGACGACCGGAATTCCGGCCAAACGGGCGGCCGCGCCCGCCGTGCGCAATCCCTTGGAGATGTTGCAGATGACCACGTCGGTCTCGAGCTTTCGGTAGAGCTTGAGAAAGAAGGCGATGGAGGCCGGGTTGAAATCCAAACCGAAGTCGTGTGCCTCGGCCCTTATGCCGAGCTTGCGGGCCTTGTCCACGAACGGTCCGGGCCGGCCCACGAGAGCGGTCTCATGACCGAGTCCGGCCAGGGCTCGCGCCATGTCGATGGACCATGTTTTGACCCCGCCCCAACCTCGGGTGGAATTGACGAAAAGTATGTTCATGCCGCTGGTGGAAAATTGGTGTCAACCGGTTGTATGTATCGGAATTCGATCGTCCTGGCTGTTTACCCGTATTCGGCTCGACTCGGGGGCAAGAGAAAGGGAAAATACTGGCCGGAACGTCGCGGTCGAACCATAGGGGATAACGGGACAAAAGAAAAGGGAGCCCGATCGGGCTCCCTTTTGGGGTGTGACCTCTCTGTGGGGCTAGAGGAAGGCCTTGGACACGTTGTAGGCGAGGACGGCCATGACGAAGGCCAGGCCGGTGGAGCCGACCACGCTGAAGGCGGCCCAGCGCCAGCTCGACTCGCGGGCCATGGTCACCACGGTGACGAAGCAGGGCGCGTAGAGCATGGTGAAGATGATCAGGGCAATGGCCGTGGCCGTGGAAAAGGCCGGGTCGGCCACCAACCGTTCGGACAGGGGCTGCGCCTCTTCGGCGTCAACCTCGCCCAGGGAATAGGCCGTGCCCAGGGTGGAGACGATCACTTCCTTGGCCGCGAATCCGCCGGTCAGGGCGATGTTCACCCGCCAGTTGAAGCCGGCCAGCTCGGACACGGGTTCCAGGGCGGTGCCGATGCGGCCCGCGATGGTGTGGCGAATGGCTTCTTCGGCCTCGGCGTTGTCGATTGTGGTGATCTGCTCCTCGCTCTGCGCCGCGGCGCGCTGGGCCTCGAACTGGGCCACGCGGTCGGCGGGCAGTTCGGGGAAGGTCATCATGGCCCAGAGCAGGATGGAGATGCCCAGGATCACGGTACCGGCCTTCTTGGCGTACTCCCAGGTGCGCTCCCAGGTGTGGATGAGCACGCCCTGCAGGGTGGGCATGCGGTACGGGGGCAGCTCCATGACGAATGGGGTGGACGCGCCCTTGATGACCGTGGAACGCAGCAGCCGGGCCACGAGCAGGGCCATGGCCCAGGCGGACAGGGTGATGACCAGCATGATCGTGGCCGAGTCCTCGGGGAAGAAGGCGGCGGCCAGCATGAGAAAGACGGGCACCTTGGCGCCGCAGGTCATGTACGGGGCCACGAACAGGGTGGCCAGCTTCTCCTTGGGCGAGCGCAGGGTGCGGGTGGCCATGACGCCGGGCACGGCGCAGCCGCCCGCGATGCCGCCGGACACGATGAACGGCAGCACCGAGGTGCCGTGCAGGCCGAAGACCTTGAAGACGCGGTCGAGCATGTAGGCCATGCGGGCTATGTAGCCGGAGTCCTCCAAAGCGGAGATCATCAGGAACATGAACATGATCAGGGGCACGAAGCCGAGCACGCCGCCCACGCCGTCGATGATGCCGGAGACGATGAGCGACTGCAGGTGGCCTTCGGGAAGGATGTTGGTGGCCGTGTCGCCGAGGAAGCCGAAAAGGGCTTCCAGCCAGCCCATGGGGATTTCGCCCACGGCAAAGGTGATTTCGTAGATGAGGTAGACGATGCCGAGCATGATCAGCGGGCCCAGAACCTTGTGGGTCAGGACCTTGTCCATCTTGTCGGAGCGGCTGATGCGGTCCTCGCTGGAGGCCGGGTAGGTGACCACATCCTTGATCATGGAGGCGATGAACCCGTAGCGGTAGTCGGCGATGAGCGCGTCGGGCCGCATGTTCAGGGTCTTCTGGGTGTGCTCGGCCACCTCGCGGGCCATGGCTTCGAGTTTTTCCGAGAGCATGGTGTTGGCCATGCGTCCCTTGACGATGACGTCCTCGTCGCGTTCCAGGTACTTGATGCCGGTCCAGCGGGCGGGCGCCTTGTCGGTCAGGAAACCGGCATCGGTGATCATCTTCTCCATCTCGCACAGGACCGGGTCCAGGTCCGGGCCGTAGGAGATGTTCAGGGGCTTCCATTCGCCGGTCTGCGCTTGGGCCACTTCCATGGTTGAGCGCAGCAGCTCCTGGGCCCCCTTGCCGGAGCGGGCCACGGTCTCGACCACGGCGCAGCCGGACAGCTCCTCCAGGCGCGCGCTGTCGATCCGTTTGCCGGATTTGCGCACCTCGTCCATCATGTTCAGGCCGAGGATGAGCGGCACGCCGAGCTCCATGATCTGCACGGCCAGGTAGAGGTTCCGCTCCAGGGCGTCGGCGTTCATGATGTCGATGACCGCCTGGGGCCGGTCGTCCACCAGGAAGTTCCGGGCGACCAGTTCCTCCTGGGTATAGGCGGTCAGGGAATAGGTTCCGGGCAGGTCCACGAGCTCGACGGCGTCGGAACCTGTGTTGATGTGTCCCATCTTCTTTTCGACGGTCACACCGGGCCAGTTGGCCACATGCTGGCGCGCACCGGTCAGGGCGTTGAACATGGTGGTTTTGCCGCAGTTCGGGTTGCCTGCGATGCCGATGGTGTAAGTACCCATGTGTTTAGTCCTCCAGGGGGGTGACGGTGATGTGGTCGGCCTCGCTGTTGCGCAAGGTCAGGGTGAAGTCGCGCAGCCTGAGGGCCACGGGGTCGCGCAGCGGGGCCTTGCCGATGACCGTGACCTCGGTGCCGGGGATCAGCCCCATGTCGCGGATGCGGCGGCCGAGCTCGCCGTCCGCACTGACCGTTCTGATTTTCAGTTTCTGGTTGACCTTGGCTTTGCGTAAACACATGTCTTGAGCCATGTTGGTGATCCTCGAAAAGAGTTTGTTGAGAATTGTTCTCAACGGTTGGTCAAAAAAAATTACTTTGAGCCGCAGCAGTCGTGCTTGTCCGGGCCGTCCTTGATGCCGGAGCACGACCCGGACTGTCCGCAGCCGCCACATCCGCAGCCGGGTTGCTTGGCCGTGAAGGATCTCAGAATCCTGCGGCCCACGAAAAAGGCCGCTATGGCGATGATGGCCACGACAATGAAAGTGTCGAGCATGTGATTTCCCCCAATTTTTGACCCGGCAGCGTTGCCGGACATTCACTTGATAGTGATGTTGAGAATCAGTGTCAAGCAAAAAACCTAAAAAAAAGCGAGTCGGGCCGGAAGGGCGAACAGCCCGGTATTCCTTGTCCTTCACCGCGTTTTATGGTCATATGCCTGCGTTCGCCAGCGGATGATAATGGTATTGTCCGGGCGCTGCAACCGCTCATATCAGACCTGTCACGGAGAGCCTTCATGGATGATGACGGAAAGGATTTCATGCAGTGGATCGATGTCCTGGCCAAGGGCATCATCGCAGGCTGTGCCATCGGCTATCTCTTCAGCTTCACCGACCTGATGGCCCCGGGCAAGGCCGTGGCCCTCGGCGGTCTGGCCGGCTGCCTCGCTTCCATCACCTTCAAGAACCGGCAGGACGACAAAAAGGGCAAATAGCGCCCGGCCGTTTCTATCGAGCGGCGTGATCAGGGAAGTATTCAGGCAGAGCTGCCTTACCGCAGTCTCTGACAGGTCGGGTGGCGTGGCGCGTATTCCCGAATTCTCCGTCCCCCCTCCTCGCAATCCGGAAAGCTTGTTCAGTGCGTAGCGACCTTGTGTCCCGGCTTGCGTACATGCGTCAGCTTGCCTTTCGGCATACTACGCGGCCTCATTGCCGGGGGCGCGATCATGGCCTTTTCGTTCGCCAGGACAATCAGTCTTTTGATGCCTTTTGTTGGTTTCGCTCCATCAGGAATTGCGCAAAGGCGAAGTCCAGTTCGGTATCGATGTCCAGAGCGCGTTCCGGCGGAATAATCGCCGCCTTGACCCTCCCTTGGAACACACCCTCGTGTCTCCTGATGAAATCCGGCGTGGTCACGTAACAGACCGTGGTCAGGTCATAGATGGGAGGGGCGTCCTGGCGGCGGTTGATGCGCTCGCTCGGCGGCATGGCGATGGCCGCGTATCCGTCTCCGCTCATGGTGACCATGTTGAAGGCCGGGTGTCGCTCGGCGGGCCGGGCCGTGACCACCATGTCGCAGCCGCCCCGTTCGAACAGTTCAATGCAGTCGCGCACGTCCCTGGCGATGCGCAGGGGAGCGGTGCACGGCAGGGAGACGAACAGGTCGAAGTCGTCCACGGCCTCCACAGCATGCCGCCAGGCCAACCACTCGGGCGCGTCGTCGAGGGCCAGTTCGGCCGGGCGCATGAACGGTACCTCTGCCCCGTATTCTTCGGCCACGGCCGCGATCTTCGGGTCGTCCGTGGATACGATGATCCGGTCGAGCAGGCCGCTGTCCCGGCCAGCGCGGATGGCGTGGGCGATAAGCGGCACGCCGCCCAGCGGGCGGATGTTCTTGCCGGGCACGCCCTTGGATCCGCCCCGGGCGAAAATGAATCCGTAGCGCTTCATGACGCGGACTCCCATATTTGTTGTTCGGCGCATTGTTCCAGGGTTTCGATCAACCCGACCAGGGCCAGGCCCTGCGCGTAGGTGCATGGCGTGGGATCGCCCATGGCCATGGCCTCCAGCTGGCGGCGGTAGGTGGCGTCCCGTTCCACGGGGAACTCCTCCATCGTGCCGTTCACGGTGAGCATGCCCGCCATGAAATCGGCCCGCAGGGTCATGTCCGCGCAGGTGATGTCGTAGCCGCGATGGGTGGACCGGCTGAGATAGTCCATGTGCACGCCGACCACGGGACAGCGCTCGGTCTCCATGAGCACGGCGAACTGGTCGTCCGAGTCGATGGCCAGGTCGCTGTAGTGGCCTCCCATGGCCGTGGCACGTTTCCAGTCGCCCAGGAGGAACCGGGCCAGATCCAACTCGTGGGACAGGTCGCGCAACACGCCCCCGCCTTTGGCCCGGCTGGCCGAGTAGCTCTTGGTGTAGTCCTGGCCAGGCCGCCAGTCGGGCAGATACTGGCCCACGGCAAAGCGCGCGTTCAGGATATTGTGTCCGGCCAGCAGTTCGCGGGTGCGGGCAACCATGGGGTGGAAGCGCAGGTTGTAGGCCACGAATACGTTGTCGTTGGGCGCGGGGGCAATCTCGCGGACCTTCTCGAAGAGGGGTTTCTCCACCAGGATGCGCCCCGTGAATCCGGCCTTGAGCAGCGCCTTGAGGCCTGCGGCGTGTTCCGCCGTGGCCGTGGATATCACGGCCAGCCATGGCGTGGTCTCCTCAAGGGCCGCCCGGATGTTCGGGAAGGCCGGGAAGGGGCATTCCCTGTTGCGGGTGACACAGGCCACCTCGTGGCCCATGGAGGCAAGCAGGCGCGCGTGGCGCGCGCCGATGGAGCCGTAGCCGATGATCAGGGCGTGCATGATTCAACAGCCTTCTTCGCGCATCCGGAAATGCATGTCGTAGTCGCAGTTGGCCTGGTCGAAATCCTGTTTGCGGCCGATGTCCATCCAGTACTCGTGGATGGGGAAGGCTGCCGTGGTCTCCCCCCGGTCCATGAGCCTGCCGAACAGGGTGGGCATGTCCAGGTACTCGTTTTTCGGAATGGAAGCGGCCACGTCCGGTTCGAGCACGTAGATGCCCGCGTTGACGAAAAATTTGTGGGTCGGCTTCTCTTCGAGCTTGGTGATGCGGTGGTCCTTTACCTTGACCACGCCGTAAGGCACCTGAATGTCGAAGCGGCGCACGGCCATGGTCGCCTTGGCCTCCTGCTCGCGGTGGAAGGCGAGCATGCCCGGGAAGTCCACCTTGGTCAGCAGGTCGCCGTTCATGACGAACACGGGCGCGTCCGGCTTATCCGGGATGAGGCCCACGGCTCCGGCAGTGCCGAGCTGCTTGTCCTCGCGCAGGTAGCGGATCTCCACCCCGTGCTTCGAGCCGTCGCCGAAGTACTCCTCGACCATGTCCGCGCGGTAGTTGACCGAGATGTAGAATTTGCCGAAGCCGTATTCCGCGAACTGGTCCAGGATGGTCTTGAGCAGGGGCTTGTTGCCCACGTTCAGCAGCGGTTTTGGGCAATCCTCGGTCAGGGGCCGCAGCCGCTGGCCCAGGCCGCCGGCCATGAGCACCACCCAGTTGTCGCGGTGCTCCGGGGTGATGACGTCGAGCAGGGTGCGCAGACCGGCCACCCGGCCGTCCTCGTCCAGCAGCGGTACCTGGCGGATCTCACGTTTGCGCATGGTGGCCAGCAGGGAGGCCTGGTCCTCGTCCGGACTGGCCGAGAAGAACTTGGTCTCCATGATTTCCACGGCCGGGGATTCCAGGGTCTTGCCGACCAGCAGGCCTCGCCGGATGTCGCCGTCGGTGATGACTCCCTTGAGTTTGCCGTCCTGATCGGTCAGCAGGGCGATCTGCAGGTTGATGCGGTTCAGGGTCTCCGCCGCGTCACGGATGGTGGCCGTGAGCGGGATGACGGCGTCTTTCCATGTATTCATAGGTACTCTCTAGTCCTTGGACAGGCGGTGGTCGATGTCGAAGAAGGGCTTGGCACTTTGGGCGCGTCCTGTTCCAGGATGTCCGGCATGCGCTGGCTGATGCCGTATCTCTCATACGGGTTACGGGCCTGCTTGGCAATGTCCGCCCTCCAGGGCGACAGGGCGTGGCGCAAGGGCCGGCCCACGGCTTCTGCGGTCAGGTCGACGTGTTGCCTGGACAACTCCATGTCGCGGTTGTGGATCACGCCTGCCTTGGCGGTGAAAAGGATCGGTTCGCGCTGCATGCTCACGGTTTGAGCCTTGGCCCGCTGGGCAGGTTTACGGCCCGCTCGGCAAGGTCTCGGGCGTTTTTTAGGCCGTCGTTTTCGTGGTTCGCGTACATGGGCAGGTCGGCCATGAGCGCCCACAGGGGACGGGTCATGACGCCCGCGTCGTTGGACCTGGCCAGGAATTCGTCGCGTTGCTTGCGGTCCTCGAAGAGCACGGTGTTCAGCCAGTAGTTGGACAGGCAGCCCTGCGGGGCGTCCACGTAGTCGATGCCGTCCACGCTCGCGAAGAAGTCGCGGTAGGCCGCGGCCACGGCCCGCTTGTCGGCCAGAATCTCGTCGAGCTTTTCCATCTGTGCGCAGCCCAGGGCCGCGTTGATGTTGGGCATGCGGTAGTTCCAGGCCACGGCGTCGTGGCGGAACTCCCAGCGGTGCGGCACCTTGGCCGTGGCGGTCATGTGCTTGACGTGCCCGCCCAGCTCTTCGTCGCCCGCCAGGATCATGCCTCCGCCGCCTGTGGTGATGGTCTTGTTGCCGTTGTAGCTGAGCACGCCGAGCTTGCCGAAGGTGCCCAGGTGCCGTCCGTCCAGAAAAGAGCCCAGCCCTTCGGCCGCGTCCTCCACCACGGGGATACCGTGCCGCTTGCAGACGTTGCAGATTTCGCGGATGCGGCAGGCGTGGCCCAGGATGTGGACCGGCACGCACGCCTTGATATGCGGTATTTCTTCGGGATGAGCGTCCAGCCAGACCTCGAGCGCCTTGGGGCTCATGCCCAGGGTGTCGGGGTCGGAGTCTATGAAAACGGGGATGGCGCCGGTATTGGAGATGGCGTTGGCCGTGGCCACAAAGGTCAGTCCCTGGGTCAGGACCCGGTCGCCGTGGCCCACGCCGACCAGTTCCAGCGCGGCGGTCAGGCCGCAGGTGCCGTTGACCACGGCCACGGCCCGCTTTGCGCCGGTGAAGTCGCGGGTCATCTCCTCGAACCGGGTCACGTATTCGCCCACGCTGGACACGAAGGTGGTGTCGATGCAGTGGGACAGGTATTCCTTTTCCCGCCCGGTGAAGACCGGGGCATGCAGGGGAATGAAGGCCTCCGGCTCGCCGTAGAGCTGCCGTATGAATTGGATGATGTCGTCCACGATCGATCCTATATATTGTATATGTCGGCCTTGTAGCGCCGCAGGTTGTCCGGGTCGGCGAACCACTCGGCGGTCAGCTTGAGGCCCCGCTTGAAACCGTCGAGCCCGCCGAATTCCGGCTCCCAGCCGCACAGCCGTTTGGCCTTCTCGTTGCCCGCGAACAGCCGCTCCACCTCGCTTTTGGCCGGGCGGATACGCTCCTGCTCGCAGACGATCTCGATGTCCGCGCCCATGACCTCGGCAATGGCCTTGGCCGTGTCGCCGATGGAGACCTCGAAGCCGCTGCCCACGTTGACCACCTCGCCCACGCAGGCGTCGGACGCGGTCACGGCCTCGAAGCCGCGCACGGTGTCGGATACGAAGTTGAAGTCCCTAGTGGGCGTCAGGGCTCCGAGCTTGATCGTTCTGGCCCCGTTGCCGATCTGGGTGATGACCGTGGGGATGACCGCGCGGGCGGACTGCCTGGGGCCGTAGGTGTTGAACGGGCGGATGACGGACACCGGGGTTTCGAAGGCGTTGTAAAAACTCATGGCGATCTGGTCCGCCCCGATCTTGGTGGCCGAGTAGGGCGACTGGCCCTGAAGTGGGTGGTCTTCGGTGATGGGTACGAACCTGGCCGTGCCGTAGACTTCGCTGGTGGAAGTGACCACGCACCGTTCCACGCCCAGGTCGCGGGCCGCCTGGACCACGTTCAGGGTGCCCTTGACGTTGGTGTCCACATAGGTGTCCGGGGAGTGGTAGGAATAGGGGATGGCGATGAGTGCGGCCAGGTGCATGACCACGTCGCACCCTTTCATGGCCTCGCGCACCCCGTTGGGGTCGCGGATGTCGCCCGCGAAGATCTCCAGGGAATCCCGAATCTCCTTGGGAGACTCGTCTAGCCAGCCCCAGGAGTTGAAGGAGTTGTACAGGACGAATGCGCGGACCGTGTAGCCCTGCCGGACCAGGTGTTCCACCAGGTGGGAGCCGATGAACCCGTCCGCCCCGGTGACCAGTATTGTCTTGTTATTGAGATGCATGCTGCTCCAACGGCGTTGGCCGTGAAAATGGCGAATGATGATGCTCCACTGTATATATCCTGTCCATGCCCATGGCAAGGCGCGGCGGGAACGGCTTGGGCGTTCACTTGTACTTGAGGGCGAGCAGGCGCAGGGCTTCGTCCAGGCATTCCTCGGGGAGGAAAGTCTCCAGGCACTCCAGGGTATCGCAGGAGTTCTTGTTGCAGGAGCGGCAGGGCAGCCCCTTGTCCACGCTGGAGTGGCGCTCGGACTTGGGGCACCAGCCGAAACCGGTGGCCCCGTGGATGGCCAGGGACGGGGTGTCCACGGCCACGGCGAAGTGCCGGGGGGCCGAGCAGTTGCCCACGTGCAGGGCGGCCATTTCCTGGACTGCGGCCATCTCGCGCAGGGTAAGCATGTGCTCGGAGACGACCACGCCCTCGCCCGCCAGTTCGGCCACCTTGCGGGCCACGTCGATCTCGCCCGGGCCGTAGAGGATGAAAAATTTGAGTTCGGGACGCTTCTCGCGCATGAGCCTGATCAGCCCGGCGAAGTGGCGTTCGGGCCATTTGCGGGTGATCCGCCGGTGGGACGGGTCGATGGTCACGAAGCGGTTTTGCTCCATGCCCTCGGTCCGGATGAATTCCTCGGCCCAGGCCCGTTCCTCGTCGGTCAGGTATAGCCTGGGCAGTTCCCCGTCCCAATGGATGCCCAGCGGCCGCAGGATGGACGCCTTGAGCATGGCCGCGTAGCCGTAGATCACGTCGCTGAAGTGGGTGTAGAAGAGCCTGTTGTACCAGGCGGTGTGCTGGGTCAGCTTGACCGCCGCGCCCGAGAACAGGATCACGTACCGGCAGCGGGGCAGCCGCTGGAAGTCCACGATCAGGTCGTAACCGCCGCGGCCCACCTTGCGGTACCAGAGCAGGGCCGTGAGGGGATTCCGGAGTTCCTTTTTGTCGATGGCCCAGACGTGGGACAGGTGGGGGTTGTTCTCCACCACCGGAAGGCACTTCTTCTCGGTCAGCAGATGAATCTCCGCGTCCGGAAACCGTTCCTTCAACAGTTGTATGGACGGCGTGGACAGGAGCACGTCGCCGATCTGCCTGAGCTGGCAGACCAGAATCTTTTTTGGGTGCAGAGTGGAAATATCTTTCATTGCGGTCAGTTCCGGGGACGGCGCCGGGTCGCCCTTGGTTTGGGCGCAGACATACACCGGTTTCCGACTGGGCACAAGCGCCGACTGTGAGCTGTTCTTGCGGGGCCTGCCCGGCCCGCCTTCAAGGGGCAACTCCGCGCCGAAGACGTGGCCTGCCTCGAAGACCAGCCAAGGGGGAGAATATGGAAATTGCAAGCAGGAGGGGAAATGAGGGAAGAAGCGGTGTCCTTTTCCGTGAAACCGCCTCTTCCCTCAGGGGTTACAGAATCTGGCTCAGGAACAGCTTGGTTCGGTCGTTCTGCGGGTTGGTGAAGAAGTGTTCCGGGGTGCCCACTTCGACGATCTTGCCTTCGTCCATGAACACGACCTGGTCGGCCACTTCGCGGGCGAAGCCCATTTCGTGGGTGACCACGACCATGGTCATGCCTTCCTTGGCCAGGGCCTTCATGACGTCCAGGACCTCGCCGACCATCTCGGGGTCCAGCGCCGAGGTCGGCTCGTCGAAGAGCATGACCTTGGGGTCCATGGCCAGGGCGCGGGCGATGGCCACGCGCTGCATCTGGCCGCCGGACAGCTGGCCGGGGTAGTTCTCGGCCTTGGCGTGGATGCCGACCTTGTTCAGCAGAGTCATGGCCTTTTCCGCGGATTCCTTCTTGCCCCTTTTGCGCACCGAGGTCTGGCCCACGGTGACGTTTTCCAGAACGGTCAGGTGCGGGAAGAGGTTGAAGGATTGGAAGACCATGCCCACGTCCATGCGAACCTTGTTGATGTTGGTCTTGGGATCGAGGATGTCCACGCCGTCGATCATGATGTGGCCCGAGTTGGCCTTTTCCAGGCGGTTCAGGCAGCGCAGGAAGGTGGACTTGCCGGACCCGGACGGGCCGATGACCACGACCACCTCGCCGGGGTTGATGTGGTAGGACACGTCGTGCAGGGCCTGGACCTCGTGCGGGACGAAGAAGGTTTTGTATACGTTTTTGACATCGATCATGGCTAGGCCTCCGCTGTCCTTCTTTCAAGGTACTGGACGAACATGGACAGGGTGAAGGTGATGACCAGGTAGAGCACACCGCACACGAACCACAGTTCGTAGGGCATCAGGCTGGTGGTGACCGCCTCTCGGGTGGCCTTGGTCAACTCGCGGATGGCGATGACGCCGAGCAGCGAGGAGTCCTTGATCAGGCTGATGAACTGGCCGGCCAGGGGCGGCAGGATACGCTTGAAGGCCTGGGGCAGGATGATCTTGCGCATGGCCGTGGCCTTGGTCATGCCGAGCGAGCGCGCCGCCTCCATCTGCCCCTTGTGGATGGACTGGATGCCGGCGCGGACGATCTCGGCCACGTAGGCCCCGGCGAAAATGGCCAGGGAGGCGATGCCGAACCACAACTCCGGAACCTGGAACAGGCCCGCCTTGCTCAGCAGGTTGTTGATGATGGTGCCGAGCACGAAGTACCAGATCATGATCTGGACCAGCAGCGGGGTGCCGCGGATGATCTCGATGTAGGTGATGGCCGACAGCTTGAGGAATGGATTGGTCGAAATCCTCGACAGGCCGGTGAACAGGCCGATGAGGATGCCGAAGAAGATCGATACGATGCTGACCTCGATGGTGATGATCGTTCCTTCCACCAGCAACCCCATCCGGCCTTCGGAATAGGTGCCGATGGTGTCGCCCACAAAGACGGTCTGTCCCTCGCTCACCTCGAGTTTGGAGCCCGGGACGGTATAGTATTCCGAGTCGGCGCCGTCGGAGACGATGACCACGGAATCCTCGTCCTTCTTGGTGATGGAGGTCACGTCGCCTTCCATCTCGGCGGTTACGTTGACCGTGTCTACGTAGTAGAAATATCTCGGGATGCGGTTCCAGCGCCAGATGTAGTCGGTCTGCGTGGTGGCCCAGTAGAAGCCCAGGCACACCGCGACGAGAGCGACCGCATACGCCGTTTTCCAAATCAGATTTTTGTCGATGTCCTTCTTGGGCTCGACCTTCGCGGTTTCATTCATTGTCAGCTCGATGGGATAGGTGCGCGGAAAAAAACCGGGGGCCGCTTAGAGCGGCCCCCGGAGAATCGGTCGGCGGTTACTGGATGTTGGCGTACCAGTCGTTGGAGCCGAACCACTTGTTGTAGATCCGCTCGTAACGGCCGTCGTTCTTGATCTGGACGATGAAGTTGTTCAGCCAGTTCAGGAAATCCGGGTCACCCTTGTTGATGGCCCAGCCCAGCGGCTCGTAGGTGAAGGGCTCGTCCAGGAAGACCATGCCCGCGTCCTTGCCGTGCTGGGAGTAGAAGATGGAGGTCATGGGCAGGTCGTAGACGGTGGCGTCGGACTTGCCGTTCATGGTTTCCAGCATGGCCTGGTCCTCCATCTCGAAGGACTTGTAGGTGGCCTTGGGGAAGAGGCGCTTGGCGGCCTGTTCGCCGGTGGTGCCCAGCTTCGAGGTGATGACGATGCCCGGCTGGTTCAGGTCTTTCCAGGACTTGATCTTGTCGGCGGACTTCTTGGCGATCAGCGCGGTCTGGCCGACGATGATGTAGGGGCTGGCGAAGTTGACCTTCAGGTTGCGTTCCTGGTTGATGGTCATACCGGAGGCGATGATGTCGTACTTGCCGGAGAGCAGGCCGGGGATGATGCCGTCCCAAGCGGTGTTGACGAGTTCGAGCTTCACGCCCATGGCCTTGGCCATTTCCCTGACCATGTCGACGTCGAAGCCGACGATGTTGCCCTTCTTGTCGGTCATCTCGAAGGGCATGTAGCCGGCTTCGAGGCCCACGCGCAGGGTGCCCCGCTGGACGATCTGCTCCAGGGTGGACGTCTTGGCGAGTTCGATGTCGGCGGCCTGGGCGGACATGGCGGCGCACAGCAGCAGAGACAGCACGGCCACGAGAGTAATGATGCGTTTCATCCTTTCCTCCAATGAAACATTAGGTTGGTTGATATCCGTTGCCCCGATTCCGTCCGGGTACACGGCCCCGGGGCAGAGGTTCCTCTCCTTCGTCATATGAACGATTTTGTTCATAGAACGACAGTATTCCATAGCCTCAATACCTGAAAACTTCAAGGTGGTTCTCGGATGGCGCGGGTTGCCGTTTTATCCTTTAAAACAGAATGTAATACTGTTGTCTTATTAAAATACAGAATAAATGACGTGATTTTGCGGTTAAATTCCTTGATAATATGATTTCTGTTCTGCGACTTTGAAAAAATGAGACAAAGGTGGTCCGGAAATTAAATTTATCATTTTTCTGTGGTATGATCGGCGGTACGGTACGCGCAGGGATCAAAACGTACCGGCAGCAGGCCTCCAACGGAGAAAAAGATGCCTACCAACAAGATATTGGTCGTCGAAGACGACGCCGTCGCCCAATTGGACATCAAACTGGCCCTGGAGCGTGCCGGATACGGCGTGCTCGCCATGACCGGCAGCGGCGAGGAGGCCCTTGTCCTGGCCGACAGGCTGGCTCCGGACATCGTGCTCATGGACATTATGCTCGAAGGGGAGATGGACGGGCTTGAGGCCGCGGGCGAGATGCGCAACCGATTCGACATTCCCGTCATATACCTGACCGTGGTGGTGGATGAGGAGACCCTGCAGTGGGCCAAGGTGACCGGACCCTTCGGGTATCTGGTCAAGCCCGTGGACCATATCGAGTTGCGCGCGGCCATCGAACTCGGGCTGTACAAGCACCAGATGGAGCGCGAACTGCGCAAGGCCAAGTTGGCGGCCGAGGCCGCCAGCCGGGCCAAGGCCTCGTTCCTGGCCACGGTCAGCCACGAGCTGCGCACCCCCATGACCGGCGTGCTCGGCATGACCGAACTGCTGCTCATGTCCGACCTGGGCGAGCCGTACCGCGAGAACGTCCGGCTGATCAAGGAATCCTCCATGGGGCTGCTGTCGGTGCTCAACCAGATCATCGACTACTCCAAGCTCGAGACCAGCTCCCTGACCGCGCGGGTCATGGATTTTCGGCTTGAGGACCTGATTACCGGCATCCTCTCGCAACACCGGCGTCCGGCCGCGGCCAAGGGCGTGAGCCTGAATTACTCCCTGGACCCGGCCATTCCCGACTGGGTGCGGGGCGACCCCGCCAAGCTGCGCCAGGTGGTCGGCAACCTCATCGCCAACGGAGTCAAGTTCACCCCGGAGGGCCAGGTTCTGGTCGATGTCTCCATGGCCGAAAAGGGCGACTGCGCGGACCAGGGCGAGGGCGCGCTGGCCGTGCAGATACTGATCCGCGACACCGGCGTGGGCATTCCGAGCGACAAGTTGGACGAGATCTTCGAGAGCTTCAAGCAGGGCGAGGATCACCTGCACCACTCCTCGGGCGGCCTGGGGCTGGGGCTGGCCATAGCCGGCCGGCTTGTGGAATTCCTGGGCGGCTGCCTGCGCTGCTCGAGCGAGGAGGGAAAGGGCAGCGTCTTTTCGGTCTCCGTGCCCCTGGAGTACAGCCCCTACGAGACGTCGTCCCCGTCCGCGTCGGTCCTGGGCGTGGACTCGCCGCTCAAGGGCGTCCGAATCCTGGTGGCCGAGGACGACCTGGTCAACCAGCGCTATCTCGTCCGGCTGCTGGAAAAGATGGGTTGCGCGGTCACCCTTGCCGAGACCGGTGCCCAGGCCGTGGAGGCCTTGAAGGAGTCGTCCTTCGATCTCGTGCTCATGGATGTGGAGATGCCGGTGATGGACGGCATCGAGGCCACCCGGCGCATCCGCGACCCCGAAACCGGCTGTCTGGACCCGGCCGTGCCCATCGTGGCCCTGACCGCGCGGGCCATGTGGGGGGACGAGCAGCGCTGCATCCACGCGGGTATGGACGATTATCTTTCCAAGCCCGTTGACGTTGACACCGTCGCCGCAATCATACAATCAACTCTGAAGAAGGAATGAACCCAGCCTGGCTGTTCCCCTCCACGGAGCCTGAACGAGTATGAGCGATTTCAACGGACCGACACCGCTGATCAGCGGCGGCATCTACAAGGTGTTCCTGATCCTCCTCCTGCTGTTTTCCCTGTATCTGGGGTTCTCGCTGGTGGAGCCCTTCATGCACACCATGATATTCTCCACCGTGCTGGCCGTCCTGTTCACCCCGGTGTTCAACTGGGCGCTCAGGCTGTGCAAGGGGCGGCGTACATGGGCCTCGGCCCTGACCGTGGCGATCATCGTCTTCGCCCTGGTTTTGCCCCTGGCCTTCCTGTTCATGGCCCTGATCAGCCAGGGCGTGGAGTCCCTGGTGGCCCTGAACGCCTGGATAGCCCAGGGGACCTACAAGTCCTTCCTCAGCCTGGAGATGCTCGACAAGTACGCGGGCCTGATCCACGATCAGTTGCCCTTTTTGCGTATCGACGAGGTCCAGATCCAGGCGGGCGTGCTGCAGTACTCCCGCGAGTTCGCCCAGAACATGCTCTCCTTCGGCACCTCCCTCGCCCGGGACGGAGCCAAGCTGGTCATGCACTTCCTGCTGATGGTCTTCGTCCTGTTCTACTTCATGCGCGACGGCACCAAGATGGTCGCCTACATCAAGCGGCTCTCGCCGCTTAGGCCCAAGCAGGAGGACTACATCATCGACAGCCTGAAGCGGGTCGCCCGGGGCGTGCTCATGGGCTGCCTGCTGGTGGCCGTGCTCCAGGGCTTCGCCGGGGGAGTGGGGCTGGCCGTGGCAGGCATACCCGCCTTCTTCTGGGGCGGCATGATGGCCCTGTCCTCGCTCATTCCGGTACTCGGCACCGGCCTGGTCTGGGTGCCCGCCGTGGGCTACCTGTTCCTGTCCGGGCAGTGGAAAATGGCCATCTTCCTGGCCCTGTGGTGCGGCATTTTCGTTGTCGGCATCGACACCATCCTGCGTCCCATATTCATGCGCGAGGCTTCGCGCGTTTCCACCTTCTACATCTTCATCGCCATCCTCGGCGGCATCTATTCCTTCGGCATGCTGGGCATCTTCTACGGCCCGCTGATCCTGAGTTTCGTCATGGTCATGCTGCAGATCTATCTCGAGGAATACGCCGACGACCTGGACGACCACGAAGAGGCGGCTCAATGATTTCAAGGAATTCCCTGTTCGGCTCAGTCATTCTGTTTCTCCTTCTCGCTGCCGGTTGCGCTCCCAAGGCCCCGGCACCCGCTCCGGCGACCCCGGAACCTCCGGTGCAACCGGCTCCACCTGCCCCACAGGTCCCGACCTTCGCGCCGGTGGGGGAGGGCGCGGCCCACGATCTGGCCGAATCCCTCTCCTTCAAGCCCCAGAATCTGTGCTCCTGGACGGATTTGCGTCCCGGCATCGAGGCCAGCCTGCACTACATCCGTTCCCGGCCGCAGAACGCGGTCTGCGTGGACCAGCCAGGCCTGCGCCTGACCTGGGGGCAGCTGCGCGAGTCCGTGGCCGAACTGGCCTCCACTCTCGCCCTGTTGGACCATGCGCCATCCCTGCTTGCCGAGCGGTTTACCTGGTACAAGCTTGAGCCCGGCACCTTGCTGACCGGCTACTACGAGCCGTGGCTCAAGGCCTCGCTCACGCCTGATGCGACCTACAAGTATCCGCTCTACGGCGTGCCAGCCGACCTCAAGGTGGTGGATCTGGGCAGCTTCCATCCGCGCTGGGCCGGGCAGAAGCTGGTCTATCGCGTGGAAGGGGACAAGGTGGAACCGTATTTCGACCGTGCGGCCATCGATGGCCTGGGTGCCCTGGAAGGGGCGGGCGACGAGATCGCCTGGGCCGCCGATCCGGTGGACGTCTTCTTTCTCCAGGTCCAGGGGTCCGGCAGGCTGGACCTGCCGGACGGGAGCTACAAGCACATCCTCTACGGCGGCAAGAACGGCCGCCAGTACGTGTCCATCGGCAAGGTGCTCATCGACAAGGGGTATATACCTAAAGAAGAGATGAGCATGCAGCGCATCCGCCGGTTCCTGAACGAACACCCGGGCGTGGCCGAGGACGTCTTGTTCCGCAACCCGAGCTACGTCTTCTTCCGGCTGGCGGACGAAGGGCCGTTCGGCTCCATCAATTCCATTCTGACCCCGCGCGTCAGTGTGGCCGTGGACCGGTCCATGATCCCGCTGGGCAGCGTGGTGGCCCTCAAGACCGCGCTCATGGACTATGACACCGGCCAGGCCGACCCGTTCTTCTCCCTGGTCTTGGCCCAGGACACGGGCGGGGCCATCCAGGGCACGCGCATGGACCTGTTCTGCGGTGCGGGCGAGGAGGCCGAGACCCTGGCCGGGCACCTCCAGGAGGGGGCCGATGTCTACATGCTCCTGAGCAAGCGGGTCATCGCGTCCATGAAGGGCGATTCCCGCTAAATCCTTTCATCACTACCCGCAGCCGAGGAGGCGATAAATGCAGTATGTTGCGCTGTTCGAACAGGAGAAGCACGGCCTGGCCGTTACCTTCCCGGATTTCCCGGAGTGCACCAGCTTCGGCGAGGACCTGGACGAGGCCGTGGACAATGCCCACGAAGCCCTGGCCATGTTCGTGGAAGACCGTATTCAGGGCGGCGAACTCCTCCCGGAGCCCTCGAAAAAGAAGGATTTGCTCGCCCAACCTGAGAACCAGGGCCGGAAAGCGATCAATATCTCGGTTGAAGGGGACGGAAGCGACTTCGAGGAGTTCGAAATGTCCATGCATGTTCATTTACTGGCTAGAATCGAGAAGTATTGCCGCCAGTATGGGGCTTCACCGGCCGATTTTTTGGCGGCTGCGTCGCGTTTGGCGATCAAAACCGATATTTTTGCTGCCTGACATCCCCGATTCCACCATTTCGTAGCCTTTTTTTAACCGGGTTGCCCTGGACGTGAGAATTTAATTCTCCTGTCATTCTTGAGGGCTAGGGTAATTCTTTGTCTGTCCTGTTTTGTCATTTTACAAATTTGGCAAAGCTTATTAATATGTTACAGTTGCACGTTTCCCCGTTTTGATTTAGGTTCTGCTTCCGGGATTTGTATACAGCCAATATACAATGCAACGGGAAACAGCTCCTTGGAAGTTGCATTATTGTGAAACGCTTGAGCCGAAGAGCCTGCCGTGACCGCTTCCCGGTCGCATCGCAGGCTTTTTTGCCCTGCCGGATGCGCCCCCTGTGAGGCTGCTATTTTTGGGGATCATTGGATTTTTTCCGGTGTCTGCTATGCGTGCCGTCGTTTATTCGCGGCGGGGCGGAAGATCTTTAACTGTGGAGTGAATCGAGACCATGTGCCGTTTGTTTGCGCTTACAAGCCGTGACCCGGTGTCACCCATGCGCGCCATCGATGCCCTCAACGTCATGAAGGAAGGGCACGACGGCTCCGGCGTGGGACTGTTCCTGAGCGGTCTGGGAGGACCGTGGGAGGAACTCAAGGAATATCCCATTCTATCCGGCATCTTCACCGACGCCGGTCTGGCGCGGATGTCGGAATACATGACGAAAAACGGATTTCAGTCCAAGTATTCCGCGACCTTCAAGCCGGACGTCGAACCGCCGGTCGGGACGCCCAAGCGGGGCACCTACGCCTCCATCGCCTTCAAGATTCCGGACGAATGGAAAGGCATGACCCAGGCCCAGGTTGATTCCAACCTGGTCCAGATGCGCCTGGACCTCCGGGCCATGGGCGAGGCCGAGGGCGACATCATGGTCTTCTCGTTCTGGCCCGACACCATCATGATCAAGGAAGTGGGCGATCCCATGGCCATCGCCGGGTACCTCAAGCTCGACCGCGAGGAGCTCTACGCCCGCCACATCCTGGCCCAGGGCAGGCAGAACACCAACTACGCCATCAACCTGTACGCCTGCCATCCCTTCTTCATTGAAGGCATCTCCACCATGACCAACGGCGAGAACACCGCCTTCGTGCCCATCCGCGAGTATCTCATGTCACGCGGGGTCACCGGCTACCAGGGCTACCAGTCCGACTCCGAGGTGTTCACCCACATCGCCCATTACGCCACTAAGCGGCTGGGCCTGGACATCAGCTCGTACAAGCACGTCATCACGCCCATGAACGACGACGAGATGCGCGACCATCCGGACCGGGCATTTTTGTCCGATCTCAAGCGCGCCTGTCGCAAGCTGATCATCGACGGCCCCAACTGCGTCATCGGGTGCCTGCCCGACGGCTCCATGTTCATGGCCCAGGACCGCAAGAAACTGCGGCCCGGCGTGGTCGGCGGCAACCCCGAGCTCGGCATCTACGGATTCTCCTCCGAGATATGCGGGCTCAACGCCGCCATCCCCGACCGTGACCGGACCAAGGATTTTCAACCCATGCATCTCGACACGGCAATCGTCGGACCCGATTGCCGGGAGGTTCTCCAATGCTCGCAGAAAGACCCATTACGCCAGCAACTTTAAGCCGCAAGGACCTGCCCTGGCAGATCAAGTGGGACATCAACACCTGCACCAAGTGCGGCCGGTGTACCTCGGTCTGTCCGGTCAACGCCATTGAGTTGGGCGTGTTCCGCAAGCGGGACGTCAAGCCGCCCATGGGGCTGTCGGCCAAACCGACCACGGAATTCTCCACCTTTTACGGCATCCGCCAGCGGACCGACCCGGCCTACGCCTGCATCGGCTGCGCCATGTGCAACATGGTCTGCCCGAACAACGCCATCGAACCGAGCCGCCAGTACGACTCCACCACGCTCCAGTTTCACAACAACCGGGGCGGCCAGCCCAGGACGCGCGGCGGCCGCAGGAACAGTTCCGAGTCCCTGCTGGACCAGATCAAGTTCATCCGCATCTCCATGCTCACCGACCCGGCGCTCGACGCGGGCCGCCACGAGTTCGACGTGCGTACGCTGCTCGGCCGGGTGCTCTCGCCCGAGGCCGAGATCAAGTGCTTCCGCGAAAACGGCTGGAAACCGCCGGTCCGGGAGATTTATCCCCTGGTCATCGGCGGCATGTCCTTCGGCGCGCTCTCCCCGAACATGTGGGAAGGGTTGCAGATGGGCGTGGCCTACCTGAACGAGGAAATGAACATGCCGGTGCGCATCAGCACGGGCGAGGGCGGCTGTCCGCCGCGCCTGCTGCGCTCCCGCTTCCTCAAGTACGTCATCCTGCAGATCGCCTCGGGCTATTTCGGCTGGGACGAGATCATCCACGCCATCCCCGAGATGAAGGAAGATCCCTGCGCCATCGAGATCAAGTACGGCCAGGGCGCCAAGCCCGGCGACGGCGGCCTGCTCATGTGGTACAAGGTCAACAAGCTCATCGCGGCCATCCGCGGCGTGCCGTCCGGGGTCTCCCTGCCCAGCCCGCCGACCCATCAGACCAAGTACTCCATCGAGGAGGCCGTGGCCAAGATGATCCAGTCCATGTCCATGGCCTGGGGCTTCCGCGTGCCGGTCTACCCGAAGATCTCGGCGTCCTCCACTTCGCTCGCCGTGCTCAACAACCTGGTCCGCAACCCTTACGCGGCGGGCTTGGCCATCGACGGCGAGGACGGCGGCACGGGCGCGGCCTACAACGTGTCCATGAACCACATGGGGCATCCCATCGCCTCCAACCTGCGCGACTGCTACAAGGCGCTGTGCGTGGCCGGGGCCCAGAACGAGATTCCGCTCATCGCGGGCGGCGGCATCGGCAAGCACGGCAACCTGGCCGCCAACGCCGCGGCCCTGATCATGCTCGGGGCCTCCATGGTCCAGGTCGGCAAGTACGTCATGCAGGCCGGCGCGGGCTGTCTCGGTTCCGAGAAGGACCGCTGCAACGTCTGCAACATCGGCGTCTGCCCCAAGGGCATCACCTCCCAGGACCCGAGAGTCTACCGCCGCCTCGACCCCGAAAAGGTCGCCGAACGGGTGGTCGACTTCTATCTGAGCTTCGACACGGAACTGCGCAAGGTCATCGCACCGCTCGGCCGGTCCACGTCCCTGCCCGTCGGCATGTCCGACGCGCTCGGCATCTCGGACAAGGACGCGGCGGACCGTCTGGACATCAAGTACGTCATTTAATCGAAGCTTCAGGATATATCGGAGTACACAATGGCTAAGAAAATACGCATAGACGGGCACGAGAACGGTGTCCGCGTGGAATCCCGCATCCTGGAGGAACGCATCCAGGCGGCGGTCCGGCAGGGCGCGCGCCGACTGGAGATCGACGCCATGGGCCAACACGGCCTGGGCGGCCGACTCTGGATTTCCAAGGACGAGCCCATTTCCGTGACCATCACCGGTTCCCCGGGCCAGCGCATCGGCTCCAAGGGCTTCCCGGGCACGACCATCGAGGTCATGGGCCCGGCCTCGGACGACGTGGCCTGGCTCAACGCGGGCGCGGAGGTCGTCGTCCACGGCAACGCCTCCAACGGCGTGTGCAACGCCATGGCGCAGGGCAAGGTCTTCATCGCGGGCAACATCGGCTCGCGCGGCATGACCATGACCAAGACCAACCCCCGTTTCGACCCGCCCGAACTGTGGATCCTGGGCTCGGTGGGCGACTACTTCGCAGAGTTCATGGCCGGCGGCACGGCCGTGGTCTGCGGCCACGAGGGCCAGAACCCCAAGAACGTGCTCGGCTATCGCCCTTGCGTGGGTATGGTCGGCGGCCGCATCTTCGTGCGCGGCCCCATCGACGGATTCTCCCAGGCCGACGCGCTCATGGAGCCCATCGACGACGAGACCTGGGCCTGGCTGACCAAAAACATCGAGGAATTCCTCAAGAAGATTAAGCGCTCCCGCCTGCTCAAGCGGCTGACCCGCCGCGAGGAGTGGCAGCTCATCCGGGCCAAGACCCCCTTTGAGAAAAAGGGCAAGGTCCGCAGGGCCATGCACGACTTCCGGGTCAATACCTGGGACGCGGAACTGGGCAAGGGCGGTATCATCGGCGACCTGACCGATCTGGACCGTTCACCCATCCCGCTCGTGGTCCACGGCGATCTGCGCCGCAAGGTGCCCGTGTGGGAGAACCGCAAATACATGGCCCCGTGCCAGGCCAGCTGCCCCACGGGCATGCCCGTGCAGAAGCGCTGGCAGCTCGTCCGCGACGGGCTGGTGGACGAGGCCGTGGATCTGGCGCTGGCCTACACGCCGTTCCCGGCCACGGTCTGTGGCTACCTCTGTCCCAACCTGTGCATGGAGGGCTGTACCCGGTCCACCCAGCAGCATATGGCCGCCGTGGATATCACCAAGCTCGGCAGGGAAGGGCACAAGTCCAAGGTCCCGGACCTGCCGCCCCTGTCCGGCAAGCGCGTGGCCGTCATCGGCGGCGGCCCGGCCGGCATCTCCGTGGCCTGGCAGATCCGCATGAAGGGGCACGAGGCCGTGGTCTACGACATGGCCAAGACCCTGGGTGGCAAGATCACCTCGGCCATCCCCTACAGCCGCGTTCCCAAGGAAGTGGTGGAAAAGGAAGTCGAGCGCGCCGCCAAGGTCATCCCCCACGTGCACCTGCAACAGGAGCTCAAGGCCAAGGAGTTCGTGGAACTCCAGCAGGAATACGACTTCGTCATCCTGGCCATCGGTGCCCAGAAGCCGCGCATCATCCCGGTGCCCGGCCACGAGCGCATCTACCCGGCTCTGACCTTCCTCAAGGACGCCAAGGCGGGTACCGCCGAGATCGGCAAGAAGCTGGTCATCATCGGCGCGGGCAACGTGGGCTGCGACGTGGCCACCATGGCCGCCTCCGTGGGTGCCGAGGACATCACCCTCATCGACATCCAGGAACCCGCCTCCTTCGGCAAGGAACGCAAGGAGGCCGAGGCCGTGGGCGCGCGCTTCAAGTGGCCCTGCTTTACCAAGGAGATCACGGACAAGGGCGTTCTGCTGCAATCCGGCGAACTGCTCGAGGCGGACACGGTCATCATGTCCATCGGCGACCAGCCGGACGTGGACTTCCTGCCCGACACCATCGCCCTGGATCGCGGCCACGTGGTCGTCAACGACGACTACCAGACCACGGACTCCCGCGTCTTCGCCATCGGCGACGCCGTCCGTCCCGGGCTGCTGACCCATGCCATCGGCCACGGCCGACGCGCGGCCGAGGTCATCGACGACATCTTCAACAACCGTCGTCCGCAGTCCGACACCCGCGACATGATCGATTACACGCGCATGACGCTGGAGTACTTCGACCCGCGCGTCATCGAGTTCAGCGACGCCAACCAGTGCGGCGCGGAATGCTCCAGCTGCGGCTCCTGCCGCGACTGCTACATCTGCGACACCCTCTGTCCGCAAAACGCCATCAAGCGCAACGAGTTGCCCGACGGCGGCTTCGAACGAGTGGTCGACCCGGACAAGTGCATCGCCTGCGGCTTCTGCGCCGACGCCTGCCCCTGCGGCATCTGGGACATGAAAAACCCGGCCCCCATGGAATAAGGCGAACCCGACACAAATAAAAAGGGGCGACGGTGTACCGTCGCCCCTTTTTTGTAATGCCCCCGGCCCCCCATCCCCATCCTTTTCCAAAGCTTTGTATATCCGCTGCGCGGGGCAACAGCGCAAAACAAAGTCCCTGACTCAGAGATGAGCCAAGGACTTTGTTTTGACTTTTCTTTGGAGCGCTACGGGTGGCAAAGCCACCTGTAGCGGCTCTCTCCACTGCCCCCAATCCATTCTCGAAAGCCGCTTAAGGATAGCGTCCCATATTCCTTTGCTGTTTGAATCCGTGTTGGGTGAGGGCGTCGTAGGACACCTGGTCCTTTTTCATTTGTTCCAGAATGCGGCGGGCCTTGACCTTGGCGGTGCTCTTGATGTTGTGACAGTCGCCGGTTTTGAGGTTCTCCAGGGTGTCGCTCAACTTGTGGGCCGCCTTGGTGGATATTTCGCCGTGAATGAGTTCGTGCTTTTCGAGTTGGCGGTAGAAACCGCGCCACCACTTTCGGGTCTCGAAGTCCACGCTGTGCTTGAGCTTGGGGTAGAGATAGGTCAGGTGCAGATAGACGACGACGTTGGTGATCCGGCAGGTATCCCCGCGCTGCTCGATGTTGTAGGTGGTCCGAATGTACGTGCGCGTGTTGGCCTGGTACGTCTTGTTCCCCTCGTTCAGGGGGGAGCTGCGTTTGAGATTGAGGATGATGGTCGTCGGCTCGGTCCCTTCCACCATGTAGTATTCGGTGGACACCGTGCGCACCACGTCGGCCAGGGCCGGCGCGGCCAGGAGGAGCAGGGAGAGGGCCAACGCGGCCGGGATGAATCGCCGGAGGCGGCGGGAGGGAACATGCTGCATTTTGGAATGATAAACATTCCCGTCTGTACGGGCAAGCCCGCCCCATCCGTCGCGCGGCCAGAAAGCGCCCTCGGGGAAGGTTCACGCCGAGTCAGGTGAGCCCATCCCTACGGCGTTGCCGTTGTCTCGATTCGTCGATGGCGGCGAACCCGCGGCATTGGCCGTGAAGATCGAAGGCGGGGTGAAAATCAGACCAAACGCGGGGCGGTGCAGGCGGCGTCCGCCCGGCTTGTCTCCGTCGTGTCTTCGAATTGCATCTGGTAGAGCCGGTCGTAGAGGGGGCAGGTGGCCAGCAGTTCGTCGTGCTTGCCTCTGGCGACGATCCGGCCGTCCTTCATGACCACGATGACGTCGGCGGTGAGGATGGTCGAGAGGCGGTGGGCGATGACGATGGAGGTGCGGCCCTGCATGAGGTTGTCCAGGGCCTTCTGGACCACCCGTTCGGATTCCGTGTCCAGCGCGCTGGTGGCTTCGTCCAGGATGAGCAGGGACGGGTTCTTCATGATCGCCCGGGCGATGGTCAGCCGCTGTTTCTGGCCGCCGGAAATCTTGACCCCGCCCTCGCCGACCACGGTGTCGTAGCCTTCGGGCATCACGGTGATGAACTCATGGGCAAAGGCCGCGTCCGCCGCGCGCCGTACGTCGCTCATCTCGTAGCCGTCATGGGCATAGGCGATGTTGTCGGCAATGGACACGTTGAACAGGAAGGTGTCCTGGGAGACCAGGCCCAGGTGCGTGCGCAGGCTCTCCAGGGTGTAGTCCTCCAACGGGACTCCGTTGAGTTCCACGACCCCTTCCTGAGCCAGGTAGAAGCGGGGGATCAGGTTGACCAGGGTGGTCTTGCCCGAGCCGCTGGGCCCGACGATGGCCACGCGCTGTCCGGCTTCGATGGTCAGGTCGACCCCGTCCACGGCCGGAGCCGGGCAGCCGGGGTAGGTGAACCGGACGCTCCGGAACACGAGACTGCGCAGGGAGCCGTCGAATACGGTCTTGCCTTCCTCCTCCACCTGGATGGAGGGGGAGTCGAGGATGTCGAAGACGCGTTCGGCACCCGCCAGGCCGCCCTGGATCTCGTTGTTGGCGGTGTTCAACTTCTTGATCGGTTCATACAATTGAAGCACGCACAGGGAAAAGGCCATCAGATCGCCGGGGGTCATGTCGCCGTTGATGACGCGCATGCCGCCGAACCACAGGACCGAGGCCCCGGCGCAGGCGCCGACTATGTCCATGGCCCGCGAGGACCCCTCGTTGTAGAGTATCTTGCGCACGAGCAGCCGGGTCAGGCTGTCGTTTTCCTTCTTGAATTTGAAATCTTCCCGGACTTCGTTGGCAAAGGCCTTGATGACCTTGATGCCGGAGAAGCTTTCTTCCAGGACCACGTTGACCCCGGACAGTTCGGCCTGGGTCTTGCGTCCGTATTTGCGGATTTTTTTCCCGAAGTAGGTGAACGGGTAGATGGCGGCGGGCATGACCAGCAACGCCCACAGGGACAAATAGGGGTCCAGGTAGATGGTCGTGCCGATGAGGGCGATCAGGGTGAATATCTGCCGGACGAACATGAGCACGCTGGGCAGGCAGGCGCGCACGGCGGTCACGTCGGCGATGATCCGGCTCATGAGCATGCCTACCTCGCTCTCGGCGAAGTAGGGCATGGGCAGGCGGATGATTTTTTTGAATAATTCGTTACGGATATCGCGCAGGACCAGCATGCCGGTGGCCTGCATGGTGTACGCCTGGCCGATCATGAGCAACCCCCTGAGCAGCCATAAGCCGAGGAATGCGAGGATGCACAGCTTGAGCATGCCCATGTCCTTGGCGATCAGGACGTCGTCCATGACGTACTTGCCGATCCAGGCCAGGGCCGGGGAAATGGGGCTCAGCAAAAGCATGGAAGCCACGGCCAGGGCGACGCGCCCTTTGTACGCGCCGAAATAGCCGATGGAGCGCTTGAGAAGATAACGGTTGGAGAAGGTGTGCAGATCGGGTTTGCGAGCCAAAAAAAACTCCCGTCATCCCGCAAGGGGATTGTTGTTTTCTGATGCCTCCCTCAAATAAGGTGTTGGGCGCGATGAGTAAAGGGATAATGTTGGCGTGGGGTGGGCACGGGCATGGTGAAGCGGTCACCTGGGCGGTCCGCCGCTTGGGAAAGGGTCCTTGCGCGGCAAGCAAGAACCCTTTCCCCGCAGCCGGGGAGGGATGGAGGAGGCCCCCTAGCTGCTCTGCGGACAGTAGCGGTTCCAACCCATGAGGCTGGCCGCTCCGGCTATGGTCGTGCCGTAAAACAGCACGGGTTTGCCGGTGAGAAAGAGGTCGATGGACGAGTTGGCCAGGGTGGTGCCGGTGACCAGCAGCAGGTCGGCCCAATCCACGGCGTCGGCCGTGGCCTCACCGCCTTCCACCAATACGCCCCGCTTGGTCTGGCCGATGTTGTCCGGGTCCAGGTCCACCAGTCGGACGTCGGTCTCGCTGCTCACGGCCTGGGCCAGGGTGGGCTGGAAGCCGATGATGGTCACGCGCCCCTTGCCGTAATAGTCGTCGATGTAGCGGAACACGCCCTTGGCGCATTCGGCGGGTCCGGTGTCGCGGCAATGGACCGTGTTGCCCGTCTGCCCCAGGGAGCGGCTTACGGCGTTCATGGTCGAGATGAACACGGCCCGGTGGTAGTTGTCGTCGCGCGGCAGAGCGGCGATCTGGCGCAGCGTGCCGGAGTAGTTGCCGTAGTGGTCGGTGAAGGCCTGGCCGCGCGCGCCGTGGAAATTGGCCTCCATCAGCTTTTCCTTGCCCTTCTGGATGGGGAAGTCGTTGCCCTCGGGCGTGCCGATGGCCTCCTTCACGCTCAGGGGCGCGGCGGTCACGGTGATGGTCTCGTCCAGGAGCCCCTCACGGGTCCAGAGGTCGAGGGCTCGTTCGCACACGGTGTCAAAAACGCTTTTCATTGCCTCTCCTACACGGCGGACAGTTTTTTCAGCGCGATGAAGATGGTCAGGGAGAACAGGCCGATGATCACTGCCAGGACCATGGCCCGGTCGAATTCGCCGCTGAAGACCGCGTTGTAGATTTCCAGTGACAGGGTGTTGGTCTTGCCGATGATGTTGCCGCCGAGCATGAGCGTCACCCCGACTTCGCCGAGGGAGCGCCCCAGGGCCAGGAACCAGCCCGCAGTCACGTTGCGCCGGATATTGGGCAGCAGCACCAGCCAGAAGGTCTGCCAGTCGCTCTTGCCAAGGACCTGGGATATCTCCCCCAGCCGCCTGACGTCGCCCCTGAGCGCCGCCTCCACCGGCTTGACCATGAGCGGCAGGCCGGACACGAAGGAGGCCAGAACAACGCCGCGAAAGTTGAAGACGATGTCCATGGGCGCGAACCGTCCGAGCCAACCGGCCCTACCCAGGAGCATGAGCAGGATGAACCCCGTGGCGATGGGCGGAAAGACCAGGGGCAGGGTGACGAAGAAGTCCACCGCCGAGCGCGTCGGCCCCTTGCCCGAGGTCAGGTAGTAGGCGATGAGCACGCCGCAGACCAGGTGCAGCAGACCGGCCACGGCCAGCGCCTTCAGAGTGAGCCGGAGCGGGTTGAGGGTTTCCGGCTGGGTCATGATGCCGACGAAATCCATGTGCTACAGGCCGTTCGCCCTGACGATGGCCTGGGCCTCGTCCGTCTTGACGAAGTCGATGAACGACTGCGCCTTGTCCTTGTTGGCGGAGCTCTCCAGTATCGCCGCGATGATGCTGATGGGCGAGTAGTCCTTGTCGTCCAGGACCACGTACCCGCCCAGCTTGTCCTTGACGTTCAGGGCGTGGGTCAGGTTGAGGAAACCCATGTCCACCTCGCCGGTGGCCAGGTAGGAGAAGACTTGAGGCACGGTGGCCACTTCCACCAGCCTGGGCTTGATGTCCGGCAGCCTGCCGGTCTTGGTCAGGTATTCGCGGGCGGCGCGGCCGTAGATGGCCTTGCTCGTGTCCGGCATGGCGATGCGTCCGGCCTCGGGGTTGTCCAGGTCGGCCACCTTGGAGAATTTGGACCCCTTGGCGAATGCCAGGACCAGCTTGCCCCGGCCCAGTTCGGTCTTTTCGGTCACGGCCAGGGCCGCGCGTTTGAGCAGAAATTGTTGGTCGCCCAGGACGATGTCCACCTTGCCGCTCTCCTTGGCCAGGGTGGTCACGCGGCCCATGTTGCCGTAAATGAGGTCCAGGGTCTTGCCGGTCTTCTTTTGGTAGGCGGCGCTGAGGGCGTTGACCATCTTCTTGTACCCGGCACCCGCGGCCAGGACGACGTCGCTGTCGGCCCAGGCACTCGCCGGAAGAGCGAGAATCAGGCTGAGTATGAGAGTGCAGATTCGCAACAATCGCATGGGGGCTCCTTATTGTCTCCGCGCCGGGACGCGGCTGGGTGTGCGCTTTTCGAACGGGTTGTGTCCCGTCCCTAAATCCCCTATGTTCTGTGCTCTTATCTCGCAACCAAGTCACGCGAATGGATAAAAGCGTGATAACCCGTCAGGTGAGCCGTTCATGCAAGAGAACAAGCCTTCGGGCAAGATGCATCCCCGGGAGTTTTTCAGCGTCTCGGATCAGGTCAGTTATCTGGAGCCGTCGCAGATGTGCGCCCTGGAAGAAGCCTTCCGCACATGGAAGGACTCGGCCAGGCGCATGGACAGCGTTCGGGCCCGGACCCGGCTCTGGCTGCTTTTTCAACTCGTCCGCCACACCGGGGCGCGGTTGGGCGAAATTCTGTCCCTGGACGATACCGAGGCGTTTGACGCGGAAGGCCCGTTCGTTCGCTTGGGCCGGGAGGACCGCATGCGCGAGGTCCCGCTGCCCGAGGAGTTCTATGCCGAGCTGGCCGCCTTCCTGGAAAGCCCCATGGGGTACGGCCTGCGCGGGGAACTTTTCCGCGTGGACCCCGGTTATTTCCGGCGCATCTGCTACGAGCGCGGCAAGGAGTGCGGCCTGGCCAAGGATATGGTCTGTCCGAAGTCCCTGCGCAACACCCGGGCCGTGGAGATGCTTCGCAGCGGGGTGCCCATCACCATCGTCAAGGAAGTCCTGGGCCAGTCGTCCCTGGACCTGACCGCCAACTTCCAGCAGTTTTCGCCGGGCGACGTGCAGACCATCGTGCGCACCGCCTACGAGGCCATGCGCAAGCGCACCTCGGCCAGAAACTCCTTTCTGGGCCACGTCGTCCATGTGGACACGGACCCGGTCATGGCCCAGGTGGTCCTGGAGACCCGCTCCAACATCAAGATCAGTTCGGTCATCACCATGGACTCCCTGCGCAACCTCAAGATCCAGGTGGGCAGCCCGGTCGTGGCCACGGTCAAGGCCCCGTTGGTCAACGTCCTGCGCCGGGCCGACCACATTCCCGGCAGCGCCCGCAACCGCCTCGAGGCCGAAATCCTCCGGGTCACCGACACCCCGGTCCTGTCCGAAGTCCTGGGCCGCCTCCCGGACGGCACCGACGTCTGTTCCCTTATCTCCGCCCAAAGCGCCCAGGACCTGGTCCTCAAGCCCGGCGACCAGGTCGAGTTCTGGTTCAAAGCCATGTCCGTGGTGCTGAACACGGTTCAGTTGTAGAAGGGCGATAGCCTTCGGAAAATACAATCGGCTCGCGCCGTAAGGCAGCGAACCGATTTCCTTCACCGGGAATGGGTTATGCACTTATGATGGATATGTTGCCCATCACTGCGGGCGGTGTGAACGGGTTGTCCAGAAAAACTTGATAACCGGGATCGTGCATCGGAGGCGGAAACATGAATGAGCCCTTCGTCAATAGAGAGTCTCCCAACCAATTGAGCGCGTTCTGCGTTGCAATTCTCATTACCAGAACAACGCAATCACTATAGTCCGGACCGGTCCCCTCCGTTAGGTTGCCTCGCATGGCCAGGAGTCCGTGTTGAGAGTGAGGCCTTAAATAGTTTGACGGAGCGGCAACTCGCAAGTCCGCGAGCAGCATTCCTTTGTTGGTTGTGTGGATGCCATTGGTGATTCTTTTGTCCTTTGTCCCAAACTGCATCATATAGATATAACAATATTCTTTTTTTGACTTTTCATAGTGCGTATATCTGCCCTCTTTTATGCTGCTGGCAGAATGCGTGGCGAACCACAGGCCACTCCAAATATTGTCAACAAGGTCGATCCATGGTGTTGCCAATCCATAATGTTGAAGGAGTGGTTCGAATGCTTCTTTTGGTGTTCCTCTGAGAAATGAGGAAATGCATTCTTCGGATTTTATAAAATCTCTCGATTGTTTTACTCTTGCAGTGCATCCACTGGAAGTGTCGACATTTCTGAAGAGCGTAGGCCGCATTTGATCATAGTTTGATCCTTGGCCTCTGAATAACACCGGACCGTCTTTTGATAATTTATATTTTGCATATCCCGCCATCTGGCAGAGTGCGAATGGAGTCTCTATGTTGAAAATCTCATTTTCCGCATCCCAATGGCTGATTTTATCCATTGCGATGAGATTGCCGCTTAATGCTAGGTTTTGACTTCTCATTTACCGCTCCGTTTACGGCACCGTATGAAATTTTTATAAAAAAAAGCAAGCTGCAACTCGGCAACTTGCTTAAAAATGGTACCCGAGGTGGGAATCGAACCCACACAGACAAATGTCCGAGGGATTTTAAGTCCCTTGCGTCTACCAGTTCCGCCACCCGGGCTTGGGGTGTGTTTCAGTATCGTGCATTCCGGCGGGGAGTCAATGGTTTTGGCCGGTTGGCGGTGGAGCGGGTGGTGCAAAAATGCGCTCCGCTTTCTTCTTCCGGTGGATTGGGCTATTCTATCCGGCATCCGCCGGATTCCGGCGGTCAACATTTTCGAAGAGAAACGGCCGGGGCTCCGGCTTTCATCCGGGAACAAGGCGAATATATGGCGTTGAACGACGATAAAATGGGTCTGTGGGGAGCCGTCTCCATCGGGGTGGGCGGCATGGTCGGGGGCGGCATCTTCGCCGTGCTGGGCTTGAGCGTGCAGCTGGCCAGGGGCGGCACGCCCGTGGCCTTTGCCGTGGCCGGGGTGGTGGCATTGATAACCGCCGCGTCCTATGCGCGGCTATCAGTGCGCTACGCCGGGCCGGGCGGAACCGTGGTCTTCCTGGACCGGGTCTTCGGCAACTCCATGCACGTGGGCGCGCTCAACGTGCTGCTGTGGTTCTCCTACGTGGTCATGCTCGCCCTGTACGCCCACGCCTTCGGTTCCTACGGCGCGGTCTTCTTTCCGGGGGGCGGCTGGTTCACCCTCCACGGGCTCATCTCCCTGGCCATAATCGTGCCCGCCGTGCTGAACCTGGCCAGCGCCAAGGTGGTGGGCAAGGCCGAGACCTATGTGGTGGTCGTCAAGATCGCCATCCTGCTTTTTTTCCTGGCCGTGGGGTTCAAGGGCGTGGAGCCCGCGCGGCTGGCCGTGGACACCTGGGTGCCGCTGCTCCCGCTGGTGGCCGGGGGCATGATCATCTTCGTGGCCTATGAGGGGTTCGAGCTCATCGCCAACACCGGGGCGGACATCCGCAAGCCCGAACGCAACCTGCCGCTGGCCTTCTATATTTCCGTGGGATTCGTGGTCCTGCTCTACGTGGCCATCGCCATCGTGGTGGTAGGCAATCTTCCGCTCAACGCCATCGCAAACGCCCGCGACTACGCCCTGGCCGAGGCGGCCAAGCCGTTCCTGGGGCAAACCGGGTTCACGCTCATCGCCGTGGCCGCGCTCCTGTCCACCTTCTCGGCCATCAACGCCACGCTCTACGGCGCATCGAGGCTGTGCTACACCATCGCCAAGGAAGGGGAATTGCCCGTCCAACTGGAGCGGCAGATGTGGGGCGCGCCGGCCGAGGGGCTGGTGGTCACCGCCGTGCTCGCCCTGATCCTGGCCAACGTGGCCGACCTCTCGGCCATCTCCACCCTGGGCAGCGCGGGTTTCCTGTCCGTGTTCGCCGTGGTCAACGCGGCCAATTTCAAGGACGAGGAGGGCTGGGGCACGGGCCGCGTCCTGTCCGCATTGGGCGTGCTTACCTGCGCGGCGGCTTTTGTCGCCATGGTCTGGCAGAGCGTGGGCGACAACCCGGCCACGGCCTGGGTCCTGGCCGCGCTCTTCGGCGGGGCGGGCGTCCTGGAGGTGGTCTACCGGACCATCGGCACCAAGGGCCCGCGCAAGCGCCGCCGTCAGGCCAGGGTTACGCGCACGCTTTGAGGTAGTTCCGGTACAGCCTCGGGCTGACCCGCGAATACTGGTCGAAATCGGAGATCAACTCCAGGCCGGGAACCATGGCCCGGACCACCGGGATGTTCAGGTCCCGGCGGGTCAGGTCCACATAGGCGGGCCGGTAGCCGTTGGCCGCAAGCGTCCTCTCCAGCACCATCACATCGCCCTCGGCGCTGCCCGTGGACAGGTCGGGCAGGTCCTCGAGGCTGCGCACCGGCAGCCCTTCAGGGGCCGGGCCGCTCTTGGGACCGGGATAGGGGTAGGCCGTCTCGGTCATGGCCGATATCAGGGCCGAGGGGCCGCTCAACGAACAGCCGCCGCCCTTGTTCACGTCGCCGTGTTTGCCGAGCACCACGGACTTGTAGCACGGCACGCCCAGTTCGGTGGTCATGTCCATGAACCACACGTCGATGCCGTCCTCGCGGTATTTTTCAAGCAGCCCTGCGATCTCGGGATCATCGCTTTCCACGCGGAAGCATTTGTCGGGGGCGAAAAGCTGCGTCGCGTCCGAGTCCCGTTCGATGACCTCGGTCAGGGCGGCCGCCTTGGCCTCGAACAGGGTGTTGCCCGAGGCCAGGCCGGTGGAGCCCAGCGCGCTGAACAGGGACGGTTCGTCCAGGTTGCAGAATAGGAACACGAACTGGGCCGGGACCAGGACCGGCCGACCGTCCGGGGTGTGGCCCTCCAGCCAGTGGAGCTTCTGGCCCGCGTAGGGCACTTCCAGACGGATGTCCGCAGGGTTGACCGCCGGGACGTCCAATTCGTCATAAGACGCCAGGGTAAGCGGATAGTCGCGGGCGTAGCCGAGCACGCCCTTGGGGCCGAAACTGGCGTAGGAGGAAAAGCGTTCGGCCAGCTCCATGGCGTAGGAGGCCTCGGCTCGTTCCATGCTCAACCCGCGTCCGTAGCAGGTCTGCAATCCCTGCAGGGAGTTGGACAGGTTGCCGTTGACCGTGCGCGTCTTCACCGACCAGTGGCGCAGCCGGGCGCAGGGCGACAGGGAGGCCTTGTGTTCCATGGCCGGGCCCACGAAGGCGTCGGCCTTGCCCAGGGCGGGCAGGGCGGTGTCGATGGTCTCCTTGAGCGGCCTGCGCGGCAGTGGCGGGGGCAGCTCGCCGTCCAGTTCGGCGCGCGCGCTCGCGGCGCCGACCGGCCCGGGCGCGGCCAGCTCCTCGTCGCCGAAGAGCGGCTCGGGCGCGTCCGCAGGGGCGGGCAGGGGGGCCATGGCGAAGATGTTCCGGCCGAAGACGCGGGTCCATTCACGGTGCAGGGGCTGGTCTTCCAGCAGGCGGGAGCGGATGTGGATGGCCGGGGTGAAGTCCAGGAAATCCTCGGGATCGAGGCCGTCGAACAGGGGCAGGAGCCGGTTCAGGCGCTGATGGCAGATGCACGCCTCATACATGATCGTGGTGCCCACCGGATCGGACTTGCCCCGGTCGCGCATGGCCTCCTTGATCATCTTTTCCAGCTTGCGCGGGCGGAACTCCTTGAACCCCTGGAGCACGAACTCGTGCATGTGGTCGTCCATGGGGTGTTCGCGGAGATGGTCCATCATCTCGTTGTGGCTCAGGTTCACGTCCGGCAGGGCGGCGAACATGCCCACCCCGAAATCCGTATCCATCATCTGCAATTTGTAGCGCATCGTCTTCCTTTGGTTTCCCTCTGCATTTCCGCCTTCATTTTCCGGCCATAACCCCGTAGAAGGAGGAAGGGCCGGGACCCGCGCTAGGCTATGGCATTCCCCGCCCGAGCACAAGGCCCGGACCCGCCGCGCACGCCCGGAGGACGCGTCACATGGCACGACACGGAAAAAAAACATCCCGGCCCTGGCCGATGATCATCAAGTTCGCGGTGGTCCTGGGGCTGCTCGGCCTGCTCTCCCTGGCCCTGGAGCACTGGGGGGAGCGGTACATGTCCCGCGTTACCGAATTCGTGGCCGACCAGGGGGAGCTGGCTCCGCTGGTCTTCATCGCGGTCAACGCGCTGCTGACTCTGTTCCTGGTGCCCCAGGTGCTCTTCACCGTGGCGGCCGGGGCGCTCTTCGGCTGGAAATTCGGGGCGGCCTATGCCTCGGCGGGCATGACCATCGGCGCGACCATGGCCTTCCTGCTTGCCCGCTACGGCGTGCGCGAACGGCTGCGCGCCCGGTTCGCGGGCCATCCCGTGTACCGCCGCATGCTCTCGTTGAGCCGCGTCCATCCCCTGCACCTCATCTCCCTGAGCCGGATCATCCCGGTCCTGCCCTTTCCGGCGACCAGCTACCTGCTCGGCATCACCGAGGTCCGCTGCCTGCCGTACGCGCTGCTTTCCTGGCTGGCCATGCTGCCCGAGACCATTTTTCTGGCCTCGGGCGGGCACCTGCTCACCTCGGGCGTGCGCGGCCACGTTTCCGCGGGGGCGGCCGTGGCGCTGGGTGTGGCCGGAGTGGCGGTGGCCTTCACGGTCCACCGGATGAAGAAGACGTTCCTCAAGGACGAGGAAATTGCAAGGGAGAAGAGCGAAGGGGACGGTGAAGGGAAGGAGAACCCGCCTACGCCGTGACCCCGCGTGCCAGCGCTTCCGCCATGGGAAGCAGGGCATGGCCCATGGCCTCCACTCCGGCCTCATTGGGATGCAGCCCGTCCAACAGAGTCAGGGACGGGTCGCCCTGGTACGGGGCGAGGAGGTCCGGGAACAGGGGGAGTCCGTAGCGCTCGGCCAGGGCCGGGAAGATCGCCTCGAAGCGCGTCCGGTAGGACGGGTCCGGGTTGAGCCCGGCGTTGACGCCCACCAGCAGGACCGGGATGTCCCGGTCGCGGAAGGCCTCGATCAGGGCGGACAGCCGCGCGGCCACCTCGTCCACCGGTTCGTCCAGGAAGCAGTCGTTGGCCCCGAAGGCCAGGATCACGCGGTCGGGTTCGGCCTCAAGGATGTCGTCCAGGCGGTCCAGGCCGTCCTCGGAGGTGTCGCCGGACACCCCGAAGTTGAGGCAGTGGGCGTTCACGCCCCGTTCATACAGCTCGCGCTGCAGGATGGCGGGCAGAGCCTCCTGCCGGGCCAAACCATAACCTTCAGTCAGACTGTCGCCGAAGCAGGCGATGCGCAGGGTTTCGGACATGATGCTAGCCGTTGATCCAGAGCTTGACACGGGCGGATTCCTCGGCCCAGTCCTTGCTCAGTCGGAGGTTGAGAAATTGGGTGAAGACCACGTCGAACATCTCCAGGCAGCGTTCCACCAGGAATATCTTTTCCAGGAATTTGGCATCCGGATCGTCGCCCTCGTCGTCCTTGGTGCTGATCTTCGGGGTTTTCAGGCCGGACAGGCCGAAGTCGACGGCGCCGACCGTGACCAGCCATTCGTCCTGGTCCATGGAAAACATCAGCTGGGCCTTGTGGACCTTCTTGCCGGTGCGCAGGCCCGCCTTGGCCTCGGACATCTCGCCCGCCGGGCTGGACACCGTGGCCGTGGACTTGGTCTCGCCCTCGCCGCCCTGGACGGACAGCTTCTGCTCCATGTGCAGGGTGAAGGTCCGGTTGTCCTCGAGCTTGAAGAGCACGGCGTCCTCGTCGGTCTTGTACCAGAGCCAGGTCAGGAAATCCTGGCCGAGCAGGGTGTTTTCGCGTTCTACGAGTGAAAGATCCATGGCGTGCTCCTAGACGAAGATGGTCGGGTCGAGGTTTTCCAGCCTGGGCGCGGCCTCTTCGCCGAGGATGTCCATGGCCATGAAGAAGGCGGTCAGCGGTTCCAGGTGGAGGTCGAAGGTCAGGGCGAAATGGTCCTCGAACAGAGCGCGGACCTTGGCGTTGGTGGTGTCCAGGTAGATCCGGTTGGCCGAGGCGTTCCAGACGATGTCGAAGACCGCCGGGATGGGCAGGGTCCGGGCGCGCAGCCGCAGGGTGACCTGCTCCTTGAGCTCGCGCTTGCGGTCGCGGGACACGAAGTTTTTGCCCTGTTCCTTGTTGTGCTCCAGCTCCTTGTTCACCGCGATGGTGTTGTGCTTCTTGAGCACGGAGGGCGGGATGCGACGGGTGTCCAGACGCAGGGAAAAGGCGAAGTAGTCGGCCTTCTCCGGCGGGGACACGGTCCAGTTCGTATCCAGCATGTCGTCGAAGTTTGTCCAGCCGAAGGAGCGTTCGTCGGCCGTGCCGTCAATGTCCACCATGCAGAATTGTTTCAGTTTTTCAGGCACCTGCTGAAGCAGTTCCCTGGGAACCTCTTCGATGATGCGGTATCGTGTCAGCCCGAGGCTGGAGGAGAGTAGGCTCAATTCGAGTCTCCTTGGATGTTCGTGTTCCGGGACCCCATGAGGTAAAACCTCTTGGCTTCCGTGTAAAGCGGATTCAGCGGTCCGTCCCGCGCTTCCCGCTTCCGCACGGCCTTGTTTTCAAAGAGTTTCGCGGCTATGCTTGAGCAAAAAAACAGGAGACCGCCATGTCCGATACCGCCTTGCCGGGACTGATAACCTTTTTGGAACACATAAGCGCCGACGTGAAGCGCATAGAGGCCGACGGGGAGGACGCCCTGGCCCAGGGCGGGCAGACCGCGTTCCAGGCCTGCCTGGAGAAGAAGGCCAAGCTGTTGGCCGGATTGGCCGAGAACTCGTGGGTCCTGGTGGAGCGTTTGTCTAAGAACGAGGCGGACGGCGTGGCTCGGCGGCTGGAGCAGTTCTCCATGAGCGCCAGCACGGCACTGCGCCTGGGCTCGGTTTTCTTCATGACCGCGCTGCTCTACCCCGAGGACCACAAGCCGGGCGAGCCCAACGATCTCGACGCTTTTATAGGGGAATTGCGCGAGAGGGCCAAAGGCTAGGGCCGGTTTTTTCTCTTCCTGGCCATGGTCCTGCGGGCGGCCAGCTGTTTTTCGCCTTCCAGGACGATGCGGCCGATCGCGTCCTCCTGCTTGCGGTCCAGTTCCACGAAGGCGCAGCCGACCACGCCGCGTTCGTGGCGCATGACCTGGCACGGCACGCCCTCGACCTCCCGGCCTCCGTTGATGAGCAGGTCCATCTTGATCTTCACGCCGCATTTGATCCTCGGCTTCTGGAAGCGGAAGCCCAGGCCCGAGGCGCTGATGTCGGTCACCGGGAAGGTCTTGCCCAGCCGGGGAATGAACGCGGCCAAGCCGTCCACGGTGACCCGGAACGCCTTGCGCTTGGTGATCCTGCCGTCCTTGATGGTGATGCTGAAGCCCAGCTCCCCCTCGTCCGCCGGACCGGCGTGGAAGACCTCGTCCCGGTCCGGCCCCTTGGGCGTCTTTGCGGCCGAGCCGGGGCGGGAGACAGGGGCGGCCGCCTTGTTCGCGGGCTTGGTGCCGTCCTTGCCGGATTTGGAGAAAAGCTTGCCGAGGGAGTGCAGAATGCCCATTGTTCGTAGTTTGTTGAAGGGTTTGTTCGCTTTCGCGGTAATATTATGGCAAAGACGGGGGCGTGACAAGCCGTGCGGGCGGCTTCCGGAAGAGGGCTTGGGGAGAGGAAGGGATCGGGCAAATGGCGGAATGGGGTTGACAACAAGCCTTTTAGAGGGGCAATAAGGTACATCTTTTCAAGCTAAAAGGGTGAGCGAGGAGGAATAACATGATTGGCGAACTGCTTCACGGTATGGCTCAGAGTTCCGGACCCGGCTTTGTCGGCGTGTCCCTGATTTTCATCTACCTGGCCTGGATTCTCACCATCGGTGTCATCCGCGTGTGCGAGGCCATGCACAGCGACCACCACTAGAGCCTGACGGCGCGGTCCCCGGACCGCGTTTCCCTCTTTATGGCGAAGCCGCTTCCTCTTGTCGGGGAAGCGGCTTCGTTGTTTTTTGCGTATGCCGTATGCCGGGCTAGAATATGCCGGGCTCCTCCTTGGCCACCTCAAGGAGGTATCGGCCGTATTCGTTGTTGCTCATGGCAGCGGCCAGGAACAGGAGCTGGTCGCGGGAGATGAACCCCCGGCGGTAGGCGATCTCCTCGGGGCTGGAAATGACGTAGCCCTGCCGGGCCTGGACCGCGCGCACGAAGCCGGACGCCCCGTGCAGGGACTCGTGGGTGCCCATGTCGAGCCAGGCGTACCCCCGGCCCAGAGTCTGGACCTCCAGGTCGCCGCGTTCGAGGTAGAGCTTGTTGATGTCCGTGATCTCGAGTTCGCCGCGCGCCGACGGCTTCAGGGATTTGGCCATGCCAATGACGTCGTTGTCGTAGAAGTACAGCCCGGTGACCGCGTACTTGGACTTGGGCTCGGCCGGCTTTTCCTCGATGGACAGCGCCTTGAAATTGCGGTCGAACTCCACCACGCCGTAGCGTTCCGGGTCCTTGACCAGATAGGCGAAGACCAGTCCCCCTTTTTGCAGGCGGCCCGCCGACTGCAGGATGGAGCCCAGCCCGTGGCCGTGGAAGATGTTGTCCCCGAGCACCAGGCAGACGTTGTCGTTCCCGATGAAATCCTCGCCGATGAGAAAGGCCTGGGCCAGCCCATCGGGCCGTGGCTGCTCGCGGTAGGTCAGGTTCAGGCCGAGCTGGGAGCCGTCGCCCAGCAGTTTTCGGAAGTTGGGCAGGTCGTGCGGGGTGGAGATGATCAGGATGTCCCGGATGTCCGCCAGCATCAAGGTGGACAGGGGGTAGTAGATCATCGGCTTGTCGTAGACGGGCAGGAGCTGCTTGCTGACCACCCGGGTCAGGGGATGGAGCCGGGTGCCGGAGCCGCCCGCGAGGATGATGCCTTTCATATATGCCTCTGAGTGCTTTGATTTACTTCGATTTCAAGTTAGGATACACCCCAACTGCATGGACATTGCCTTACTATAGGGCCGGGATAAAAGCAAAAGCAACCAGGCCGGGCGCGTCCTTACCAAAGGTGTAATCAATGAATCCCTATTTTCAATATTCCGGCGGCATCATCCCCGCGCTGCTCCTGCTGGTGGCGCTCTTCTTCCTGTTCGTGTTCCTGCCGGTCTCCCTGGTGGCCGACGCCTTTTCCAAGCTGGGGCTGACTCCGGCCCAGGGCGTGCTCATGCTCATCGCCATTCTGCTCGGGCGGATGATCAACATTCCGGTGCACACCAGCGAACGGCTGGTGGTGGTCACCCGGCCCCGGACCGTGAGCTTCGGCATGGACGAGGGCGGCCGTCCGGTGCGCATCGAAGAGGAGGCCGAGAGCGAGCTCAAGAAGCAGGTCTTCGCCCTCAACGTGGGCGGCTTCCTCATGCCCCTGCTTTTGAGCGTGACCTTCATCATCCGCCAGCACATGATCTTTCAGGCGGGCGGGGTCTACCCCTGGATCGGATTCGTCCTGCTCATGGTCGCGGCCGGGTGTTACGCCATGTCCAAGCCCGACCCGTTCACCGGAATGCGCATCCCGCTGGTCCTGCCCGCCCTGATCACCTTTGCGTGCGTCTATTTTCTCGTGCCCCCCGAGTTCCGCCCCGTGGCCGCCTACGTGGCCGGGACCATGGGGGCCGTGCTCGGCGGCAACGTCATCCCGCTCATGGTGCCGCGCTTCCGCAACCGCGTAGGGACGGAGATGGTCTCCATAGGCGGGCCCGGCACCTTCGGCGGCGTGTTCGTGGCGGGCATCCTGTCGGTCCTGCTGGCCTGATAACCAAGGGAGTAATCATGACCTGCAAAAGCCTGAATCTCAGTCTTGCCGTCCCGGTGAACAAGGGAGGCTTCGTCCATCTCCGCGCCGGAGACGGCGTCCTGTCCCCGGCGGCCGCGACCACGGACACGCTCCGTCCCGGCCTGCGCGCGGGCGACAAGTTGGCCGGGGAGGGCGGTTCGTTCAAGGTCCGCTCGGCGACCTGGCTGGCCGCGGGGCCGGGGAGGGCGTCGCAGCCCCTGTACCTGCTCGAGGCCATGGACGACATGGCGGCGGGAAACGGGACCTTCGAGGTTTCGCGCACCGGATACGCCCTGGCCTGGATCACCCTGAGCGACAAGGGCGCGCGCGGCGAGCGCGTGGACGAGTCCGGCCCGCTGGTGGGCAGGCTGGTGGGCGAGGTCCTTGAATTGAACAACGTCCAGGGCTTCGTCATCCCGGACGAGACCGCGCAGCTCAAGGGACTGCTCGTCGACCTGGCTCTGAATCAGGGGTTCGACCTCATCCTGACCACGGGCGGCACGGGGGTGGCCCCCCGGGACGTTTCCCCGGAGGCGACCCTGGCCGTCATAGAGAAGAGGCTGCCCGGCTACGAGCGGGCCATGACCATGGCCAGCCTGGCCAAGACCCCGCACGGGGCCATTTCGAGGGCCGTGGCCGGGACCCTGGGCCACGCGCTCATCGTCAACATGCCCGGCAGCCCCAAGGCCGTGGCCGAGTGTCTGGAACCGCTGCTGCCGACTTTCCGGCACACATTGGAGAAGCTTCAGGGCGATCCGTCGGACTGCGCCGCTTTGCGTGACGGTTGACGTTTTGTCTTGCGACCTCCAGAAAAAGTCGTTAAATAGTTGGGTTGATGATTGTTGATGGTTCAACTTAACGTGCAATTTCAGGCAGGAATCCCAATATGAACCGTACACGGTTTTTGTTTTTCGCTTTCATCCTTACGGCCCTTGTGGCGTCAGCCGGGATCGCTTTCGCTCAGGACGCCGACCCCGCCATGGACAAGGATTCGGCCGAGAACCTCTCCGGCCCCTTTGATCTGGAGCGGTGCGTGCAGCGGGCCCTCGGGTACAATCCGAACATGCAGTCCATTCGCGCCCAGCTGCGGGGTGCCGAACACGGCCAGCGGTCCGCTCTCGGCAAGTTCGGGCCGACCCTGAGCGGTACCTACGGGTATACCTTTTACAATCGCGATTATCAGTACAGCGGCAAGGACGGCGACTGGGTCGCCTCCCTGAACCTGACCCAGCCGATCTTCCAGGGCTTCAACCTTTTGGCCAACTGGCAGAAGGCCAAGCTGAACCGGGAGTCCACCGAGGCCTCGCTGACCAACGTGGAACTGACCTTGATCGAGAGCGTGCAGTCCAACTACCTTTCCCTGCTCAAGGCGCGCATGGACGTGAAGAGCGCCGAGGACTCCGTGGCCCGCCTGGAATCTCAGCTCAAAGTGACCAGCGCCTTCTACGAGGTCGGCCTGCGGCCCAAGGCCGAGGTCCTGGACGCGGAGGTCGACCTGGCCACCGCGCGACAGGATCTGCTTCAGGCGCGCAACTCCGTTTCCATCCAGACGACCCAGCTCAATACCTTGCTGAACATTCCCCTGGAGGCTCCGATTCAGTACGTGGGGGAACTGACATACACCCCTTTCGGTCTGACCCTCAAGGAATGCCTGACCCGGGCCTACGATCACCGGCCCGACCTGCTCATGGGCGAGAAAAGCGTTGAGATGGCCCAGAAGGACGTGACCATGTCCGAAAGCAGCTTCTACCCTTCGGTCAACGGCCACTGGGACTACGTCACCCGCGGTGACGACGCCGGCGTCAACGGCAGCGGCTACAGATCCGAGGAGTCCGGTGAATACTGGACCGCAGGCGTGGACGCCTCCATGGACATTTTCCAGTGGGGAGCCGACTACTACGAATCCAAGCAGTACGACGAGATGGTCAAGCAGATGCAGGCCGACCTGGAAAACACCAGGCTCAACGCGGGTTTCGAGGTCAAGAGCGCCATTCTGAACCTGCAGGAGGCGGCCGACCGCATCTCCGTGGCCAAGAAGTCTGTCGTGGCGGCCGAAGAGGCCTATCGCATGGCCGTGGCCCGCTACCAGGCCCAGGTGGGCACCAACACCGACGTGCTCAACGCCCAGGAGCGGCTGAGCATGGCCGAGGCCCAGCTCTCGCAGGCCCTGGCCGACTACGGAACCGCCTTGTCCGCCCTCTACGTGGCCATGGGCGAGAAGAACCTCGGCCTCAAGGAGATCAAGTAGCATCGTGTTTTCCGGCCGTAAACGCACCTGGCAAGCCAGGGGCATGGAGTGCGAGAAGTGCGGTCAGGACCTGACCGCCTACCGGGGATGCCGCGAGGTCACGCTGAAGTGCCCATCCTGCGGCAAGGTCTATGATCTCAGGGAGTTCTCTTCCAGAATGGACGACGACTTCGAGGAGGAAATGGGTTTTGTGCCCATGGACCGAATTTGACGCAAAGCCCGAAAGGCGCATGAAACGCGCGGCCATCGAAACGACGTTGGCCGCCGTTTTCTTTTGTTGCCTGGGGCTGTTGGTTCTGGCCGGACCGGCCGAGGCCGGGAGCCTGTGGGACCCGCTGGTGGACCGCCTGTCCGCCGACGGGCTGGAGCGGCGCAAGATCGCCTACCTCTTTTCCAGCCCGGACCTCGAGTTCCAGCCCGAGATCATGGCCCGCAAGATGAACGTCCTGCTGCACACCAGGATGTCCGCCCGGAAGCCGGGGCCCCAGCCCGAGCCCGAGGTCATGGACCGCTACCTCAATCCGCTGCTCATCGCCGGGGCCTACGCCTTCTATCGCGAGCACCGGGCGGAGCTGGCCGTTATCCACGAGAAATTCGGAGTGCCGGGCGAGATCCTGACCGCGCTCATGCTCATCGAATCGCGCCTTGGCATGACCGTGGGCGACTACAACGGCTTCACCATCCTGGCCTCCATGGCCCTGGCCGGGGATTTCGAGCTCATCCGCGACCGCATCGACGCGGTGGACGTGCCCGGCGAAACTCTGGACTGGCTGAAGAAAAGGACCAGGGAGAAGGGGGACTGGGCCTACGAGGAGCTCAAGGCGCTCATCCGCTACGCCCGGGCCAACGGCCAGGACCCGCTGACCATCCGCAGCTCCGTGTACGGGGCCATCGGACTGTGTCAGTTCATGCCCACCAGCGCCGAGCATTACGGCCGCGACGGGTCCGGCGACGGCCGCGTGGATCTGTTCGAGACCCGGGACGCCCTGTACTCCATGGCCAACTTCGTGGCCGAGCACGGCTGGAAGGACTCCATGACCGAGGCGCAGAAGCTCAAGGTCATATACCGTTACAACCACTCCGAGAGCTACGCCATGACCGTCCTGGCCGTGGCCGACCGGATCGCCAAGACCCGTGAGCTGTTCGGCGGCTGACCGGGATCAGTCCCCGTCCACGAGGCTCTGGTAAAGATTCAGGGTCCGCTTGAGGAATTCGTCCAGCGTGAGTTGGGACATGGTCCGCTTCTGGGCGGCCATGACCTGTTCGCGCAGGCCGCCGTCCCCGGCCACCGCGCCCACGGCTTCGGCCAGGGTCTGGACGTCCCCGGGCTTGACCAGCACGGCCGGGTCCACCAGGTCCGGCATGACCCCCACGTCGGTGGACACCAGCGGGCGTTCGGCGGCCATGATCTCCAGGGCGGAGCGGGCGATGGCCTCGGACCACAGGGAGGCGACCACGCCGACGTCGAGGGCGCTGATACAGGCGGCCACGTCGTCGCGTCTGCCGCTGATGCGGGTGATGTCCTCGATCCCGGCGTCGCGGATGTGCGTCTTGATCTGGTCGCTGGTCATGGCCGTGTCGAAGCCGATCAGGAAGAGGCGGATGTTGTCCATGCCGCGCCCGCGCAGTTCGGCCACGGCCTCGATGGTCTCCTTGTGCCCCTTGACCCGGTCGAAGCGGCCGAGCAGGCCGACCACCATGTTGTCCGGTCCGAAGCCGAATTCCTCGCGGACGCGTTCGCGCCCGGCCTGGTCGAAGTGGAATTTAGCGGTGTCCACGCCGCCGTGGATGAGCCACACTCCGTGCCCGGGGGTGCGCATCCGGTGCAGGAAATAGTCGGCCATGCGCCGGTTGGTGACCACCACGGCGTCCGCCACCCCCGCGTGAAGCCAGCGGTTGAGGGCGTCCGAGCGCGGCGGGCGCTGGTCGCCCCGGGTGCGCACCAGCCGGTAGTGAAAGCCGAAGAGCTTGAGCAGTCCCCAGAGGAAGAATCCTTCCCCCCGGTGGCAGTCGACGATATCCGGACGGTGCGTCCGTAAAAGTTGTATGATATGCCTTGCGGCACCGGCGAAGCGCACGGGATTGGTGGTGTTCAGATCCACGGCAACGGTGCGCAGTCCGGCCTCCCGGGCCGCGGCCTCGGACTGGGTCCCGGCCTGGGTCAGGACCAATACATCGTGGCCCGCGTCGGCCAGGAGCTTGCTCAGGGTGATGGCGTACCACGCCGTCGCGTTGAACCAGCGGACATTGATGACTTGAAATATTCTCATTGATTGCGCCTGGGTGGACTGTTGGATACACAACATGACAGTTCGCGACGGCGAAGGCAAGGGCTCACATACATGAAAAACAGTCTGGTCTCCATCATCCTGCCCACCTACAACCGGGCCCAATACCTCGGCAGGGCTCTCGAATCCGTCCTGGCCCAGACCTACGCCAACTGGGAGTGCCGGATCATCGACGACGGCTCCACCGACGACACCGAAGCGGTCCTGGCCCGGTTCGACGACCCGCGCATCCTCTGCCTCCGCCAGGAGAACCAGGGCGTGTCCGGGGCGCGCAACACCGGCATCGCCGAGTGCCGGGGCGAGGTCGTGGCCCTGCTCGACTCCGACGACGAGTGGCTGCCCGGCAAGCTCGAAACCCAGCTTTCCTACATGGCCGAGCACGGTTACGAGATCTGCCAGACCGAGGAGATCTGGTACCGGGGCGGCAAGCGGGTCAATCAGCCCGTCCGGTACGCCAAGCCCGAAGGGTGGTTCTTCGAGGCCGCGCTGGAGATGTGCCTGATCAGTCCGTCGTGCACCATGTTCACCCGCGCGGCCTGGGAGGTCATGGGCCCCTTCGACACGGCCATGCCCTCCTGCGAGGACTATGACATGTGGCTGCGCGCCTGCCTGCACTTCCCGGTGGGGCTGGTCCGCGAGCCCCTGACCCTGAAGCACGGCGGCAGACCGGACCAGTTGTCCGTGTGCGTGCCGTGCGCCGACCTGCACCGCATCCGTGCGCTGGTAAAAATCCTGCAAAGCCGAAAACTTGACGAAAAGCAGCACCAATCTGCCCTGGATTCCCTGCGCCGCAAGGTCGACATTTACATGCAAGGGTGCGAAAAGAGAGACAAAAAGGATGAGGCCGAGCGTGTTTGGACCCTGTTTTGCATGGTCCGCGAGGGGAAAGAAATTCCCCTGAATACGTTGAGTTAGCGCATGCCGGACGGCACCGTGCCGCCGAGCGTGCCTTTTCCATTGCAAACGACGCCGCCGCAAGGCGTGAGGTGGACCCGTGCCGACCCTAGCCAATCTCCTGGATACCCTTCCCGTCATCAACCAGTCCCGGCTGGTGGCCTCCGGTTTCGGCATCTGGGTGGCCTGGAAGGGCAAGTTGCACAGCGCCGTGGACAGCACCCTTCAGGAATACGGCGCCCTGTGCGTGGCCAAGGATCTGGACCAGGCCCTGTGGTACTGCAACACCGTGGAGGTCTTCCGGGCCCTGGCCCGGCTCCAGGTCTGGGCCAGGGTCAACCCCATGCCGGTGTTCTGCCAGATGGTGCCCCTGACCTTCCTGGTGGGCTACGACATGGAATACTCCGTGTCCCTGTCCGTGGAGCTGGACCGCCAGAGCGTGGTCCCGACCGACGATTTCGAGGTGGTCGTCCACCCCAAGCTCAAGGCCCAGGTCCAGTCCGTGGCCGGGCTGACAACCGAGGCGGCCGGGCGCACGGACGGGCTGGCCAACGTGGAGTGGCTGCGGCTGGTCGCGGACCAGGGGCTGGACTACGAGTCCACCTTGCGCTGGTTCTTCATCATCAAGCCGCTGGGGCGCATGTCGGACAAGGAGAGCATCCTGGGCTGGCGCGATTTTTCCACCGACGTCATCGAGCTGCTCCAGCGCCTCGGGCTCAAATACATCTCCGACGTCAAGGAGGGGGCGCTCTTCCTGCCGCTGGAAAGCTTCCGGCTGCTCAAGAGCTTCACCACCGAGATGATGAATCTCATTCGGCACAACAAGGAGGCCCCGGACAAGAAGTACTGGCCCGTGGTCATGGCCGCCGTGCCCCAGGGCGATCTGCACTTCACCGCCGACCTGCCCCGCAAGGTGGGGCTGGACTGGAACCGGCTCACCCCGGACTATCCCCACGTGCGCTTCATGGACGGGTTCCTGCTCTCGCCCTGGTTCCGCATGAACGAGGCCCGCTACGGCGCGGGCTCGGTCAATCTGGATTCCTGGTGCACCCTGGCCCTCAAGGACGGTGACGACGGCGCGGGCTACGGGACCATGCAGGTGGCCCTGCCCAACGCCCTGGTGGCCTCGGACGGGGATCACGAATGCTTCTATTGCGGGCTCAAGAACCACAAGGCGGCCGATTGTCCGAGCAAGCGGATCGCCACCCCGCAGCCCCAGGTCTGGCGGCTGCTGGCCAAGGCGGACATCAACGATTTTTCCGACGGATTCTCCGGCCTGGACAAGGACGTGTCCAAGGATGATTTCGTCTCCTCCATCCTCCGGGTCATGGAGTCGAGAAACGATCTGGAGAGCCTGCTGGCCCGTGCGGTCTTCGAGATCAACTCCCCGGTCCAGCTGCGCACCCTGAAGCTCGTCTGGCGCAGCCGGGGCAAGGAGTGGGAGGACGGCTTCAAGCAACTCGCTCCCCAGGAAGGGGATTACATCTGGGAGGCCATGGAAAATCTCGAGCATGGGGCCATGGAGGAGGCGGAGAAGATGCTCAAGGAGGCCCAGGTCAAGTATCCGAGGAGCTACCAGCCCCAGTCCCTGTGGGGCTACTGGCACATGGAGGGCGGCGACCTGAATCAGGCCATGTTCCATTGGCAGGAGGCCGAGCGCATGAGCTACACGACCATGCAGCAGGGGTGCATGGCCTTCCTTCAGGCCCGGCTCATGGAGGTGGAGGGCAACTACAAGGATGCCATCAACACCTACAAGCGGGTCAATTCCCTGTCGCCAACCTGGCTCCAGCCCGTCTACCGGCAGGCCGTCTGCATGGTCAAGATGGGCTTCACCGGCCAGGCCATGGATACCCTGTTCGACCTGATGGCCCGCGACCCGAACATCTTCAACCGCATCCTGGTGGACCCCGAGCTCGACCGGGGCAGGGTGCAGCTCCTGAGCGCCATGTGGGAGAAGTGGCACGAGGCCGAGACCACGGTGGAGTCCACCCGTACGCTGGTGGAGGAGCTGACCGACGACATCGCCAGGCGGTTCGACGAGAACCATCCTTATTTTGAAACGGCCAACGAGGAACTGGACAGGCTGCGCAATTTCAGCCGGACCAACAACTATGTGGCCTACCACCAGCTGCTCAAGGGCACGGAAAAGTTCCAGACCGCGCTGGACGACGAGGTCCGGCGCGAGATCAAGCGGGTCAACGCCAACATCGAATACCTGGCGGAACGGGTGCGCGACATCCAGCGCGAGGCCGCCTGGTTCCCCTTTCCCAAGCTGCTTTTGGAGTTCAACAAGGAATTCAACTACTGCGTGGACAAGATCAACTGGATACGCACCCAGCGCCTGCACGACGCGGACAACTTCCGCAAGTCGCTGCGCTTCGTGGAGGAGGTCGAGGAACACATCGACAGCCTCCAGGGCCGCCTGGTCACCCTGCGCATCATCCGCGACTCAACCCTGTTCATCCTCATGCTCGGACGCAATTTCATCTGGCTCGAACTCCTCGGGCTGGGCGCGTTGCTCGTCGCCGTGCCGTCGCTCATCTATTTCACCCAGAACATCGAGGGCAACATGATCCTCGACACCATCAAGGATCCGAGCCAGCGCTGGGAAATATCCAAGGGGCTGATCATCATCCTGAGCATCCTGTGCGTGGCCATGGCCGCGGTCAAGAGCGCGGTGACCTTCGACAAGCGCAAGCGGGAGCTGTTCACCCAGGTCGAGAAGGAAACGCGCAAAACCCGCAAGCGGCGATGATCTTTTCACGCCGTCCCTTCCCAAGAATCCCGTTCTCGGGTTATGCTCCTGCCTGATGAAGTAAATCCGAAGCGGGAGGCGTCATGCATAAATTGGTATTGATCCGGCACGGGCAGAGCGAGTGGAACCTGGAAAACCGGTTTACCGGCTGGACCGACGTGGACCTGACCGAACAGGGCGTGCGTGAGGCCGTGGACGGCGCGCGACTGCTCAAGGAGGAGGGATTCACCTTCGACGTGGCCCACACCTCCCTGCTCAAGCGGGCCATCCGCACCCTGTGGCTGGTCCAGGACGAACTTGACCTCATGTGGCTGCCGGTCTTCAAGACCTGGCGGCTCAACGAGCGCCATTACGGCGCGCTCCAGGGGCTGAACAAGGCCGAGACCGCCCAGAAATACGGCGACGAGCAGGTTTTTGTCTGGCGCCGCAGTTTCGACACTCCGCCGCCCGAGCTTGAACCCGACGACGGGCGCTTCCCGGGCAACGACCCGCGCTACGCGGACCTCGCGCCCGGAGAACTGCCGCGCTGCGAGAGCCTCAAGCTGACCATCGACCGGACCATGCCCTACTGGTTCGACGCCGTCGCCCCCCAGGTGCGCGCCGGGCGGAAGGTCCTCATCGTGGCCCACGGCAATTCCTTGCGCGGGCTGGTCAAGTTCCTGGACAACATGTCCGACGAGGCCATCACCAAGCTGAACATTCCCACGGGGTTGCCCCTGGTCTACGAGCTCAACGACGACCTGACCCCCATTCGGCACTACTACCTGGGCGACCAGGAGGCCGCGGCCAAGGCCGCCGAGGCGGTTGCCAACCAGGCCAAGGGGGGGTAAACAACAGCGGTCATGGACCGGAACGGATTCACCCGCGCATTGCTTCAATGGTACGACGCCGAACACAGGGACCTGCCCTGGCGGCGCGACCCGAGCCCGTACAGGGTCTGGGTCTCCGAGATCATGGCCCAGCAGACCCAGATGGACCGGGTGGTGGAGTACTACAAGCGGTGGATGGACCGGTTCCCGGACGTCCGCTCACTGGCCGAAGCCCATGAGGAAGAGGTTCTCAACCTCTGGGAGGGGCTCGGCTATTATTCCCGCGCCCGCAACCTGCACCGCGCGGCCGTATTGATCCAGGATCAATTCAACGGCGAATTCCCACACGATTTCGCGGACATCCATTCCCTGCCCGGCGTGGGCGAGTACACGGCCGGGGCCGTGGCCTCCATCGCCCTGGGGCAGCGCGAGCCGGCCGTGGACGCCAATGTCCTGCGGGTCTTCGCCCGGCTCCTGGACATGGATATTCCGGTTCGGGACAGGGCAGGGCGCAACATGGTCGAAGACGCGGTCCGGCGGCTCATCCCCGAAGACCGGCCCGGCGACTTCAACCAGGCGATCATGGAGTTCGGGGCTCTGATCTGCCGCAAGAACCCGCGTTGCGAGGCGTGTCCGGTGCGTGCGTACTGCCGGGCGTATGCATCGGGCACGGTTCCGCTGAGGCCGGTCCTGCCCGTGCCCAAGGAGGCCATCCGCATCGACATGGCCACCGGCTTTCTGGTCCATCGGGGCAGGGTGCTCATCCAGAAGCGCAAGCCCGACGACGTCTGGCCCGGTCTGTGGGAGTTCCCGGGCGGATGCGTCGAGCCGGGCGAGACCGCCGAGCAGGCTCTCAGGCGCGAATACCTGGAAGAGGTCGAGCTGGCCGTGGAGCCGGTGGAGAAGATCACCGTGGTCCGTTACAGCTACACCCGGTACCGGGTGACCATGGACTGCTTCCTGTGCCGCTACGACGGCGAGCCCTCGGAGCCGGTTTTTCACGAGGCGGTCAAGGGCGGGTTCGTGCGTCCCGCCGAGCTGTCCGATTATGCCCTGCCTTCGGGCCACCGCAAGCTGGTGGACCGCATGCTCGCCGATATGCGCTTCTCTCACCTTTTCAAGTCCTGATTCCCAGCGAATTCGCCATGCTGTGTCCATAGGCACGGCCCTTGCTTCTCTCCTTGCGCACCCCTTTGCGGGGTCAATGTTTTGACGTTCTCAGCGCAGGAGCAGCTTATGTCCATTGGCAAGATCGGCGGGTACGATATCCCCAAAGCGGCGCAGAATGCGCCAGCCGCCCGCGACGGCGAACGGCTGGCCATGAAGGCCGCCTTCGACAACCAGATGAGCATGGCCCAGGCACTTTTCGGCAACGGGGCCGACAAGTCCGGAGAAGGGGGGGGGGGCTTCGACGTCTCCATCATCAACGACTCCCAGATGCTCGAGGCGCTGTCCGCCCTTTCCCGCATCATGCGTGACGAGGCGGGCCTCAAGGCGCCGCTTGTCCGGCCCCGGACCGACGCGCAACCCGCTGCGGATATCTCCCGGCCCGCAACCAACGCCCATACTCCCGGCGCACTGGCCGCCCGGTTCGAATCGGGCGAGGCGGGCGTGGCTGCCGTCGGCTACGACCGCGTGGGCGGGACCTCCTACGGTAAATACCAGATCGCCTCCAAGCCCGGCACCATGGACGAATTTCTGTCCTATCTCGACGAAAACCGGCCTGAATGGGCTGACCGGCTGCGCGACGCCGGGCCCGCCGACACCGGCTCCAAGCAGGGCGGCATGCCTTCGGTTTGGCAAGCCATCGCCACCGAAGATCCGGCCGGGTTCGAGCAGGTCCAGCACGACTTCATCGCCCGCCAGACCTATGATCCGGCCCGGAATATGATCCTCGACCGCACCGGCCTGGATTTCAACAGTGCGCCGCCCGCGCTCCAGGAGGTCCTCTGGTCCACCTCGGTCCAGCACGGTCCGACCGGCGCGGCCAATATCTTCAACAAGGTCATCGACCGCTTCCTGCACAAGGGCCAGAACGACGACTTCAACGCCCAACTCATCAAGGGCGTGTACGAATCCCGTAAAAATCAGTTCGGCTCATCCTCCGCCCGCGTCCAGAAAAGCGTGGCCCACCGCATGGATTCCGAAAAACAACTCGCCCTGAACATGCTCGAAAAGATGTCCGTCAACCGCATGGTTTAGGATGCCTCCGGCGGCCAGGGGGAAAGGGGAGAGAGGGAACCTTTTGAGAAAAAGGTTCCCTCTCTCCCCTTTCCCCCCCCTGGACCCCCCAATCCCCTCTTTCCCTCCCAAACTTTTTGTATGCGCATTCGCGCGTGTGGCGGGTGGAGGTAAGAAAGACCTTTTCTTTTCGTTTCTTCAGGATAGGTAAATCGTCAGGAATAGAAACGGGATAGATGCTGTCGCACATCCGCGAAGCGGCGCTAGAAAGTTTAGGAAAGGATGGGGGTCTGGGGGAAGGGGAAGGAAAAGCCCTTTTCAAAGGGTTTTCCTTCCCCTTCCCCCAGCCGCCGGAGGCATTCCTAGCCTAACTTTTCTTCAAGCGACGGGTCGAGGTCGACGCGCAGGGTGCCGAGTTTGCGGTCCACGGCGACCTGGCCGAGGTTGAACCCTTTGACTTTGCGCACGTCCTTGACCAGGGCGTACATGATGTCGGCCTTGCCGTCGTCCTTGCGGTAGCTCTTGAGCCCGCAGAGGACGGCGGCCTGGATCAGGGAGGTTTCGGGCACTTCCTGGCCGGGATGGTCGCGTTTGAGGATGACGTGCGAGCTCGGGCCGTCCTCCACGTGGAACCAGTAGTCGAAGGGCGAGGCCGCCTGGCTGAGCATGTGGTGGTTGGCGGTCTTGTTCTTGCCCCGGATGACGGTGAACCCGTCGCTGGTGCGGAACAGGCGCACGGCCAGGCCCCGGAACCGTTTGGGCAGGGCGGCCGGGCCTTCGGGCTCGGGGGTTCCCCGCAAGGTCGCGGCGGGGTGGATTTCCAGGGTGCCGTCTTCCGCCTTGGAGAGCTGTGTGAGGAGCTCGCGGCGGCGGCGCTCCATGTGCGGGAAGCCGCGCTGTCCCTTGGCCGCCAGCTTGAAATAGCGCGTCATGTTCTCGGTGGGCGAGAGGAACGGGTTCAGCGGCACGGTCATGGGACCGTGCACCGGGTGGGTGACGTCAACGGACTCGAGGCCTTCGGCGTCCTTGAACCGGTAGAGTTCGGCCTGGAGCGCCTCGGCCTTGACCTGTTCGGCGACGAGCTGCTCAAGCCGCGCCTGCTCCTGGTCCAGGCTGGCGAGGTTGCGTCTGAGTTTCTTGCGCACGCGCTTGAGCTGGACGGTCTGGGCCTTGTCCTCCTCCATGTCGAGCAGGGGAAAGAGGGTGCGTTCGCCGTAGGCGCGGGCCGCGTCCAGGGCCGAAACGTGGGTTTCATCGTCCTTGCCGGACGGCCAGGCCGTGGGCGGCGACCATGTATCGCCGGACCGGGCGAGATGGAAGACGTCGGCCGAGGCCGTGGCCACCCGGAAATAGAGGGTGTGGGCGTCGTCTTCGGGCAGCCCGGCCAGAACCTTGCGCAGGGGCGGGGAGATGTGCGGGTATTCGCGCCAGATGTCCGGGTCTTCCAGGACGTCCTCCAGGGCGGGCCATTCCGGCTCGTGGGCGAAGGTCGGGGGCAGTTCGTCGGCCAGGGACATGCCGGTGCGGCAGTCGAGGATGAGGAAGGTTTTGCCGTCCGGATCGGTGCGCGGAGTGAGTTCCAGAGCCAGGCGCAGGTTGGGCCAGTCCGTGTGTGCGGCCAGGATCTTGCGGTTGCGCAGCCGTTTGCGGAACCACATGGCCATGGCCGGGGCGGTCTGTGGGTTGACCGGCTTGACGGGGGAGAGAAATAAATGGCCCGCCGATTTGGCGGGCCTGAAGATCAGGTGAAGGGGGTCGCCCGTGTTCTGGATGGCCAGCACCCAGACGCCGGGGGCCGGGCCGAATACCTTGTCTATTCGGCGACCGGCAAGGGTGGACGAAAGTTCCGCGCTCAGGAAGCGGAAGAAATTGGCTTCCATGGCCGTCTCCGTCCAGGCGAAGCCGGACGGCTAGTCGCCGCGTACGGCCTCGTCCTCTTCCTGTTTGCTTTTGCAGTTGATGCACAGCGTGGTCATGGGCCGCGCCTTGAGCCGGGCGATGGAGATGTCGTCGCCGCATTCCTGGCAAATGCCGAACTCGCCATCTTCGATGCGGTTGACGGCCTGCTGGATTTTCTTGATCAGCTTTCGTTCGCGGTCGCGCAGACGCAGTGTGAAGGCGCGGTCGCTTTCGGCCGTGGCCCGGTCCGCCGGATCGGCGTACACTTCGCCCGATTCGGTCATGTCCTCGATGGTCGCCTCGCTTTTCTTGAGGATGTCATCGAGCATGCCGTCCAGGGTTTCCTTAAAGTACTTCAGGTCATTCGCTTCCATATGAACCTCCCCCTCTGTGAGTGAGCAGTCTGTTGAGGAGCTAAGGGTGCAACCCCTTTTCTACTGAATTAAAGCGCGTTGGTATACCAAAATGACCCAAAAAGTAAAGTCTTTCCATTAGGCCAAAAATTCCAGGGAGTTCATATAGCTCATAATTTCGAAAAAAACTAAAATACCCTTGACACCCAACGGGGCCACGGGTAAACAGTGGTTCGCTTTTGAGGGCGGGAATAACTCAGTGGTAGAGTGCAACCTTGCCAAGGTTGAAGTCGCGGGTTCAAATCCCGTTTCCCGCTCCAAAACGACGGCGACATAGCCAAGTGGTAAGGCAGAGGTCTGCAAAACCTCCATTCTCCGGTTCAAATCCGGATGTCGCCTCCACTCGGCGGGAATAACTCAGTGGTAGAGTGCAACCTTGCCAAGGTTGAAGTCGCGGGTTCAAATCCCGTTTCCCGCTCCAGCTAATTAAGCCGGTCTCCGCGAGAGACCGGCTTTTTTAGGGGAGCCCGCCGCCGAAGACACGCGGGAATAACTCAGTGGTAGAGTGCAACCTTGCCAAGGTTGAAGTCGCGGGTTCAAATCCCGTTTCCCGCTCCAGAAACGATCAGGCCGGTCCCAAGGGGGTCGGCCTTTTTCGTGTCTGTCATATTTTTTATCTCATTGATATAATTTTATAATCAAGAAAACATGACTTTTATGCGTCTTTTCGGACGCGCCCGGTATGGTCCGTGCAGATACGGGGCTGGACGGCAACAATTTCCCCAAAACCGCGACCGTTCGGACAACCATGAGCAAGACGAGCATACCCCACATCTTCGACCCGGCGCACGGCCCCGTTTCCGGCGCAATGGTCGGTTCGCCCCTGGCTTCGGCGGGCATGCAGGCCCGGAATTTCACGACCATGGTCGGCCTCCCGGCCCCGGCCATCGCCCCGGATTTCTACACGCCCGACGCCCTGGTCTCGGACGTGGAGCGGCTGTGCGACCCCGGCGAGCCCGTGTCCGACACCCGGCTGCTCAACGTGGCCGTCAAATATTTCTTCGCCTACGTACACGAGGACGCCCACCGCGACACCGTGCCCTACGGCGAACTGGCCGGGCTGTTCGAGCAGTTTTCGCGCCACCAGTCCATGAACGAGCCGGGCGACGACATCGAGGTCATGAACCGGCTGCGCATGTGGTCCTCGGTGCTCCGCGTGCTGGCCGACGCCCCGCGCGCGGCCCATGTCATGCGTGCGGTCCTGGCCCATGCGGACATCTGCCCGGGCAGCGGCCCGTTCGTGGGCGTGGACATCGGAGCCGGGACCGGCATCATGCTCCTGGCCTTGCAGATCCTGGCCCGGCGCAGCGGCTTCTCCGATATCCAGACCCTGGGCTACCAGTGCGACCCGGTGTCCGGGGAGCGGACACACGATCTGGTCCATTCGCTGGGCGCGGGCTCGGTCATGCTCGCCGATCCGGGCAGGCCCAACGCCTTCGGCATGGTCCGGGGCAGGGCGGTCAACTACGTGGCCAACGAGGTCATGGCCGGCATCCAGCAGTCCCTGGACGCGGACAACTGTTTTCACAAGTACAAGACCTTCCTCGATACCGTGGGCGACAGCCTGGACAACGCCGTGTTTTTCCCCGAAGGGCTCATCGCCCACAGCACCGCCACCCGCGCCTCGGTCATTCTGGCCCGCGAAAACGGCTTCCAGCCACCGGCCGAATACTTGACCGAACGGTTCATCCCCCAGGGGCTCATCCTCGAGGGCAAGGTCCTGCCCATGCACCGTCTCGGCAGCGACTTCTACCGCTACCTGACGTAATCCTAATAAGTATTATGAGATGAAGCCCGGTTCGCCGGGCTTTTTTTTGCGCCTCTGGCGGGCCCTCGCCGGGCGGGCGTCTCCGACGGCCAGGGAACCTTTTGGAAAAGGTTCCCTGGACCCTCCAAAACTTTTTGTCGCCGCTTCGTGGGGGATGATATTGTGGTTGCAATCATTCTCGTCTCTGCCCGACCGTACAGTCTCAACCGGCCGGGCGTCGGCGAAGAAGCAAGGCTTGCCTCGGCCCACCGCACGCGCGGATGCGCATATAAAAAGTTTAGGAAGGGAGAGGGGATGGGGGGTCGGGGGAAGGGGAGAGGGAAACTCTTTCCTCAAAGGGTCTCCCTCTCCCCTTCCCCCGACCGCCGGAGGCGTCCTCATCCCCAAAGAGCGATGACGGCGGCGCCTGTGGTCATGATGACGGTGCCGATCAGGCGGAAGCGGATGCCGGTTTCATGGAACAGGAGCCAGCCGTAGAGGACCGAGAAGAGGCCGGTGGTGCGTTTGATGGTGATCATGTAGGCCGCGGCCACCAGACTCATGGCCGTGTTGTGGCAGACCATTTCGGCAAAGACGATCAGTCCGGCCAGAGCGCCGAGCCGGTGATTGCGGGTGATGTTTTTGAGGGTCGCCTTGCCTGTCATGAGCAGAATGGCGGTCAGGATCAGGCCGTAGAGTATGAAGATGGTCACGGCCGCGAACAGGGGCGAGGAATCGAGGATCATGACCTTGCCGCCCACGGAGGTCAGGCCGTAGATGAAGGCGACGATGAGCATCAGGGCCGAGCCGGGTTCTTTCCAGATGGCCCTGATCGGACCCAGGTAGCCGTACCGGGTGGCGTCGAGGTTGAGCACGTAGCCGCCAAGGACAACCAGAAGCATGCCCATGATGCCTTGCGGGGTGAGGGTTTCGTCCAGGATAAGCCCGCCGGTGAACAGGACGAAGACCGGGGTGAAGCTCAGAAAAGGCAGGGTCAGGGACATGGGCGACATGCGGATGGCCGTGTAGTGCAGGATGATGGAGATCATGAGCAGGGGCAGGACCCAGGCCAGGGTCGGGAGAAAGCGCGGGCCGATGGCCGGGATGCCGACAAAGGGCAGGGCCAGGACCATGAGCGGCAGGGCGTAGAAATAGGGAATGAGGCTCATCTCCCAGGCCGAGAGATCGGAGAAGAACCGCTTCATCAGAGCGGCGTTGGAGGCCATGAAGAACGCCGCCCCCAGCGAGAGGACGAACCAGGTCACTGTATCAGATCCTCGGCGTCGGCCCGGGAACTGACCCCGCCTTCAAAGGACCAGGTGATGATGCTGCCCGATTTGTCTAGCTGCACGGTCAGGGTGAAGGGCTGGCGCTTGCCCTGGTAGTACCAGGCCATGATCGGGTTGGTGGAGGTGAAGCGCAGGTCGCGGAAGACGAACCGGGCCCCTTGAGGGGGGGCGGTCTCCTCCACGTAGGGCCACTTGGTGAACCATGCGTAGGTGGCGAACAGGGATTGCTGCTCGCCGAGCTTGCGCAGGAACGACTTGTCCGCCCGTCTGACGCGCAGGGGGGCGGCGGGCTCGCGGTCGCCGAACAGGTCCATGGTGTCCAGGAGGTAGTCAGGCCCGGCGGTGACGACCACCTTCCAGAACCGGGGCGCCAGGGCGTCCGGGGTGACGTGGACGTGGTCGTAGGCGATTCCCTTGGCGTCGAGGCGGTGGGCGTAGACGTTCTGGAGTACTGCTCCTGTGCCCATGTTGGCCAGGGGGTAGGCGAAGAACCAGGCCATGCCTACCAGGGCGATGGCGTGACGGTGTCTTTTCATCAGCCAGGCGGCGAGGATGAGGGCAAGGGCCGTCAGGGTGAAGACCGGGTCGATGATGAACGCCCCGTCCAGGGCGAAGCGGCGGTTGGAGAACGGGGCCAGGATCTGGGTGCCGTAGGTGGTGATCAGGTCGAGCCAGACGTGGGTCAGGGAAAGCGAGTAGAACAGGGCGGTGATCTTGATGAACGGCGTGCGCCGGGAGACGAGCCTGTACAGCCCGGCCAGGGTGAGCGCCAGGAGGAAGGTGCCGAAAAAGGAGGTGCTGATGCCCCGGTGGTAGAGCAGGTTGAATTCCGGGCCGTCGCCGAAGAAGATGTCCACGTCGGGAATCCAGGCCGCGAGCATGCAGGCGGGCACGAGGAATTTCGCTTCGGGGAACCACTTGCGCGCGGCCAGGCCGCCCATGAGTCCCGAGGAAAGATGCGTTACCGGGTCCATGACCCGGGGTATACCTTGCGCCGAATATATTGTAAAAAACAAACTTGCGGTTTGGGGGAGCCAAGGGTAAGGAGCGGAAACTTAGCAGAAAAGGAGCTCGACGCGCCATGTTGAAACCGTCCGTCGGCGTCGCCCTGGAAGGGCTGCCCTACATCGTCATCGCGGCATTCACCACCCTGATCTTCGCCATCATCGGCTGCTGGCCCGTGGCTGTTCTCGGCCTCGTCGCCACCGCCTTCATCGGGCATTTCTTCCGCGACCCCGAACGGGTCGGCCCGGAGGACGCCGAGGCCGTTTCCGCCCCGGCGGACGGCAAGGTCATCAAGGTCGGCCGGGCCGTGGACCCCGTGACCGGGGATTCCCGCCAGTACATCGCCATCTTCATGAACGTCTTCAACGTGCACGTGAACCGCATGCCGGTCAGCGGCAAGGTCGAGACGATCCGCTACATCCCGGGCAAGTTCTTCAACGCCTCCTTCGACAAGGCCAGCGAGGACAACGAGCGCAACATCGTGGTCGTCACCGGCAAAGGCAACCAGCGGTTCACCATGGTCCAGATCGCGGGCCTCATCGCCCGGCGCATCGTCTGCTGGGCCGAACCGGGCGACAAACTCAAGCGCGGCGAGCGGTATGGTTTGATTAAGTTCGGCTCAAGAGTTGACCTTTACATTCCGGATGGCTATGTACCAACTGTCAGCGTCGGTCAAAAGACCGTCGCCGGCGAGACGGTCCTGGCGGAAAAACGTCCCGCCTGATCCGGAGAATGCAAGTAACTGATCGCCATGTTTGAGGAAGATTTGCCGCGACATAAGAGTGTCTACCTCCTGCCGAACCTGCTGACCACGGCCAGCCTGTTTACCGGCTTTCTGGGACTGACCTGGGCCATCCAGGGGGACATCGCCTCCTGCGCCCTGTGCATCCTGGCGAGTTGCGTGTTCGACGGTCTGGACGGCAAGGTGGCGCGGATCACCAACACGCAGAGCGAATTCGGCGTCCAGCTCGACTCCCTGGCCGATCTGGTCGCCTTCGGCGTGGTCCCGGCGGTCATGTCCTATCTCTGGCTGTTGCACGACTTCGGCCGTCTCGGCCTGATGGCCGCCTTCCTGTTCATGGCCTGCGGAGCCCTGCGCCTCGCCCGGTTCAACGTCCAGGCGGCGACCACCTCCAAGAAGCATTTCGTGGGCCTGCCCATCCCGGCGGCGGCCTGCACCCTGGCCACTCTGGTGCTCTTCACCGACTACGTGCCGCAGGAATACCTGCACTCCGTGATCTCGGTGGGCACATTGGTCCTGGTCTACGTGTTGTCCTTCTTCATGGTCAGCACCATCCGCTTCTATTCCTTCAAGGAAATCAGCGCATTCAAAGCCCATCCCTTCAGCTGGATGGTGACCGCGATCCTGATCTTCTCGCTCATCGCGTCCCGGCCCAAGGTGCTCGGGTTCGTCTTTTTCCTGGGCTACCTCGTTTCCGGTCCGCTCTACACCCTTTTCCTACTATCCCGCAGAAGCAAGCGACTACTACGGGACAGCTCCAAGAAAGAGCTAGGCTAGCTCTCCTCATCCCATATTAGTACGTCGTACTGACCCTGATCGCCACGCTGCCCGCGCGGGTTTTGCGTTTGGCGGTTGCATACCGTTTGTCAAACATTTAGAACATACCCCCACACGGGGAACCATTTTGGAGGATACCATGGCAGAAAGAGTGTATGTATTCGACACCACCTTGCGTGACGGCGAACAGTCTCCCGGCGCGACCATGAACCTGGACGAGAAGATCCGCATGGCCCGCCAGCTGGAGACCCTGGGCGTGGACATCATCGAGGCGGGCTTTCCCATCGCCAGCCAGGGCGACTTCGAAGCGGTCCAGGCCATTGCGGCGGCCGTCGAGAAACCGCAGATCGCGGGGCTGTGCCGCGCCGTGACCGGCGACATCGACCGCTGCTGGGAAGCCATCAAGGAGGCCAGGCATCCGCGTATCCACGTCTTCCTTGCCACCAGCGAAATCCACATGAAGCACAAGCTGGGCAAGACCGGTGACGAGGTCATCGTCATGATCGACAAGGCTGTCCGCCATGCCCGGCAATACACAGAGAACGTGGAATTCTCGGCCGAGGACGCCTCGCGCTCGGACTGGGATTTCCTGGTCAAGGTTTGCGAGACCGCCATCGAGGCCGGGGCCAACGTGGTCAACGTCCCGGACACCGTGGGCTACACCCAGCCCTTTGAATACTACGACATGGTCAAATACCTCATGGACAACGTGAGCAACGTGGACAAGGCGGTCATCTCGGTCCATTGCCACAACGACCTGGGGTCGGCCGTGGCCAACTCCCTGGCCGCGATCAGGGCGGGCGCGCGCCAAGTGGAGTGCACCGTGCTCGGCATCGGCGAGCGCGCGGGCAACGCGGCGCTCGAGGATGTGGTCATGGCCCTGAACACCCGCAAGGAACTGTACGGGGTCGAGACAGGCATCGTCACCGAGCAGATCTTCCCGTCCTGCCGCCGCCTGTCCCAGATCATCGGCATGCCCATCCCGCCGAACAAGGCCATTGTCGGGGCCAACGCCTTTGCCCACGAGTCCGGTGTGCACCAGGACGGCGTGCTCAAGAACCGGCTGACATACGAGATCATGACTCCGGCCTCCATCGGCCTGACCAACAACGAGATCGTCATCGGCAAGCACTCCGGCTCCCACGCCGTGCGCAAAAAGGCCGAGGAGCTGGGCTACAGCCTGGACGAGGACCAGGTCAACGTGCTCTTCAAGGCGGTCAAGGATTTGGCCGACAAGAAGGAGCAGGTGTTCGACGAGGACGTGGAGGCGCTCATCCTGGAGTCGGTGTACCGCCGCAAGGACCGCTTCCGGTTGGTGGACATGTCCGTGTTCTCCGGCACCGGCGACGTGCCGCCGCACGCGGCCACGGTCATGGAATTCGGTGCCGAGGGCGAGGCCGAGGTCAAGCGGACCAGCAATTTCGGCGAAGGTTCCATTGACGCCGTGTTCCACTCCATCTACTCATTGGTGGGCGTTTCCCCGAAACTTGAAAGTTATACGGTCAACGCCGTGACCGAAGGCTCCGACGCCCTGGCCGGCGTCGCCGTGCGCATCGAGCACGACGGCGTCAAGGCCGTGGGCCGCGCCAACGACGGCGATGTGGTCAAGGCCAGCGCCTTGGCCATGGTCAACGCATTGAACCGCTTGGAAAAAGCGAAAGAGGAGAAATAGACAAATGGGTCAGACCTTAGCTGAAAAGATTCTGCAGAACCACACGGACGAGCAGGTTACCGGCGCGGGGCAGATCGTCCAGTGCAAGGTGGACATGGTCCTTGCCAACGACATCACCGCCCCCCTGGCGATCAAGTCCTTCAAGGCCATGGGCGCGAAGAAAGTCTTTGACCGGGACAAGATTTCCCTGGTCTGCGACCACTTCACCCCGAACAAGGACATCGACTCCGCCGAGCAGGTCAAGGTGGTCCGCGACTTTGCCGAGGAAATGGGCGTGACCCATTACTACGAGTGCGGCGAGGTCGGCGTGGAGCACGCGCTGCTGCCCGAGAAGGGCATCGTCGGCCCCGGTTACGTGGTCATCGGCGCGGACTCCCACACCTGCACGTACGGCGGCCTGGGCGCGTTCGCCACGGGCATGGGCTCCACCGACGTCGGCGCGGGCATGGCGCTGGGCGAGACCTGGTTCAAGGTTCCGCCGACCATCCGCGTGAACCTGACCGGCACCCCCGGCAAGTACGTCGGCGCAAAGGACTTCGTGCTCAACCAGATCGGTATTCTCGGCGTGTCCGGCGCGTTGTACAAGGCGCTCGAATACGGCGGAGAAGTGGTCGACAACATGACCATCGAGGGCCGCATGACCATCGCCAACATGGCCATCGAGGCGGGCGGCAAGGTCGGCCTGTTCCCGGTGGACCAAAAGACCTTGGACTACTCGTCCAAAGCCGGGTTCAAAGGCGGCGAGCTGATGACCCCGGACGCCGACGCCGTGTACGAGCGGGTGGTCGACATCGACGTCACCGGCATGGCCCCCCAGGTGGCCTGTCCGCACCTGCCCGACAACGTCAAGCCCGTGGACGAGACCGCCGGGCTCAAGATCCACCAGGCCGTCATCGGCTCCTGCACCAACGGCCGCATCGAGGACATGCGTGAGGCCGCCGAAGTGCTCAAGGGCCGCAAGGTCGATCCCAAGGTGCGCTGCATCATCCTGCCCGCCACCCCGTCCATCTGGAAGGCGTGCATGCAGGAAGGGCTGATGGAGATATTCATGGACGCGGGCTGTATCGTGGGCCCGCCCACCTGCGGCCCCTGTCTGGGCGGCCACATGGGCATCCTGGCGGGCGGCGAGCGCGCCATCTCCACCACCAACCGGAACTTCAAGGGCCGCATGGGCTCCCTGGAGTCCGAGGTCTTCCTGTCCAACCCCGCCGTGGCCGCCGCCTCCGCCGTGGCCGGCGAGATCATCAACCCCGCCAAGCTGTAGGAGGGTGCAATAATGAAAGTAACCGGAACCGCTCACAAAGTGGGCGACCATATCGATACGGACGCCATCATCCCGGCCCGCTTCCTGGTGACCACCGACGCCAAGGAACTGGGCGCCAACTGCATGGAGGGCCTGGAGGCCGGATGGGTCAAGCGCGTCAAGGAAAACGACGTCATGGTCGGCGGCGTGAACTTCGGCTGCGGCTCGTCCCGCGAGCACGCGCCCATTTCCATCCTGGGCGCGGGCATTCCCGTGGTCCTGGCCCACAGCTTCGCGCGCATCTTCTACCGCAACGGCTTCAACATGGGGTTGGTCCTGCTCGAGATCGGCGACGATATCGACAAGTTCAGCGACACCGATCAGATCGAAGTGGACACCGCCTCCGGCGTCATCAACAACCTGACCACCGGTGCGACCGTGCAGGCCGCCCCGGTCCCCCCGTTCATGCAGGAAATCCTCAACGCGGGCGGACTGGTCGAGTACGCCAAGAAAAAACTGGCCTAAGAAGGCCTTCGGCGGGCGGGGGAAGGGGAGGAAAAACCCTTTAAAAATGGCTCTTTCCTCCCCTTCCCCCGGGCCCCCATCCCCTCCTTTTCCCAAACTTTTTGGCGCCGCTTCGCGGGTAGGGGAACGGAAATTTGATAATGGCATTGATTGTACGCTCCAACGGCCCCGCCGAAGGCGCGACAAAAAGTTTTGGAGAGTCCAGGGAACCTTTTTCAAAAGGTTCCCTGGTCCCGCCGAAGGCGACCGCCGGTAGGCCCGCCGGAGGCATCACAACAGGAGAGAGTAATGAAGATTTGTGTATTGCCCGGTGACGGGATCGGTCCGGAGATCGTGGCCCAGGCCCTGCGGGTTCTGGACAAGGTGGGCGACAAGTTCGGCCGTGGTTTCGAGACGACCGAGGCGTTGATCGGCGGTTGCGCCATCGACGCGGAAGGCGTGCCTCTGCCCGCCGATACCGTGGCCAAGTGCCGGAAGGCGGACGCCGTGCTGCTGGGCGCGGTGGGCGGTCCCCAGTGGGACACCATCGACCCGGCCATCCGCCCGGAAAAGGGGCTGCTCGGCATCCGCAAGGAGCTCGGGCTGTTCGCCAACCTGCGTCCGGCCCGGCTGTTCAAGGAACTGGCCGACGCCTGCTACCTGCGCCCGGACATCGTGGCCCGCGGCCTGGACGTCATGGTCGTGCGCGAGCTGACCGGCGGCATCTACTTCGGCGAGCCGCGCTATGACGGCGAGAAGGACGGCGAGCGTTTCGGCTTCAACACCATGGCCTATTTCGAGCACGAGATCCGGCGCATCGCCAAGGTGGCCTTCGAGGCCGCCCGCAAGCGCTCCGGCCGCGTCTGCTCCGTGGACAAGGCCAACGTGCTGGACGTGTCCCGCGTGTGGCGCGAAATCGTCATCGACGAGCACAAGAACTACCAGGACATCGAATTGTCCCACCTGTACGTGGACAACGCGGCCATGCAACTGGTCCGCGATCCGTCCCAGTTCGACGTGGTCGTCACCGGCAACCTGTTCGGCGACATCCTGTCCGACGAGGCCGCGGCCATCACCGGCTCCATCGGCATGCTGCCGTCGGCGAGCCTGGGCGCTGGCAACCCCGGCCTGTTCGAGCCCATCCATGGTTCGGCCCCGGACATCGCGGGCAAGGACCTGGCCAACCCCCTGGCGACCATCCTGTCCGTGTCCATGATGCTGCGCCACGCCTTCGACATGGGCGAGGAGGCCGACTGCATCGAGCGGGCCGTGGAAAAGACCCTGGAGCAGGGCTACCGGACCGGCGACATCGTCCAGGAAGGCGGCAAGGCCGTTGGCTGCACCGCCATGGCCGACGCCGTGCTGGCGAACATGTAGTTCGATCGAAAGAGTGCGAACAGGGGCCGTGTCGCTTGGCGACGCGGCCCTTTCTATTGCGTGTGGAAAGAGGGTCAGAGCGAGGGGGTGCTGAGCTTGCCCGCCTTTTTCGCCTGGTTCCCGGTCTCCAGATCGATGAAACCGAGCGCCATGCACACGCCGATGTAGTCCATCTTGAGGATATCCATTTTCTTCAGCGCCCGCTCGTGCTGTTCCCTGGTGATCTTGCCCTTGTTCAGCAGGTAGCGCCCGACCTTTTCGTTTTCGTCCGATTCGACCGCTTCCAGGTCGGCCACGGTGATGCCCCGAATGTCGCCCTGGGAGCTGCGCAGGGTGGCCAGGGTCTGTTCCTTGGAGACCAAGTCCCGCTCCAGGTCCCGCTTCTGGTCGCGCAGGGACTGATGCCTCGTTTCGAGCTCGTTCTGCCGGTTCTTGAGCTCGCTCATGGTCGCGTACCGGTATTTGGAGATCATCCGGAAGGCTATGAAGAAGAGGGCCAGAAACAGGCCGAAGAGCATGCTGAAGGTCATCTTGAATGCGCCCGCTGTTCCATGATGCCTATCTGTTCGTCGAGTTCGCCCACCTTGTTCTTGAGTTCGGCGATATGCTCCTCGAGGACCGAGTTCTTGGCTTCAAGGTGCACGGTCAGCCGCCGGACCTCGTTGCGCTTGCGCCGAATCATGTCCGAGCTGTTGTGATGGTGGATGACGATGACCCCCACGAGCACGAACCCGAACATGGTCAGGAGAAGATATACGGTACTGACTTCCAGCATTGGGGTGTCTGTGGGTTGTCGGGTTCGGGCGGGGCCTCGGGTCGCGAAAAAGGTACGTGGAAACAGGGCGGTTGGCAAGGAGACGCGGTTTTCTCCGGCCGGTCACCCGGTGGTGATTTGTCCTGTCTGCGAATGGTTCATGAGCCGCTCGATCTTTCGCCCTGCGGGCAGTTTCTTGACGGCCAGTTCCAGTTTCAGGGCCGCGCTCTTGCCGTCCACCTCAACGCTGGCCGCCAGGGCCACCGGTAGACGCGTCCGGGTGTACTTGGAGGCGGTCCCGGCGTTGTGCGCCCTGATCCGCCGGTCCAGGTCGTTGGTGATGCCGCAGTAGAGGCTGTTGTCCGCGCAGCGGAGCAGGTAGACGTACCATATTCGCATGGCGGCAGTGTACCCGTCGGACCGCGCGCGGTCAAAACAGTTGCCAATCCGCTTCACGCATTATATCTCTCATCCGCAAACGCAAAAGGTCCATTATTATATGTCGCGCATCACAGTACAGAGTCTTGAAAAATCCTACGGCGGCGAGCCGATCTTTTCCGACGTGGCCTTCGAGGTTTCGCCGGGCATGCGCCTGGCCCTGACCGGCCCCAACGGCTGCGGCAAGAGTACGCTGCTCAAGGTCCTGGCCGGGGAGGTCGAACCCGACGGCGGCCAGGTCACGGTGACCAAGGGAGCCCGCGTGGGCTACGTGGCCCAGGAGATGACCGGCGAGGTCCTGGAGCAGCAGCTCCTGGCCTGGGTCCTGTCCGCGCTGCCTTCCTGGAACGAGTTCTGGGAAGCGTGGGAAAAGGCCGTGCGCGAAGGGGACAACGCGCGCATCGAGCAACTGTCCCACCGCCAGGCGGAGTTCGAACAGCGTTACGGCTACAACCCGGACCACAAGGCACGGGCCATCCTGACCGGCCTGGGCTTTGCGGAAGGCGACCTGCTCAAGCGCATCGGCGAGCTGTCCGGCGGCTGGCGCGAGCGGGCCAAGCTCGGCAGGGTCCTGTTGCAGGGCGCTGACGTGCTTTTGCTCGACGAGCCCACCAACCACCTCGACCTGGAGGCCGTGGAGTGGCTGGAGGACTATCTGCTCAATTTTCGGGGCACCCTCGCCTTCGTGGTCCACGACCGCGTCTTTCTGAACCGCGTGGGCACCCATGTGCTTTTCCTGGGCGGGGCCAAGCCGCTGCTGCGCAAGGGCTCCTTTGACGAGTTCCTGGTCTGGGACGAGGAGAACCGGGAGCAGCGGCGCAAGGAAGCGGACAAGCTGTCGGCCAGGATCGACAACGAATACAAGTACATCAACAAGTTTAGGGTGAAGGCGCGCAAGGCGGCCCAGGCCCAGAGCAAGCTCAAGAAGGTGGAGAAGCTCGAACAGGAGCTCAACCAGATCAAGCAGGTCCAGGCCGCCCATCACCGGGGCCGGAGCCTGAACTTCCGCCTGCCCGAGCCCAAGCGGGGCGACAAGGTCCCGGTGTCCGTGGTGGACCTCGAATTTCATTACGAGGGTGGCCGTTCGGTCTGGCCCGCCCTCAACTTCCAGCTCTTCCGGGGCAAGAAGGTGGCCGTGGTCGCACCCAACGGCGCGGGCAAGTCGACCCTGCTCAAGCTCCTGGCCGGATCGCTGACGCCGTCCGCCGGGCACGTCAAGATCGGCCCGGGCACCGAGATGGGCTATTTCAGCCAGCACCAGCACGAGATCCTCAACCTGGACAACTCGGTCATCGGCGAGATCCGGCGGCTGTCCAGCCCGGGGCTGACCGAGGAGCAGGTCATGAGCGTGCTCGGCCTGTTCCTGCTTGGCGAGCCGTATTTCGAGCGCAAGGTCAAGGGGCTGTCCGGCGGCGAGAAGTCCCGTCTGCTCCTGGCCACCCTGTTCCTGGCCAAGGCCAACCTGCTCATCCTGGACGAGCCCACCAACCATCTGGACATCGAGACCCGCGAGGGGCTCATCCGGGCCCTCCAGGACTATGACGGCACGTTGCTCTTCGTGGCCCACGACCGTTATCTGCTCAACGAGGTGGCCGAGGAGGTCTGGTCCCTGGACGAAAACGGGCTGGCCCAGCACGTGGGCGGGTTCGAGGAGTTCCATGCCCGCCAGAAGCGCGAGGAGGCCTGCCGCAACAACCCGGCCGACTGCGATTCCGAGGACTCCCTGGAGAAGCGCAAGCTGACCAAGGAGGAGAAGCGCCGCCAAGCCGAGGAGCGCAACCGCCTTTACCGTGAGCTCAAGCCGCTCAAGAAGAAGTACGAGAAGCTTGAGGCGGACCTGGAAAAGGTTCTGGACGAGCAGGCCGGGCTGGAAGAGAAGATGAACGATCCCGCGACCTACGAGAAGCCCGAGCAGGCGCTGAAGCTCAACGCGGCCTACAAGGACGCCACCGAGTGGGCCGAGACCCTGATGGAGCAGATGGCCGAGCTGGAAGGGCGCATGGAGGCCATCACCGGCGAACCGGGGGCGGCATGACCAAGCCGGTCCTGGAGGTGGTGGCGGGCATCGTCTGGCAGGGCGGCCGGTACCTGGCCGTGCAGCGGCCCGAGGGTGGCCCCATGGCCGGATGGTGGGAATTCCCCGGCGGCAAGGTGGAGCCGGGCGAGTCGCGCGAGCGGGCCCTGGTCCGCGAGTTCCGCGAGGAACTGGACGTCACGCCCGAGGAATTCGCCTTTTGGCGCGACCTGCGTCACGAATACGACGAGTTTTCCGTTCATCTGCATTTCTATCATATCACAAAATATTCCGGTGAGTTGAAGAGTATGGAAGGCCAGAATATGGCCTGGACCGATCCCAAGGGGGCCATCGCTCTCGACTTCCTGCCCGCCGACATCGCCATCGTCGAAGCCCTCCATGGCTGATTCCGATGCCCGCCCCGCGTGGATTTACGCCATTTCGCCATTGAAGGTTGAGCCGAGAAGGAGTATGTAACTTCACTTGCCCGAATCGGGCTTTACCTGAAGTGATTGTTGAAGGAGTGAGCATTGCGTGTTTGTGATCTGATCGACGGGAAGTCCCCGTTCGTCTCCTTGGAGTTCTTTCCTCCCAAGGAACGGGAAGCCTGGCCCGCCTTTTTCGAGGTGGTCGACAAGCTCAAGGTTCTCGATCCCCTGTTCGCGTCCGTGACCTACGGCGCGGGCGGCGGCACCCAGGACAACACCCTGGAGATCGCCACCCGGATGAAACGGGACCACGGCCTCGAGCCCATCACCCACCTGACCAGCGTGGGCGCCTCGGCCGAGAAGCTGGACGGCTTTCTGGAAAGCCTGGTCAAGGCCGGCATCGACAACGTCCTGGCCCTGCGCGGCGACCCGCCCCGGGGCGTGGAGAATTTCGACTTCAGTTCCCAGGATTTCCGGCACGCCTCGGAACTGATCGAGTACATCTGCTCGCGGTATCCGGATCTGTGCGTGGGCGGCGCGGCCTATCCCGAGCCTCACTGCGAGTCCCCGTCCATCAAGTCCGACCTGGACATGGTCCACCTCAAGGTGCGCAAGGGCGCGAAGTTTCTGGTCACCCAGATGTTCTTCGACAACCGCATGTATTTCGACTACGTGGAGCGTCTCAAGCTGATGGGCGCGAACGTGCCGGTCATCCCGGGCGTCATGCCGCTTCTGAGCCTGAAGTCGGCCAAATTCATTCTCAGCCTGTGTGGCGCGGCCATTCCGGGCAAATTCCTGAGCGCACTCGAGAAGGCGCATGAGGAGGGCGGTGACGATGCCGTGTACGCACTGGGCATCGACTACGCCACCAAACAGGCCCAGGAACTCATCGACGGCGGCGCGCCGGGCGTGCATCTGTACACGCTCAACCGCGCCGAGGCGGTTCTTGAAATCGGAAAAAATCTCAATATATAGTCTTTGGGGGTAAGGAAAATGAGCAAGAATTTCGTTGTCGCGGTCTGCGGCGCCACGGGCGCCGTGGGCCAGGAGATGTTGAAGGTCCTGGAGCAGAGGGATTTCCCCTACAGCAAGGTCATTCCCCTGGCCTCGGCCCGCAGCGTGGGCAAGAAGGTCGAGTGCAAGGGCGAGGAACTGACCGTCCAGGAGCTGACCGAGGATTCCTTTGACGGCGTGGATATCGCCCTGTTCTCCGCGGGCGGCTCCATCAGCGAGAAGTTCGCTCCCATCGCGGCCAACGCCGGCTGCGTGGTGGTGGACAACTCCTCGGCCTGGCGCATGAACGATGAGTGCCCCCTGGTGGTTCCCGAAGTGAACCCCCAGGACCTGGACTGGCACAAGGGCATCATCGCCAACCCCAACTGTTCCACCATCCAGATGATGGTCGCGCTCAAGCCCATCCATGACGAGGCCAAGATCAAGCGCGTGGTCGTGTCCACCTACCAGGCGGTGTCCGGCACCGGGCACAAGGCCATCGAGGAGCTGGAGAACCAGGTGCGCCGCCTCATGTCCGGCCAGCCCGTGGTGGCCGACGTGTACCCGCACCAGATCGCCTTCAACTGCCTGCCGCACATCGACGTCTTCATGGACAACGGCTACACCAAGGAAGAGATGAAGATGGTCAACGAGACCATCAAGATCATGGGCGACCCGTCCATCAAGGTCACCGCCACCTGTGTGCGCGTGCCGGTCTTCTACGGCCACTCCGAGTCCGTGAACATCGAGACCGAACTCAAGCTGACCGCCGACGACGTCCGCGCCCTGCTGGCCAAGGCCCCGGGCGTGACCGTCGAGGACTACCCGGAAAAGCTTATCTATCCCATGGCCATCAACGCCTCGGGCGAGGACGACACCTACGTCGGCCGCATCCGCGAGGACGAGACCATCGAGAACGGCATCAACATGTGGGTCGTTTCCGACAACATCCGCAAGGGCGCGGCCCTGAACACCGTGCAGATCGCCGAGACCCTGATCGAGCGCGACCTGGTGCGTGTGCCCTAAGGAGTTTATCGTGGCCAAGGTAGCGGATTCCAAAACGTATCTGGAAGCCATGCTGGCCGTCGATCGGCCGGGCGCGGGCGAGATCCAGGCCTTCTACGAGCACCGTGTGGGCATGATCTGCACGGACCCCAAGCTCATGGTCATGCCCTGGGACGACCATCTGGTTCATCGCGGGGACGGCATCTTCGAGACCATGAAGTTCGTGGACCGGAAGCTCTACCAGCTCGAGCCGCACATGGCCCGCATGCAGCGGTCCTGCCAGGCCATCTACATGACCCCGCCGTGCTCCTGGGACGACATCCGGGGGCTGATCCTCGACGTGGCCCGGGCGGGCGGCCGGGACAGCGGCATGGTCCGTGTGCTCCTGGGGCGCGGCCCCGGCGGCTTCGGCATCTATCCGTCCGAGTGCCCGGAATCGAGCCTCTACGTGGTCTCCTACGACATGCACCCCAAGCCGGAATCGGTCTACGAAAAGGGCGTCACCGCCTTCAAGACCTCCATTCCGGCCAAGCAGTCGTACCTGGCGACCATCAAGTCCATCGACTACCTGCCCAACGTGCTCATGAAGCATGAGGCCGAGGAAAAGGGCTTTGACTTCCCGTTCTGTTTCGATCGCAACGGGTTCCTGGCCGAAGGGGCCACCGAAAACGTATGCATCGTGGACGAGAGCGGCAAGCTGGTCATCCCGGAGTTTACCAACGCCCTGGCCGGAACCACTCTCATGCGCGCCGTGGATCTGATCAAGAGCGAGGTGTCCATCGTCTTTCGAGGCATCAGCGAAGAGGAAATCCTCCTGGCCCGCGAGGTCATCATCGTCGGCACCACCGGCGACGCCATCCCCGTGGTCCGGTTCAACGGCAAGCCCATCCACGACGTCAAACCCGGCCCCGTGGCCGCCCGCATCCGTGAACTCCTCAAAAAGGACCTCCTGGACACCGGCATCCCCCTCTAGGTCGGGTCTCCAGTGCTATTCAAAAGGGGCCGCCCAAAGGGCGGCCCCTTTTTTTGCCTCCGGCGGTCGGGGGAAGGGGAGAGGGGAACCCTTTGAGAAAAGGGTTCCCCTCTCCCCTTCCCCCGAACCCCCCATCCCCGCTCCCTTCCTAAACTTTTTTATCACCGCTTCGCGGGGTAGGGCGCAAGATTCGTCTTTTACTCCCTCTCAAAAAAGGAGCGAATCGGGTGCGTAGCCACCCGACAGCGGCTCTCTTACCGCGCTCGCACAAGGCTTTCGAGAGTGGTGCAGCTGTGCATTTTCTTCCGGCCGGGGCAACCGCAGCGTAGCCTTCTACGTGAGGATTGCCCCGGACGGAAAAAATGTGCAGATGCGCCGCTATCGGAAGCCGCCTTCCGCAACCATTATCTTACTGAATGAATGGTTGATTAGAGGAGGTGGGAGTTGATGACCGCCTGGTCGAACTGCCGGATGGCCTCTTCTGCCAGGGTGTCGGTGCCCATGGTGCGCATGGCGTGGTCGTGGAGCATGCGGGTCACGTCCATGGGGCCGGGGATGGTCATGAAGGAGAAGGCCTCGGCCCAGGCCTCGCCGCGCAGGTAGGAAAGGGCCCAGCGCACGGTGTGCTCGTGGAAGAAATGCTGGTTGTTGATGACCAGGACCGCCTTGCAACGTCCGTCTTCGGCCCGTTCCTTGAACGAGACCTTGCGATGCTCGCAGGAGGTCAGCGGGTAGCCGACGTGATAGAATTCGGCACCGGCCTGCGCGGCCTGGACCCACAGGTCCCAGTCGCGATAGAAGGTGTTGTCCCGGAATCCGGTGGTCCATCCGAAGGCCTCGCGGGTGATGAGCACGCCGGGGCCGAGGAAGCCGCGCGCCTGGAGCAGGCCGTCGCGGTAGGGCGGCAGCTGAACCATGGACGGGCCCATGGAGCGGTTCGCGCCCGGCGCGAGCCGGATGTAGTCCGCGTACATGACGTCGGTGCCGGGGTGGTCCGCGAAGACCGCGTCGGCCGTGGTCAGGTACTTGGGGTCCAGCCGGTGGTCGGGGCGCAAAAACACGAGCCGGTCGCCGATGGCCTTGGCCGCGGCCAGGTTGCGTGCTCGGGAAGGGGTCACGTCGGGCTCGAAGGTCTCCAGCCGGACGGCGTCCAGGCCGGTGATGGCGCGCCAGAGGCTTTCGTCGGAAGGTGCGTGACCGCCGTTTCCCGCCACCACGATCTCGGCCCGGTCCAGCCCGTCGGACTGCCGGGAAATGGACTGCAGCAGCCGCGGCAGGCCCGGGTGGGTTTCCAGGTCGGAAACGATTATGGAAACGGTATGCTTGCGCATGGTCGCCCTTCCATGGGATTACGAGTTCCTGTCCGAGAAAGGCCGGTACGATCCGTGTACACAATTCACCTCACTCGCACCAAATATATCGGCCCATAAATGGGGAACTTTAGACCCGGGGAGCGAATTTTCGGAAAAAAGATATTGAACAGACGTCCAAGCGTCGGCTTGCGCGTGGGACTGGGTTGACGTATGTACTTAAATGCGTGAAACAATATGGGAACCGGTTTCGTCCTTTCCGGACTTTTGTAGCACCTCTTGAATCCGGCGGTACCTTGTGGCGATCTTCAAGTGTGAATCCTGCGGTTATGAGCGCGTTGTCCCGGACGGTCTGACAGGGAAAAAGGCCCGCTGTCCCGGTTGCGGCCGGGGCGTGACCATTGCGGCCCCGGAAGCGGCCGGGAACAAGACCGGGAACGAGGCCGAAGATGCGGCCGGGATCGTCCCGGACGATACTCCTCATGACCTGGACAAGGAGGAACCGGCCGGCGTGCCGGGCGATGCGGCCGTTGCGCCCGAGGGCGAGCCGCTTCCCGACGGGGGGGACGGCGAGCCGCTCAGGCCCATTGACCTGGACGGCGTCGAGCTCGACCTGAACCTGCAAGGACCCGAGGACGTTCTCTGCGCCGCCTGCGGCCATGTTCAGGATCCGGGCCACGGCGTCGCTTGCGCACAATGCGGCGCTACGCTTCGGGCCGTGGAGGAAATGCCCGAGGTCGACGAGAGCGAGATAGACGTCAGCGACCTGGCCGAGCCCCACGAACCGCAGGTCTGGGACGCCGACTACAAGGGCGGCGCGGACGGGACCAGCATCGAGGAGGACAGGGACCCGGACCGCTGGCGGCTGCTGCGCGGCGGCAAGACCTTGAACCTGTACGCGGGCATCGTGTCCGGCGTGCTGTCCCTCTTTTTCGTCTATTCCCTGTCCTTGCTGGCCGCATCCCAGGGGGGCATGCACCAGTATCTGCCGTTCATGCTCGGCGCGGCTTTGACCGGGGTCATCGTCGGGTCCATCTTCTTTTCCTTCCTGTCCCGCATCCCCTTTGCCCTGGTCGGGCCGGAGACGGTTCTGACCGCCGTGCTCTTCCTGTTCATGGGCAGCATGTACCGCTACATGGCCGAGACTTTCGCCCCGGAACTGATCCTGCCGACCCTCCTGGCGGGCCTCGCCCTGGCGGCGTTTCTGACCGGGCTGTGCCTGCTGGTCCTGGGCCAGTTCAAACTCGGCGAATACGTCCGCTACATTCCTTTGCAGATTATCGGCGGGGTCATCGGCGGCGTGGGCGTTTTCGTGCTCGTCGGGGCGTTCGCCTGGATGGGCGGGCTGAACCTCGACTGGAGCAACGTCTACAGCCTGGGGTTGTCCGTGGCGACCAACTTCAATCTCGACCAGGACCTCTACACCATGGGGCCGAGCGTGGTCTTCGGACTGATCCTGTTTTTCGCCATGTTCCGCAGCAAGAATTCCCTGTTCCTGCTGGCCCTGATCCTGGCGGCCGTGGGCGCGGGCAACGCGGCGGGCGTCTGGGCCACACCTCCCGCGATCCGCGACCTGGCCGAGCCCGTGGCCTTTCCAAAGGGCTCTCTGCTGGTCCACCTGGTGGAAGTGCTCAAGTCGCCCCTGCTGTTCAGCGACATCCAGTGGGCGGTGATCAAGTCCCACGGCCTGTATATCGGGGCCATGGTCGCCCTGGCCGTGCTCACGGTCATGTACCGGATCACGCGGCTGGAACTGATTCGGGGGCGCGAGAGCGACCTGAGCCGCGAATACAGCTCGCTCGGCGTGACCAACATGGTCTCCGGGCTGTGCTGCGGCATGCCGGTCTCCCTGTCCTTCGGCCGTAGCGCGGGCAGCTACGCCTCGGGCGGCAGGGGACCGCTGGCCGGTATCGTGGCCGGGTTGATCTGCGCGGTCGGGCTGTTCTACGCGGACTTCATCCTGCCCGTGATTCCCCGGTTCGTGCCCGAGGGGCTGCTCGTCTACGCCGGGCTGGACCTCATCCGCGACTGGCTGCTGCGCACCCGGTCGTCCTTCACCAGCCGCTCCGAGCTGTGGCTGCTCCGGCTGACCTTCGCGGCCACCATCCTTCTCGGCTTGCTCGAAGGCATCGGCTTCGGCGTGGCCCTGGCCCTGATGGTCACGGTCAGCCGGGCCGGACGAGGCGGGGCGGTCCGCAACGTGCTCTCCGGCTCCCAGCACACCAGCAACGTGGACCGGGCCTCGGCCCAGCGGCGCGTGCTCAAGGAATTCGGCGACCACATCCACATCATGCGCGTCCAGGGATTCCTCTTTCTGGGTTCCATGGAACTGCTCATCAGGGACATCCGCAGGCGGCTGGAGGATCCCGATCAGCTCTCCCTGGAATACCTGGTTCTGGATTTCCGGCTGACCCGGGGGTTCGCCTCAGCCTCGAGCCTCGGCTTCGCCAAGTTGTATAAGCTCGCCGTGCAGAACAGAATCCAGGTGGTCATCACCAGCGCCCCGCTGGAGCTGGAGTCGCACATGGCCTCCCTGGGCTACGCGGGCGACGAGGAGGGGCAGTTCAAGATATTCTTCGACCTGGACTACGCCCTGGAGTGGTGCGAGAACCGCGTGCTGGACGCGGAAGGCATGTTGGAAATCCGACAGAAGACCCTGCCCGAACTGCTCGTGCCGATCTTTCCGGAACCCAAATACATTCCGGCGCTGATGAAGGTCCTCAAGCGCGAGGCGGTCCAGGCGGGCGAGGCGGTCTTCCGCCAGGGCGACAACTCGGACGCCATGTACTTCGTGGAATCCGGCCGTCTGGACGTGGAGTTGGAATTGCCCGACGGACGGGTCATCCGGCTCAAGAAGGTCGGGCCGGGCGCGGTCTTCGGCGAGATGGGCATCTACACCCTGTCCCCGAGGTCGGCGACCATCCGGGCGGCGGAGAAGTGCGTCCTCTACCGCATGACCCTGCGCAAGCTCGATGCCATCGAGGCGCGAGCGCCCCGGCTGGTCACGGCCGTCAACCGGTTCCTGATCAATCTTCTGTCCGAACGGCTTGTCGACGCCAACGCCAGGGTCCGCGAACTGATGCTCTAGGCGCCCAGGCCGAGGTCATCCACCACGTATTGCCTGAGGGCGTCTTCCCAGGGGCGCGGGGTCAGTCCCGTGGTCCGGGTGAACTTGGACAGGTCGAGCACCGAATAGGGCGGCCGGGTGGCCTTGGTCGGGTAGGCCGTGGTGGGCACCGGCGAGACAGTGCACGCCTTGTCGGCCAGGGCCACGGCGGTGCTGGCCAGCCCGTGCCAGGAGGTGGCGCCCGAATTGGCCAGGTGGAACAGGCCCGTGGCGTCCTTTTCCAGCAATCTGAGGGTGTTTTCCGCGATGTCCGGGGCGTAGGACGGGGAGCCGGTCTGGTCGTCGACCACGGTCAGGTTCTCGTGTGCGTCGGCCAGTCCCAGGATTTTCTTCACGAAATTCGTCCGTCCGGGCCCGAAGAGCCAGGAGATGCGGATGATCAGGGTGCGCTTGTAGCCGAGCTTGAGCAGGCCGCGTTCGCCGTCCGCCTTGCTGATCCCGTAGACCGAGGAGGCGTCGGGTTCGTCGTATTCGGTGTAGGGCGTCCGCTTCCGGCCGTTGAACACGAAATCCGTGCTGTAGTGGACAAAGGGGATGGCCCGGCGCGCGGCCAGGGTGGCCAGCAGGGGCGGGACCGTGCCGTTCAGGGCGAAGGCCTTTTCCGGCTCGTCCTCGGCCAGGTCCACCTGGGTGTAGCCCGTGGCGTTGACCAGCAGGTCCGGATCGTTCTTGTCCAGCCATTGCTCCACTGACATCGGGTCCAGGACGTCGCAGTCCTGCCTGGACAGGGGGAAGGTCAAGGCCCCTGCGTTGTCGAAGGCACAGGCCAGGGCCTGGCCGAGCAGGCCGGTCCGGCCGCCGAGTACGGCTATGCGCGAGCCCTCTATACGCATCAGGCGCGCTCCCCGTACCAGGAGTCCATGAACGTCCGGTATTCGCCGCTCTGGACCTGTTCCAGCCAGGTGGTATTGGCCTCATACCAGGCGATGGTCTGAGCCAGCCCCTGGTCAAAGGGCAGGGTCGGGGCGAAGCCCAGCTCCTCCGCCGCCAGGGAGAAGTCCATGGCGTACCGCTTGTCGTGGCCTGGGCGGTCCGTGACATGGGTGATCAGGGACTCCGGCTTGCCCACGATGGACAGCAGGGTCCTGACCACGGAAATGTTGGTCTCCTCGGCATTGCCGCCGAAGTTGTACGCTTGGCCCTCGCGTCCCTTGGTCAGGGTCAGTTCCACGCCCCGGCAGTGGTCGTCCACGTAGATCCAGTCGCGCACGTTGAGCCCGTCGCCGTAGACCGGAAGCCCCTTGTCCGCCTTGGCGTTCAGGTACATGAGCGGAATGAGCTTTTCCGGGAACTGATACGGCCCGTAGTTGTTGGAGCAGCGGGTGATCAGCACCGGGAAGCGGTAGGTCTCGAAATAGGCCCGGGCCATGAGGTCCGCGCCCGCCTTGCTGGCCGAGTACGGGCTGTTGGGGGCCAGCGGCGTGGTCTCGGTGAATTTGCCGGACGGTCCGAGGGTGCCGTAGACCTCGTCCGTGGATACGTGGACGAACCGTCCCGTGCCGCACTGACGGGCGCACTCCATGAGGTTCTGGGCACCGGCCACGTTGGTGGCCACGAACGGCGACGGGTCGTTGATGGACCGGTCCACGTGGGACTCGGCCGCGAAGTTGACCACCGCGTCGATCCTTTTGCCGCCCAGCAGGTCCATGACCAACTCCCGGTTGCAGATGTCGCCCCGGACGAATTCGTAGCGCGGCTCGTTCTCCTCCAGGTCCAGGAGGTTCAGCCGGTTGCCCGCATAGGTCAGCTTGTCCAGGTTGAGGATGGACCAGTCCGGATGCGAGGCGAGCATGAGCCGGATGAAGTTGGTGCCGATGAAGCCGCAGCCGCCGGTGACGAGAAGTTTCATGGAATGTACGCGTTCTCTGGTGAAAGGGTTCGGAATTTGTTGGGCCGTCGAATCCTACCGCCGGGGCGGCGAAAACTCAAGCCGGGACGTCGTCCACGATGCCGTCTGTCTGGCGCAGGGCCTCGTAGAGCAGGATGCCCGTGGCCGTGGACAGGTTCAGGCTGCGCACCTCGCCCCAGATGGGGATGCGCACCTTGGGGTGCCCCTCCATGAGCTCCATGGGCAGGCCGCGCGTCTCCGGGCCCAGCACGATGGCGTCGTCGGGCATAAACGCGAAGCGGTGGTGGGACGCGCTCCCCTTGGTGGTGGCCATGACCAGGCGCGGCGGGGCCACGGTTTCCAGGAACTGGCCGAAGTTCGGGTGCACGGTCACGTTCACATGCGGCCAGTAGTCCAGTCCGGCGCGCTTGAGGTGCTTGTCGTCGATGGTAAACCCGAGCGGCTCGATGAGATGCAGCGGGGTCCTGGTGGCCGCGCACAGCCGGGCGATGTTGCCGGTGTTGGGCGGAATCTCCGGCTCGAAGAGGACGATGCGCATGGGCTAGACGTCCAGCCTGATGGTCGCCTTGCCCGGTGCGTACCCCTTGAGGGTGCGGATCATCTCGCGGATGGAGGCGGAGATGATGTCCTCGACGAACGGTTTCATGCCGACCGCCGCGCCGTCGATGTCCACCTGGATGGAGTTGTGCATGGCCAGGCAGGCCCGGGGAGTGGTCTTTCCGGCCACGATCTCCGAGGCCAGGGTGCGGCAGTCCGGGCGGCCGCAGGTCTCACAGTCCATGCCCGGCAGGAAGAAGCCCTTTTCGAGGACCAGATCGGCCAGAGACGGAAGGTCGTTGACGACCGGCACGCCGTCCACGGACGTCTCGCCCACGCTGGCGATGGCCAGTTCCGGGTGGAGCCAGTCGATGCCGTCGGACAGGTCGCCTCGCAGACAGAGGATGCGGGGCAAGAAGCCGAGTTCCTTGCCGCCCTCGACGATGAGCACGTCGTTGGTCAGCAGCGGCAGCAGGTCCGGCAGAAATTTGTGGGCGGTCCAGTGGATGAAGGTCTCCTTGGGGGCCAGCCCGGCCACGGTGTCGCACACGGCGGCGTAGTCCGTGGTGTCGGCGTCGCTCCAGTCGAAGCCGTGGTGGCTGAACTTGGCCGCGGACACGGTCAGTCCCCGTTCCTTGAAATGGCGGGCGAGCTCCACGCCCAGGGTGGTTTTGCCGGAATCTTTCGGTCCGATGATGGAGACAGCCTTCATGGGGTCCTCCGAACGGTTAGACGGTCCGCACCAGGCGGCCGTTTTCGAGGTAATGGATGTGGTCCGTGACCGCTTCGAGCCAGCCCATGTCGTGGCTGGCGATGACCAGGGCCGCGCCGTATTCGTCGCGGGCGGACAGGGCGGCCTGATGGATCAGCTCGGCGCTCTTGGCGTCCAGGCTGGCTGTGGGCTCGTCCATGAGCAAAAGCTTGGGCTTGAGCACCAGCCGGGCCGCCAGGGCCACGCGCTGGACCTCGCCGCCGGACAGCTCGTACCATTGCCGCTTGGCGAAGACGGCGGGATCGAGGCCGACGACCTCCAGGGCGCGGAAGACCTTGGCCGGGATGTCGTTCTTGCTGCGGATGCGCAGGCCGTAGGCCACGTTGGCGAAGACCGTGCGTTTGAGCAGGTAGGGCTCCTGGACCAGCAGGGTGACCTGCCGGTTCACGGCCGATTTGGCCGAGGCGGGACGGCCGAGAAAGCTGACGGTCCCCTTTGCCGGGGGCTCCAGGAAGGCGAGCAGGCGCAGCAGGGTGGACTTGCCCGAGCCGTTGGGTCCGGCCAGGCCGGTGATGGTCCCCTCCGCGAACTCCAGGTGCTCGATGTCGAGGACGGTCCGGTCCGAGTAGCGCTGCCGGATGTTGTCGAGGGCGATCAGCGGCGTGCTCATTGTACGGCCCGCTTCTTCAGGCCCGCGGCCCCGATGTTGACCAGCAGGGCCACCGTCAGGAGGACCATGCCGAGCGCGATGCCCACGGCGAATTCGCCCTTGCCGGTTTCCAGCGCGATGGCCGTGGTGATGGTCCGGGTGTGCCATTTGATGTTGCCGCCGACCATCATGGAGATGCCCACCTCGGAGACGATGCGCCCATAGGCGGCCATGGCCGCGAGCATGATGGAGTAGCGGGCCTCGAGGACCGTGGCCCACATCATCTGGCCGGGGTTGGCGCCCAGCGTTATCAGGGTCATGGGCAGCCGTTTGTCCAGACCCTCCACGGCGTTGGCGGTCATGGCCACGATGATCGGCAGGCCGAGCAGGGTCTGGCCGATGGCCATGCCCGGGATGGTGAAGAGCAGGCCGGTGCCGCCAAGCGGGCCGTTGCGGGTCAAAAAGGCGTAGACCACCAGCCCGATGACCACGGTGGGGAAGGAAAGCAGGGTGTCCACTATGGTGCGGACGACCTTCTTTCCGGGAAATTTCTTGTAGCCGAGCAGAAAGCCCAGGGGAACGCCGATGGCCATGCTGCAGATCATGGACAGGGTCGAGGCGTAGACCGTGGCCCAGATGGCCGAATAGGCCTCGGGGTCGCCCGAGAAGAGGAGCATGAAACCCTGGCTAAAGCCTTCAAGCAGATAATCCATGTGTCATCTCGCGAAAACGGGGGAGGGAGTTGCCGCCTCCCTCCCCCGTCGAGTCAACCGTGCGGTCTTATTGGGCGTTGGGGATGAACAGCTTCTTGCCGAGCAGCTTGAAGTCGCCGATGGCCTTCTGGGTGTCCGGGGAGGCCATCCAGTTGATGAACTTGGTGGCCAGGTCGTACTGGGCGTCCTTGCACTTGGCGGTGTTCACGGCCAGGGCGCTGTACTGGTTGAACAGGACCTTGTCGCCCTCTACCAGGACCACCAACGGCGGGTTGCCGCCCTTGGTGTCCGCGTACTTGATGTAGGTGCCGCGGTCGGTCATGGTGTAGCCGTTCTTTTCGTTGGCGATGTTGATGGTCGGGAGCATGCCCTGGCCGGTCTGGATGTACCAGGCGTCCTTCTCGGGCACGGCCATGCCGGCGGCCTTCCACAGGGAGAGCTCCTTCTTGTGCGTGCCGGAGTTGTCGCCACGGCTGGCGAACACGGCCTGCTTCTCGGCGATGGTCTTCAGGGCCTGGGCCACGTCCATGCCCTTGACGCCCGCCGGGTCGGAGGCCGGGCCGATGATGACGAAGTCGTTGTACATGAGTTCCTTGCGGTCAATGAGCACGCCTTTGTCCACGTAAGCCTTTTCGGCTGCCGGGGCATGGACCAGGACCACATCCACGTCGCAGTTCTCGGCCATTTTGAGGGCCTTGCCGGTGCCCACGGCCACGTATTTGATCTCGATGCCGGTGTCCTTCATGAATTTGGGCACGATCAATTCGTCCAGCAGGCCCGTGTTGGCGGTGCTGGTGGTGGTGGCCATCATCAGGGTCGGACCGGCCAGCGCGGGCAGGGCCATGACCATGGCGATAAGGCAGGACAGGGCGGCGATAAGCAAACGTTTCATTTTTACCTCCAGTGATGAACAGTTGTATCCGCAGACCTCAAACAGGATGAGGGCCTATTCCATGTCGTCCCGGTAGAATTCGCCGGATTTCTTGACGTCCATTTCCAGCAGCTCCGAGGCGCGTTTGGTGGCGTATTCCTCCACGTCCAGGTAGAAGTGCAGGAATCTCTCCATGACCTCCTTGCCGTAGGGCGAGAGGTTGAAGCGCTGGCCCTTGCCCTTGGTCTTCTCCACCAGGGGCCTGCCGATGCGCTCCTCGGCGTTCTTCAGTTTTCCCCATGCCCGCCTGTAGGACATGCCCAAGGCTTCCGACGCCTTGCGCAGGGACCCCAGTTTCTCCACCTGTTGCAGCAGCAGGGTGCTGCCGATGCCGATGTAGGTTTGATCCTCTTGTTCAAGCCAGACGCGCAGCCTCAGTATGGTTTCGGGGTTTCGCTCCATGGGGTACCTCAGAGTTCACTTGTCTAAAGAAACAGATGCGATGGATATTCTACCAAGTGAAGAAAATAGACGAATTTTTCGAATTACGTCAATGAAAACATAATAGGGCAGAGCTTGGCACCAAATCAGAGCGAAACGGTCTCGAATGTGTGCGAACGAAGGTCCACGAGCAGCATACGTCCGGCCAGGGTCGGCGCGCCGGTCAGGACGTTGACCACCTCCGAGGCCATGAGCGAGGCCACCAGGTTCACGGCCGGGGCCGGACAGCCGAGCTTCTCCTCGCCGCCGTTGTTCGTGCCCATGAGGTCGGCCGGGCCGAGTTGCCCAGGCATGACCACCGCGACGTACCCGCTCCAACCGGCCAAGGCCCCGGTCACCAGGGGGATGCCCGCCCGGGACGCGGCCCGTTGCAGGTGTCCGCGCATGTCCAGGCCGCCCAGGGCGTCCACGGCCAGCGCGCAGCTGTCGAGAAAACCGGGCAGGGCCTCGGTGGTGAGAAATTCGGAGCGCGTCTCCAGGGTGGTCGAGGGGTTGACCGCCTCGGCCCGCAGCCGGGCCGCGCGGGTCTTTTCCCGGCCCAGCCCGTCCAGGGTGGACAACGCCTGACGGTTCAGGTTCGAAGCCTCGAAAAGGTCGCCGTCCGCCGCGCGTACGCGGCCGATGCCCAGACGCAGGAACTGCTCCAGCAGGGAGCCGCCCAGGCCGCCGAGCCCCACCAGGGCGACGCTGGCCCTGAGCAGGCGGATCTGGTCCTCGCGGCTGACGGACCGGCGGTTGCGCAGGTAGCGGGCGGGCGTGACGTCCTGGTTGAGCGCCAGGGCCTCGATTTCGTGGCCCGGCAGGCCGTGCTTTTCGGCCAGTGCGGCCACATCCAGGACGTCCAGGACCGGCCCGGTGCCGCCCCAGGGCAGGGCGCGGGACTGCGCGAGACCTCGGATGGAGTCCTCAAGGGAGGCGCTCAAGCGGCTAGCCTCCGCCCACCGGGGGAAACAGCCCCACGCGGTCGCCGTCCCTGATCTCGCTGTCCAGGTCGGAGCGCAGGGCGTTGATGAACACGATGGTCACTTCCTCTTCCGGGATGCCGAGCCTGTTCACCAGGGAGCGGACGGTCTCGCCCGGCTCCACGGGGTAGTCGTCGCTGTTCTCCGGCAGGTGGTCCCGCAGGGTGGCGAAGCATTTGAGTTCAATTCCCATATGACGAACCTAGGAGGTTTGGGGTGCGGGGGTCAACCACAAAAAGGGGCCGGGGAAAAACCCCGGCCCTTGTCGTTGTTTCGATGCGAGGCCTAGGCCTTGGCGCCCTGGAGTTCTTCCACGGTGTAGTCCCAGGTGACGTTGTGGGGCGGCAGGGGATCGGTCTCGAAGAAGCGGGGCAGCTGGTCGTCGACCTTGGAGAATCCCGCGCGCTCGTTGAAGTCCTGTTCGTCCTGCATGGCACCCGCGCCCAGGGCGACCAGGTCGTCCACGGAGAAGTCGTTGCCGGTCCAGGACTGGACCAGGTCGGCCATGGTCTGGACGCCGTTGTCGGAATCCAGGACCGCGAAGGCCACGAACAGGCAGAAGCCCATGGAGTCGATGGCCGCGGTGGCCACCTGGAGGTTCTTGGACAGTTCGACGTTGCCTTCCTTCTTGTGACCGTCGACGGAACCGCCCACGCCCAGGACGTTGGCGGTGACGCCGTACCCGGCGGTGTGGTCCGCGCCCATGGCGGTGGTGGCGTAGGTCACGCCCACGCCCTTGACCGCGCGCGGGTCGTAGGCGGGCATGGACTGGCCCTTGACCGTGGGCAGGCGGTCCACGCCGAACGCGCCGCCGGCGAAGTCCACGCCGTTGCCGATGATCATGGCCAGGGGATCGCCGGAGCCGATCTTCTCAAGCAGTTCGATGGCGGCCTTGCCGTCACCCCAGGGGATGATGCCGCCGTCCATGGCCACGGCGACGGTGTTGCCGATCTCGATGGTGTCCATGCCCTTTTCGTCGCAGATGCGGTCGATCCGGGCGATGTCGTCAATGTCCTTGATCAGGGCGTTGGCGCCCAAGGCCCAGACGGTCTCGTACTCGAAGCCGGAGGTCACGTAGTTGCCGTCCGCGTCGTTGTACTGCTGGGAGCACTGGATGATGCAGCCGGTGTGGCAGCCCTCGGTGGTCTTGCCGCCGCGCTCCTTGATGACGTCGGCGATCTTCTCGCCGGAGATTTCGGCGGCGTGATCGCACTGGCCGTAGCGGAAGTTCTTGGTGGGCAGTGCGCCCGCTTCATTGATGATGTTGACCAACACGGAGGTGCCGAAGCCGGGCAGTCCCTGGGACGTGACCGGATGGCCCTTGAGGATGGAGACCCAGGTGGAGCGGGCTTCCTTGAAGGCGTCCGCGTTGGCGGCCGAGACCTTGATGTTGACCTCGGGGTCGAGGACGATGGCCTTGATCTTCTTGGAGCCCAGGACCGCGCCGGTGCCGCCGCGTCCGGCGGAACGGGCGGGCCGCTTGTACGGGTCGGTGAACTGGATGGTGGCGGTCTTGCGCAGGGTCTCGCCGGCCGGGCCGATCATGGCCGCGCAGAGCTTGTCGCCGTACTGGGCCAGGAGCTTGTCGTGGCCGGGGTAGGTGTCCAGGCCGGTGATGTCGGCGGCGTCGCGAAATTCGACCTTGTCCTCGGTGATGAACAGGGTGGAGAAGGGAGCGCCTTCCTCGGGCTTGTCCTCGAGGATGATCGCCTTGAGGCCCATTTTGGGCATCTTGTGGGCGAACAGGCCGCCGGAGTTCGACTCCTTGATGCCGCCGGTCAGCGGGGACTTGGTGCCCACGGACACACGGCCGGAGTTGGCGGCGGTGGAGCCGCCCATGAGGCCGGTGGCGATGACCAGCTTGTTCTCCCCGGACAGGGGATGGCAGGTGGCCGGGACTTCCTTGTTGATGACCCGGGAGGTCAGGGCCCGTCCGCCGAGCCCGGCGTAGGGGCCGTCGTCCTCAAAGGAATATTCCTTTGTCCTACAGTTGATTCTCAGGATTCTTGACATTGATTCACCCTCAGTCTTTGTTGATATGCGCGTTGCTCTTGACGCAAAGTCGATAAACGGACTAACTGTCTCCTCATACCTCCTTTTTAAAATTAATGTCAAAAAAAACAGTATATTGTGTTCACTTCGGCATAATGTTCCATTTCGGGGCAATACTATTGGAAGGCGACAATGGAATTGATCAGTAAGAACGACTGCATGGAAATTTCGATGGCGGCCGAGGCGGCATGGAGCTGGAATTACATTCTCCAGAAAGGATTCTTCCTGGACGGGATTTCCGGGACTTCGGTGCGCCGGTTTCTGCACGAGGCACTGGGGTTCGACGACGCTTTCATCGAGTCCACGGTCCGGACCATATTCCTGAACAACAGCCCGGTGGACGACCTGGACGACACCTATATCAAGGACGGGGACCGCATGGCCCTGGGCAGCGCCATGCCGGGCCTGGTGGGCATCGTCATGGGCCGGGACAATTTCTACAAGAGCTTTCGCAGCGGCATCGCGGTCAAGGACCATTCCCGCAGCGAGGCGGCCCCGGCCCGGTTGTCCATGAAGGTCTTCAGCACCCTGGCCGTGGAGAGCGGGCGTGGGCTGCTCGCCCGGGGCATCCTGGTGGACGCCGTCCTGCTGGCCGGGTTCCTGCGCGAAAAGAAGGTCCAACTCATCAAGGGGGACGGGTTGGATGCGGACGGATTCCTCGCCCGGCTCGAGGACCAGAGCGGTCCGGTATCCGTCCGGGTGACCTTCGCCTGACGGACCGGAACGGTGCCGGGCGGATGATCCTTCGGAGCGTGCTGGGCACGGCCGTGCAAATGGGCTATATTCCCGGTACGGCGTCGTATGCGTACAAGGAGGTTGAGCATGATCACCGTTATGGAACAGTCCACGACCCGGATGCTGGCGGTCCGCGCCTCGGACAGACTTTCCGACGACGACTATCGGAACGTCTGGATTCCGGCCCTGGTGACGATCATCCGGGAGCACGGCAAGGCCGACGCCCTGCTGTACATGGACGCGGGTTTCAAAGGCTGGGAACCCAAGGCGTTGTGGGACGACGCCAGGTTCGGCATGGCCCACCGCAAGGAGTTCCGCAAGCTGGCCGTGGTCGGCGGCCCGGCCTGGATCCGCTGGGGCGTCAAGCTCGGCGAACTGCTCATGGACTGTGAGGTCAAGCTCTACCCGGCGGAGAAGCTGGACCAGGCCTTGGATTGGATTTCGGCCTAGAGCAAGAAAACGGACGCTTTCACAAGCGTCCGTTTTTCTTGGGGCGTCCCTTGCTGGGTGAACACCGCCTTTTGGGTTGTTCACCAGGCTTACGCGAATCCTCCATTCACCCGCAGCACCTGAGCATGGACCCAGGTTCCGTCGGGACCGGCCAGGAAGGAGGCTGCGGCGGCGATTTCCTCCGGTGTGCCCAGTCGGGGTTCCAGCGGTGTCATGCCGCTGATTCTGGCGATCTGCTCCTCGGTTTTCCCCTCCATGAACAGGTCGGTGCCGATGGGGCCGGGGGCAATGGCGTTGACGGTGATGCCCCGGCCGCGCATCTCGTTGGCCAGCACGCGGACAAGGCCCTCGACTCCGGCCTTGGAAGCGATGTACGGGCCGTATCCCGGATACGCGTGGGCAATGACGCTGGAGGACAGGGCGATGATCCGTCCCCCTCGTTCAAGGTGCTTGGCCGCCAATCCCAGAACGATGAACGTCCCCCGGAGATTGACGTTGATGACCTTGTCGAAGTCGTCCACATCCGCCTCCTGGATGGGCACCATGGGCATGATCCCCGCGCTGTTCACGACAACGTCCACGCCGCCGAAAGTCTCCCTGGTCGTGTCGAACAACCGTTCCATATCCTCGACTTTACCTACATCGCCCTGGACGGCCAGGGCCTGACCTCCCAAGCCCTTGATGTCGGCGACCGTCCGGTCCGCCTGTTCCCTGTTGCCGATATAGTTCAGTGCCACGGCGAATCCGTCCCTTGCGAGACGAAGTGAAATCGCCTTTCCGATGCCTCGCGAACCACCGGTGACAATAGCCGTCCTGGTTGTTGTGTTCATGGCTTTCTCCTTTGTGGGGGGACCGGCTGATCCCTTATCCGCTGTTGGAAATTGGATGATTATTTTTCATTTTATTACAAGTTACTTTTAATATAAGTTGTAATTAAAAAATCGTCAACCCGGAGTTGCTTATCCGTGCACCCCTTGGACCGCGCCGTTTGACAAGCTGTGTTGGGTTAATTACATTTTTTTAAAATGTAATGAGGTCGATTTTTTTGTGTCCCGGCATCGACTCAAGACAGGGTGCCGTGCCGGGAAAAATACGAAAGGCGAACAAAGGCGTAAAATGCCGAAGACCGGATTGAGCTCAGAGGAGATGGTCGAGAGAACCATTGAAATCGCCCGGGAGACCATCCGCCGGGTCGGACTGGACAGGTTCCGGCTTGTGGATGTCGCCAAAGGGCTGGGGGTGACGCATGCGGCCTTGTACAACCACTTCCCGAACAAGGAGGCGATCCTCGACGCCATCTCGGAGCGCTGGCTGAATGAGATGGATGAGGCGATGGAGCGGGTGGCCCGGACCGTCGGCCCCGCCCGGTTGGCAATCCTCGAATGGTTCATGGCGTATCATCGCCAAAAGCGGAACAAGGTCATGCGCGATCCTGAACTGTACCGGTCGTTCAACATGGCGGTGGAGGCGGACAAGCCCTTCGTGCGCCGCCATCTGGAAAAAATGCACGATCAGTTGCTGTCGTTGTTGGAACGCGGAGCGGATTCCGGTGAACTGGACATAGCGTTGCCTGAAAGGGCCATGGAGGTCCTCTTCGAGGCCACCGTCTCGTTCCACCATCCGGCCCTGGTTTTGGAACACAAGGACGAGGACAGGGAGCTTCTGCTGCAAAGGGTGGTCTCGGCCGTCCTTGCGGGGCTTTCGGCAAGCCGGTAGGCTCCCTATGGCTCAAGGGCGGAGGCAGCCGATTGCGGCTGCTGAAAATAAAACCGGACGGCTACGCGGCCTGTCCGGCTCAGCGACGGGCGCGCCTACGTGGTCGTGAACATGATCGGCCGTGGTGCCATGCACGTGCCTCTGGACACCATCGACATCATCAAAAGGTAGCTACTCGTCTTTAGCCTTGGATTTTCCGAGGAAAGCTTTGCAGAAATCGGTTAACTGCTCCGTGGGCATTTTCCCTTCCTTAGGCTGGGGCATTTTATCGATGTTGCCGAAGTACCTCTCCGTGAGACCCTCGATTTTTGCCTTGCGTATATCTTCGTCCAAGGTAGCCAGGAATGGCTCAAGGGCCAGCATCTCTAAGGCGTATCGTTTGGCCCGACGTGCTTCGATCCGGTGCCCCCTGGATTCGATGGTCATGTAAGTCGCCGGAGCAGCAAGCATGAAGATCGCTGCAATACGACCTAGCACCTTCCCAATCGTTGGTTCTCCCCCAAGAGAGTGGATGACATATCCCGTGGCTGCGGCCGCTAGAATCCAAAGCCAACCGGCGAATTTGCGAAATAGGTCAGCGGCCTCTTTTTCTTCTTCTGCGGTCTTGGAAAATCCATCAGCCATCGTGGAACCTCCGATCATGTGCAGAAGCTTTTTAGCCTGTTCCTTCATAGATTCCATTTCATTGAGGATGGAGGGACCGTCTTTATCTAGGTACTGCCGTAGATTACTTTTGGCGTCTGATAGGGCTAGTTTGCTCTCGTCGGTAAAGGTGCTGATGGTCTCGGAGCCTTTCTTTTCGAATTCGGATACGGCTGTCAGGGCAGCCGTGTTACGTTCCTTTTCTGCAATCTGAAATTCTTCTGAGAATCCACCATTGAGCGCGATAATTTCTTTATGCTCGTCGTCTAAAGCTGTTTTCAGTTCCTCAATGGTTTCTTTCGTTTCGGTTTCAAATTCATCTAGGGATTCTTCGATAGAGTCTTTCTTCGAAGTTAGTTCCGTGAAATTTTTATCTAACGCGGCCTGCTCTTTATGAAAAGCGGAAACCAAGTCCATGGTATCTGAGCGTATTTGTTGAAGAGAAGACGCAATAGTTTTCGCAAACGCTTCTGGATCGGTTCCAGTGCTAATTGTTGGGATACGTCCTTGAATCAGCCGGGCGAACGCTGGGAGGAAGTTGTTTTGAATATTGTTTATGTGGGCTTGGTTTGAATTGGCAAAAAAATTATCAAGATTGTCTTTTATGTTATCTAATGCCCCCGAAATTTCGTTCGCGTCTTGTGGAAAGAGCAGTTCGGCAGGGCACTGGGAGATACGCGTTTTGGCGCACATCATAACCGCGTCGATACGCGTATATAACTCATGATGATCTACGAACGTTTCTTGATTTGGAAACTCGCCGTTTGTTTTTATAACGACTTCTATTTCTTCAATAATTTGTTTTTTAGCTTCATCACTCATTTCTGAACCTACCCATTTTTTTATGTATCATTGTGCATACTTAAAAATTATTGAAAGAGGAACTATGTTGAAGCGCAACTTCTAAAAAAAGGAAGGGGAAGTAAATGAAGGGGATTCTTTTGATCGCCGTTGAGCGCGGGCGGCAAGGCACAGCAGGTGGGTGCTAGGGCGCGAGTGGACGACCGCCGCCAGTGTTACATGCTCTGGCCTCAGTAGCTACTGAAAGGTGATGTAGACGTTTTCGGCGTGCCCGAAAATAGCAGATATCGTGGTGAAGGTGAGGCGGGAATAGGAGGAGTGGTCCTCATTTGTTCCCCATGTTAAAACAGGTAGCTAGCCGTGCTAACTACCTGTTTTAATTTATACAAAGTGGTGGGCGATACGGGATTTGAACCTGTGACTTCCACCGTGTGAAGATGGCACTCTGACCAGCTGAGTTAATCGCCCACTTTGGTCTTGCCTGAGGACTTCGCCTCAAGGGAGAAACTGTATATCGTCAAGATTTGCGCTTGGCAACCCTTTTTTACTGATTTTTTACGCAATCCCCGCTGGCGCATTCCTGGCCCTCGGCCATGTCGCGGTTGTAGCAGGTCAGGCCGCAGCGCAGGCAGCGGCAGGTCTCGTGTTTGGCCTGGACCTCGTCCAGCGCGCCCTCGATTTCGCCAAAGGTGCAGGAACGTTCGTCGCACTCGATCAGGTGGGGCATCTCGGACCGCTCCCGGTAGCCCACGTCCGGCACGTCGGTGAACATGGTGTAGGGCAGCAGGTCGCGCTGGGTCCGCTCGGCCGCGTGGGGCGTCTCGCCGTTGAGATACTGGTGGATGGACCGGGCGGCCTTGCGGCCTTCGCCCAGGGCGGTGATGACCAGGGCCGGCCCGGTGTGCATGTCGCCGCCGGTGAAGACGTGGGGCATGGCCGTTTGCAGGGTGTCGGGATCGGCGGCCAGGGTGCGCCAGCGCGTCTCCTCCAGCTGGCAGACGCCGTTCTCGTACAGGCAGGACAGCTCGGGCTTCTGGCCGATGGCCGTATATACGGTGTCCGCCTCCATGAGGGTCTCCGACCCCTCGACCGGGATGGGGCTGCGGCGGCCGGACTGGTCGGGGGCGCCGAGTTTCATCCTGATGTGCTCGATGTGGGTCACGCGGCCGTCCCCGTCCTTGACGATGCGCGTGGGCGCGGCCAGGAAGAGGTATTTGACGCCTTCCTCCTCGGCCCCGACAATCTCCTCGATGTTGGCGGGCATTTCGTCGCGGGTGCGGCGATACATGAGGGTCACGTCCGCGCCCAGCCGCACGCTGGTCCGGGCCGCGTCGATGGCGGTGTTGCCGCCGCCCACGACCACGACTTTTTTACCGATGCCGCTTTCCATGCCCAGGCCCACCTTGGTCAGGAACTCGGTGCCCGTGGACACGCCCTCGGCGTCCTCGTTGTCGATGCGCAGGTTCAGGTTCATCCACGCGCCGATGCCGAGGAACACGGCCTCGAACCCCTCCTCGCGCAGGGTGTCCAGGGTGAAGTCCTTGCCGAAAAACTGTTCAGAGCGCACGTCGATGCCCAGGTCCAGGATGCCCTGGATCTCCCAGTCCAGCACGGTCTTGGGCAGCCGGTATTCCGGGATGCCGTAGCGCAGCTGGCCGCCCAGCTTGGGCATGGACTCGAAGATGGTCGGGCTGTGGCCCAGGCGGCGCAGGAAAAAGGCGCAGGACAATCCGGCCGGACCGCCTCCGACCACGGCCACCTTGCGGCCTGTGTCCGGGGCGCAGGGGATGGGCAGCCGTGTCCCGGAGTTCATCTCCCAGTCGGCCGCGAACCGCTTGATCATGTTGATGCCCACCGGCTCGTCCACGTGGCCCCGACGGCAGACGCCCTCGCAGGGGTGGGGGCAGACCCGGCCGATGGACAGGGGCATGGGGATGCGCTCGCGGATGGTCTCCAGGGCCCCGGCGTAGTCGCCGCGCGAGACCTGCTCGATGTAGCGGGGAATGTTGATCTGCCCCGGGCAGCGCTGGCGGCACGGGGCCAGGCAGTCGGTTTCGAGGTTGAGGTGGGTGATGCGCGCGGACATGCCCCAGATGGTGATCACGCCTCGCGGGCAGACCTGTTCGCAGCCGCCGCAGGCGGTGCACAGGTTCGGGTCCACCACGGGGTAGCCGTTGGGTCCCATCTCGATGGCCCCGAACTGGCAGGCCGTGACGCAGGTGCCGTAGCCGAGGCACCCCTCGGGGCACATCTTGGAGCCGGAGTAGAGCATGTGTTGGGCGCGGCAGTCCTTGACCCCGGCGTACCGGTAGACCTCTTCTGCCCGGAAGCCGCCGGTGCAGTCCACAAAGGCGATCTGCTTTTCCATGGACGCGAATTCCAGCCCCATGATGGCGGCCACCTTTTCGGCCACCGCGTCGCCGCCGATGACGCAGACCGTGGCCCCGGCCTTGCCGTCGACCACGCCCTGGGCCGCGCCCGCGCAGCCGGGAAAGCCGCATCCGCCGCAGTTGGCCCCGGCCAGCACGCCTTCCACCTGGGCGATGCGCGGGTCCTCGTAGACGTACAGCAGCTTGGAGGCCACCGCCAGGATAACGGCGGCGGTGAACCCGATGCCGAGGAGGATGAGTACGGAAGCGGTGATCATAGCGTCTTACTCCTAGGATGCCATGCCCTTGAAGGCGAAAAAGGCCAGGGACATCAATCCGGCCATGACCAGGCCGAGCGGGGTGCCCCGCATGGCCATGGGCACGCGGGACAGGTCGAGCCGCTCGCGGATGCCCGCCAGGAGCACCAGCGCGAGCAGGAAGCCCGCGCCCGAGGCCATGGAGAAGAGGAAGGTCTCGAACAGGCCGAACTCCTCGCGCTGGCAGATGATGGCGATGCCGAGCACCGCGCAGTTGGTGGTGATCAGCGGCAGGAAGATGCCCAACGATTTGTACAGGGGCGGGATGGCCTTTTTCAGGAACATCTCCACGAACTGGACCAGGGCGGCGATGACCAGGATGAAGGCGATGGTCTGAAGATAGTCGAGGTCGTTGGGCGCGAGCAGGTATTCCTGGACGCACCAGGTGATGACCGCGGCCAGAGTGGCCACGAAAACCACGGCCAGCCCCATGCCGAGCGCCACGCCCGAGTCCTTGGACGTGCCGATGAACGGGCAGTTGCCCAGGTATTGCGCCAACACGATGTTGTTGACGAAGATGGCGGCGATGACGAGGACGAAGTAATCCATTACAATACGCCCTCCTCCCTTTGGTCCAGATACCCCTCGTCCTTGAGCCGGGCGAGGATGCGGGAGACCATCTCCCGGGTCATGCGCGGGACGTCGTCCCGCAGCATCCTGCTGTATTCCGAGGCCACGTACTGCCTGGACACCTCGACCTGTTTTTGCCAGGCCGGGGAGTTGTAGATGGCGATGAGATCGTCCACCTCCTTCTGGGACATGTGGTCGGCGAAGAAGGCCATCTGCTTGGCCAGTATTTCCTTGATGATGGACTGGACCCCGTTGTGCATCTCGTCGTTCACTATTCGGGCCGCGTCTTCCGGCAGGTTGGGGAGGCGCGCCTGCATGCTCATCTGGGCCCGGGCGAGGAGTTTGGACATCATGGCCTGGATCGTCTCCACGGTGCCCGATGCCTTGAGCATGGTCATCATGCTCTCATCGGTCGGCCGGTCCGCCAGGGCCGGGGTCGCGGACAAAACCAGGCAGAGAACAAGGAGCGGGAGTATGAGCGGTCGTTTCATGATTACATCCTCGGTTTGACGGCGCACATGCCGCAGGTCTTGCAGTCGTGGACCGGGCCTTCCACGGCCTCGAGCCCCTTGGTCTTCCGTTGCCAGTTGGTCAGGGCGTTCATGCCCGCGAGCAGCACGCCCAGGCAGACGAACGCGCCCGGTGCCTCGACCATGAAGCCGAACGGCTTGAACCAGCCGCCCATGACGTGCATGCCGAACCACGTGCCGTAGCCGAACAGCTCGCGCAGGGAGCCGAGGAAGGTCAGGGACAGGGTGAAGCCCATGCCCATGCCCAGCCCGTCGGCCACGGACAGCAGGACCGGATTCTTGGAGGCGAACGCCTCGGCCCTGCCCAGGATGATGCAGTTGACCACGATCAGCGGCACGAAGATGCCGAGCTGCTGGTAGAGCGGGTAGGCGTAGGCCTGCATGAGCAGCTCCACGCAGACCACCAGGGAGGCGGCCACCACGATGAAGCAGGCGATGCGCACCTTGCTCGGGATGATCCCGCGCAGCATGGATATCAGCATGTTCGACAGGGCCAGGACGAAGATGACGGCCATGCCCATGCCGAAGCCGTTGTAGGCGGTCTTGGTCACGGCCAGGGTGGGGCAGAGCCCCAGGACCAGCTTGAACGGCGGCAGGTCGTGCCACAGTCCCTTCGAGAATTCCTTCCACAATGTGCTCATGGCGATAGTCCTATGATGCCCACGTCGCGTGGATATTGTCCTTGATCTGTTGGAAAATCCGGATCGCCTGGTTGACCGCGGCCACACTGGCCGTCGACGAGATGGACGCCCCGGCGATGGCCGCGATGTCGCCGCCATCCTTTGTCAGGGCCACGGACCGGGTGGTGTGGCCCCGGAACTGGTCGCGGTACTCGGGCTCCACCAGGCGCATGCCCAGGCCGGGCGTCTCCTTGAGGGTGGTGGTGCCGATGCCGGCCAGTTCGCTGCCGTCGGTGTTGAATCCGACCATGATGCCCACCGGGCCGCCGTAGCCCTTGCCGAAGGTCTCGAAGGCCACGCCCACGAGCTTGCCGTCCTTCATGGCCGGGAACACGGTCACCGGGCCGTCGGGCAGGTCGAAGGTCTTGCGGTCCCTGACCGGATTGTTGTCGTAGCCGGTGAATATCTGGGCCAGGGCCGGACCCTGCACGTAGGTCATGACCTGCTCCTCAATGCGCTCGGACGTGGCCTGGCGCACCGAGGCCAGGGTCAGGCCGGACAGGCCGCAGAAGAGCGACAGGACCAGGACCATCTTGATCATTTCCTTCATCTAGGCGCCCTCCGTCCCGCTCCGGAAGGAGTAGGGACCGCCGAACGGCTTGGGCCGGATGCGGTCGAGCAGCGGGGTGAACAGGTTGGCCAGCAGGATGGCGAAGGGCACGCCGTCCGGGTACATGCCGTACACCCGGATGATGATGACCATGGCCCCGGCCATGAACCCGAAGAGCACGGCGGGCAGCCGTCCGATGGGGCTGGAGGACGGGTCCGTGGCCAGGAAGAAGGCCCCGAACACCGCGCCGCCCGCCAGCAGGTGGAACAGGGGCGGGGCGTAGGTCGTGGGGTCCATAAGCCGGTAGATCCAGGCGGCCAGCATCAGGCCGACGATGAACCCGGCCGGGACCTCCCATTTGATGTGTCCGCGCACGAGCAGGTAGGCGGCGCCCGCCAGCAGCGCGGCCACATGCACCGCGCCCAGGCCGCCGAGCTGGTTGCCCAGGAGCAGATCGGAGAGGGGAATGGAGCCGATGGCGTCCAGGCCGAAATACTTGAGCTGCTGCAAGGGCGCGGCCAGCTGGGAGGAGAGCATGGTCGCGTTGGTGTCCATGTAGCTTCCCCAGGAGATGCGGCACGCGGCCCAGCCGACAATGGCCGGACAGAGCGGGCTGCCGCCCAGGCCGCCGAAGATCATCTTGCCCAGGGCGATGGCGGCGAAGGAACCCACGGTCACCAGCCACCACGGGCTCGACGCCGGGAGCAGGAAGGCGAACAGCAGGCCGGTGACCAGGGCGCTGTGGTCGTCCACGGACTGCTCGCGCTTCATGATCCGGTTGAGCAGAACCTCGGCCGTCACGGCCACGGCGCAGGACAAGGCCATGACCCGGAGCGCTCCCACGCCGAAGACGACCACGGCCATGACGGCCGCGGGCAGGAGCGCGATCAGGGTGTCGAGCATGTAGCGCCGGATGGACCGCCCGCAGTGCACGTGGGGAGGGACGGCCACGGTCAGGATAGGATTGAGCGGCTTCAGCATGGCGTGTCTCCGGTCTGCTCCTTGATTTGGTCTTCCGAGGGCGCGGACGGCGCGTGGGCCCCGGCCAGCAGGGCCAGTTCGTACTTGGCCAGGCGGATGTACTGCAGCAGCGGACGCCGGGCCGTGCACCAGTAGCCGCACAGGCCGCACTCCATGCACGAGTGGATGTGATAGGCTTCGGCCCGGGTGAACTGCTTGAATTCGGCGCAGCGGCTGATCATGCCGGGCATGATCCGGGCCGGACAGTGGCGTTCGCACGAACCGCAGCCGAGGCAGAAGTTGTCGGTGGTCTCCAGGCTTGTCTCGCGGCGCATGAGGGTCAGGCCGTAGGTGTCTTTGTCCACGCCCTGTTCCAGGTTGACCGCGGCCAGGCCGCGCAGGGGGCCGCCCAGGACGGCGCGGTCGCCGGGCTGGACCTGGGCCCCGGCCTCGGCGGCCAGGAAGCCCACGGGGGTGCCCACCCGCACCAGCTGGTTCTGTCCGCCGATGGTCATGACCGTCTCGGTCAGGGGGCGGCCCGTCTCCATGACCCGGCCGATGGCGTACAGGTCCTTGACTGACAGCAGGGTGGCGTCGTCCGGCCGGGAGCCGGGCAGGACTTCCTGCCTAAGGACCGTCTTGTAGACCAGTGGGTCCAGCCCGCTGGGATAGACCGGATTGACGTGGACCACAGTGCAGTTGGCAAAGGCGTTGGCCCGGTTGCCCTTGGCCCCCACCAGGAATATCTTGGCCGGTTCGACCACCTTCTGGACCGCTTCCAGCCCCATCTCCAGGGTCTTGCGGTAGTCGCGCAGCAGAGGATCGAAGACGGAGATGCCCGGCTCGGGCGGGACCCCGTTGAGGATCAGGGTGGCTGCCTTGTACAGGGCGCCCACGTCCACGCCCATGGACTTGAGCCACAGCCTGAGCGGTTCGCCGCCTTCGGCGCAGGGGGAATGGGGATCGGCCTTGCCGCCGTTGTCCACCTCGATAAGCATGGAGTAGAAGTCCATCTCGACGATGGTCCCGGCCAGGGGGGCGTGCAGGTCGCCCTTGTCCGGGCCGTTACCCACGGCCACCTTGGTGCCCCCCAGGACCTGGTCGCCCACGGCCAGGACCGGGGTCACGCCCTCCAGGGAAAGACGCAGCCTGTCCGGCCGCGAGGCCGTGGTCAGGGGCCCGGTTTCGCCGCACAGCAGGCTGAAGTTGAAATCGCTCATGGTTCTGCGGTCCCTTATTTCATGTGGCATTGGTAGCAGGCGTCGTCGCCGAACGGGCCGGAGCCGTTTTCCTCATGGCACCCCTGGCACTGCGTGTGGAAGGCGGCCATGGTCGCTGGGATCAGCTGATCCGCGGGCGCGGCGTGGCAGCCGGCGCAGGCTTGGTAGTCCGCCTCGGACGCAGGTTCGGCCTCGCGTTCGTGGCAGCTGGCGCAGCCTGCCGTCCCTTCCTTGTACAGGTCGTCGTGGCAGTCCGCGCACCGGGTGTGGGCCGCGTCGCGCAGGCTCGGGCGGGCGTCGCTCCCGTCCGTGTGGCAGTCGGAACAGGCCTGCGGTTCGGGCTCGATGTCTTTGCCGTGGTGGCAGGTCCGGCAGTCGCCGGAGGCGTAGTCCTCGGCGTGCTCGTCATGGGCGAATTTTCCGATGGTCGCCCCGGGATGGTGGCAGGAGGCGCATTGCTTCGCGTCCATGGTCTCCTGGTGCGCGGCCGCGAATTCCTTACCGAATTTGGCCACGTGGCAGGAGGAGCAGGCGGGCGGGTTCGGGTCTTCGCCCGAGGTGTGGTGGCAGTCCGCGCAACGACCGTCCATGTCGTCGATGTGCCGGGCGTGGTTCAGGATGACCTTGCCGCCCTTGTTCTCCAGGAGCACCCGCACCGGCGGCCCTTGCGAACCGGCCGGAGCCAGGTAGCCGCCCAGGGCGACGAGAAAGAGAATACCGGTTACGATGGTGGTGGGCAGATACCGTTTTTGCAATGGGTCGACCTCACGATTGGGAGCTGAATACTAACTTGTATCCGATAGCGTGTGGTTTAGTCCATAGCAGAAAGGGTTTTTTAAGTCGCGTCGGCTATTCTCCGGAGAAGAAGGGGTTGCGTCGAATTCATCTCCGGCCGAGCAGCCCGAGGATGAACATCAGGCCGAGCAGGGCCGCTCCGGCCCACCACAGGAAGACGGTCAGTTCCGTGGTGAAGAGCACGTAGGCCGCTTTGGCGGCGATATCCAGGGGGAATTGGCGGGCCAGGGTGAGCAGGTCGAGGCCCAGCAGTTTACCGAAGACGTCCAAGAGGGTTATGGAAGGCCAGGACCCGGTGATGGCCCAGGCCGCCCCCTGCCAGGCCAGGGTCAGCAGGCATCCGCCCCAGGCGAGAATTCCGAGCGTTTTGAGCATAGGGAGCGTATATATAATTGCGGACCGAAGCGCTATGGTTTATTGATACAATACGGGAGGGTGGCATGGACATCGCCGTGGGCGACAGCATCATTCTGGAGGTCTCCACATTCGAGGACCGCTTCCTCGGCATGGTGGCCGGGCTCAAGCCCGACGGCCGGCTGATGGTCTTTGCCGACCTGCCGGAGGCGGCCGTGCGGCGTCTGGAGACCGACGCCTTCGCCCTGGTCCGCTACGCCTTTGACGGCAAGCTGCTCGGCTTCAACACCCGGGTGCTGAGCACTCTGGACTCGCCGGGCACGATCCTCGAACTGGCCGCCCCCAAGAAGATATTCAACGCGGAGGAGCGCAGCGAGCCGCGCTGCTCCTGCTCGTTTCCCGCCTTTGTGGTCGACGGGCGGTCCGCCGCCAGGGGCGTACTGGAGGACATGTCCGCCAGCTGCACCCGCGTCCGGTTCATGGGCGACGGCGGGGACGGGCTCCTCTCGGAGCCGGGCGGGAGCGTGCGCCTGACCTTCCATCCCTTCGACATGGCCGGGGACGGAATCTCCGTGGGCTGCACCGTGCTCAAGACCTTCATGAAGGACCACGTGCACTACGCGGTGCTCCGGTTCAACAACGACGAACCGGATGCCCGCAAGCGGATATCCGGTTTCATCGAGGCCCAGGTCTGCTGCCGCATCCCCGGGCTATAGCCCTTTCAGGTTACTCGTCCTTTTCAAGCTTCTTGGCGTAGGTGGCGGCTTCGATGCCGGCCACGCACCCCTCGCCCACAGCCTTGGCCATTTGCAGGGGAGGGCCGCAAATGTCGCCTGCCGCGTACACGCCGGGCACGTTGGTGCGCTGCTTCTTGTCCGCCTCGATGTACTTCATGTTTTCGTCCAGCTGAACGCCGAGCATGGCGGTCAGTTCCAGCACGCCCTTGGCGCCCAGCTCGATGAACACGCCGGTGACGTCCTGGGTGGCGCCGTCGGAAAGGAGCACCGAGGAGACGGCGTTTTCGCCCCGGATTTCCTTGATGGACACGCCTTCGTGGACCTTTACCCCGGTCTCGTCGAGCTGCCTGCGCAACCCTTCGTTCACGTCCAGCTCCTCGCAGTAGAGGTGCACTTCACTGGCGAAGTTGGTCAGGGCAACAGCCCCGCCCGCGGCGGCGCTGCGGCATCCGGCCACGGCCACCACCTCATTGCGGTAGAAGCCCGCGTCGCAGTCAACGCAGTAGCTCACGCCCTTGCCGAGCAGCTCCTTTTCGCCGGGCACGCCCAGCTTGTTGCGGCTGGATCCGGTGGCCAGGATGACGGTCTTGGCCCGGACCGTGTCGCCGGATTCGAGCTTGAGCGAGAAGAGCTTGCCGTCGGGCTCGATGGCCAGGACGTCCTCGTCCCGGAACTCGGCCCCGAAGCTCTCGGCCTGGTCGCGGCCCTTCTTCAGGATTTCCTCGCCGGATATCTTGATCTGGCAGCAGTAGTTTTCTACGTGGGCCCAGTACAGGCTGGAGTTGTCGATGCGGCCGAGCATCAGGGTCCTGGCCTTCTTGCGCGAGGCGTGGATGGCGGCCTGCAGCCCGCCGGGCCCGGAACCGAGTATGACGACGTCGTAGAGTGTATCGGACATGGGATTCTCCTGTGTTCGGATGGCAATGCGTTACCGAAAAGAATAAGCATTCTCAGGAGGAAGTAAAGCGGCCCTTAGAGAAACGGTATGGTCAGCATGCGGATCAACCCGCCGTACTCGCGGTCGCGGAAGATGTTCAGGCCGATGCGCATGCGCTCGTGGCCCAGGTCGGGCTGGGGCTTGTAGGTCCGGAACATCCGGTCCCACCACGGGAAGTTGAAGCCGAAATTCATGTTGGCCTCGCGCATGTTCGTCGAGTGGTGCACTCGGTGCTGGTCAGGGGTGACCAGGAAGAGCCGCAGGACCCGGTCGACATGCAGCGGGATGCGCACGTTGGCGTGATTGAACACGGCGCAGCCGTTGAGCAGGATTTCGAACAGGATTACGGCCCCGGCGGGCGGGCCCAGGACCAGGACCACGGCCAGCTTGATGAGCATGGACAGGACGATCTCGATGGGGTGGAAGCGGATGCCGGTGGATGCGTCGATGTCCAGGTCCGCGTGGTGCATGCGGTGCACCCGCCAGAGCAGCTGTCGGCGATGGAAAAGGACGTGCTGCCAGTAGATGGCCATGTCCAGGACGAGCACCGAGACGATCCAGGCGAGAACCGGCGGCGGGGAGACGAGGTGGAGCAGGCCGAGGCCGTGCGTCCGGCAGTAGGCGGCCACCCCGGCGGGCAGGATCGGGATAAGCACACGGGTCAGGACCGAGGCGAGGACTGCCACGGACAGGTTGGCGAACCAGCGGCGTCCCTTGCCCGTGGACAATCCGCGCCGGGGCCGGAGGGTCTCCGCCGCGCCCATGACCGCCAGGATGGCCAGGAACGAACCGAGTCGGAGCAGGGTTTCCGTGGTCACAGCGCCTCCTTGGCTGTCTAACCTTCGGGCCGGGCCGCTTCCTTCGCTTCCAGGTGGCGGAAGACTTTCTTCTCCAGGGCCCTGATTTCCTCGTTTTCGGGCAGCATCCCGAAGGTCCGGGCCACCAAGCCGCGCTCGCGCAGCAGCCGGGCCGAGGTCCCGTATCGCAGTGAGAAGAGCCAGCCGGTCAGAAGCAGCAGGAAATCCTTGTCGTATTTGAGCAGCGCGTAGTCGCAGGAGCCGCCGGACATGACCGCCTCGTAGACCGCCGGGGTATAGCGCGTGGGGTGTTCCTCGAGCTGGTGAATGACCACTTGGCCCGGCGAGCGCGGGCGGGACAGGTGGTCCAGGATCACGGAGAAGATGTCGATCTTGTCCGCGTCGCGGGTGACGCCGACCATGACGGCCAGAGGCTTCTTCATGTCCGGGTTGACCTCTTTGACGTTGTGCAGCCCCACGGCGGTCTTGATCAGACGCCACTCGTGGTCCGTGAACCCGCCTGGCAGGTCGAGGCGGCGCAGGGTCAGCACGCCCATGCGGCCGTGATTGACCGAGTCCGCGTCCTTGAAGGTGGCGTAGCGCGCGAACTGCGGGAATCGACCGATGTCGTGATACAGGGCGGCCATGGCCGCCAGTTCCCCGGTGCGCCCGTTGATGCCCTCGTTTCCGATGATCGCCAGCCCGTTGTCCAGGACCCGCATGGAATGGTCGAGCTTGAGGCGGATATGGTAGTCGTTGTTTTCCTCGCCGGTGAGGTGGCTCTCGGCGAACTCTCTGACCAGTTTCTTGTGGGTGGACAAGGGCATGGTCTAATCCTTGAGCCTTTTCATCTCAATCTTGTAGTCCGCCTCGGAAATCTCGCCAGCGTCGAGCCGTTCCTTGAGTTCGGCCCGTTCCCGCTCGGTCTCCTGGCGGGCCTCCTCCTCGAGTTCCTTGTCGCGCAGCGGGCCGCCGGGGCCGAAGAGCAGCCGGAGGAAGAGCAGGATCACGCCCATGATCAGGGTGACGAAGAGCAGTCGGGCCACGGCTGGCAGGATCTGCTCACCAAACCCGGAATTGAACGGCCAGGCCCGCCATTCGGGGCTGTCCAGGAAGTTGAGAAAGCTTCCGAGAAAGGCGGGAATATGTGAAAAGTCCATATGTTTTTTCCTCCGAAGCGGCGTGGTTCCGCCGTGGCCCTGTTCCTACGTGGCAATCGGCCTCAGGGCAAGCCCCGGCGCAGGAGCGGGCCGTGTGTGAAGGCATTATAGATTGCGTCCGGGTTGCCCCGGCCCGTTGAAATCCTTCCGGGAGTGGTGTATCTCGGCTCTAAGAAGGAGAATCAATGCGTATCCTTATAGTAGAAGACGAATTCACCAGCCGCAAGCTGCTGACCGCGCTCCTGTCCGATTTCGGCGAGTGCGACACCGCCTCGGACGGGGTGGAGTGTGTGGACGCCTTCCGCAAGGCCATTGACGAGGGCCGCCCCTATGACCTGGTCTGCATGGACATCATGATGCCCAACAAGGACGGTCATCAGGCCTTGAAGGACATCCGCGCCATGGAGCAGGAGGCGGGCGTGTCCGCCGCCGACGAGGCCAAGGTCATCATGATCACCGCCCTGAACGATCCCAAGACCGTGGTCCGCGCCTATTACAAGGGCGGGGCCGCGGCCTACCTGCCCAAACCCATCGAGGTGGAAAGCCTGTACGCCATCCTGCGCAATCTCGCCCTCATCGATTGATTGCCTGTACGGCCAGTTTGTTTTACGAAGCATTCATGCACAACGACAACAACGTGAACGCGTCCGGTTTCGCCGGTCGTTTAACAGGCCGCCCGATCCTGTGGCTGTCCGCGCCCGCCCTGGTCCTGATCATGGCCACCCCGGCCCTGGCGCAGGCCGCCCCCCCGAGCCGCAGCGGCTCCGTCCTGAACATCCTCCTTCTGGTGCTCATCGCCTATTTCCTGGTCCGCATGTTCCGGCGGCGGTCCGGCGGCGGCAACGACAAGACCCGGCCCGGGCGCTGGTCCCGGCCCGACTATCCGACCAAACCCGGCGAGGGGGACGGCTCCGGTTCCGACGCCGATTCCTCCTCCGCCTCCGAAGACCGGCCCGCGCAAAAGCCCCAATCCATGGATCGGCACGAGGCCGCCAGGCGGACCTGGGACATGCTCCGTTCGGAGGACACGGCCAAAACGTCGCCCTCCACGCCCACGGGCGCGCCGCCGCGCGCGGACGGATTCGACGAGGCCGAGTTCCTGGAGGGGGCCAAGGTCCTTTTCTCCCGTTTTCAGCAAGCCCGCGACAAGGAAGACTACGACGCGTTGCGCGACTTCTTGTCCGACGAGGTCTACAGCGACGCGGTGGCCGCCGGGGAACGCCCGCGCACCGAGGTCATGCTGGTTTCGGCCCTGCTCACGGAACTGCACTCGGCCGATGGCCGGACCGTGGCCTCGGTCCATTATGACGCGCAGTTGCGCACGGGCGAGGAGGGCCGCCCGGTCCAGCTTCGGACCGTGTGGGAGTTCGGCCGTGACGACTCCGTGCCCGGCGGGCTGTGGGTCCTGGAAAAAATCAATTCGATAGACCAGTAAAATCAGAAGCCTCGTAAAGAGGCTTTCCGTTTCCGGAGGGAAGAATGGCGGATACCGTTTTCAACCTGGACCAGCCTATTGGTGCGCTCATCGACGTGGCCGTGAGGGAATTCGGCGAGGTCGGTTTCGAGACCGTGACCATAGGCGGCCGGAACCTGGAGGTCCTCCAGGTCAGGCAGATGCAGAAATATCTCGACAAGCTGGTGGACCGGACCCGGGGGGGCAAGAAGATATCCCTGCCCCTGTGGGCCAAGGTCTGGCCGTCCTGCCTGGTGCTCGGCTACACCCTGACCCGGTTCCCGTTCGCGCCCGGCTGCTCCATCCTCGAAGTGGGCGCGGGCTGCGCCGTGAACGGCATGGTCATGGCCTCGTTCGGGCACGACGTGACCGTGACCGACGTGGAACCCTACGCGCTGCTGTTCAGTCGGATCAACGCGCTCAAGAACGGCCTGGAGGACAAGGTGACCATCAGCAAGGCCGACTTCACCAGGGATTCCCTGGGCAGGTGTTTCGACTACATCATCGGCTGCGAGGTCCTCTACGAAGAGGCTGTGTACGAGCCGCTGGTGGACTTCCTCGACGCCCACCTGGCCGAGACGCCGTCCGCCGAGGTGCTCATGGCCATGGACAGGAAGCGGCAGGGCAGGAAGTTCTTCGACAAGGCCGACGGGCTCTTCGCCATGATGAAGTCCGAGGCCAAGTACAAGGACAACGAGACCGGCGAGGAAAACGTCATCAACATGTTCCGCATGAAGAGGAAGGGCGCGTGATCGAACTCAAGAGCTGTCCCAAATCCTTCACCACGGACCAGGACAAGGCGTGCACCCCGGTGGAGACCGTGCGGCGCGTCAAAGCCGCCCTGGCCGAGAAGTGCGAGGGCGTCCTGGCCCAGACCGACCGCGTGGACACCGGCAGGCTCGGCATCCCGGTCTTCGTCAGCCAGTGCGGCCCCGCGGCCCGCGAGGTCATGCCCACGCGCAAGCAGATGGGCAAGGGCGCGTCCCCGGAACAGGCCGAGGCCTCGGCCTTGATGGAACTGGTCGAGCGTTTCTCCTATTTCAGCTTCTGGGCCGACCCGGCCAACTTCACGGAACTGACCTGGTCCGAGGCCCGGGAGAAATGGCCCGGACAGGTCATGGACATCGGCCAAGTGCTCCGTTCGGTGGGCGAGGAGATCGCCTCCGACAAGGCCGTCCGGCTTATGGACCTCATCCGCTGGCGGTTTCACCCGGCCCTGGACGTGCGCACCGGACGGACCGAGTACGTCCCCCTGGACTGGTTCAAGAAACTCAATGAATTCAACGGATCGTCCGCCGGAAACACCTTCGAGGAGTCCATCGCCCAGGGCGCGTGCGAACTGGTGGAGCGGCACGTCTGCGCGGTCGTCGACCGCTCCCGCCAGACCACTCCGACCATCGATCAGGCCACCTGCGGCGACCCGGTCCTGCGCCGTCTGCTGGACTGCTTCGAGCGCAATGGCGTGACCATCATCCTCAAGGATTTCTCGCTGGGCTACCCCGTCCCCACGGTGGCGGCCGTGGCCTGGGACCGCAAGACCTTCCCGGCTCTGAGCGAGATTGTTTTCACCGCCGGGACAGCGGCTTCGCCGGTCAAGGCGGCCATCCGCGCCGTGACCGAGGTGGCCCAGTTGGCGGGCGACTTTGAGACCAGCCGGGTATACGAGGCCTCGGGTCTGCCCAAATTCACCGAGCTTGACCAGATCGAGTGGCTGAAGGAGGGCGAAGTCGTTGCCCTGGATTCCCTGCCCACGGTGGAGGACGGGGACATATATAATGAATTGATGGCCCTGGCAGAGGGCCTCTTCGAGAAGGGCGATACCCTGTACGCGGTGGATACCCGGCATCCGGACCTGATGGTCACGGCCAACTACAACTTCGTGCCCGGCTTCGACTTCCGGGAGCGTACCCCGCACCGGTCCATCGGTCTGTTCGTCGGCCGCATCCTGGCCGAGGACGCCGACTTCGACGAGGCCCTGGAAGGGCTGGACGTGCTCGAGGAAATCTACCCGGACGCATACTTCCTGCCGTTCTTTCGGGGGCTGCTGGCCCTGCGCATGGGCGATCCCCTGTACGCGGCGGCCCGGTTCGAGGAGTCCGTGGACCTGCAGCCCGCCAACGCCGAACGCGGCCTGGCGGTCTTCTACCAGGCCTACGCCCTGTCGCAGGTGGAGGAGTGGGAGGACGCCCTGGCCCTGCTCGACCGGGCCGTGGAGCTGGACGACGAGTGCCGGGAGTTCTTCAACCTGCGCGGCGTGGCCCACTTCAAGGCGGGGCGCTATGCCGAGGCGGCGGACAACTTCCGGGCGTCCCTGGATATCGACAGCGGATCGCCCCATGACCTGGCCAACCTCGGCCTGTGTCACAAGTTCATGGGCAACCGGCAGGAGGCCGAGGATTACCTCAGGGCGGCCCTCGACATGGACCCGACCTTGGATTACGCCCGTGAGCATCTGTTGGAACTGGAGGAATCCTAATCTGTTATAGGCAGATTAAGGGAATCGCTTATATCGTATTGAAATGTGCCGAGTACTTGACAAGGTTGTGGAGGAGACGTAATGTCCCTCCACGGTTTTAGACCGAGTCTCTACTTTCGCAGCTAAGCAGCGGATCGCTGTTTATTTGGATATGGTCGCCTCGGGAGTCTCCCGGGGCTACAGCAAGACAAACATCCACTTAGGAGGATACAATGGCTGTTGTTGAATTCCAGGGCTCTTCTTTCGAAGTTGACGAAGACGGCTTCCTGCAGAAATTTGAGGATTGGACCCCGGTTTGGGTCGAATACGTGAAGGAATCCGAGGGCATCAAGGAGATCTCCGAGGACCATCAGAAAGTCATCGACTTCCTGCAGGACTACTACAAGAAGAACGGCATCGCTCCCATGGTGCGCATCCTCTCCAAGGTCACCGGCTTCAAGCTGAAGCAGATCTACGAACTGTTCCCGTCCGGACCTGGTAAAGGCGCCTGTAAGATGGCCGGCCTGCCCAAACCCACCGGCTGCGTCTAGTTCTCGACCGAACTCGACTGACAAAGGCGGGAGCTTCGGCCCCCGCCTTTTTTGCGCCTTGGCGGGATCATGCGAGCCCCCGGGGATTGCCGGAAAATTTTCCTTGCCAAGCGGTGGGGCAGTGCGTATAAGACCGAGTTCCACGCACAAAGAATGACAGGAGATAGTCATGAAAAACGATATTCATCCCAAGACTTACAAGGCCAAGATCCGCTGCCACTGCGGCTACGAGGCCGAGCTGCTGACCACCAAGGGTGAGGAGTTCGAAGTGGAAATCTGCTCCAACTGCCATCCCTTCTACACCGGCAAGCAGCGCTTCGTGGACACCGCCGGCCGTATCGACCGCTTCCGCAAGAAGTATGGCGATCTGAGCGCTCTGGCCGCAAAGTCCAAGTAGCTCCGTTTTTTCGGCGCAAGCCGAGACCATATGCCTTCGTTGGGGTCGTGTACCCTTCGGAGGCATATTGTTTTATCCGGCCTTTACAATCGGCGGGGAATCCATGATTCTCCCCCCATGCGGAAGATGGCGCTGATCGCCAGGGAACGCTTCCTTTACCGGAGGGTATCTGATTGAGAATGCGAGGAATTCTGACGATGGCCGCACCTCAGGCCGTGGGCGGCCAGGCGGTCATCGAAGGCGTCATGATGCGCGCCAAGGACAAACTCGCCATCGCCATCCGCAAGGCGGACGGCGAGATCGTCACCGATGTCCGGCCGTGGTTCACCCTGGTCAGACATCCCTTGCTCAAGAAACCCTTCCTGCGCGGCTTCCCGGTGCTCATGGAAACCATGGTCAACGGCATCAAGGCGTTGAACTATTCCGCCATGCAGGCCGCCGATGACGGCGAGGACGAGGGCGGCGAGCTGACCACCTGGCATCTCGTCCTGACCATGGCCCTGGCGCTTGGTGCGGCGCTCGGCCTGTTCGTTGTCCTGCCCCATTTCCTGTCCGTGGGCATGGAGCTGCTCGGCCTGGGCGGCGACGTGGATTCCCTAAGCTTTCACGCCTGGGACGGCCTGATCAAGATGATCGTCTTTGTGGGCTACATCCTGGCCATCTCCTATATCCCGGACATCCGCCGGGTCTTCCAGTATCATGGGGCCGAGCACAAGGTCATCTGGACCTGGGAGGAGGGCAAGGAGCTCTCCCCGGCATCGAGCCGTTTCTACAGCCGCCTGCATCCGCGCTGCGGCACCGCCTTTTTGCTGTTCGTCCTGGCGGTGTCCATCATGCTCTACGCCGTGTTGGTGCCCTGGCTGCTGACGTTCTATTCGCCGGAACATTTCATGGTCAAACATCTGTACATCGTAGGCATGAAACTCTTTCTCATGATCCCGGTCAGTTGCGTGGCCTACGAGATGATCAAGTTCGCCGGTAAATACAGCAAGAACGGCCTGTGCAAACTGATGTGCTGGCCCGGGCTGATGATGCAGATGCTGACCACCAAGGAACCTGACGACAGCCAGCTCGAGGTGGCCATCGCCGCCCTGCGGTGCGCTGTCAACGCCGAGGAGTGCTGATCATGTTTGGCAAGCTTGAAGAGATAGAGGAAAAATACGTTGAGTTGGAGCAGGAGCTTGCCCAGCCCGATATTTTCAACGACCAGGAGCGGTACAAGAAGGTCTCCAAGGCCCACGCCGATCTGGGCGAGGTGGTCGAGGTCTTCCGCAAGTACAAGGTCCTGTCGCAGGAGCTCGAAGACAACCGCGAGATGATGAACGACTCCGATCCGGACATCCGCGACATGGCCAAGGCCGAGATCGACGAGATCGAGGAGCAGCTGCCTGAGCTTGAGGACGAACTCAAGGTCCTGCTGCTGCCCAAGGATCCCATGGACGAGAAGAACATCATCCTGGAGATCCGCGCGGGCACCGGCGGCGACGAGGCCGCCCTGTTCGCGGCCGACCTGTATCGCATGTACACTCGCTACGCCGAGATCAACCACTGGAAGGTCGAGGAGATGAGCTCCAACCACACCGGGTCCGGGGGCTACAAGGAAGTCATCGCCTCCATCTCCGGCGACAAGGTCTACAGCAAGCTCAAGTACGAGTCCGGCACCCACCGGGTGCAGCGCGTCCCGGCCACCGAGTCCCAGGGCCGCATCCACACCTCTGCCGTGACCGTGGCCATCATGCCCGAGGCCGAGGAAGTCGACGTCGACATCCGCCCCGAGGACCTGCGCGTGGACGTGTTCCGGTCCTCCGGTCCCGGCGGCCAGTCGGTCAACACCACGGATTCGGCCATCCGAGTGACCCACATACCCTCGGGGCTGGTGGTCATCTGCCAGGACGAGAAGTCGCAGCACAAGAACAAGGCCAAGGCCTTGAAGGTCCTGCGCTCCCGCCTGCTGCAGATGGAGCAGGACAAGGCCAAGGCCGAGGAGGAGGCCGCCCGGCGCAGCCAGGTGGGTACCGGCGACCGGTCCGAGCGCATCCGCACCTACAACTATCCCCAGGGCCGCGTGTCCGATCACCGCATCAACCTGACCCTGCACAAGCTTCCCCAGATCATGGAGGGCGAATTGCAGGAGCTGACCGAGGCGTTGATCAGCCATTTCCAGGCCGAAGCGCTCAAGCGGCAGGGCGACTAGCCGTCCCGGCCAAGGAGCCTCCGTGTCCCGCAATATTCAGGACGTGCTCAAGGAGTGCGAGTCCCGCCTGTCCGGCGTGGATTCGCCCCGTCTGAGCGCGGAACTCCTGGCCGCCCATGCGTTGGGCTGTTCGCGCCTGACTCTGAACCTTGAGCGGGGCAGAGTGCTCGGCGACGGCGAATACGCGGCGCTCCAAGCCTTGATAGACCGCCGCGAGGCGGGCGAGCCCGTGGCCTACATCCTGGGCACCAGGGAGTTCTACGGGCTCGACTTTACGGTCTCGCCCGCCGTGCTCATCCCCAGACCCGAGACCGAACACATCGTGGAGGCGGTGGAAACGTCCTTTCCCAAGGATCAACCCTTCCGATTCGCCGATCTCGGCACCGGGTCCGGCATCCTGGCCGTGACCATCGCCAGGCTCTTCCCCATGGCCCGAGGCGTGGCCGTGGACATCAGCCTTGATGCCCTGGCCGTGGCCAAGGTCAATGTACGAACCCACAACGTGTCGGATCGACTGGAGCTTATCCAGGCGGATTTCACCAGCGGGCCCGTGGCGGGAATGTTCGATCTGGTGGTTTCCAACCCTCCTTACGTGAGCGAGCCCGAATTCGCGGCCGCCAGCCATGAGGTCACCGGATTCGAGCCGACCGGGGCCCTGGTCAGCGGTCCGGACGGCCTCGATCACATCCGGGCCATGCTCCCGGGGGTTGCCGCCATGCTCAAGCCGGGAGGGCGTCTTTTCATGGAGATCGGTTACGATCAGGCAAAAATGGTAATAGATATCGTTATTGATAAATACCCGGAATTCGAAGAGGTTGGAGTGCAAAAAGACCTCTCCGGACGGGACCGCGTGATCTTCGCGCGTAAAAAATAATCGTAGAAATGCAACAACTCGAACCCGTCCTTGTTGTAAAAAAACAAAGAGTTGCTGGAATGCAACACGTGTTCGGACTGCTGCAGGTAATGAATTTCAATAAAATTCGGTTGGTTACAACCTGTGTTTGCCGTGGCATTTTTCTTGCTATTTGGTAATTGGTTAATCAACCGGAGGAATAATGTCTCAGACAACCATACATAGATCAGTACGTTGCACCGGTATCGGGCTCCACAGCGGCAAGCAGGTGGATCTGGTTCTCCGGCCCGCAGCGGAGGACACCGGCATCCTGTTTTCGCTACGCGACGGCACCGGGTCCACCTTCCTGACCCCCGCCCCGTCCCTGGTCGTGGAGACCAGCCTGGCCACGGTGCTGGGAGACGGCCGCGAGACAGTGGCCACCGTCGAACATCTGCTCGCCACCATCAACGGCATGGGCATCGACAACATCCATATCGAAGTCACGGGCAAGGAAGTGCCCATCATGGACGGCAGCGCCGGTTCCTTCGTCTACCTGCTCAAACAGGCGGGCGTGCGCACCCTGAACAAGCCCCGCAAGGTCTTGACCTTCAAGAAGACCATGGAGTTCGAGCAGGACGGCAAATACATCAAGGTCCGCCCCTACGACGGCCTGCGCGTGGACTACACCATCGAGTTCGCGCACCCGCTCATCGGTCGTCAGCAGATGGCCATGGAGATCACCCCCGAGAATTTCACCCAGCATCTGGCCAAGGCCCGCACTTTCGGTTTCCTCAAGGAGGTCGACTACCTGCATGCCAACGGCCTGGCCCTGGGCGGCTCCCTGGACAACGCGGTCGTCTTGGACGAATACAATATCCTCAATGCCGAAGGGCTGCGCTTCGAGGACGAGTTCGTGCGCCACAAGATGCTTGACTTCGTCGGCGACATCGCCACCTTCGGCGCGCGGCTTCAGGGTCACTTCGAGGTCTTCGCCTCGGGCCACGCCCTGAACAACGCCTTCCTCCGCCATCTCGACGAAAACCGCGACCTCTATCTCGAGGAAAAGGTTGAGCCCGTTCCCGCCGCCGAGGAATCCCCGGCGCGCGAACAGCTCCAGCCCACCCCCGCCGTGGCTTAGGCGTCAGCCTACAAGTCTACGAGGCCAACAAAAAGCCCGCCGCCAGGCGGGCTTTTTTTGTGGCCTCGGGATGCCTCCGGCGGCCGGGGCGCTGCCCCGGACCCCGCCAGGAAACCCTTTGAAAAGGGTTCCCTGGATCCTCCCAAACCTTTTGTGCCGGCTGCGGCGAAGGGAATAGGGCGGCGTCTTGAGCTGTGGCGAAAAGGACCACCCCATAGGCCCACACCCCGCGATGCGGCATCAAAAGTTTAGGAGGGAAAGGGGAGGCGCCTTTATCTCTTGAACAATAATTCGGCGAGGATGCCGCTGTGGCTGGTTCGGGGGAGTTTGCCCACGCCGAGGTGTCGGATCTGAAAAGGGCTGCCGGGGTGTTGGCGGGAGTCGAGATAGCGCGAGAGGGATTGGGCGTGTTCGGGATGTTGGAGCTGAACACGGCAGGACAGGGTTTCGGCCTTGCGCAGGAATTGGACGCGGGTGAGGCCCATGCGCGCGTGGTCGAACTCGACAAGGATTTCGGTGAGTTGCGAGTCGGCCTGGGCGTGGCGCATGATGGTGGCCTGCCGCCGTCCGGTGGGCGCGAGCCAGGGCTGGTAGCTGAGGGTGCCTTTGTCGGCGTCCCGGAGGGCTCCGGACAAGGGGTTGGCGCAGTTTGCGGCGTCCTGGTAGGCGGCGTGGAGCAAAGGGTCGGCGGCCAGCAAAGCGAGGAAACCGGGCAGGGGCAGGGGGCTACCAAGCAAACCGGCCTCGTGGAGTACGGGGCGGAACCGGTTTTCGAACAGGGTGCGGGCCGAGTCGAAGTCGCTGACCCGGGTGAGGGCGGTTGCCGCGTTGCCGTGGGCCTCGCCGGTCAGTTCCTTGAGGATGATCCGCGGGACGAGCTGCTGGACGAGGAAGAGGAGCCGGCTGCCTTCCGGGCGGGCAGTTTCGAGTTGCGCCAGGAGCCGTTCGCCGTCGATGTCCACCCAAGCCATGGAGTCCGGGAGGTTCTTGACGAGCACGCCCCGGACCTTCTGGCCGGGCCGGTGGCGGTTGCGGAACCGGTCGGACCGGCTGCCGCCACCGTTGTAGGAGCCGCCCGTGCCTGAACCCGAGACGCGCACGGGATGCCCCTAGGCCTGGTCGATGATCAGTTCGACCTCGTCCAAGGCGAGGCCGGTGGATTTGGCGAGCTGCATCGGGGTCTTGCCGGAGCGGTGTCCCTGGATGATGATTTCACGCATGAATTGCGGGGACTTGGCATACTCGTTGGCGAGCTTGACCAGTTTCTTGAGCTCGGCGGCCTTGTTCTCCAACTGGGTGTTCAGGGCAACCAGTTCCTGCTGGCGCTGCTCGAAGGTGGATACCAGTTCGTTTTCCAGCTGGGTGTTGAACTGGAGCCGTTTGATGAATTCCTCCTGCTTGGCGTGCAGGCCGGAGAGCAGGGTCTCGGATTTGCGCAGGCGCAGGAAGAAGAGGATCACGACGCCGAGCAGGACGACCTCGCTGATGGTGAAGAGCATGATGAGCAGAGTGGACATGATTCGGCTTGCCTTGGGTCAGATCTTGACATTGACGATGTTGCCGGACCAGGGGGAGCCGCTGGAGGCCCCGGTGTCGGGATCGTCCCCGTCCGGCTCGCGGTCCTTCCGGTCCGGTGCGGCTTCCTGCCGCTGGTCGTTGTGGCCGTCGCGGTCCACGGGATCGGTGGCGGTCTTCTTCTGGACCTGCTGGACCGTGCCCTCGCGCTGGCGGAGCTGTTCCTGGATCAGCGGACCGAAGAGTTGCTGGTTGATCTCGGGCGTGGCCTTTTCCGCATGGGCGATCTTCTGCACGAAGGGCAGTTGGGAAATGAGTATGGGCAGGTCCAAAGGCGTGGTGCTCATGGATCACCTCACAAGATATTGTTCGAACATCAACGTATCGAACTGGCCGAACCCCATGTATTGGTTGATGATGACCAGCAGTTCCCTTTTCAGCTTCTCGCTGTTCTCCTTATCGGACAAAAACTGCAAATCCTTATTCTTGAGATAATAGTACAGGGCGTTGCGGACGGCAAACGTCTCCTGCTTGAACTGCCGGGCCAAGCCGTCGTCCTCGGTAGACAGGAGGATGCTGACCTCGAGGAAGCGGATCTTGCCCGCCGCGTCCGTCTGTTCGATGAGGAACGGATCGAGCTTGATGATGATCTGGGGCGTCTCCGGAACCTCGGGCGGCGGTTCCGGGATGGCCGGTTGCTCGACCGGCGGCGGTGGCGGCGGTGGCGGCGCCTCGGGTTCGCGCAGCAGGAGGATGATGATGACGACCAGCAGGAGCAGGATGACGCCCAGGCCCATGAGCACGAATTTGTTCTTGAGCAGGGCGACCAGACCCGGTTTGGGCTTGCCTTCGTCCTCGGTCAAGAACGGAGTCTCGCTCTCAACCTCCTCGATATCCTCTTCCTCGTCCTCGTCTTCGAGGAACGGGGCGTCGTCGAGGTCGAGATCGACCTTCTGGGTGGCCTTGCTCGCGGCCGCGTCGTCCAACTCCGCTTTCCGCTCGGCGGGAGCGTCGGTTACATCTTCGGCATCATCCGGAACGAGCAGGACCATGGCATACGCCTAAACGGCAACGGTGGTTTAGGCGAAGATTTTGTCGATCTTCTGGCCCAGTGTTTCGGGAGTGAACGGCTTGACGATGTAGTTGGACACCTTGGCCTGCACGGCCTCGATGATGTTCTCCTGCTGGGCCTCGGCGGTGACCATCAGGAAGGGGATGTCCGCGTATTCCTCGCTGGCGCGCACCTTGCGGAGCAGGTCTATGCCGGACATGGTGGGCATGTTCCAGTCGGAGACGATGAAATCGATGTTGTCCTTGTTGAGCACTTCCCAGGCGGTGGAGCCGTCGTCGGCCTCGACGATGTTGTTGAAACCCAGCTGGCGCAGGATGTTTTTGATGATTTTACGCATGGTGGAGAAATCGTCAACAACCAGGACGCGCATGTTGGTATTATAACCCATCGAAAGTCTCCTTTACATGAGTGCTACTCGTTTTCATAACGAGCTCTGAACGTTTTTCTTAATTTATTCAATGCTTGGGAGTGGAGCTGCGAGACGCGTCCCTCGGTTATGTCCATAACCTCGGCCGTCTCCTTCATGTTCAGTTCCTCTCCGTAATACAGAGATATGACCAATTTTTCTCTCGGCGTCAATTCTTCAATGAGATTGGCTACTTTGTCAACAATCTCCTGAAAGGCGGCCGACTGGAATGGTTCGTTGTCGGTCATCTTCTTCTGGCCGATGAGGTTTTCCTGAAAGGTGTCGAGGCTGAGACAGACCTGATTGTTCAGGGCCTCGAGTCCCTGCTGGACCTCTTTGTCGGTCATGCCGGTGTGTTCGCAGAGCTGCTCCGTGGTGGCCGGGGAGCCGGTCTCGTGCTCGATCTGGCGCATGGAGTCCTCGAGCACCTTGACCTTCTGCCTGAGCCCTCTGGAGAACCAGTCCATGCGCCGGAGCTCGTCGAGCATGGCGCCCTTGATGCGGTTCTCCGAGTAGGTGTCGAACTTGATCCCCAACTCCGGGTTGAACTTCCCGAGGGCGTCCAAAAGGCCGAGGCTGCCCGCGCTGATGAGCTCGTTGAGCTCAACGCTCTGGGGCAGCTTCGCCTTGAGCCGCAGCGCCAGAATCCGGATTTTGGGCGCATAGTAGCGGACGATGTTTTCCCGGTCCCTCGGCGAAAAATCGTCCCAGCGCTTGACGCCCTGTTCCAGCTCAAGCCACGGATCGTTCCTGGAAGAGGAGTTTTTTCCAGAAGAATTTAATATTGCCATCGGTGTTGGGGGTTACTTGCCAGTTTTTGACCTTCTGGGCCGTCTGCCGGACAGCCACGCTGGCCGGGGTCTTGGGAAACTTGTGACAGAACGGGGTCTGCGCGATGACCGAGTTGCGCACGTTCTGGTCATACGGCACGAAGCCGACCAGGTCGAGCGAAATACCGTCGAGGAAGTGGTCGCAGGCGTTCAGGAGTTTGAGGTAGACCTCGCGGGCCATGCTCACGTCCTTGACCATGTTCACCAACACTCGGAACTTCTCCACCCCGTGGTGCAGCTTGAGTACCTTGATCAGCGCGTAGGCGTCGGTCAGGGAGGTGGGTTCCGGGGTGATGATCAGCAGCCTCTCCTGCACGGCCAGGTTGAAGTAGAGGACATTGTCGTTGATGCCCGCGCCCGTGTCCACGATGAGGTAGTCCACGCTATCCTCCAGGGAGTCCATGGCGTCCAGGAGGTCGAGCTTCTGGCCCTTGTCCAGGTTGACCATGTCGCTGACGCCCGACGAGGCCGGGAGGATGCGAAAGCCGTAGGGGGTGTCGAACAGGATGCGGTCCAGGGTCATTTCCTCGTGGAACAGGTGGAAGAGATTGTGTTGGGGCGCAAGCCCGAGGATGACGTCCACGTTGGCCAGCCCGAGGTCGGCGTCCAGAAGGACGACCTTCTTGCCCGCGGCGCTCAGGGAATAGGCCAGGTTGACCGACATGTTGGTCTTGCCGACGCCTCCCTTGCCGGAGGTGACGGAGAGGACCAGGGGAAGATTCGAACTCATAACGTGTGTCGCGCTCCTTAGGGTTGCGTGTTGCCGTCGGGCAGTCTGCGCATGAACATCAGTCGCCAGATCATCTCTTCCGTGGCCGGGCTGATGCTGTTTTTCAGGCCGGGTCCGTAGGAAAGCGCGGACACCGGCAGCCCGCCTGCGAACGCCATGTTCAATATTGACCCGAATGTACAGGCTTCATCGAGTTTCGTCCAGATAACGCTGGCTAGTTGTTCACTTTTATATTTGTCCATGAACCGCTCGAACTGGCCCTTGCTGTAATAGGGGTTCATGACCAGGTGGATGGACAGGTCCGGGCACTCGTCCAGGCCGTACAGCCGCGACCATTCCTCCAGGGTCGTCCGGCCGGACAGGCCGGGCAGGTCGATGAGGATCATGTCGAATTGCCGGGCCTCGTCCCGGAGCAGGGCGAAGTCCTCGCGGGTGATGATCTCGCGGAAGGCCAGGCCGCTCAGTTCGGCGTAATGCTTGAGGATCAGGCGTCCCTTGCCCCGGCCGCCGTCGGCCGTGGCAAGGCACAGGCGCATGCCGGGACGCTCCTTTTTCATGCGCAGGGCCAGGCGCACCAGGCTCGAGGTCTTGCCCGCCCCGCCGGGGCCGGCAAAGGCGTGAAAGGTGTTGGTCCAGGTCCCGGACGTGAACGGCGTGGCCTTGAGCAGCGGGTCCAGGGCGGTCATGACCGGGCAGTTCTCGGTTTCGCGCATGGTGCAGTACACGTGGGTCAGGACGCGCTCGTCCACTTCCTCGCGCTCCAGGTACTCCAGGGCCACGCGCTGCTTGGGCGAGAGGCGGGCCGGGTCCATCTGCGGCTTCATCAGGGCCATGATCTGCCCTTTGATCTGGCTCCACTCGCGCTGCCAGCCCACCGAGTCGCGCAGGGCGGCGTCGACCACGCCTTCCTTGGTATCTTGCTGCGGGCGTGCGGGCCGTGCGGGCTGGTTGTCCACCGCGGCCACGATCTCGCAGCATTTGCAGCCGTTTTCGGTGACGGTCTTGTTGGACAGGATCACGGCCTCGTCGCCGAGTTCGGATTTGACCTTGGCGAATGCGGCCGTGGACGTGGCGGCCCGGTAAGTCTTCATTCTCATAATCTGGTCCTAGAGTTCGACGGTTGCGACCGACTGAATTTTGACGTCCGCCGGAATCTCGGCCTGCGAGATGACCGGCAGGGTGGGGATGAACCGGGTCAGGAGCTGGGCCAGCTGCGACCGGATCTGCGGGGTGACCAGCAGGATGGGCTGGCCGTCGGCCACCATGGCGTCCTCGGTGGAGCGGTTGATGGCCTGGATGATCTGTTGGGCCACGCCCGGTTCCAGGGCCAGATAGCCTCCCTGTTCGGCCGGGCGCATGGCGCCGTTCAGGATTTCGTCGATCTGCGGGTTCAGGGTGATGATGGGCAGGACCCCGTTGTCCCCGATATACGGCTTGACGATGGTCCGGCCCATGCGGGCGCGGACGTATTCCGTGAGCTGGGTCGGGTCCTGGGTGGCCACGCCGTAGTCGGCCAGGGTCTCGACGATGGTCAGCAGGTCGCGGATGGACACGTTCTCCTGGACCAGCCCCTGAAGGACCTTCTGCACCCCGCCGAGGCTGAGCACTCCGGGCACCAGGGATTCCACGGCCTTGGGCGCGCGTTTGGACAAGTTGTCGAGCAGTTCCTGGGTCTCCTGGCGGCCGAGGAATTCGTGCAGGTTGCGCCGGAAGACCTCGGTCAGGTGGGTGGCGATGACCGTGGACGGGTCGACCACGGTGTAGCCCGCCAGCATTGCCTCCTCCTTCTGGGCCTCGGGAATCCATACGGCCGGGAGATTGAAGGCGGGTTCCACGGTCTCCACGCCCTCGATGCGCTGCTTGGCGTCGCCCGGGTCCATGGCCAGGTAGTGGTCGATGAGCAGCTCGGCGCTGGCCACCGGGTTGCCCTTGATGAGCACGCGGTATTCGCCCGGCTTGAGCTGGAGGTTGTCGCGCAGGTGCAGGGACGGGACGACCACGCCCATGTCCAGGGCGAACTGGCGGCGGATGGACCGGATACGCGAGAGCAGGTTGCCGCTTTGCTCCTCGTCCACCAGCGGGATGAGCCCGTAACCCACCTCCAGTTCCAGCTGGTCCAGCGGAAGCAGGGCCTGAACCTCTTCCGGGGTGTCCAGGGTGGAAGGCTGCCCCTGTTCCTTTTCCTCTTGCTCAACGACAAGGTTGTGCTGTTGTTTGGAGGAAATCTGGCCCACGGTGAAGACTATGGCGGCCAGGGTCAGGAACGGGATGGTCGGCATGCCCGGCACGATGCCGAAGATGACCAGGATGCCGGACACGAGCTTGAGCGCACGATGGTGGAAGGAGAGTTGGCCGATGAATTCCTCGCCCATCTTGGCCTCGGCGGCCGCACGGGAAACGATGATGCCCGCCGAGGTGGAGATGATCAGCGAGGGGATGGTGGCCACCAGGCCGTCGCCGATGGTCAGCAGGGTGTAGGTGTGGGCCGCGTCCATCCACTGCATGTCCTTTTGCAGCACGCCGATGAGGAAACCGCCGATGATGTTGATGGCCGTGATCATCAGGCCTGCCTTGACGTCTCCGGAAACGAACTTGCCCGCACCGTCCATGGCACCGTAGAAGTCGGCCTCGCGGCGCAGGTTTTCGCGCTGCTTGGTGGCCTGCTCCTCGTCGATGAGCCCGGCGTTGAGGTCCGCCTCGATGGCCATCTGCTTGCCGGGCATGGCGTCCAAGGTGAATCGGGCGGCCACCTCGGCGATGCGGGTGGTACCGGTGACGATGACGGTCTTGTTCAGGATGAACAGAATCATGAAGATGACGATGCCGATGACGTAGTTGCCCCCGACCACGAACTCGCCGAAACTTTGGATGACCGATCCCGCGGCCGAGGTGCCCTCGTCGCCGTGCAGCAGGATGGCGCGGGTGGTGGCCACGTTCAGGGCCAGGCGGAGCAGGGTGGTGACCAGCAGCAGCGATGGGAAGATGGAAAATTCGAGCGGCGAGGTCATGAACATGGACGTGACCAGGATGACCAGACCGAGCGAGATGGAGACCGAGAGCATGAAGTCGATGAACGGAGTCGGCAGGGGGATGAGCATCACGAAGAGGATGACCACCACGCCGCCCGCGAGAAGCACGTCGCCCTGTTTGGCGAACTTGGTGTAGTCTATTTTCGGAATTACGGTCTTGGCGGAAGGCTGGGCCATGTTTTTGACACCTCTCGGACGGTTGGGCTGTGGATTCCTGGGAGGGTGTCAGGCTTTGCAACTACCGGCGATGCTTGAATTTCTCCAGCTTTGCCAGGATGGCGGCCACGGCCTGAAACAGTTCCTCCGGGATGGTTTCTCCGATCTCCACCTGCTTATACAAAGCCTGTGCCAAGGGGCGGTTTTCTTCGATGGGGATGGAATGTTCCCGCGCAACTTCCTTGATTCGTTCGGCAACCTTGTTCACGCCCTTGGCCAGGACCAGGGGAGCCGGGGCCTGGAGCGGATCGTACTGCAGGGCCACGGCGTAGTGGGTCGGGTTGGTGATGACCACGTCCGCCTTGGGGATGTCCTGGAACATGCGTGAGGCCATGACCTGCATCATCTTCTGGCGCTGTTGCTGTTTGACCTTGGGATCGCCTTCCGCCTGCTTGCGCTCGTCCTTGATCTCGTCCTTGGTCATCTTGATCTGCTCCTCGTAGTTCCAGCGCTCGTACACGAGGTCGGCCACGGCGATGATGAACATGGGGATCAGCGCGTAGCAGACCATCTTGTAGCCCACGGCGAGGATGAAGGAGATGATCCCCTGGACGTTGGCGTGAAACAGGGGGAGCAGGTTGGGCAGCTCCTGCCTGATGACGATGTACGGGGCGATGGCCACGGCCATGGCCTGGAGCAGGCTCTTGACCAGCTTGAGCAGGGCGTCCGGGCTGATCATGAGCTTCTTGATGCCGCCCATGATGTTGAAGAGTTTGCCGAACTTGGGCTCCAGAGGCTTGGTGGTCCACAGCGAGCCGACCTGCAGTCGCATGGTAAGGAAGGCCACGAAGGCGATGACCACCATGAACGGCACCACCAGCAGGGCCATCTTCTGGACTCCCCAGGTGAACAGGGCGTAGGCCATTGGCTTGTCGACATTGAAGTTGATGGCTTCGAGAAAGGTCCAGCGGTATATCTCGGTGAACTGGTCGTTGTAGAAGCCGATCATGAAGCGCAGGACAAGGACCCCGGAGAGCAGGCTCATGACCTTGGGGATTTCCTGCCCCTTGGCGACGTTGCCTTCCTTGCGTTGCTTCTCGCGCCGTTTTTGGGTGGCGCTTTCGGTTTTACTTGGATCTTCCTGGCCGATCATGGCAGTTCCTACGGGATGACGGAGGTCCCGAATTTCATGACGTTTTCGAACATGTTGTTCAACCCGGCCAGGAAATCGCCCACGTACAGGGACATGATGGAGAAGATGAAGCCGAGGAAGAAGAAGCCCACGGTGATCTTGATGGGGAAACCGAGGACGAGCACGTGCATCTGGGGCGCGGCCCGCGAGATCAGGGCCAGGGCGAGGTCCACCAGGAACAGGGCGGCCATGACCGGGGCCGCGATCTTGATGGCCAGGGTGAACATCAGGTTGGAGAACTGGAAGATGTCGTTGGCCAATTCTGGCTGGAGCAGCAGGGTGCCCGGCGGGATGTACTGGAAGGTCGTTCCCACGGCCTGGAGCAGATAGAGGTGGCCGTTGAGGACCAGAAAGGTCAGCATGGTGCACATGTACAGGAAGTGGGCAGAGACCGCGTTGCTGGTGCCGGTGATCGGGTCGACCACGTTGACCATGGCGAACCCCATCTGGAAACCGATGATCTGGCCGCCCAGCTGGACCGCGGCGAACAGAAAATTGACGAGCATGCCGAGGATCAGGCCGAGGAGCAGCTCGCCGATGAACATGATGACGATGTTCCAGCCCGTGGGCATCATTGCGGCCGGGAAGGAAAGCTGCGGCCAGAGCGCCATGGACAGGACCAGCATCAGTGCGGCCTTGACCGTCCTGGGGATGGATTGCCCGCCGAAAAAGGGCAGCAGGAAGAGCACGACGCTGATCCGGAACAGCGTCAGGAAATAGCTGAGCATGTCGCTCGGGGTGAAGCCGAAGATATCCATTACCCGCTCACTGCAAAACCCGAACCAACGGGGCCGTCGTCCGGCCGGGACCGAAAAGGACAGGCCCTTCTGGAACGTCGCATTCCAAAAGGGCCTGGAGCATTCACGATTCGGGGCCTGTTTAGTTGAGGATGTACCGCTTGGGGTTCACCGGCACGCCGTTCAGGCGGACCTCGTAGTGGAGGTGGGGGCCGGTGGAGCGGCCCGTGTTGCCGACGTAGCCGATGAGCTCGCCCCGGGTGACCTCCTGGCCGCTCTTGATGGCGATGCGGTTGAGGTGCGCGAACCGGGTGGACAGGCTGGCGTTGTGCTTCAGGCGGATGGACAGGCCGTAGGACCCGTCGCGCCCGGCAAAGGTCACGGAAGCCCTGGCCGGGGCGTACACCGGAGTGCCCCGGGGCGCGGAGATGTCGAGCCCCTTGTGGAACTCGCGCTTGCCGGTGAAGGGCGAGGTGCGCCAGGCGAAGCCCGAGGTCACCCAGCCGGAGGTCGGCCAGATGGACGGGGTGGCTTCAAGGATGTTCTGGTTGGAGCGCAGGGTGTGCATGATCTCCTGCTGGCGGACCTCTTCAAGGCGCGCCTCCACGTTCAGCTGGCGCAGGAACTCATGCATTTTGCGGGCGAGCAGTTCCTGGCGGTAGAGGGGCAGATACCCCTTGGAGAAATTTTCGTTGGCCGGGCCGCCCTTGGGCGCGGCCGCCTGGCTGCCGTCCTGGTCCAGGTTGATCATGACCCGCAGTTTGGAGTCGAAATCACGGATGCGGTTCAGGTTGCCCTGCAGGGAGGTGATCTTTTGGGAGAGGCTCAAGAGCTGGGTCTTCTGCTCCTGCACGGTCTTTTCCGCAATGTTCAGCCCCTGTTCGATGCGGGAGTGCTCGGCATATTTCTTCCAGAGAATGACGTTGCCCGCCGCCATGGACACGGTCATGAACAGCAAAAATATGATAAACCAGCCTCTTAGCTGGAATTTCTTGCACGACCCCTGTTTGTCCTTGAAGACAACTATGTGGTATTTTCGGAAAAGCATTACCTTTCCAGGATGTTATAAGTTCGTTGAGCAGCCTGATGCGAGCTTTGAGTACTTTTAGTCTAGACTTTTTTGCTTGTCAAGTCGACTTGTTGCCGGGTTATGGCGTTGAAGATATTGTTTTTTATGCGTTTATCCTTCTTCCACATGGTCCGGAGCCATTCGTGTATTTCATCACGTTTCGTGTAACCGTTCGAAGGACAGACGTTTTCCCATATGGGCAGTTCCCATTGGTTGGCCGCCTTGATGACCGTTTTCTTGTCCAGGAGCATGGTCGGCCGGATGACCTTGAGCTTGCCGCCAAAGAACGGCTCGTTGGCCGACAGCCCGTCGGCCCGTCCGTTCTGGACCACGTTCATGAAGAAAGTGACCACGTTGTCGTCGGCGTTGTGCCCGAAGGCGAGGTGGGTCAGGTTGTAGTCGCGGCATAGTTCGAAGAGGCGCTTGCGTCGCTGCATGGCGCACCAGAAGCACGGCGAGTTCTTGCGGTTCTCCTCGGAGTGGGCGCGCGGCCCGAAGTCGGTCAGTTCGATGTGCGCGGCCATGCCGTTGTCGGCGCACCAGCGGACCAGCGGCGCATGGGAGGCGGGATCGAAGCCCGGATTGACGTGCAGGGCCATGAGCTCCACCGGGAAGGGCATGATCGCCTGCCGGATGGTCATGACCTTGAGCATGAGGAAGCTGTCCACGCCGCCGGAAATGGCCAGGCCGATGCGGGCTCCGCCCGAGACCATGTCGGTCCGTTGCATGAGCTTGCCGGTGGCGGTGACGCACTTTTTCTGCGCAAAGGTAAGTTTGCCCCATGAGGCCATCTGTCATTCTCCCGTTTGATTTGCTATGCAGGGCGGACCAGGTCAGGCGGATAGGTTATTCCCGCTTGACTTGCAAGCTCCTTTGGGGCAGCTTTACAAGCTTTCGCGTCATGGTCGGAATCGCCCGTTTTCGACCGGAAACCAGGTTCCCCCGGAGGCTGCCTGTTTTGAGACGGATATTGTTCCTTGTCCTCATCGTGATTGCGGCCGGTCTGGCCGCCAGCGCGTACTGGTACCGGACCACCATGGATGAGCCGGTCACGGCGTCCCGCTGGCTGTCATATTCCCTGGACAAGGTCAAGTCCGTGGACGTCGCGGCGCAGGGCGAGGCCTATACCCTGGTCGCCGCCGGGAACGAATGGGAGACGCGGGTTCCGGACGACTCGTCGAGCGTATCGGCCGGGGCGCTGAACGGCCGGGTCCGGGATTACCTGAACCGGTTGTCCGAGTTGATCCCGCTGCTCTCGTTCGAGGAGGGCGATACGGTGGCGCTCAAACGGCACGGTCTGGGCAAGCCCGGGGTGAAATTGACCGTGCGGTTCCGGGACGAGAACGTCCCGCCTCTGGAAATCCGGTTCTCCCGGGACGAATCCGGCAGGACGTACGGCTGGAATTCCGAGACGCCGGGGCGGGCCTACGAGTTCGGGGCCGAGGTCTACGGACAGTTCGCCCAGCCCGCCGCCCATTTCCTCGATACCAAGGTATTTCATTTCGAAGAGGAGCGGGTCTACCAGGTGCAGCTCGTCCAACCGTTCGGTTCGAGCTGGCTGGTCAAACGCGGTGGTAACGGATTTACCTTTGTCCTGCCCGGCTATCTCAAGGACAAGACGGCGTCCGCCTCGGAACTCAAGCTCTACCTGCACGCCCTGGCCCTGCTGCGGGCGAACAGGCTGGTGCTGGAGCCAGCGGAGCCGGAGCGGGGCATGGCGGCCCTGACCATCAAGGTCTGGGCCGGGAAGGCCAAGGAGCCGTCCATGGTGGAGTTCTTCACCATCGAGGATGACCCCAAGCATTATTTCGGGCGCTCCTCCGGGCTGACGGTGCCGTTTCTGCTCGATGCGGAGAGCGTCAGCCAACTGGTCAAGAGCGCCTTCGACGTCCAGGGCCGCAACGTGTTCACCCTGGACATCAGCCAGGTGGCCGTCATCGTCATCCTCAACGGCGACCGGCGTTACGTGGTCAGGCACGAGCACTCCGGCTGGCGCGTGGAAGGGGGCGAAAAAAACGTCCCGGGCATTGACATGGCGCTCTGGCGATTTACTGAATTACAGTTTGAGGCGTTGCCCCTGAACAACTTGGCCGCCACTGCTGTGAAGCTCATGCACTGCCGCCTGCTGGACGGCGACGGGGACGAATTGAAGGCGGTAACCTTCTATGCGGATCCGCAGCTGCCGCCGGGGCAGTGTTGGATGAAGAACGGAGACGGCATGTACTACCCCGTCTCCTCGCGGCTGCTCAAGGACCTGCAGGGCATGTTCCCCGGCGGTCCGGCAAAGACGGAATAACGACGCTTCAAACGAAGTCTCAAGGAGAATATCATGGCAAGGATCACCGTAGAAGATTGTCTGGCGAAAGTGAGTAATCGTTTTCTCATCACCCAGATGGCCATCAAGAGGGTCAAGCAGTACCGCGAAGGGTACGATCCCCTGGTCGACACCAAGAACAAGGAAGTGGTCAACGCCCTGCGCGAGATAGCGGCCGGCAAGGTCGTGCCCGACACTTCCGACGACCTCCACCTCCACTCCGCCCCAACCGAGGAAGCCTAAGTAGCCGACCATGTCCAAACGCGACTATTACGAAATCCTGGAGGTGGAACGCACCGCCACCAAGGATGAGATCAAGACGGCGTACCGGAAGCTGGCCTTCAAGTACCATCCGGACCGGAACCAGGACGATCCCGACGCCGAGTCCAAGTTCAAGGAGGCCGCCGAGGCCTACGAGATTCTGGGCAACGACGAGAAGCGCCAGGCTTACGATCGGTTCGGCCACGACGGCGTGAACGGCAACGGCTTTTCCGGCTTCTCCAGCAACGAGGACATCTTCGGCGCCTTCAGCGACATCTTCGGCGAGGTTTTCGGCTTTTCCTCGGCCGGGCGGTCCAACCGCCCCCGGGCCGGTTCGGATCTGCGCTACAACCTGGAGATTTCCTTCCGGGATGCGGCCAAGGGCACCGAGGTGGGCATCAAGATTCCGGTGGAGACCTCCTGCGAGACCTGTGGAGGCAGCGGGGCGGCTCCGGGCTCCACGCCCGAGACCTGTCCTCAGTGCGGCGGCTCCGGCACCGTGCAGCAGTCCCAGGGTTTTTTCCGTATTTCCGCAACCTGCCCCCAGTGCCGGGGCGCGGGCAAGCTGATCACCGACCCCTGCGACACCTGCATGGGGCGTGGCTCGGTCATCAAGGACAAGGACCTCAACGTCCGCATCCCGGCGGGCGTGGACAACAACTCCCGCCTGCGGCTGCGCGGCGAGGGCGAGGCCGGCGTCAACGGCGGCCCTCCGGGCGATCTCTACGTGGTCATCCGGGTCATCCCGGACGACACCTTCGAGCGCCAGGGTCAGAACCTGATCATCAGCCGGGAAATTTCCATGGTCGAGGCCGCCCTGGGCCACCGCCTTGAGGTGCCCACCCTGGACGAGCCGGTCAACCTGGACATTCCCAGCGGCACCCAGTCCGGCGAGGTCTTCAGGCTGCGCGGCCTGGGCCTGCCCCATCTCGGCTCCAGCCAGAACGGCGACCTGCTTGTGGAAATCCGCGTCAAGACGCCGTCCAAGCTGAATAGCCGCCAGGAGGAGATCCTCAGGGAGTTCGCCGAGATCGAGGCCGGAAAACTCAAGAACAGGGCCAAGGGCTTCTTCAAGAAGGCCAAGGACAAGGTCATGGGAGAGTAGACGATGGCGGACGGTTTTTCGCACATGGACCGGGACGGCAACGCCCGCATGGTGGACGTTTCCTCCAAGAACGACACGAGCCGCACGGCCATCGTCCGGGGACTGGTCCGCCTGTCCGCCGAGACCATGCGCCTGCTCAAGGCGGACGCCCTGCCCAAGGGCGACGTGCTGACCACGGCCAAGATCGCGGGCATCCAGGCCGCCAAGCGGACCAGCGACCTCATCCCCATGTGCCACCCCCTGCCCATCAGCTATGTCGACGTGCGCTTCACCGTGCACGACGGCGATTCGACCATCGAGCTGGAATGCGAGGTGCGCACCACCTACAGGACCGGCGTGGAGATGGAGGCCCTGATCGGCTGCCAGGTGGCGGCCGCGACCATCTACGACATGTGCAAGGCGGTCCAGAAGGACATCGTCATCGACAATTGCCGCTTGGTCTACAAATCCGGCGGCAAGAGCGGCACTTTCACCGCTGAATAAAAGCGGCTTGCGATAGCGGGCCATCCGCACATTTTTCCCGCCCGGGCCAATCCTCACGTAGACGGCTACGCAGCGGTTGCCCCGGCCGGGAGAAAATGCACGGTTGACCCACTCTCCCAAGCCTATCCCGTGACGAAGAGTCGCTGTCGGGTGTCTACGACACCCAATTCGCTCCAGAAAGATAAAGAAAAAGCCCCGCCGGATTATCCGGCGGGGCTTTTTTTATGCTTTGCGCCGTTGGCGTTGTTACCAGACCATGCGGGTCTGGACGCCGTGCTCGGACATGTACTTTTTCAGTTCCGGAATGGTGTATTCGCCGTAGTGGACGATGGAGGCGATGAGCGCGGCCGTGGCCTTGCCCTCGGTCACGGCGTCGACCATGTGCTGGGGGTTGCCCGCGCCGCCGGATGCGATGACCGGAATGGTCACGGCCTCGGCCACCAGCCGGGTCAGTTCCAGGTCGTAGCCGTTCTTGACGCCGTCCGCGTCGATGGAGTTCAGGCAGATCTCGCCCGCGCCGAGCGCCTCGCCGGTCTTGGCCCACTCGATGGCGTCCATGCCCATGTACTTGCGGCCGCCGTGGATGACGATCTCGAAGCCCGAGGGGATGTCCTCGCTCACGGGCACGCGCTTGACGTCCATGCCGAGGACCACGCACTGGGAGCCGAACCGGGCCGCGCCCTCGCTGATGATGTCCGGGTTCTTGACCGCCCCGGAGTTGACCGAGACCTTTTCCGCGCCCGCCACGAGCACGTCGCGCATGTCGTCCACGGTGTTGATGCCCCCGCCCACGGAGAACGGGATGAATATCTGGGAGGCGACCTTCTCGACCACGTCCAGGAAGATGCCGCGTGCCTCATGGGAGGCGGTGATGTCGTAGAAGACGATCTCGTCCGCGCCTTCCTCGTAGTATTTCCTGGCGGACTCGACCGGATCACCGATGTCCACGTTGCCCTCGAACTTGATGCCCTTGGTCAGACGGCCGTTGCGCACGTCGAGGCAGGGGATGACGCGCTTACTCAGCATCGCTGGCCTCCTGGCAGAATTTGTAGAAGTTCGAAAGCATCTTCAGGCCGGGGCGTCCGCTCTTTTCCGGGTGGAACTGGACGGCCCACAGCCCCCTGCGGCCGTGCACCGAACAGAAGTCGATGCCGTAGCGCGTGGTGCCGATGACGAACTCCTCCTTGGGAGCGGGGTAGTAGCTGTGCACGAAGTAGAAGTCCGCGTCCGGATCGATGCCCTCGAACAGCTCGCACTCCTTGATCAGCTCCACCTGGTTCCAGCCCATGTGCGGCACGCGGATCTGGATGTCCTCGTAGTCCACCCAGGAGGGGTTGAACAGGCGGCATTCGCCCGGGATCACTTCCAGGGCCTTGGTATCGTTTTCCTCGGAGTAGTCCAGGAGAATCTGGCAGCCCACGCAGATGCCGAGCACCGGCTTCTTCTGCGCGATGAGCTTCTTGATGACCTCGTCGAGGCCGCCGGATTCGAGCTCTTCCATGGCCTGTCCGGCCGCGCCGACGCCGGGGAAGATGATTCCCTTGGCCCGGTCCAGTTTTGCGGGGTCGTTGGTAATCTCATTGGGGATGCCCAGGTGCTCCAGCGCCCTGTGGACACTGGTCTGGTTTCCCGCCTTGTAATCGAAAATGGCGAGCATGGGTTCCTCCATTTAAATCTCGGTATGCTACAGCGACTAGTAAAATTACCAGGGGAAAACAAGGCTTTTATTTCTGCGGCAAAAATGTATGCCAGGATTGGCAAATGCACGTCGAGTCAGGGGCTTGTGAGAGGGCGGCCAGGCGGCCGGGAGGCTATTTCCCGAGGATGCGCAGGAGCAGGTCGCCCTTGAACGGGCCGAGCTTGCGGCCCAGTCCTCTGAGCCGGATGGGGCGTCCGACCACGAAGTCCCTGGGCAGGGTTACCTCGATGGTCTTGGACCCCTTGGTGAAGGGCTGCTCCACGGTGATGCGCACCTTGCGCCCGGGCAGGAGATGGGAGGCCGGGTAGTAGACGGTCTGCTCGAAATCCATCTGGCCCTTGAGCCAGCCCTTGATGCCCTTGGAGAAGTCCAGGTTGATGGTCCGCTCGCCCCAGTGCAGCTGGAGGTTGCGCTTCTTGAGTTCCAGCGGCCCCTTGTATCCGGGCTTGTCCCTGCGGATCTGCGAGTAGATGTCCTCGAAGACCTTCTTGGCGAACGGGTCGTTGAGGATGGTCCGCAGGACCTCCTCTTCCTTGTAGTAGTATTGCTGGGTCCTGGCACGGGTGGAGCGCTCGCGCTGTTTTTTCTCGGGCCTGGGCGGGGGCGTCCTCCGCTGCTGCCGGGCGTACGCCCTGGCCCCCTGGTCGCGGCTCGCCCGGGGTTCCTCGGGCTCCCGGTCGGAGGAGGCCGACGCGGCCGGGCCGCTCGTCTCCATGAGCTTTTTGGCCGTGACGTAGGCCTCGTTGACCACGCGGAATTTTTCCGCCGCGTTGGGCCCGGGATTCAGGTCCGGGTGATACTTGAAGGCCAGTTTGCGGAAGGCGGACTTGACCTCGTCCAGGGTTGCCCCGGGGGCGAGCTTGAGCTCTCTGAGGCACTCCTGGAGATTCATCGGGCCGCGTCCTTGGTTAATCGTCGGAAATCAATGCGTTGGGGGACGAGTCGGGATCATAGCGCAAAAGGTCGTGCTCACGCAAATAGGCGCGGCCCTGGCGGACGAACTCCGCGTGCCCGGCCTTGGGATTCACCCCGGGGCAGTATTCCTGGATCATCTCCCAACTCGTCTCGTCGATGAGATTGCCCCGGAAATAGGGCCAGGCGCGGCAGATGTCCGGACGGCCTGGATGCACGCCGCAGCCTTCCTTGTAAAAGACGCAGAACTGGTCCTCACCCACGTTGAGGTGGATCTTGCCGCCGCGCGTGTGTGCGTAGCGGGCGACCAGTTCGTCCTCGGCGATGCCCAGGAAGGCGGCCAGCCGTTCGCGGTCCTTGGCGGTCATGACGATGCCGCCCTCGCCCTGGCAGCAGTGGCCGCACATGCGGCATTCAAAGGCGGCTTCGGTCATCGACGAATACCCATGGCCTGCATCTCGACCTTGGTGCAGCGGTCCTCGACCACCGTGATCCCGCTGGAGGCCAGCAATTCGCGGGCCTCGGGGCTGGTGATGCCGGACTGCATCCAGAAGATTTTGGGCAGCGGGTCCATGGCCAGGGCCTCGCGGGCATGGTCCGGGCAGAACTGCGGGGCACGGAATACGTCGACCAGGTCCACGGCCACCGGGATGTCGCCCAGGGCCGGGTAGGTGGTCAGTCCCCAGACGCCGGTGCGCTTGGGGTGGACCGGAATGACGGTGAAGCCCATGTCGATGAGGGCGCGGCCGACCATGTCCACGGGACGGCCCGGCTTGTCCGCGGCCCCAACCACGGCGATGGTCTTGACCTCGCGCAGCAGGGGGGCTAGCTCTTTCATGTCGATCAGCATTGCTCGATACCTCGTCTTATTGAGAAGGTCTTTGTACAGCAAACCCTTCCGATTGCCTAGTTGATATATCCCCCAAGGAGCCTCCCCATGTTCGAAGCCATCGCCCGTATCCCCGAAGAGGAACTCAAGCGCCGCCAGGACTCGGTTCGGCACCACCTGCAGGCCGTCGCCCCGCAGGCGGGCGGCATTCTCGTCTTTTCCAGGCTGAACATCTACTATCTGACAGGCACCTTCGGCCAGGGCGTCCTCTGGCTGCCGCTGGACGGCGAGCCCGTGCTGCTCATCCGCAAGGGCGTCAACCGCGCCCGCCTGGAGGCCGGGATCAGACACATCCTGCCGTACAAGTCCTACTCCGAACTGCCGGGCCTATGCGCGGACACGGGCAGCCCCTTCACCCCGACCCTGGCCGCGGTCATGGCCGGGCTGACCTGGCAGCTCGGGACCATGCTGGCCGCCAAGCTCAAGGACTTCGCCATCGTGCCCGGGGACCACGCCGTGGCCCTGGCCAAGATGGTCAAGTCCGAGTTCGAACTGGATATCCTGCGCCGCTGCGGCGACAAGCACCACCGCTGCCTGCACGACATCCTGCCGACCATGATCCGCCCCGGCATGACCGAGCGCGAGATCGCCCACAAGGCGTGGGAGTCCTTTTTCAACGAGGGGCACATGGGCATCCTGCGCATGCAGGCCCACGACGAGGAGGCCTTTCTCGGGCACGTGTCGGCCGGCGATTCCGGCAACTATCCCAGCGGGTTCAACGGTCCGCTCGGGCTGCGCGGCGAGCATCCGGCCTCGGCCCTGATGGGTAATGTGCACAAGATATGGCGGACGGGCGAGCCGCTCATGCTCGACATCGGCTTCCAGCTCGAGGGCTACCACACGGACAAGACCCAGGCCTATTTCGCCGGGCCGGATACGTCCATCCCCGACGACATCCGCCGCGCCCATGACTTCTGCATCGAATTGCAGGATTGGATGTGCGCCACGGCCAAGCCGGGGGTCACCCCGGAGGAACTCTACCTGCACTGCCTGGACGAGGCCGAGCGACAGGGCTTTGCCGAGGGCTTCATGGGGCTGGACGAGAATCAGGTCCCGTTCGTGGGCCACGGCATCGGCCTGACCATCGACGAGTTCCCGCCCATCGCCAAGGGCTTCACCCAGCCGCTCGAACAGGGCATGGTCATCGCTTTGGAGCCCAAGCAGGGGATTCGCGGGGTGGCCATGGTCGGGGTGGAAAACACCTTCGAGATCACGGCCGACGGCTGCCGCTGCATCTCGGGCGACAAATACGACATGGTCCCCGTGGAATAGCTGGTCCGGCGGGATGGACGGTTTCCCTCGACTATAGTACACTTGAGAGGTGGGAAATAGCCTCGGCCAAGTCCGGGGCCGGGGAGGGAAACATGGCTTACTCGCAGATATTCACGTCCACGGACGAATACCTTTTATGCATCACCGACGGCGAGGTCTCGGACGCCGAGACCTTCATCGAGTGGGGCCTGAAGCTCGTGGCCAAAGCCCGCGAGGCGCGCCGGACAAAGGTGCTCGTGGACAACCGGACCTTCCGCCTGCACCTCTCGTCCCTGGACATCATCACCTTCGCCAACTTCATGGAGGAGAAGGGCGCGGCCAAGCTCGGCCTGCGCATGGCCGTTTTGTCCAACCCGCACAACCCGGAGAACAGCCGGATGGTGGAAACCGCCCTGGTCAACCGCTCCGCCTCCTACAAAAGCTTCCGCAACCAGGTGGAGGCCAAGGAATGGCTCCTCCGCGAACCGCAGGCGACCGAATGAAAAAGGCTCCCGAGAGGGAGCCTTTTTAGTTGGGCATACGGGGGGGCTTACTCGTAGGCCGCCTCGTAGATGGCGATGACGTCGTCCACGTCCATGTCCACCGGGGTGACGGCAAAGAGCGCGCCCATGACGGACAGGGCGTTTTCCGCCAAAGCCGGAATCTCCTCGCGGGTCACGCCGTAGTCGGACAGCTTCTCGTCGGCCAGGCCGACCTCGGTGATGAGCGTGTCCAGGGCGTCCAGGAAGGCCACGCCGGCCACCTCCTCATCCAGGTCCTCGGCCAGGGTGTCGCCCATGGCCAGGGCCAGGTCGGCCAACCGTTTCTCGCCGCGCGCGGCCAGGAAGCCGAAATACGCCTTTGACAGGAGAACCAGCCCGGCCCCGTGGGGCAGGTCGGGGTGGAAGGCGGACAGGGCGTGCTCCAGGGAATGCTGGGAGATGCACGAGGAATAGGTCTCGCACAGACCTGCCGCGGTACACGCCCAGGCCATGACGGTCCGCGCCTCCAGGTTGCCGCCCTCGGCCACGGCCTGGGGCAGGGTGTGGCTGATGAGGTGCACGGCCTCCAGGGCCAGCGCATCGCTGGCGGGCTGGCGGCAGGTGGCGAGGTACGCCTCGACGGCGTGGAAAAAGGCGTCCATGCCGGTGTAGGCGGTCTGCCTGGGCGGCACGGAGAGCATCAGCTTTGGGTCCACGATGGACAGGGTGGGGAAGGTGCCGTCATAGCCCCAGCCGACCTTTTCGCGCGAGTCGCTGCCGGACTTGGTGATGACCGTCCACGGGTCGGCCTCGGTGCCGGTGCCCGCCGTGGTCGGGATGGCCACGATGGGCAGGGGCTCGTTCTCCGGGGTCTGCCCGCCGCCCGTGCCGGACTGCATGTAGTCCCAGTACCTGCCGGGGTTGGTGGCCATGGCGGCGATGGCCTTGGCCGAGTCGATGGTGGACCCGCCGCCCAGGCCGACCACGAACTTGACGCCCATCTTGCGGCAGACGGCCGCCGCTTCGTCCACGGCGTCGGACTCGGGGTTGGGTTTGATGCGGTCATAGATAATGGTTTGGACGTTCTGTTTGGAGAGCTGGGACTGGACGCGGGCCAGGTAGCCCTGTTCGATCATCACGCCGGATTCGCCGATGACGATCATGGCCTTGTCGCCACGCGGCAGATGCGGGGTGTCGCCCAGCTTGTCGAGGCTGTCGGGGCCGAAGATGATGCGGGTGGGCATGTAGTATTGGAAATCGAGCACGGAGCGTCTCCTCTTTTTTCCGGGTTACCTATAGGGATTTCAGCAGCTTTTCAAGCTGGTCGGCGGTGTACAGGTCGCGGATGACCACCGGGGTCTCGCGGCCGTTCACGCGGAACACGGCGGCGGTGGGCAGGCTGCGGCTGCCCAGGGCGGCCAGCAGGGCCTCGGTCTCGGGGTCGCGTTCGGTCATGTCCACCTTGATGAAGCGGACGTTGTAGCGCTCCTTCCAGGCGGTCACGTTGGCTCTGGTCAGGACCGTGGCCTCAAGCACCTTGCAGGTGGGGCACCAGTCGGCGGTGAAGTCCAGGAGGATGTTCCCGCCGCCCAGGTCGCGGTTCAGGGCGGCCGGGTCGAAGGGCTCCCACGGATCGGCCTCGGCCCTCTTGGGCGTGGTCCAGTACACGGTGGCGGCCAGGAGCACAAGCACGCCCACGCGCAGGAGAAGCTGGACGCCCTGGCCCGCTGTCCGTGACCGGCCCCACAGCCAGCCGCCGAACAGGATGACCCACAGCGGGGCCAGGATGCGCAGGCTCGCGCCGCCCAGGGCGATGCCCGCCAGGTAGAAGGCCGTGCCGAGCAGAAAGAAGGCGATCGCCTTTTCCACGTATTCGATCCACGGCCCGGACCGGGGCAGGAAGCGCGACAGGCCGGGGCTGATGATCAATAGAATATAGGGCGAGGCCATGCCCAGGCCGATGGAGAAGAAGACCGTGGCGATGACCAGCGGCCCCTGGATGAGCGCCCAGCCGAGCACGCCGCCCAGGAACGGGCCGCTGCACGGGGTGGCCAGCAGGGTGGTCAGCATGCCGGTGAAGAACGCCTGCTGGCGCGGGTCTTTGTGCCCGGCCCCGAACTTGAGGTCGATGACCGGCAGGTGGAACAGGCCGAACAGGCTCAGGGCCAGCGCCCCCATGATCGCGGCCATGGCGACGACCAGCCAGCGGTTCTGGAAGAGCGCCCCCCAGGCCGAGCCCGTGGCCCCCAGGATCGCGGCCAGGAACAGGAAGAACGTCAGCACCCCGAGCACGAAGAAGACGTTGTGTTGCCGGAAGACCCGGATGCGCGCTTGGGGGTCGCCCTCGGCTCCGGCCCCGAGCAGGGAGGAGAGTTTCAGGCTGACCACGGGCAGGACGCACGGCATGACGTTGAGGATGAGCCCGGCCAGCAGGCCCATGAGGATAGCCGAGAGCAGGCCGCCGACCTCGAGCCCGGGCTGGAAGTAGGTGGGGGTGAACTGCCAGTTCACGATGGCCTCGCCCGCCTCGGACTCGTCCGGGGTCGCCTGTGCCTGCGCCTTGCCGTGGGCCATGCGCAGGAAGTCGTCCCACCACGGCTGCGCGTCTGCGGGCGGCAGTCCGGCCGTGTCCAGTCCGGCCTGGCCGAAGGATTGTTCCACCCGCGCCGGGACGCACCGGGTCGGATGGCACAGGAGCAGGTCCAGGGAGAGGCTCACCGGAAACGGCGCGTCCAGGCCGTCGGGCACCAGGACGAAGAGGGTGGTCCCGTCCAGGTAGGCGAACACGGTCACGGTCGGGTCGTAGCTGTCCGGCTTCTTCTTGCCCCTGGGGTAGAACACGGTGAGCGCCGTGCCGTCGGCGGCCGTGGCGGTCAGGCGCGTGGGCTTGCCCGTCTCGCCCGGGATGTTGGAATAGGCGTACCAGTCCTTGTCGATATGCATGGTCAGGGCCAGCAGGGTGCCGCCGGACGAACCTGGCCCCATGGCGTCCGGGGCCACGGCAAAGGGGGCCACCGAGGTCTTCATGGCCAGGGAGGACGGCTGCATCAGGGCGTTTGCGGGCCGTGCGGGCAGGAGCAGGAGGGCGCTCAGGAGCAGGGCGGAAAAGAGCTTGTTTATGGGCATTTAGGTCCTGTGTTAAAAAAGTGAAAATTTGTGGTTGACTTTTCCGGGTCCGACTTATAGTTATCTCTCCGTCGTGACGAACAACGCCGCGACCGAGTGGGTCACTAGCTCAATTGGCAGAGCAGCGGACTCTTAATCCGGAGGTTCAAGGTTCGATTCCTTGGTGACCCACCACTCGAAAAACACACCCCGTCAGCAATGGCGGGGTTTTTTGTTTTGGGTTTTTGGTCAGTGAAAAGGCGGCGGTTGCGGTCATCGTATTTCTCGTCGCTGTGTCGGTGGTTGAAAGGTGCCGGACCTGCCCCGCCCATGGGCGGACGGTCTATCCGGCGCAAGACCCATCTTACCTCACCCCGGCGTCAGGTCAATGAGATGATGACTTGATTGAGGAACGGACCGGGAACAAGGAAGCGTCGTAAGATTTTGTTTCGTCTGGTTGTGTGATAAGTGGCGTACATGGCATATATCAAAGAAACTGTTCTCCCCACGTTCAAGTTGATCCTGAGTAGATTGGTACGGACAACCGTACACCTTCTATTGAAACCTTGGCCTCTGTGGTGTCTGATCGTATATATTGCTTTTCATTGGTTGCTGCGAAACCAAGTTGATTTTGAATTGAGAGAGAGGGTTGACCGTTGGGTGATTGTGATTGCCCAAGTGGTTGGAGCTGCACTCGTGCTGTGGTCATTGAATAAGAACTTAGGGCTACTTGATGAGAAGACTTGGTTTCCTAGATTGTGGGAATGGGGCCGAACTCTTTGGAATATTTGGTTTCCCCAGAAAACGTCTGTAAATATTACAGTTGTTGAAGCAGACGATAGCGCTTGTATTAGTGTAACTACTGCTCCTTCAATGTGGTCTTTAGAGGAGAGAGTTGTTGAGCTGGAGAGGCAGTATAATGAACTGCATGGGAAGATTCATCGACATAAAAATGAACTAACACAACGTATTGAGTGTACCCAAAAGGACCTTCAATGCGAGATTGAGTTGAAATCAAACGACACACGCCGTCTAATCGAGCTTGCGACTGTAAAAGGACTTAGGCCTCAGATTTTTGGAGCTCTTTTAGTAATGTACGGTGCTTTGATACCCGTTTTAAATTGAAATCATTTTAGGAATAGACCCTAACGTCACGAAATAGCTCAGGCCCGCTTGAGCCACGCCCTGCGCACGGCGTCGCCGTCGGCGGTCCAGGCGCGGGTGTGGACTTCCAGGAGGGAGTCCGGGGCGCGCAGCAGGCATTGCTTCTCGCCTGCGGACAGTGAGTTGGGGCCTTCTTCCAGCAGTTTCTCCACCAGGCGCGCGTTGCGGGCGCGGGCTATCTCGCCGGGGTTGCGCTTGTGGCGCAGGAGCAGGGCGCGGCGCAATCCATTGAGCCCGGGGTCGAGCAGGGCGCGCAGGAAGCCGGATTCGCGCGGCAGGTCGAGGGGCACGGGCGCGGCCTCCATCTCGGCGGTGTAGCGGGTCACGTCCTGGATTTCCCGGTCAGGGAAGGTTTCCTCCGGGATGAGCAGCAGCCGCTTGTCGCGCAGCCAGCGGCCCGGGCCGTCGCTGCTGGTCAGGACCGACAGGGGCATGGAGAAGACGATGGGCAGGACTATGGGTGCGATCCACCAGAAGAAGCGCGGGGCGTAGAGCAGGACGATGCCGCCCCAGACCAGCCCGAACAGCACGCCGGTGCCGTGGAAGCGCAGCGCCTCGCCCCAGGTGGTCGCCCGGTCGTCGCGCTGCTGCGAGCCCCAGCCGATCTTGCGCCCGAGGAGGGTGATACACACGAACTTGCTGTGGAAAAGCATGCGGATGGGGGCCAGCAGGGCCGAGAAGGCGACTTCCAGGACAATGCTGCCCATCAGCCGCAGCGGGCCGCCGAACAGTCTGGAACTGCGCGTCTTGAAGACGATCAGGAGATAGCTCAGGACCTTGGGGAAGAACAGGAGCACGCCCGTGGTGGCCAGCAGGACCAGAGCCCAGAGAGGCTGCCACACGGGCCAGGCCGGGAACAGGGAACGCGTGGCCGTGAAATAGTTCGGTCCGACCACGGCCTGGATCACGGCCTCGACCGAGGAGAGCATCAGGAACAGAAACCACAGCAGGGCCGAGGCGTAGCTCATGGCCCCGTTGAGGAAGAGCACCCGGTGGGCCGGGAAGAGCCCCTCGGTGAACAGCAGGCGGAGGTGCTGCAGGTTGCCCTGGCACCAGCGGCGGTCGCGCTTGAGCTCGGAGAGCAGGTTGGGCGGGCATTCCTCCCAGCTGCCGGTCAGGTCGAAGGCCAGCCAGACCTCCCACCCGGCGCGGCGCATGAGCGCGGCCTCCACGAAGTCGTGGCTGAGTATGTCGCCGCCCAGCGGCGGCTTGCCCGACAGCCGGGGCAGGCCGCAGTGGCGCATGAACGGCTCCACGCGGATGAGCGCGTTGTGCCCCCAGTACTGGGCGTCGCCCAGCTGCCAGAAATGCAGTCCGGCCGCGAACATGGGGCCGTAGGCGCGGTTGGCGAACTGTTGCAGCCTGCCGAGCAGGGTGTCCCGGCCGAAGCAGGCGGGCGCGGTCTGCAGGATGCCGATCCGGGGCCGCCGCTCCATGATGTGGACCATTTTGTTCAGGGTGTCGCCGCGCATGACGCTGTCCGCGTCGAACACGGCCATGTACTTGTAGTCCTTGCCGTGGCGGCGGCAGAAATCGGCCACGTTGCCGCTCTTGCGCTTCAGGTTGACCTTGCGGTTGCGGTAGAAGATGCGGTCCTGCGCGCCCAGCTCCTCCACCAGCGCGGCCCAGGCGGCCTCCTCCTCCATCCATTTGTCCGCGCCGCCCGAGTCGCTGAGGATGTGGATGTCGAACTGGTCCGCGCCCGGCGTATCCCTCAAGGAAAGATAGGTGGTCTTGATTCCGGCCATGACCCGGGGCGTGTCCTCGTTGCAGATGGGGAAGAGCACGGCCGTGCGCGGGCGCTCGCCCGGTTCCAGCGGTTCGGACAAAGCGTGGCTGGTCGCAAACCGGTCGTAGCGGCGCATGATCGTGAACCAGCCCATGATGGCCGTCCAGAATCCCACGGATATCCAGGCGAACAGGATGGAGTAGACGATGATGATGGCCAGTTCCAGCGGGGTGGACCCCTTTTCGGGCAGGACCGAGCCCACGTAGGCGCTGGCCATGGCCGACGGGATCAGGATGAGCAGGGTCAGTATCAGGCGCCGTTTTCCGGTGGAGAATTGCAGGCGGGAGTCGCGCGGATCGCGTTGCATCAGGGGCCTCACTGGGAGATGTTCAGCAAAAGCGTCAGGGCCAGCAGCAGGCCGACCACGGCCAGCCAGCCCCATTGGGCCAGAAAACCGCCCAGGCCGGAGCGCGGACGGCCCAGGTACTGGCAGGGCATGTGGCTGCGCCCGACACACGGGTGGTCGGGCGGAAACGAAGCCGGTTCATGGGCGGGCAGCAGGGCCAGCAGCGCGTCCAGGCCCTGTTCCGGAGTCGCTCCGGCTGGCAGCTTGCGCAGGGCCGCGAGGACCAGCTCAAGGCGCTCCTCCGTGGTCAGGGGGAGCTGTTCCGCATAACTGAGCAGGCAGCGGGCGGTCCGCTCGCGCGAAGCATCCGCGTCCCGGCCGTGGTCAGGGGCGATAGGCATAGTTCCAGGTTTCCGTCAGAGTGGTGTCGTTGATCTTGAGGAACGCGCGCAGGTCGACGGGCGGCTTGCGCTTGGGAAGGACTTTCTCCAGGGCCGAGGGGGCCTGGTCGGGCCGGACCACAAAGGACAGCCGCCAGCCGCCGGTGTGCTCGTTCTTTTCCACCAACTGGTCGGACACGACCGCGCCCTTGCCGCAGGTGACCACGCCCTCCACCTTGGAAGGGGGCAGGAGCAGGCTCAGGGCCTTGCTCTCGAAATCGATGACGAAACGCTGCCCGCCGTCCCCGGCGTCGCCGGCGCGGGTGGCCTCCACATAGCCCAGGGGAGGATGGGTGAAGCCGTCGCCGTTCCACAGCAGCCGGTATTCGTAAGTCTGCGGCACGCCCACGGGCAGGGCATCCTTGGGGCTCCAGAAGGCGACTATGTTGTCGTGGATCTCCTGGTCGGTGGGGATGTTGATCAGCTCCACATGGCCGAATCCCCAGTCGCCCACGGGTTCCACCCACAGGGTCGGGCGGCGTTCGTAGGCCGCCTCGAGGTCCTGGTAGTGGGGGAACTCCCTGTCCCGCTGGACGAGGCCGTAGCCGCGCACATTGTCCGCCTGGAAGGCGTTGACGTCCAGGTTTTCGGGGTTGTCCAGGGGGCGCCAGAACCATTCGCCCGAGTTGTTCTTGATCAGCAGGCCGTCCGAATCGTGCACCTCGGGCCGGAAGTCGCGGACCTTGCGTTCGTCGGTGTTCTCGCCGAACAGGAACATGCTGGTCAGCGGGGCGATGCCGATCTTGGCCACGGGCACGCGCAGGAACAGGGTGGCGGTGACGTCCATGGCGGTGGTCTTGCCGCCCTTGACGACAAAGGTATACGCCCCGGTCAGGCTTTTGCTGTCCAGCAGAGCGTGCACGGTCAGGCCCGGGCTCTTTTTGGCCGGTTTTTCGATCCAGAATTCCTTGAAATAGGGGAACTCCTCGCCGTCCGGCAGGGCCGTGTCCACGGCCAGCCCCCGGGCCGACAGACCGCGGACCTGATCGGGGGCCATTGCCTGGAAGTAGCTCGCGCCCAGGAAGGACGCGATCTCATGAAACGGCATGGAGGCGTTGCCGGGGCCGTCGATGCGGAATCCGGCGAATCCGAACTTGTCCGGTATCTGCTCCGGCAGGGTGTGGTTGTTGCCGTAGTCGAACATGGCGCGATCGAAGGGAACCGGCTCGGCCGCCCCTTTATCCACGACGTTGACGGCCACCAGCCGGTCGTAGAGCAGGCCGGGGTGGAAGAATTGCACCTGGAAGGGCAGCTTTTCCTTTGCCCAAAGGACTTTTTCCGGACGGTAGGTGATGTTGTTCCAGGCCGCATCGCTCAAGTCGAGCAGTGCCTGGGGCACCTCGCCCTGGGGCGGATTGAACGGGGACTGGCTCAATTCCCGAGCCTTGTCCACCACCACCTGGCGGGTGAATCCCGCAGGTTCATCGGCCTTGGCCGGTTCCGCGTGCAGTGTTCCGGGCCAGGCCTGGACGAGCAGGAACAGAGCCGGGATCAGGAGATGTATGCGCCGGAGCGCGTGCCTCGGCGAACGTGTGCTATTCGACATGGTTGTTGTGCGTCTTCGTTTTTTGTTTGTTTCCGGCCAGAGCATGTAAGCATGTACCGGGTTTCAAAGAGAAATGACAGTACGCGATGACAATCGTTATATCAATTTTGAAACGCGTATTTGCACAAGGTTCTTTTTTTCTGGATATTCAGTGTGTTGTCGGTGAGTGCACTGAAAAAACAATTGAAATACTTCTTCGCGCCGGAAGAAAATGATAGGCGATCTCTATGGGACGAGGGAGAAGGCGGCGCCGGGAGTGTCCGAGTCGCCGGTCCGTTGCGGGGGCCGCCGCAGGGGCGGCTCGTTGTTGAAGATCAGTCCAGCGGCAACCGGATGGTTATGGCGAAGCCCTCGCCGGGGCTGTCCGCGCGGATGGTCCCGCCGTGGTCTTCGACGATCCTCCGGGCAAAGGCCAGGCCGAGTCCGTTGCCTTCCACCTTGTCGTAGCCCAGACGCCGAAACGGCGAGAACACCGCCTCCAGCTCCTGGTCGCTCAGGGCGGGGTAGTCGTTGGTCACCCGGATGGTCAGGGCCTCTCCGTCGGAATCGCAGTGGATGTCCACCGGGCCGTTGTCCGGACTGTACTTGACCGCGTTGGACAGGACGTTGTCCAGGACGATGCGCATGTCCTGCCGACGGCAGCGGTAGGGCGGCACCGGCGCAAGATGCGGCTTGAGCCGGACGGCCCGATCGCCGATGAGCGGCCTGACCCTCTCGGCCGCCGCTTCGAGCATCTCGTCCATGTCGACCACGTCGTCGCGCGGCGGCGGCTCCTGGAGATCGAACTTGGACAGCTTGATGATCTGGTCGATGAGGGAATCCATGTGGTCGATTTCCTCTTCCATGCGCCGGACGTGCTTGGTCACGCCGTCCGTGCGGCCCGACTCCAGCCGTTCACGGACGATCTGCTGGGACACGCGGATGCGCGCCAGGGGGGAGCGCAGTTCGTGGGACAGGTTGGCGGTCAGTTCGCGCCCGCCCCGGACCATCTTTTCCAGGCTGCTGGCCATGTGGTTGAAGGTCCGGGCCAGGGTGCCCATCTCGTCCTTGCGTTTGGCCTCCACCCTGGGGGAGAAGTCGCCCCGGGCGAGCTGTTGGGCGGACTCGGTCATCTGGATCATGGGCCGGGTGATGCGCCGGGACACCGGTATGAGCAGCAGGGCGGCCACCGTGGCCATGAGGCCCAGCCCCTCCATGAACCAGACTTCTTCGTTATGGGTGATCCACGCGTTGAGCAGGTGCACGGTCAGGGTGCCCATGGGCGTTATGAGCGGCCCGTAGGCGTAGATGGAACCCTGGTCGCCCTTGCGCACGAAATAGATGTGGTCGCCCTTGTCCGTGGTCAGCTTGAGGTCCAGCTCCTCCTCGCCGGTCAGGGGCGGGGCCTGGAAGGACCGGGCCACGGTCTCGCCGCGTTCGTTGGTGATCCACGCCTCGCCGCTGAAGGCGTTGGCGTACACGTCGAGGAGACGGTCGAGGCGGGCGCGCAGTTCCGGGGTGAGCCTGTCCGCCCCGTCGATCTCCATGCCGATGATCTGCTGCAGCGCCTCGCTGCGGTTCAGGGCGTGCCGGGCGAACGGCGGGCGCATGTGGCCCATCTTGAGCAGCCCGCCGATGGCCGCGATGGCCACGGCCTGGACCAGGATGAAGGCCACGAGGATATTGAGGTACAACCGGCTGACCTTCATCATTCCCCCACGAACATGTAGCCCGTGCCCCAGACGGTCCTGATCCGCTTGGCGTGATTCGGGTACGGCTTGAGCTGGGAGCGCAGCTTGCTGATGTGCACGTCGATGGATCGGTCATAGGCCGCGAAATCCTTGTCCCAGACCATGTCCATGAGTTCGTCGCGGGTCAGGGCGCGGTCCGCGTGGGTCATCAACGCCTTGAGCAGGCGGAATTCGGTGGGGGCCAGTTCGATCTCGTCGCGGTCGACGACCAGGACCTGCCGGGAGAGGTTCAGGATGAGCCCGCCCGCGCGGACGGCCTCGGCGTCGGCCCTGCGCTCCCCGCAGGATTCCACCCGCCGGAGAACGGCCTTGATCCGGGCCAGCAGTTCGCGCGGGTTGAACGGCTTGGCCATGTAGTCGTCGGCCCCGAGTTCGAGCCCGACGATGCGGTCCGTGTCCTCGCCCTTGGCCGTGAGCATGATCACCGGGGTGACGAATTCGGCGCGGATGTCGCGCAGGACGTCGAGCCCGTCCTTGCCCGGCATCATCACGTCCAGGATGATGACGCTCGGGTTGATGGAGCGGATGGTCTCCGCCGCCCGCGCGCCCGAAGGCAGCGTGGCCGTGGAGAAATCGTATTCCTCCAGGTATTCCGCCACCAGTTCGCGCAGCTTCTGGTCGTCGTCGATGATCAGCACCGGACCGTTGTTCTTCATGCTGTCCCCTTACCCGCATGTCGTCTGAAATGAAAAGGTTCCCGAGCCGCTTTTTACAATCTTTAACAACTTTTATCATCCCCCCAACACTTCTCCCATATTTTTTCGGTAGGTTCGGGACCAGTGAAACCACCCATGGAGAACAATGTGAAAGGCAAGATGAAAAAAACGGCCGTCCCGGCGGCGCTCACCCTCCTGGCAGTGCTCCTCGCGGCCTGCTCGCCCTTCAGGCCGGACGCCCGCACCGACGACGCGGCCCCGTTGCCCACGGCGTACACCCTCTATTCCGACCGGCCCCTGGAGACCGGCAAGTGGTGGGAGGCGCTGGGCAACGAGGAACTGAACGGCCTGGTGGAGACCGCCCTGGCCGCCAACTTCGATCTGGAACAGGCCTGGGCCAGGCTGCGCCAGGCCGGAGCCGTGGCCGTCCAGTCCTCGGCGGGCAAGTATCCGACCCTGGACGCCACCGGCGACTACAAGCACACCCGGTCCTACACCAAGGGGGCCAGGGGCGGCACAATCACCGACGAGACCCACTCCATCGGTCTGGAAGCCGGGTACGAACTCGACCTGTGGGGCCGCGTCGAGGCCGGGGCCAGGGGCGGGGAGCTCGATTACCGGGCCACGCGCGAGGACTTGAGCGCCTCGGCCATGACCGTGGCCGGGGAGGTGGTCTCCCGCTGGCTGGAGATCCAGTCCCAGCGGCGCAAGGAGCGGATCATCGAGGAACAGATCAGGACCAACCAGACCTACCTTGAACTCATCGAACTGCGTTTTCGCAACTCCATATCCACGGCGCTGGATGTCTACCAGCAGCGCCAGAACCTGGCCATGGTCAAGGCACTGCTGCCGCCGGTCAAATCCCGGGAACAGCTGCTGCTTAACGAACTGGCCTTGCTCATGGGCAAACCCGCCGGGTCCGTGACCGTGGCCGGCGCCGAGGTGCCCCAACCCGAAGCGTTGCCCGGGCTGGGCCTGCCCGCCGATCTCCTGGCCAACCGGCCCGACGTGCGCTCGGCCGGGCTGGCCCTGTCGTCGGCGGACTGGGGCGTGGCCGCGGCCCGGGCGGACCGGCTGCCTTCCCTGACCATGGCCGGGACCGGCCAGTTCACCGGGGACCAGCTCGGGACCCTGTTCGACAACTGGATACTGACCCTGGCCGGGGCCGTGGTCGGCCCCATCTTCGACGGCGGCTACCGCAAGGCCGAGGTGGACAAGGCCAGGGCCGTGGTCGACGAGCGGCTCGGGGCCTACAAGTCCACCGTGTACACCGCCTTCAAGGAGGTGGAGGACGCCCTGGCCGAGGAGACGTGGCAGAAGCGGTACCTGGAGGCGCTCTCGGCCCAGCTCGAGGCCTCACGCGTGAGCCTGCGCGAGGCCGTTTCCCGCTATACCCAGGGGCTGGACGACTATCTTCCGGTCCTGAGCGCGCTGATGTCCGTGCAGGACCTCGAGGTGACCATGGTCACGGAGCGGACCAACCTGATGCTCTACCGCGTGGCCCTGTACCGCGCTTTGGGCGGGACCTGGACCGACTCCCTGACAGATCCGTCCGCTGCGGCGGACAAGACAATCGCCGATGACGGAACTATTGAATCTCATGATATAAATTCTGGAATCAAGGGGTAAACATGAACCTTTACTTTAATAAAATACGCGCTGTTTTCCGCCTCAAGCTGCTCGTGCCCCTGGCCATTGTCCTGGCGTCCGGCGCGGGCTCGTATCTCATCATGGTCTCCGCGCCCAAGGCCAAGATGCGGCCGCCCCAGGTCATCCGCCAGAGCGTGGAGACCAGACAGGCCGCCCTGGCGAATCACCGCGTGGTGGTGGACGTCATGGGCACGGTCACCGCGGCGCGCGAGATCGATCTCAAGTCCCAGGTGTCCGGCAAGGTCGTCGAGGTCAGCCCGGACTTCGTGCCCGGCGGATTCTTCCAGGCGGGCGAGCCCATCCTGAACATCGACGCCAAGGATTATGAGCTGGCCGTTCGCGAGGTCGAGGCCCAGGTCACCGAGGCCGAGTACGACCTCAAGGTGGAGCAGGGGTACCAGAAGGTCTCGGCCCGCGAGTGGGCCCTGCTGCAGGAGGCCGGGAACGCCACCCAGGCCGAGACGGACCTGGCCCTGCGCAAGCCGCACCTGGCCAAGGCCCAGGCCGACCTGCGCGCGGCAAGGGCCAAGCTCGAACAGGCGCGCATCGACCTGTCGCGGACCCGGATCGCCGCCCCGTTTGCGGCCATGGTCGAGTCCAAGGACACGGACCTGGGCGCGGCCGTGGCCGTGCAGGGCGGCCTGGCGACCCTGGTGGGCACCGACGAGTTTTGGATCCAGGCCTCGGTGCCCGTGGACCGGCTGGGCTGGATCAACCTCCCATCCGCCGTCCGGCCCGAGGGCTCCACGGCCCGGATCATCTCCGGCAGCGGCGCGGACGAAAGCGTGCGCAAGGGCCGCGTGGTCCGTCTGCTGCCGTCGCTCGAGGATGAGGGGCGCATGGCCAGGGTGCTCATCGCGGTCAAGGACCCGCTCAATCTCGAAGGACGGGCGGGCGTCAAGCCGTTGCTGCTCGGCAGCTACGTCTCGGTCAGGATCGAGGGCAACGAACTCACGGACGTGATCGCCGTTCCCAGGACCGCTTTTCGGGACAACAGCCGTGTCTGGGTGCTGGCCGGGGACGGCACCCTGGACATCCGGACCGTGGACCCGGTCTGGAAGGACGAGGAGAGCATCGTCATCCGGGAGGGGCTGGCCCCGGGCGAGCGGATCGTCATGACCGACCTGGCCGCGCCGGTCCAGGGCATGCTCCTGACCGGCGTGGACGACGGCAGCGGTGCGGCCGCCCAATCGGTCCCGCAATCGGCCGGAACCACGACCGGGGAGGCGGACAATGGCTAACGTACCGCAGGAAAACGGCAAAGGGCCCATCGCCTGGATGGCGGGCAATTCCGTGGCCGCCAATCTGCTCATGGTCGTGTTTCTGGTGGGCGGGCTGATCTTCGCCCTGCAGATCAAGCAGGAGGTCTTTCCCGAGTTTTCCCTGGACACGGTGACCGTCTCCATCGCCTATCCCGGGGCCAGCCCGTCCGAGGTGGAGCAGGGGTGCGTCCTGGCCATCGAGCAGGCCGTGCAGGGGCTCGACGGGGTGAAGGAGGTCACTTCCACCTCTTCCGAGGGCAGCGGAACCGTGGTGGTCGAGGCCCTGGAAGGGGCGGACGTGCAGAAGCTGACCCAGGACATCAAGACCGAGGTGGACCGGATCACGTCGTTCCCCGAGGAGGCCGAGGACCCGGTCATCTCCGAGGTCTCGCACCAGCGCCAGGTCTTGTCGGTGATGATCTCGGGAGACCAGCCCGACACCACCCTGCGCGAGTTGGCCGAACAGCTGCGCGAGGAACTGATCGCAAGCGACGGCATCACCCAGGCCGAACTGGCCGAGGTCAGCGGCTTGCAGATATCCATCGAGATACCCCAGAGCCGTTTGCGGGCCCACAACCTGACCTTGGGCGAGGTGGCCGAGCGCGTCGGCGAGGCCTCGGTGGACCTGCCCGGCGGGGCCATCAAGGCCGATTCCGGCGAGGTCCTGGTGCGCATGAAGGACCGCCGCGACTATGGCCGCGACTTCGCCCGCATTCCGGTGGTCACCGGCAACGACGGCACCCAGGTGCGCGTGGAGGATCTGGGGCGGGTCATCGACGGGTTCGAGGACGACGACATCATCACCACTTACAACGGCAAGCCCGCCGTGCGCGTGGACGTGTACCGCGTGGGCGACCAGACGCCCATCTCCGTGTCCGACGCGGTCAAGGCGTCGCTTGCGACCTTCCGGGCGCGGCTGCCGTCGGGCGTGTCCGTGGACATCCTCAACGACATGTCCGAGGTCTACGCCCAGCGCATGGACCTGCTGCTCGGTAACGGCTACCTGGGGCTCGTCCTGGTCTTCGGTTTTCTGGCACTGTTTCTGGAGCCGAGGCTGGCCTTCTGGGTGGCCATGGGCATCCCGACCTCGTTTATGGGCAGTTTCCTGATCCTCTCGCTCTTCGGGGTGAGCATCAACATGATCACCATGTTCGCCTTCCTCATAGCGCTGGGCATCGTGGTCGACGACGCCATCGTGGTCGGCGAGAACGTGTTCACCATGCGCCAGCAGGGCATGGGGCCGCTTGAGGCGGCCATCGTCGGGGCCAGGCGCATCGGTATGCCCGTGGTCTTCAGCGTGCTGACCAACATCGCGGCCTTCATGCCCCTGCTGTTCATTCCCGGCGTCATGGGCAAGATATTCTGGTCCATCCCGGTGGTGGTCATCTCGGTCTTCGCCATCTCGCTTGTCGAGTCCCTGTTCGTCCTGCCCGCCCACCTGTCCCATCTGGGCGGCCACAGGAGTTCGATCATGGTCTGGATCACCAGATACCAGGAAAAGGCGGCCCATGGATTGCTCCGCTTCATCCGGGGCGTGTACCGTCCGTTCCTGGACTGGTGCCTGCACTGGCGCTACGCCACTGTGGCCGCGGGCGTGGCCCTGCTGCTCGTGTGCACGGCCTACGCCCTGAGCGGCAGGCTCGGCTTCACCCTCATGCCCAAGGTGGAATCCGACTTCGCCTACGCCACGGCCGAGCTGCCCTACGGCTCGCCCGTGGAAAAGACCGAGGCGGTCCGCGACCGGCTCCTGGCCGCCGCCCGCAAGGTGGCGGAAGAGAACGGCGGGGATAGGCTGGTCATCGGCATGGACTCCAAGATCGGCGGTGCGGGCCGCGAGCTTTCCGGTCCGCACGTGGTCAAGATCAACGTCTACCTGGCCGGGGCGGACGTCCGGCCGATCACCACCCAGCAGTACGTGGACAAATGGCGGGCCGAGGTCGGCGACATCGTCGGCCTCGAGGTCCTGTCCTTTGCCTCGGACCGGGGCGGACCGGGCGCGGGCAACGCCCTGGAGTTCGAACTCAGCCATTCGGACACCAAGGTTCTGGAGCGGGCGGCCCGCGACCTGGCCGACGCCCTGGAGCAGTACCCCAGGGTCAAGGACGTGGACGACGGGTTCTCGCCCGGCAAGGACCAGCTCGATTTCACCATGACACCGGCGGGCCGGGCCCTGGGGCTGACCGCACAGGGCGTGGCCGCCCAGGTGCGCGCCGCCTACTACGGCCGGGAGGTCCTGCGCCAGCAGCGCGGCCGCAACGAGGTCAAGGTGATGGTCCGCAGGCCCGAGAACGAACGCATCTCGGAATACGACCTGGAAGAGCTGATGCTCAAAACGCCGGACGGCAAGGAAGTGCTCCTGCGTGACGTGGTCGACGTGAAGCGGGGCAGCGCGTACACCTCCATCAACCGCACGGATGGCCGCCGCGTGCTCTCGGTCACGGCGGACGTGGACCCGCGCGACCAGGCGACCCAGGTCATGCAGTCGGTCCTGGCCGAGGTCATCCCGAGGCTCAAGGCCGAGTATCCGGGTCTGTCCTGCCGCATGCAGGGCAAGCAGGCCGACCTGAGCGAGTCGACCAACACGCTGTTCGAGGGGCTGTTGCTGGCCATGCTGGCCGTGTACGCCCTGCTGGCCATCCCGTTCAAGAGCTACGTCCAGCCGCTGATCATCATGGTCAGCATCCCGTTCGGCGCGGTGGGCGCGATCCTCGGGCACATGGCCTTCGGCTACTCCATCAGCCTGATGAGCCTGCTCGGCATCGTGGCCCTGTCCGGCGTGGTGGTCAACGATTCGCTGGTGCTCATCGACTGCGCCAACGAGTTCGCCAGGGCGGGCAAGTGCGCCCATGACGCGGTGCTGGACGCGGGCACGGCCCGGTTCCGGCCCATTCTGCTGACCACCCTGACCACCTTCAGCGGCCTGGCCCCGATGATCCTGGAGACCTCCATGCAGGCCCGGTTCCTCATTCCCATGGCCCTGTCGCTGGGATTCGGCATCCTGTTCGCCACCGTGATCACCCTGATCCTGGTCCCGGCCCTGTACATGATCCTGGAGGACATCCAGCGCAGGCTGCACATCATGGCCTTCAAGCGGCCGCCCGAGCCGCACGGCGCCGGGCGGGAACTGGCCGAACAAAAATGACGCGGCCCCCCGAGGAAGGCCGCGCAAACGCCCCGAACAATGGGGCACGAGTGAAGGGGGGCGGTCCTACCGCGCCCCTTCCTTCATGGTGCGGACCAGCTCCCGCGTCGCCTCGGTCGGGGAGGGGGCGGAGCAGATGGCCGAGACCACGGCGATGCCCGCCACACCCGAACCGGCCACATCCTTTACGTTGTCGCGCTGCACGCCGCCGATGGCCACCAGCGGGAGGGAGGACAATTCCACGGCGCGCCTGAGTCCGTCCGGGCCCCAGGGCGATCCCTTGACGTCCTTCTTGGTCTGGGTGGGGTAGACCGGGCCGATGCCTATGTAGTCCACCGGGCGGTTTTGGGCGTCCAGGAGTTCGGCCTCGGTCTCCACGGACAGGCCGACGATGGCGTCCGGGCCCATGAGTCTGCGGACGTCTTCGGGGAGCATGTCGGACTGACCCACGTGCACGCCCTCGACCCCGGCGGCCAGGGCCACGTCCACGCGGTCGTTGATCAGCAGGGGGATGGACAGGGGCTTGAGCAGCTTGTGCAGGGCGCGGGCGAGGGCCACGAATTCGCCGGTGTCGGCCTCCTTTTCGCGCAGCTGGACCATGGTGCAGCCGCCCTCGGCGGCCCGGGCCACGACCTCTTCCAGGGACCGGCCCAGGCAGAGGCTGCGGTCGGTCACGAGATAGACGAGCAAATCTTGAGGATTCATTCCGCCACCACCTTGAGCCGGGCGCGCACCGTGTCCTCGTCCAGGAGGTAGAGCGCGTCGTGAAAATGCATCTGGAGGCTGCCCGGGCCGGGCGAAACCTCGGCTGCCTGCTCCCCGGCCATGTTCATGACCGCCGCGGTGTCCACGGCGGCCTGGAAAAAGTCGGGCTGTATGGCGGCGAACGCCCCGGCCAGGGCGGTGCAGGTGCAGCCGAGCCCGGTCACGCGCGGCATCATGGCCGACCCTCCGGCCAACCGCGTCTCGCGGTTCTTGCCGACCACCAGATCGGTCTCGCCGCTGACCAGGACCACGCAGCCGTAGCGCTCGTTCAGGGCCTTGGCCGCGCCTTTTGCCTCGTCCACGCCCATGAAGGTGTCCACGCCCTTGGGCTTGCCGTCCTCCCCGGCCACGGCCATGATCTCCGAGGCGTTTCCACGGAGGATGGCGGGGTGGTACTTTTCCAGGAATTTACGGGAGATGTCGGTGCGCAGGGCGTTCACCCCGGCGGCCACCGGGTCGAGCACGATGGGCATGCCCATGTCGTTGGCCCGGGCCATGGCCGCGTGCATGCCGACCACGTAGTCGTCGGCCAGGGTGCCGATGTTGACCACCAGGGCCCCGGCCAGGTTGACCAGGCCGGGCAGGTCCTCTGCCACATGGCTCATGGCGGGCGACGCCCCCAGGGCGAGCAGGGAGTTGGCCGTGTTGTTGGTGACCACGTAGTTGGTGATGTTGACGATGAGCGGGGCTTTTTCGCGGACCGCCCGGATGTCCCGCCAGATGGTTTGGATCAACGTCTCGGGAGCGCTCATTTCAGCAACTCCCCGACGCTGTCCACCTTGCCGCGCATGCGCCCGGATTCGCCTTCCCGGGAGTCCACGGCCAGGGTCAGGTAGACCCGGCCGCATTCCTTGCGCATGTCGTCGTGGCATTGCTTGATGGTCCGCATTATGTCGGCGAGGTCGCCTTCCAGCACGGTGCCCATGGGGCCGAGTTCATGGGCCAGGCCGGATTCCCGGACGATCTCGATGGTCCGGGCCACATAGGGCGCGAACGAGCCCTGGTCCGGCCGCTCCAGGGGAAAGAGGCTGAAGGTGGCTACACAGCTCATGGTATCCTTCCTTGTAAATGTATCCGTTCAAGGCCGCCGGGCGGCCGGTGCACGCAGAATTGATCCATTCCCTTCCAAGGTCAATGCCCGTTCTCTTCCAAATGTAATTTCTCTCGTTCACCCCTTCGTCACATCGCGACCGCACGCCCCTGCCGAAGGCACCTGAAAAGTTTAGGAAAGGATGGGGATGGGGGGCCGGGGGCAAAAAAGGCCGGAGCAAATGCTCCGGCCCTTTTATAGGTCACGGTTATCGCGGGGTTATTCCTTGCAGTCTTCGCCCGCCATGTGCTTGAGGGTTTCGTAGCGCTTGTTATAGGTGTTCTCGATTTCGGCCCGGTATTCCTTGGAGAACTCGGGGTAGAAGCGCTCGAGCATGGCGTAGCGGTTTTCGCCGGACAGGAACTCCTGGAGGGTGCCGTCGGGCGCCTTGGATTCCAGGATGAACGGGTTCTTGCCCTCGTCGGCCAGCAGCGGGTTGTAGCGGTAGAGCGGCCAGTAGCCGGAATCCACGGCCAGCTTCTGTTCCAGCTGGGTCTTGCCCATGCCCTTCTTGATGCCCTGGTTGATGCACGGAGCGTAGGCGATGATCAGGGACGGGCCGGGGTAGGCCTCGGCCTCCTTGATGGCCTTGAGGAACTGCTGCTTGTTGGCGCCCATGGACACGGAGGCCACGTAGACGTAGCCGTAGGTCATGGCCATGCGGCCCAGGTCCTTCTTGTTGGTCGTCTTGCCGGCCGCCGCGAACTTGGCGATGGAGCCGAGCGGGGTGGCCTTGGAGGACTGGCCGCCGGTGTTGGAGTAGACCTCGGTGTCCAGGACCAGGACGTTGATGTCCTTGCCGGAAGCGAGCACGTGGTCCAGTCCGCCGTAGCCGATGTCGTAGGCCCAACCGTCGCCGCCGAAGATCCAGATGGACTGCTTGGTGAACAGGTCGGACATGTCCAGGATTTCCTTGAGAGCCTTCTTGCGCGTGCCTTTGAGTGCCTTCCTGATGGCCTCGCCGGCAAGCTTGGACTCTTCGGGATCGTTCATGACCTTGGCCCACTTGTTCAGCTTGGTCTTGAGCGCGCCGGTTTCGGCCTTGGCGGCCTCCTGGCAGAGCTGGGCCAGGTGGGTGCGGCGCTGGTCCGTGGCCATCTCGATGCCGTAGCCGAATTCGGCGGCGTCCTCGAACAGGGAGTTGCCCCAGGCCGGGCCATGGCCGTCGGGATTGACGCAGTACGGCGCGGTGGGAGCGGAAGCGCCCCAGATGGACGAACAGCCGGTGGCGTTGGCGATGACCATGCGCTCACCGAAGAGCTGGGTGATGACCTTGACGTACGGGGTCTCGCCGCAGCCCGCGCAGGCGCCGGAGAACTCCATCAGGGATTTGCGGAACTGGGAGCCCTTGACCGTGTCGCGGCCGAAGGCGTCCTTGTAGGTGACGGTGTCCGAGAAGTCGAAGTTGGGCACCTGGACCTCGGTCTGGGTGGCGATGGGCTTCATGACCAGGGCCTTTTCCTTGGCCGGGCAAATGTCGGCGCAGTTGCCGCACCCCAGGCAGTCCAGGGAGTTGACCTGGAGGCGGAAGTGCATGCCCTTGACGTCCTTGCCCACCGCGTCGATGGTCTCGAAGGTGGCCGGGGCCGTCTTCATCTCGTCGTCGGTGGCCAGCACGGCGCGCAGGGCGGAGTGCGGGCAGACAAAGGCGCACTGGTTGCACTGGATGCAGTTTTCCTTGATCCATTCGGGGACCAAGATGGCCACGCCGCGCTTCTCGAATTTGGAGGTGGCGGCGGGCATGGTGCCGTCGTGGGAGAAGGCCGAGACGGGCAGGGAGTCGCCCTTCTGGGCCAGGACCGGGCGCATGACGTTCTTGACGTAGTCCGGCTCGCGGCGGCTGGGGGCCTTGTCGTCCTTGAGACTCTTCCAGGACTCGGGCACCGGGATCTCGACGATGGCGCCGGTGGCCGCGTCCACGGCCGCGTTGTTCATGTCCACGATCTTCGGGCCCTTCTTGCCGTATGCCTTTTCGATGCCGTCCTTGAGCAGGGCCACGGCCTTCTTGAACGGGATGACGTCGGCCAGCTTGAAGAAGGCGGTCTGCATGACCATGTTGATGCGGCCGCCCAGGCCGACCTCGCCCGCGATCTTGACCGCGTCCACGGTGTAGAACTTCAACCCCTTCTCGGCGATGGTCCTACGCATGGCGGCGGGCAGTTTCTTGTCCATCTCCTCGGCGGTCCAGGAACAGTTGAGCACGAAGGTACCGCCGTCCTTGATGCCTTCGAGCACGTCGTAGAGGTTGACGTAGCTCGGATTGTGGCAGGCGATATAGTCCGCGTTCTGGACCAGGTAGGTGGACTGGATGGGCTTCTTGCCGAAGCGCAGATGCGAGATGGTGATGCCGCCCGACTTCTTGGAGTCATAGGCGAAGTAGCCCTGGGCGTAGAGGTTGGTGTTGTCGCCGATGATCTTGATGGCCTGTTTGTTCGCGCCCACGGTGCCATCGGAGCCCAACCCCCAGAACTTGCACTGGACCGTGCCTTCGGGGGCGGTGTCCACGCAGTCGCAGTCGAACAGCGAGGTGTTGGTGACGTCGTCCAGGATGCCCACGGTGAAGCCGTTCTTGGGCCTGGACAGGGAGTTGTAGATGGATTCGACCTGGGCCGGGGTGAAGTCCTTGGAACCCAGGCCGTAGCGGCCGCCCACGATGACCGGGGCGTTGCTCTTGCCCGCGTAGGCGGCGCAGATGTCGAGGTACAGGGGATCGCCCAGGGAGCCGGGCTCCTTGGTGCGGTCGAGGACCGCGATCTTCTTCACGGTCTTGGGGATGGCGGCCATGAGGTGCTTGATCGAGAAGGGCCTGAACAGGCGGACTTTGACCAGGCCGACCTTCTTGCCGTTGGCGTTGAGGTAGTTGACGGTCTCCTCGATGGTCTCGCAGCCGGAGCCCATGGCGATGATGATGCGGTCCGCCTTGGGATGGCCCACGTAGTCGAACAGCTTGTAGCGGCGGCCGGTGATCTTGCCGACCTGCTTCATGGCGTTGGTGACGATGTCCGGGATGGCCTCGTAATAGGCATTGGTCGCCTCGCGGCCCTGGAAGTAGATGTCCGGGTTCTGGGCGGTGCCGCGAACGTCCGGGTGCTCGGGGTTCATGGCCCGTTTGCGGAATTCGGCGACCTTGTCCATGTTCAGCAGGGGCAACATATCCTCGTAGTCGATGACCGCGATTTTTTGAATCTCATGAGAGGTGCGGAAGCCGTCGAATGCGGACAGGAACGGGACGGATGCCTCGACAGTGGAGAGGTGGGCCACCAGGGAGAGGTCCATGACCTCCTGGACGGAGTTGGAGAAGAGCATGGCGAAGCCGGTCTGGCGGCAGGCCATGACGTCCTGGTGGTCACCGAAGATGGACAGGGCGTGGGCCGCCACGGCGCGCGCGGACACATGGAAGACGCCGGGCAGCAGTTCGCCGGAAATCTTGTACATGTTCGGGATCATCAAAAGCAGTCCCTGGGAGGCGGTGAAGGTGGTGGTCAGCGCGCCTCCGGCCAGGGAGCCGTGGACCGCGCCCGCCGCGCCCGCTTCGGACTGCATCTGGCGGATCTGCACGGTCTGGCCGAAAATGTTCTTGCGTCCATGGGCCGCCCATTCGTCGGCGATCTCGCCCATGGGCGTGGACGGGGTGATGGGGTAGATGGCGGCCGTCTCGCTCATGGCGTAGGCCACGTGCGCGGCAGCGGTATTGCCGTCCATCGTTTTCATGGTCTTCTTGGGCATTTGCTTCTCCAAGTGGTTTGATTTGGCCTGTGTCTGCTAAGGGACATATAGCGGGATCGACGATCGAGTCCCGTGCGGTCCGGTGCGGACCGGATCATGCAAGGCTATACACGTTCCATTCTAGTTGTGTCGCGATTTATGAAGCCGGGGTCAAGTCCTTTGCCTTCCGTTCCCCGACCAATCGGGGCCATTTACCGATTTTTTTGGGATTGCCGAACGGAATGCGGGATTTTTGTGATTTTATTCACATAGTTCTTTAACGCCTGTTCATAACGTTCAATGGGACGTTTTTGCAACTAGATTAGGGAGTTCGTGAGGCGCGAACAGCCGGCCACAAAAAAAGGCCCCGATGATCCGGGGCCCTTTTGTTTGTTTCGTGAATTATTTTTCCGTCTTGAAGCCTGCCCGGCTCCAGGCGAGGTAGCCGCCCGCCAGGCTGCGGACGTCCCAGTAGCCGTGCTTCTGCAAATAGGATGCGGCGATGTTCGCGCGGTAGCCCGCCGCGCAGTAGATCAGGTGATGGGCGTTCTCGTCCAGGTCGAACTTGCCGTCCAGGATGTCGACGAGCGGAATGTGCTTGGCTCCGGGAATCCGGCCGCCTTCCCATTCCACCGGGGTGCGCACGTCGATCAGGCTGATCTCCTTGCCCTCGTCCTGGATGTTCTGCAGGACCTGGGCCGAGTCGATGGCCAGGGAATCCACCGCGCGCCCGCTGTAGACCCAGGCCTGGATGCCGCCGGACAGATAGCCGAGGATGTTGTCGTAGCCGATACGGTGCAGTTCCACGCGCATGCGTTCGTAGTCGTCGCGGGTGTCCACCACCAGGAGGATGTCCGCGTCCGGCTCCACGGTCATGCCCACCCAGTTGGCCAGGCTGGGCTCGAAGCCGATGTTCAGGGAGCCGGGGATGTGGTACCCGGCATAGGCCGCGGCGTCGCGCACGTCGATGACCACCGCGCCGTCCTGCATCCTCTCCTCGAACTTGTACGGGTTCATGGCCAGGTCCAGGGGGCAGCGCTCGAGCAGGGGCGCGCCCGAGGCGTTGGTGGATATGATGTGGCTGAAGGACTTGGGCCGGGCCGGGAAATTCTGGCTCATGGCCCGGTGGAAGTCCTCGAATTTGTCGAAGCCAAGCATGGGGTTGTGGCGGCGTTCGAAGCCCAGGGTGGAGCTCGGCTTGGAGGACATGCCGCGCCCGCACAGGGAGCCCGCGCCGTGGGCCGGGAAGACCTCCAGGCTGTCGGGGAACTTGGCGAACTTCACGTACAGGGAGTTCCACAGGTTTTGGACCTGTTCGTCGAGCTTGGCTCCGCCGACCAGGTCGGGCCGCCCGATGTCGCCGACAAAGAGCACGTCGCCGGTCAGCAGCATCCACGGCTCGTCGCCGCGTGTGGTGTCCGTGACCAGCAGGGACAGGGCGTCCGGGGTGTGCCCCGGGGTGAACAGCACCTCGAGCTTGGCGTTGCCCACGGTCAGCTGCTGGCCCTCCACCAGCGGGGTGAATGCGTAGTCCACGGGCGAGGTCTCGTAGACCATGATGTCGCAGCCGGTCTGGGACTTCAGTTCCTGCGCGCCGGACACGTGGTCCGCGTGCACGTGGGTATCGATGACGTGGACGATCCTCATGCCCTCCTCGCGGGAGATGTCCAGGTAGTCCTGCACGTCCCGCTTGGGGTCCACAACGACCATCTCACCGGCGGCTGGGCAGCCGATGACGTACGAGAAGCAACCGAGTCCGGGGGTGGTGATCTGTTTGAAGTACATTGAGAGCTCCTTGGTGAATTCTCTTCTTGCTACCGGAGAGAATACCACAAAGAACATTCAATGCAACATATGAGCACTTATTTGAGTTCGTCCGCCTTGGCCCGGAAGCGCGCGGCCAGGTCGTCCATCAGGTCGGCGGCCGTGCCGAAGGCCTTGAGCTTTTCCTCGGGCTGGCCGAGGGTGCGCCGGTAGGCCCACTGGGAGAGATAGAAGAGCTCGGATTCGGGGCAGGCCTGGCAGACCTTCCGCAGGTGGGTGACGGTCTCGGCCCGGGAGCGCTCGCGGAACAGGATGGCCTGCTTGAGCCGGTCGCTGGCCTCGCTCGTGGCCTTGCCTTCGGCAATGGCGGTCTGCAGCTGGCCGTTGGCCCGCTCCACGGCCTTGGCCGCGCGGCGGTACCTGCCGGCCATCTCGACAATGGCCGGATCGTCGGCAAAGGCGTGGAAGACCTCGGCCGTGCGCTCGATGCGTCGGGCGTTGAGCCGGAGCATGACCTTGATCTCGTCCGTGGACAGGGTCCGGGTCTCCTTGTCGTCGCCGACCATGTATTCGCGTTCGGTGTTGGCCGCCGTGTCCACCAGGTGGACCATGAAGGCCGGGACGTAGATGTCGTACAGGGTCTTGAGCATGGCCGGATTGAAGGCGTAGTCGTAGACCGCCTTGCGCGAGCCGTTGATGTCGTCGCCGCTCACCGCGAAGCCGTCCAGCTCGCGGCCGTAGTAGCGGTTCAGGGACACGGCCGTGGCCAGGGAATCGGGCTTGCCGTTGGGGCCGCGCGGCTGAAAGCGGTGGAGCAGGAAATCGGCCAGGGATTCCACGAAGGTGAAGGTGACCACCTTGTCCTCGGAGACCTCGATGGTCTTGGGCTCCTCGGTCTTCTCGGGTTCGGCGGCGGGCGGCGGGGTGACCGTTTCGGGCTCGGCCGTGGACGGCGAGTAGTCGGGCTTGGCCTCCTGGCCCTTGCCCACCCAGTCCGGGGCCCTGGCGGGCTCGGTTTCGGGCGGGACCACCTCGGACCGCACGGCGGAGGGCTCTTCACCGCCCCGGTTCAGGATGAGAAAGGCGCCGACGGCGAGCAGCGCGGCGCAGGCGATGAGGATGAGGGCGGTCCGATTCTGTTTCATGACCTTGCCTCCCGGCAGGGATGTTGGTTGTCCTTCGTGTTCCAGGCGTACTGGTCGTCCATGTCGGCGCAGCCGATGCCGTTTGGGCGGCATCCGCCCCGACGAGCCCAAGGCTACCCTGAGCGTCGGTTTTGGGCAATGCCTCTTTGGGCCCAGCGGAAGGCACGGACAAAACTGGGTCGGAAACCCACCGGGAAAGGAAGAACGCAGGCCTTGAAACAGTGAGGCGCAGTCAACTGCATTGCTATCTATGCTGATGATATTATGAGATAATTTTTTATATGCCGAGTCGCGAGAGAGAGGCCGTCGGTTCCGGGCCACCGGGGGCGGTCCGGAACCGACGGCCAAGGATGGGCTACCTGTCGTTTTCCATCGCTTCCTTCAAGAAGGGGATGTAGCGGTAATCCACGCCCTTGATATGGTCGACCAGCCAATCCTTGAGGAAGAAGAACAGGTCGTGGCTCATGCCGGTTTGTCCCGATTGGAATCGCTCGATGAAAGAGTTGGCCTGGCCCAGCAGATCCCGGTGCACGGCCTTGTGGTCCTCGACCTCGGGATAGCCGTATTTGTCGAACAGGGCTTCCTCCTGGCCGAAATGGTAGGTTGCGTAGCGGCCCACTTCCTCCAGAATCTCGCCGAGCACTGCCTTGCCTTGTCCCTGCTGCATGGCGCTGTTGAGCCGGTTGATCAGGGCTATCAGCTCCTTGTGCTGGTCGTCGATGATCTCAATGCCCGTGGCGATGGAATCGTCCCAGACGATGAGCGGCTTGGTCTGCTTGATATCCGCCGGGGAGGGGCGCAACGGCTGGGCCGGTTTGGCGGCGGGCGCGACGGCCGGTCTGGGCGCGGGGCGCACGACCGGTCTGGAAACCGGTGCGGCCGGAGGCAGGTATTCCCTGTTCGGTTTGACCACGCGGGGCGGCACCGTGCCCTTGTTGTCGCTTCCGGTCCGGAAGAACCGCAGTTCCTGGCGGAGGCCGGACGCCTCTCCGGACAGATCCTCGGTGGTGTCGGACAGTTCGCGGGCCATGCGCGCGGTGTCCTGGATGCCCGAATCCAGGTCCCGGACGGCTCTGCCTACCATCTCGGTGTCGCGGTGCTGCTCGGAACTGGAGGCGTTGATCTCCTCGATCATGGCTGCGGTCTGCTCTATGTCGGGCACCAGCAGCTTGAGCAGCTCGCCCGCCTGGTTGGATATGTCCACGGTGCCGGCCGAGAGTTCGCTGATCTCCTTGGCCGCCGCGCCGGACCGTTCCGCCAGTTTGCGCACTTCGGAGGCGACCACGGCGAACCCCTTGCCGTGGTTTCCGGCGCGCGCCGCCTCGATGGCCGCGTTCAGGGCAAGGAGGTTGGTCTGCCGGGCTATCTCCTCGATGACCGTGATCTTGCCCGCGATGGTGGTGATGGCCTCCAGGGCCGTGCCCACGGACTCGCCGCTCTGGCGGGCGTCCTCGGCCGCCTTGGTGGCCAGTTTGTGGGTTTTCCTGGAGTTGTCGGCCGTGGTGGCGATGTTGGAACGCATGCCTTCCATCAGCGAGGCGATCTCGCTGACGGATCCCGCCTGCCGCGTGGCGTTTTCGGCCAGGGTGGCGGCCATGCCGTTCAGTTCGGAACTCCGATGGGCCATGGTCACAGTGGAATCCTTGGCCTGGCTGACCACATCCTTGAGGCGGCTTTCCATGGCGGCCAGGGCACGTGCCACCATGCCGATTTCGTCCTTCTGGTCATTGAGGCAGACCCCGGTCAGGTCGCCCTTGCAGATGGTATCCATGGTCGCATTGAATTCGCGCAGCGGCAGGATGAGTTTGCGTTGGATGGCCAGGAAGCTGATCAGCGTGGTCAGGAGCATGATGACGATGCCGATGATCTGTGAGAGGAGCAGGACGCGCACGCGGTTTTCGGACTCCGCCTGCATCATGGTCACGGCCTGGTTCATGTTGACCAGCACGGCCAGGCTCTGCTTGTTGAAGTCGCTCTCCAGGGCCTGACGCTCCAGGATGCCGTCGAGGGCGGAGCTGTAGGGCTCCCACAGCTTCTGAACTTTGAGCAGTTGCTCCCTGACCGGGCCGGAGGGAGCGGGAAGGTCGCGCTTCTCGCCGTCCGGGTCGGTCGAGATCGGGGCCGGGCCGGAATCGGTCAGGGCGGCCAGGGTGTCGCGGAACAGCCGCGAGGTGGTTTCCACCTGCTTGCCCATACCGGCGCCGTCCCTGCCGGCGCGACGCTCCTCGAGATAGAGCAGGGCTTCCTTGGCCATTTTCTGGCTGAGCATCCGCTGGCGGCCCGCCAGGTTGATGACCAGCCCATCCTTGTCTTGGGCGGCGGTTATGACCAACGTGGCCACGAACATGGCCAGCCCCACGGCCAGCAACAATCCGATGGCCGAATACAGCTTCACTCGCAGACTCATTCTTCCCTCCCAACATCGGCATACGGCAATATGCAGATTCAATATATGATTGTGAGATAGGGATAGAATGTTACCAGAAAAATATCGCCCGTGTGATTATAATTCCGCAGCCGGGAAGTGGGGGAGTGCGGCCCGACCGGTCGGGCAGGCCCGGAAATGGGGTTCAGGAACGGATTCGCCAGCCGTTGGCGTAGACGGTGAACCCATCCCCGCCCATGCGTCCGATGAGGGTGATGCCGCTTCTTTCGGCCAACTCCATGCCCGAACTGGTGGCGGCGGAAAATCCGCACAGGACCGGAATGCGGGCCGCGGCAGCCTTGGCCGCCAACTCCGAAGCCAGGCGTGAGGTCAGCATGGCGATGTCCACCTCGGTCAGGAGGCGGCCTTTCAGGGCCGCGCCCACAGCCTTGTCAAAGGCACAGTGGCGGCTGACGTCCTCGCCGTAGGCCAGCAGTTCGCCGCCCGCCTTGAACAGGGCGGCCGCATGAGTGGCCCGGGTGCTGTGGTAGAGCCGCTGGCGTTGCTCGAACCCGTCGCGCAGCCGGAAGATTTGTTCGGGATCGATGCGCGGTCCGCCGGACAACGGGCCGGGCGCGCGCCGGGGAGGCGTCTGCCTGAGCCTGACCACTGCCTGGGCCGGGGCGTTGCCGCGAAAGGTCATGTCGAGGATGTCGGCATGGCTGCGGATGAGTCCCAGGGTGAAGAGATGCCCGGCGATCAGGTGTTCGTCGTCGCCCGGAGTGCGCGGCAGGATGATGTCCTCGCGGCCCGGCACGGTGATGCGCAACGGTTCCTCCACCACGACCATGGCCGTGCGGCCCTGCATGGCCCCCGCGCAATAATGCTCCAGGGCGGCCCCGCGCACCAGTTCCGGAGCCTGAACCGGGGCGTTGGGACAGGAGGCCGGCTCACGGGAGGGCAGGGGGGGAATGTTCAGGGAGAGTTGTGTGGAGGGCATCGGCTGTCCTTGTCGGTTCGCTGTCGCGCCGGGCGTTCACGCGGGGCCGGAAGGCCCCAGGCGGCCGGAGCGTCGCGGGGGACGCTCCGGCCCGGTTCCGGAGGCGGGACGGTTTAGGCCTTCATCGCCTTGATCGGGCTCGCCAGTTTGGCGAACAACTGCTTCTTGGTCATGGGGGAGGTCGGCTTGGCCTCGGCCACCGCGTACTCGTGGTAGGTGTCGGGCGTGTCGGTCATCAGGTAGATGACGCTGACGTCCTCGGGATCGCCCAGCGACGCCTTGGGCCATTTCTTCTTCAGGAGCGCGAGCCGCTCCTCGGCCAGCTTGAGCATGTCTTCCCTTTCGCCGAAGTTCATGGTGCCGGTGGGACAGGCACGCACACAGGACGGGGGGAGACCGTTGGTGATGCGGCCGAAGCACATGGTACACTTGGACATAAGGCCGGTCTGGTCGTTGCGCCGGGGGATGTTGTACGGGCAGGCTTCGCGCACCTCTTCGGCCTGCTCCGGGGTGAACTGCATGGTCTTCTCGGTGTACAGTACCGCGCCGGTCTTTTCATCCTTGATGATGGCGTTGTCGATGTACACGTCGCCCACTTCCTTGCACGGCGGGACCTCGCAGTGACGGCACTGGTCCGGGAAGAAGTTCCAGCGGATGGTGCCGGTCTCGTCCATGTAGTCGTGGAAGCGGACCAGTTTATAGTTGTTGGGATTCAGGTCCGGCGGATTCTGGTGGCTTCCCCATTGCAGGGTCTTGTTGGCGGGAAGCCCGTGCCATTCCTTGCAGGCCAGTTGGCAGCCGCGGCACGCGGTGCAGCGGGATGTGTCTATCAGGAAGGATTTGGACATGATTGTCTCCTCTACCGTGCCAGTTCGGTGATCTTGTCCGCCTTGCGGATGTTCACGCAGCACGCTTTGTATTCCGGGATGGTGGTGTTCGGGTCGCCCACCGAAGGCGTCAGCCGGTTGGTGGAATCGCCGCTGCCGGGCGTGGTCCAGCCGAAGCAGTAGGGCATGCCGATTTCATGGATGATCCGGCCGTGCACCTTGAGCGGGCGCATGCGCACCGTGACCATGGCGATGGCCTGGACCTTGCCCCGGATGGATTCGATGATCACGCCGTCCCCGTTCTTGATGCCCTTTTCCTTGGCCAGTTCCGGGCTCATCTCGACGTAGAGCTGCGGTTCCGCCTCAAGCAGGTTGGGCACGTTGCGGGTCTCGCCGCCGCCGCACCAGTGCTCGGTCAGGCTGTAGGTGGTCAGCACGATCGGGTAGTTGGGATCGGCGGGCTTGGCCAGGACGTCGGGCGCGCTGGTGGTGAACTTGTAGACCGGGCTCGAGAGCTGCTTGGAGAACAGGTTCTTGTTCACCGGGGTCTCGGCGGGCTCGTAGTGCTCGGGGAACGGGCCGTCCATGCGGCCGGGGCCGAACAGGTGTCCCAGGCCGTGGGTCTGCATGATGAACGGCAGCTTGCCCTTGCCTGTGGACAGGGGCGGCCATCCGCCGTCGGGCACGTCGCCGACCCACTTGCCGTCCTTCCACTCGATGACCGCCTTGGCCTTGTTGTACGGCTTGCCGTTGAGATCCACCGAAGCGCGGTTGTAGAGGATGCGGCGGTTGACCGGCCAGGACCAGGACCAGTTGGGGTACAGGGCGATCTTGGCCTGCATGGGGGTCTGTTCCGGGGAGCGGCGCAGGGACTTGTTGCCGTCTTCCTCGGTCCAGCTTCCACAGTACAGCCAGTTCAGGCTGGACGTGGCGCCGTCGGCGCTCAGGGCGGTGAAGGAAGGCACCTGCTGGCCCTTCTTGTACATCTTGCCCTTGACCTCGGTGTCCTTCTGGAAGCGGCCGTTGATGCGCTGGCAGAGGTCCTCGGGGTCGAACTTCTCGGGCCAGTCCTGGTTGAGCACGGGCGCGGCGAAGGTGCCGCCCTCGTTGCGGTACATATCGCGGATGATGTTGAACAGCGGCACGTACATCTCGCCGAAGGGCCGGGTCTTGAACTGCGGCGGCACGCACTGGTGGTGCCACAGGACCCAGCGGCCGGAGTTGGTCACCGAGCCGGATTTCTCCATGCGGTGGGCAGACGGCAGCAGGAACATCTCGGTCTTGACCGTCTTGGGGTCGACGTCCGGACGGTGCCAGTTCTCCGTGGTCTCGGAGTTGTGCAGCTCGGCGCAGACGCACCAGTCGAGGTTGTCCATGGCCTTGCGGATCTTGTGCGTGTTGGGCACCGAGTTCATGGGGTTGAGGCCCATGAAGAAGCCGCCCTTGATCTCGCCCTTGTACATGCGGTCGAAGAGGAACAGGTACGAATAGTCGTGCCCCTTCTCGATCTTGGGCAGCAGGTTGTAACAGAAGTCGTTCTGGGCGGTGGCATTGTCGCCGAACCACGCCTTGAGCAGGCTGGTCATGTATTCGGGCTTGTGCTGCCACCAGTTGGCCGACTCGGGGTCGTGGCTGACCGGGGTGTTGGCCTCGTTGTATTGCGACAGCGTCTGCCACGGGGCCGCGGGCATGGCCATGTAGCCGGGCAGGATGTGGTAGAGCATGGCGTGATCCGTGGAGCCCTGGACGTTGGGCTCGCCGCGCAGGGCGTTGATGCCGCCGCCGGCCACGCCGATGTTGCCGAGCAGCAGCTGGATGATGCCCGAGGTGCGGATGTTCTGCACGCCCACGGTGTGCTGGGTCCAGCCGAGTGCGTACATGACCGTGCCGGCCTTGTCCGGGCGGCCGGTGGCCGAGAAGGTCTTGTAGACCTTTTCCAGGATCTTGGGGTCGACGCCCGTGGTCTTGGACACGGTGTCGAGATCATAGCGCGAGTAGTGCTTTTTGAGGAGCTGGAAGACGCAGTGCGGGTCCTTCAGGCTCTTGTCCTTCTTGGGCTTTCCTTCCGCGTCCATCTGGTAGGTCCAGGTGGACTTGTCGTAGGTCCTGGTCATGGGGTCGTAGCCGGTGAACAGGCCGTCCTTGAAGCCGAACTCCGGGTTCACCAAAAGCGAGGCGTTGGTGTACTCGGTGACGTACTCATGGAAGTAGCGGTCCTTCTCGATGATGTATTTGACCATGCCGCCCAGGAAGGCGATGTCCGTGCCGGAGCGCAGGGGCACGTGGAAGTCGGACCTGGCCGAGGTCCTGGAGAACTTCGGGTCCACGTGCATGACGGTGGCACCCTTGTCCTTGGCGCGCAGGACGAATTTGAAGGAAATGGGATGGTGCTCGGCCGCGTTGCTGCCCATGATCAGAATGGAGTCGGCGTTGGCGATGTCGGTCCAGTGGTTGGTCATGGCGCCGCGACCGAAGGATTCGCCCAGGGCGGACACGGTGGAGCTGTGGCAGACGCGGGCCTGGTGGTCCATGTAGACGATGCCGAGCGCGCGGGCGAACTGGTGTGTCAGGGCGCATTCCTCGTTGGAGGCGTGGGAGGTGCCGAGCAGGAACATGGACTCGATGCGGTTGACGGCCTTGCCGTCCTGGTTGCGCAGGATGAAGTCCTTGTCGCGGGTCTCCTTGACCCGTTTGGCGATGCGGTCGAGGATCCAATCCCAGCTCTTCTCTTCCCACTTGTCGGAGAACGGGGCCCGGTACATGGGCGTCTGCAGCCGGTTGTGCTCGGTGGTCATGGACAGCATGGCCGCGCCCTTGGCGCACAGCGCGCCTTCGTTGACCGGGTAGTCGGGGTCGCCTTCGGAGCTGACCAGCTTGCCGTCCTTGACGTAGCCGATGACGTTGCAGCTCACGGAACAGAAGGGACAGACGGTCAGTATTTCCTTGGCGCCGCTGATCTTGAGTTGCGCGGCGTACGCCTTCACGGGAGCAAGGTCGAAACCCAGCTGTCCCAGCGTCATACACGCAGCTCCCGTACCTGCGAGTTTGAGAAAGTTTCGGCGATCCAGTTTCATGAGGATGCCTCCTTGAGTTTTGCCGTACCGCTCACCGCACGGTCATTAGACGGAAGTGTGTCTTGAGCGATTTTGTAAATACCATAAAAAAATCCATGATTTCATTATGTTCATTTGAACAATGGCCTGTTTTGGGCCGTGATTTGGTGTCGGAACGTTGTATTGATGTGTTTTTTTAAATATAGATATTGTAAATGACAGGTATTTATAAATCGAATTAGTTATTTTCAACACATTAAAATTACGTGGTTTTTTATTTGTGCCAGATCGAGGTGAAGAAACAAACGCGCAAAGCAGGGCGGAACAGGCTGAATTGCTTGGGGCCGGGCGGTCCGGGCCGGATTTGCCGGTGTGAGGAGGCAGGGGCCCGGTGTCGCCCCGAGGGAATGAAAAAGGCGTCCGTAGAGGTCGGGAATACGTGGATCAAAGAGAGGCGATCAGGGGAGAAAGGGACTGAGACGGACATTTTTCGGTCCGTTTTGCATTGATTAGACGGCGGCTATTATGTATTGCCCGAATCGGTTTGGCCTTGAGACGGAAACCGATAACCGAATTGGAGAGTCATGGAAAATTTACCTGATTGCCCGAAGTGCCGGTGCGAGTACGTGTATTCCGACGGCACCGTCCTCATTTGCCCCGAGTGCGGGCATGAATTTCAAGCGGACGACGCCCAGGAGAAAATCTACAAGGACGCCAACGGCAATGTCCTTGTGGACGGGGACGACGTCATCATCACGCAGGACCTGAAGGTCAAGGGTGCCTCGCCGCTCAAGAAGGGGACCAAGGTCAAGAACATCCGGCTGATAGAGCCAGAGGACGGAGTTCACGACATCGCCTGTAAGATTCCGGGGTTCGGTTTCATGTACCTCAAGACCTCGGTGGTCAAGAAGGTCTGATGGGGGAGCCGGTTTCACGAACAAGACGACCAAAAAAATGAGCCCTTGCGATTATTCGCAAGGGCTCATTTTTTTTGTTTCCGGACAACGGGGGCGTTCCGTCTTCGGTCAGGTTTCTATGGCGTGTATAGCCCGGCCCATTCGGGTAGGAACAGCGACAGCGCCGGGATCAGCGAGATGACGATCAGGACCACGAAGTCCATGACCACGTAGGGGATGGCCTCTTTGGCGATCTCGTCCACTTCGCATCCGACCAGGTTGGCCGCGGTGAACAGGTTGACGCCCACGGGCGGCGTGGCCTGGCCGATGGCCAGGGCCGAGATGAAGATGACCCCGTAGAAGACCGGATCCACGTGGAAGGCCGACAGGACCGGGATGAGGATCGGCATGAGCAGGTACGAGATGGAGATGGCGTCGAGGATCATGCCCAGGGCGAACAGCAGGACATTGACCAGCACGATCATGACCACGGCGTTGGGGGATACCTTGATGATGAAGTCCGCCAGGGTGTCGATGACGCCGGTGACCGAGGCCGCCCAGGTGAATATGCCGGCAAAGGCCACGATGAACATGATCACGGAGCTGGTCACCGCCGACTCCACCAGGATTTCAATTAGGTCGCGCCAGCCGATGGAGCGGTAGATGACCACGGCCACGAACAGGCTGTAGAACACCGCCACCACGGCCGCCTCGGTGGGCGTGAATATGCCGGTGTAGATGCCGCCCAGGATGACCACCGGGGCCATGAGCGCCCAGAACGATTGGCGCAGGGCCTTGAGCAGGTCGGCCATGCAGCCTCGGCAGACCAATCCCCGGTAGCCGCGCCGGTAGGAGATGTACCAGGCCACGAACATGGTGGCCAGGCCGGTCAGCAGGCCGGGGATGATCCCGGCCACGAACAGGGCGGACACCGATACCGAGGTGATGTTGCCGTAGATGATGAACGCGATGGACGGCGGGATGATGATGGACAGGTCCGACGCATTGGCGATGGTCGCTCCGGAAAAGGCTTTGTCATAGCCGTTGTTGAGCATGGGGGTGAGCAGGATCATGCCCACGGCGGCCGTGGTCGCCGGGCCGGAGCCGGACATGGCCCCCCAGAACATGCAGGTCAGCACGGCCACGATGGACAGGCCGCCCGTGGCGCGCCCCACGAGCAGTTCGAAGAAGGCGGCGATGTGCGCGGCGATGCCCGCCCGTTGCAGGATCACTCCGGCCAGGACGAAAAAGGGAATGGCCAGCAGCGGGAACGAGGCGATGCCCGAGGCGAAGTTGACCCCCAGCATCTCGGCGCCGAGGTCGAAGTACATGATGGTGGCCACGGCAGAAACGCCCAGGGAAGTCCCGATGGGCGCGCCGATGAACATCAGGACCAGGAACAGGGCGAGGATGAGCAGGAATTCCATGGCGCTAATCCTCCTTCCGTTCGGCCAGCCTGGTCATGGCGTCCTTGTAGATGCCCTTGAAGACGAAGACCGACAGGACCGGCAGTCCCAGGTAGTATATCCATACCGGAATATCCAGGGCGGCGGAGCGGGCCTGGAACAGGGTGACCTCGTCGTAGATGGCCTGGATCATGTAGTAGTCCAGGACCAGGAAGAGGCCGACCGCCAGCACGGAATAGACGATGATCCACGTTTTCTGCAGGGCGCGGGGGAACATGTTGAAGAAGGTCACCATGCCCATGTGGCCACCCCGCTCGAACGCGATGCCGATGCCGATGACGGTCATCCAGACGAAAAGATTGATGGTGATTTCCTCGGTCGCGGCCAGCGAGAAGTGGAAGATGTACCGGCTCAGGATGTTGAGGAAGGCGATCACGACCATGGCGGCCATGCAGATGGCCACCAGCCAGTGACCGAGAGGAAATCCGAATAATAACTTTTTCACACACTTACTCCACGATTCGGATTCCGCACGCGGAATCCCATGATAGAACCTGCCCCGGAAAGCGGTTCTCCGGGGCAGGAAACGGTCGTCACGAAGGGGACGGTTACTTGGCGATGTCGGCCTTGGCCTTCTCGTAGACCTCGGGCCCGATCTCCTGAATCCACTTGTCGTAGACAGGGCGCGTGGCCTGGGCGAAGGCTTCCCGTTCTTCGTCGGTAAGCATGTGGATCTCCATGCCCTTGCCCTCCATGAAGGCAATGGGGTCCGGAACTTCCATGGTGTAGTTGAATTCGTCCTTCAGGATGTTGAGGGACTTGTCGCCGTCCAGGCCAGCGCGGCTCAGGGCGGTTTCGAATCGGCCCGCTTCCCGGGCGGCCGCGAGAACGGCGTCCTGGATGTCCTTGGGGAATTCGTTCCATTCCTTCTGGTTCCAGTAGATGATCAGGGGGTCGACCACGTAATTCCACATGGTCGCGTACTTGTGGTACTGGTAGATCTGGATGGGAATGAGGACGCCGACCGGGTTTTCCTGGCCGTCCACGACACCCTGCTGGAAACCGGCGACGGCGTCGCCCCAGTTCATGTTCACGGGGTCGGCGCCCAGGGCGCGGAAGGTGTCTATGAACAGGGGATTGCCGACCACGCGGATGCGCAGACCCTTCATGTCGGCCGGGGTCCTGACCAGGACCTTTGAGTTGGTCAGCTGGCGGAAGCCGTTCTCGGCCCAGCCGAGGGGCTCGATCCGCTTGGCCCGCATGGCCGCGAACACGGCCTCACCGGCCTGGCCGAACTTCACCTTGTCCAGGGTTTCGAAGTCGTTCAGAAAGAACGGAAGATGGAAAATATTGGCCTCGGGGATGACCGGGCTGATGTTGATGGTCGAATCGATGGCGCAGTCGATGACGCCCTTGGCGACCATCTGCGAGCTCTTCAGCTGGGCGCCCTTGAGCAGGGCGGAACCGAAGTAGGGTTTGACGATGATCTGGCCGTTGGTCTTTTCCTTGACCAGCTCGGCGAATTTGGTGGCGCCCATGCCCCAGTAAAGCTTGGGGCCGACCGTCACCTGCATCTTGTATTCCCTCTTGAATCCGGCATTGGCGGCGACGGCCGCCATGAGAACGAACACGGCAGCGAATGCGGCCGCCTTTTTGGTCAGTTTGAAATGCAGCATTACCAAACACTCCACAGCAATAAATGAATGTCGAAGTCGCGTACTCCTGCGCGATCCAAAGGCCGCAGGCCGGTGCGCTCCAACAAAAGCTATATGTAAACAAGGGGATATTCGGGTCGCGTTCAATCCTCTGCGGCTGAAGAACCGCCGCTGCACGGGATTGGGAACGGCATCGACCGACCTCGCATCTCTGCGGATAATGCGGCGGTACATACGTTGTCCCGCCCGCATGGCTCACCCTTGAACAACCCTTGAACGAATCCCGGAGCATCAGGCCCCCCGGCGCTCCGATTCCATCCTTGGTCGTACGGAATCGCGCGGCGTTGGGCCGCGCGCCGTAAAAGTCGCAGGATATCAGCACAGGTCAATGCAAAAGTCCACCCTTGGCAGGCGGTTCGCGGGGGGCGCCCCTCCCGGGCGGCAATGGCGAAGGGGGATGGGGAGGGCGTCAGTGTTCCGGGGCCTCATGGATGTATTTGGCCACGATGCGCCGGAAGGCCCCCTCGCGAACGAGATCGGCCAGGACCGAGTTGAATTCGTCCAGCCGGTCGGCCAGCGGGGATTTCCTGGACAGGACCATGTAGACGTCCTGCCTTTCCCGGTAGATGTAAGGAGCCTTGGCCACGGAACCCTGCAGGCCGAACTTGCGGATCTCGTAATCGCCGGCCGCCTCGGTGTTGACCGCGACGTCGATGCGGTTCGCTACGAGCATGCGCAGGCTGAGTTCGAAAGAGTGGGTCGCGACCTTGGCGATCTTCGCGTCGTTGTCGAATTGCGGAAAGTATTTCGTGCCGATCTGCGTTCCGACCCGCAGGCCGTGCAGGTCGTCGTAGGTCCGCAGCAGGTGGCTGCGTCCCCGGAGCAGGTAAAAGGCCTTGTCGCTGTGGTTCTTGTACGGCGGCTCGAGATAGTGGAGGTAGGCTTCGCGTTCCTTGCGGCGCAACACGCCCGACATCATGTCGGCCTCGCCGTATTCCAGCTGGTAGAGGGCGCGGCTGAACGGATACATGGCGTATTCGACTTTCAGGCCCATGCGCCGGGCGAGCATTTCGATGAAATCCACGTCCATGCCGCGCGGTTCGCCGTCCTGGTCCAGGTATTTCCATGGAGGAAAGGGGTCCAGCGCCACGCGCAGCACGTCGCCTTCCGCGTGGGACGGAATAGGAGAGAGGAAAAGGAGGAGCAGGAGGATTGCCGTAACGCGCCCGAAAAACGCCATCTGCCGTTGTGTCCCCGTTGTCGTGACAGGCACGCGTTCCGTGCGGCGGCCATCCCGTCCGGCCCCCGGTCCGCATTCACCGACTCATCCATTACGCGAGCGTCCGGGCAAAGTGAAGCGGGGCAAGGGGGAAAATACTGTTTGGTCCGCCTGCGGACGGGGTGGGCGCGAACGGATTAACGGACAGGGGGAGAAGAGGTCTTATGGCGGTGCCTAAGGAAAAAGCCCTTACGATTTCTCGTAAGGGCCTTGTTCTCTTTGGCTCCCCAGCACGGACTTGAACCGCGAACCTAGTGATTAACAGTCACCCGCTCTGCCGATTGAGCTACTGGGGAACATTTCTCGTCGAAGCGAGAAGAGTGTTTAAACAAATCGTTTCGGGGGGTCAAGCAAAAAACGTAGACTTTTTCAGGAAAAAGCAAATAAGGTTTTGCCGGGGTCTAAGGTTCCCATTTCCTTGACGGCATCCGTTATATGGCTTACGGATTCAACGTCTCTCGTATTTTTCTAGATTTTTAGGGAGACAGGGAAAAAATTTTGGGACAAGACACTAAAAACGCAAAGAAAATAAAGCTGGCCACCAAGTCGCCCAACGCGGCTCGGTTCATGCCCATGCTCGAGGCCCTTCAGGCCAAGGACGAACTCAACTCCGTCATCAAGACACGCGTGGAAAAGGCGTGCCTGCTCCTGGACAACGGCATCGACCTGTACCCCAACAATTTCCGTCGCGATACGGAGATCCAGTCCATCTGGAATGAATATGGGGAAACCGATGGCGAGGTCCTTGAAAAAACGGAATTGGAGTTCACCATCGCCGGGCGGGTGGTTTCGTACCGCTCCTTCGGCAAGGTGACCTTTTTCCATATCCAGGACACCAGCGCCAACATCCAGGTGTACGCCGCCCGCGACGAACTGGGCTCCGACGAATACCAGCTCTTCAAGAAGACGGACATCGGCGACATCGTCGGCGTGACCGGCTCCCTGTTCCGGACCAAGACCGGCGAGCTGACCGTCAAGACCAAACATTTCCAGCTGGTGACCAAGTCCATGCGTCCGCTGCCCGAGAAGTACCACGGGCTCAAGGACGTGGAGACCCGCTACCGCCAGCGCTACGTGGACCTCATCGTCACGCCCCGGACCAAGGAGATATTCCAGGCCCGCACGGCGATCATCCGCGAGCTGCGGAACATCCTGGACGAGAAGGGGTTCATGGAAGTGGAGACGCCGATGATGCAGGCCATTCCCGGCGGCGCCACGGCCAAGCCTTTCGAGACCCACCACAACGCCCTGGACATGAAGCTCTACATGCGCATCGCGCCCGAGCTCTACCTCAAGCGTCTGTTGGTGGGCGGGTTCGAACGGGTCTACGAGATCAACCGCAACTTCCGCAACGAGGGCATCTCCGTCCGGCACAACCCCGAGTTCACCATGCTCGAGTTCTATTGGGCGTACGCCACCTTCGAGGATCTCATGGACCTGACCGAGGAGATGATCTCGCGCATAGCCGAGAAGGTCACCGGTTCGACCGTGGTTCCGTACCAGGGCGAGATGATCGACCTGTCCATCGGCGCCTGGACCCGCATGCCGTTCCACGAGTCCCTGGAGAGGATCGGCGGGGTCTCCCCCGATATCTACACCGACTACGACAAGTGCGCGGCCATGGTGAGGGAGAAGGGCGAGAAGGTCGTTGACGGCGAAAAGCTCGGCAAGCTCCAGGCCAAGCTCTTCGACATCCTGGTCGAGCCCAAGTTGGTCCAGCCCCATTTCATCTATCATTACCCGACCGATATTTCGCCTCTGTCCCGCAGAAACGAGGACAATCCCGACATCACCGACCGTTTCGAATTGTTCATGACCGGCCGCGAGCTGGGCAACGCCTTTTCCGAGTTGAACGATCCCGTGGACCAGCGGGGCCGTTTCGAGATCCAGGTTCAGGAGAAGGAGGCCGGCGACGACGAGGCCCATTTCATGGATGAGGACTACGTCCGCGCCCTGGAATACGGCATGCCCCCGGCGGCCGGGCAGGGCATCGGCATCGACCGCCTGGTCATGCTGCTGACCGACTCCGCCTCCATCCGCGAGGTCATCCTCTTTCCGCTGCTCAGGCCGGAGGCCGGGTAGGGTCTATGCGGTTTGAGACCTTTGTCGCACTGAGATACCTGTTCGCCCTGCGGAAGCAGTCGTTCATTTCCGTCATATCGCTGTTCGCCATCTGCGGCGTGGCCATAGGCGTGGGCGCGCTCATCGTGGTCATAGGGGTTATGAACGGGTTCTCGACCGATCTGAGGGACAAGATCCTCGGCGTCAACGCGCACATACTGGTCACGTCCATGCGCGGCGGGATCAACGATTATCAGGAACTGGCCGACCAGGCGAAGCAGGTTCCGGGCGTCACGGGTGTGACGCCCTTCGTCTATTCCGAGGTCATGCTCTCCACACGCACCGGGGTCAAGGGCGTGGTCCTGCGCGGCATCGACCCGACCACCTCGTCCTCGGTCCTGTCCCTTTCCAAGGATATGGTCAGCGGCAGCGTAAGCCGCCTGAACGACGACGGGGATTTCCCCGGGATCATCATCGGTTCGGAACTGGCCAAGCGGCTGGGCTTGACCGAGGGCTCCCTGGTCAACCTGCTGTCGCCCTCGGGTAGATCCAGCTCTGCCGGGTTCACGCCCAAGGTGCGCCGCTTCACCGTGGCCGGCATCTTCCGCACCGGCATGTTCGAATACGACTCCTCCATGGGCTACGTCAGCATCCCGGCCGCGCGCCAGCTGCTCGGCTTCAAGGGCGACCTGGTCTCCGGGCTCGAGATCAGCGTCAACGACGTCTACAACGTGAAGGAGATTTCCAGCGCGCTGCGCGACAGGATATCCTCGTTCACGGTCTACGTGCGTAACTGGCAGGAGATGAACGCCAACCTTTTCGCCGCCCTGGAGCTTGAGAAGACGGCCATGTTCATCATCCTGGCCATGATTGTCCTGGTCGGCTCCTTTTCCATCGTCACCACCCTGGTCATGCTGGTCATCCAGAAGACCAAGGACATCGCCGTGCTCATGTCCCTGGGCGCGGACAAGAAGAGCATCCGCAACATCTTCATGTTCCAGGGCACGTTCATCGGCCTGGCCGGGACGCTCATCGGTTTTCTCATCGGGGTGCCGCTCAGCCTGCTGCTCAAGGAGTACCAGTTCATCAAGCTGCCGAGCAACGTCTACCCAGTGGACTATCTGCCGGTCCGCCTGGAGGCGCTCGACCTGTTCACCATCGGGGCCGCCGCCTTCCTGCTCTGTTTCGTGGCCACCATCTATCCCGCCCGGCGGGCGGCGGGCCTGAGCCCGTCGGAGGCCTTGCGTTATGAGTAGGGAGGCGATATACCAACTGATTAACGTCAGCAAGGAGTTCGACGGACCGTCCGAAGTGGTCCGCGTGCTCCGCGGGGTCGATCTGGAAATCCCTCGAGGCGAGTCCCTGGCCATCCTGGGGGCGTCGGGGTCAGGCAAGACCACGCTGCTGCACATGCTCGGCACGCTGGACACCGTGTCCGGCGGGAAGATTTATCTGAATGGTGTCGATCTCGGCACCTTGGGTGACAGGGAGCGGGCGGAATTGCGGAACCAGGAAATCGGCTTCGTGTTCCAGTTTCATCATCTTCTGCCCGAGTTCTCCACGCTGGAGAACGTGGCGATGCCCGCCTTCATCGCCGGGAAGGGGCGCAGCCAGGGGTTGCGCATGGCGAAAGAGGCCCTCGACATGGTAGGACTTGCGCACAGGCTCGAACACAAGGTAACGACCCTGTCCGGCGGGGAACGGCAACGGGCGGCCATTGCCCGGGCCATCCTGCTCAAGCCCAAGGTCCTGCTCGCCGACGAGCCCACGGGCAACCTCGACGAGGAAAACGGTTCCAGAATCGGCCATCTGCTGACTTCACTTAATAATGAATTGGGTATGACCTTTATAGTCGTCACACATAATCCGGAACTCGCAGCGATGATGCATCGGCGCTTCGAACTGCGTTCAGGAGAACTCTATGCTCAGTAATCTCGCTCGCGGTCTGGCGATGGGGATGATCGCCGTCTTCATTGTCCTGGCCGCCGGAACGGGCCATGCCGCCGAAAAGCTCAACCAGGACGTGTCCGTCGCCGTGCTGCCCTTCGAGGTCAACGCGGGGGACGACCTGAGCTATCTCAAGGACAGCCTGCCCGAGCTGCTGTCCGACCGGCTGAAGGAGGTCGGGTTCAAGGTCGTCGCGGCTGAAGAGGTCGGCCGGAAGATCGCGGACAAGGGGTACACCCAATTCGACCCGGACAAGGCGCGCGAGATCGCCCTGTTGGCCGGGGCCCAGTTTTCCGTCTACGGCTCCCTGAACCAGATCGGGGAGAACCTGACCATCGACGCCCGCCTGGTCGACGCCTACGCCAAGGACACGGGCAAGAAGCTTTCGGTTACCAAGCAGGGGCTGATCAATCTGCTGCCCGCGGTGGACGCCCTGGTGGACCGCATGCGCATGGACCTCCTGCGCATGGACATCGTGTCCGAGGTTGACGTTGAGGGCACCAAAGTCCTGGACAAGGAAGTGGTCCTGATGCGCATGACCATGCAGAAAGGCGACATGATCACCGCCAAGGCCATCAATACCGCGCTGAAGAACGTCTATGATCTCGGATACTTCGATGATGTTCGCGTCAGGGTCGACGACGTCGACGACGGAAAGAAGGTCGTCTTCGTGGTCAAGGAAAAGCCGCGCATTCAGGCCATCGGCGTGCGCGGGGCCAAGGAGATCGACTCCGAGGACATCCTCGAGGCGGTATCCACCAAGAAGGGCAGCGTCATCAACCCCAAGGTCCTGTCCGACGACATTCGCGTCATCCGCGAGATGTACCGCAAGGAAGGCTACTACAAGGCCAACGTCACCCAGGAGATCGAGGATGCGGGGGCCGGCATCGCCCGCCTGACCTTCGTCATAGACGAGGGACCGCAGCTTTACATCGAGCATGTCATCATCGACGGCGCCAAGCAGCTCGATCCGGACGATATCAAGGACGTCCTGGCCCTTAAGGAACGGGGCTGGCTCTCCTGGATCGACGACTCCGGCGTGCTCAAGGAGGAGCTCCTCGACCGCGACGCATCGGCGATCATGGCCTTTTACCAGTCCAAGGGCTTTCTGACCGCCAAGGTCGGCCAGCCCGAGGTGGACATCAAGGACGACGGCATCGACGTCATCTACAAGGTCTGGGAAGGCGACCGCTACAAGATGGGCGAGACCACCTTTACCGGCGACCTCCTGGACGATCCTTCCAAACTCCTTCAGGTGACCAAGATCGACGAACTCAAGGCCGAGGACGAGTATTTCGACCGCCTGATCCTCCAGAAGGACATCTCGGCCCTGACCGGCTATTACAACAATTACGGCTACGCCTACGCCGACGTGGGCGTGAAGCTCGACGACAACCCCGAGACCAAGATCGTCAACGTCGTCTACAATATCAGCAAGCACCAGCGGGTGCACATCCGCCGGGTGCTCATCGAGGGCAACACGGTCACCCGCGACAACGTCATCCTGCGCGAGATGCGTCTGGCCGACGGCGACCAGTTCAGCGGCGAGAAGCTCAAGCGTTCCAGCCAGCGCCTGACCAACCTGGACTTCTTCGAGAAGGTCGATATCGCCCCGGTGCCCACGGGCAACCCGGAGGAGATGGACCTGGTGGTCAAGGTCAAGGACAAGGCGACCGGCAAGATCAGCGGCGGTGTGGGTTTCTCCACCTATGACGGCGTCTTCTTCGGCGGTGAAATCTCCGAGCGAAATCTCTTCGGCCGGGGGTATGACGTGGGCTTCAACGGGCAGATCGGCGGCTCCACCAACCGGTACACGGTCCATTTCACCAACCCGCATATCAACGACACCGATCTCGGCCTCAACACGGAAGTATACAAGCGCGATACCGAGTACTCCCAGTACGACGTCGACCGGGTGGGCGGAGATGTCCAGTTCATCTATCCCATCGGGGAGTATACCAAGCTCTCGTGGGGATACGGGCTGGAATCCTACGAGATCACCAATGTGGACGACGACGCCTCCCGGAGCAGGGATGACGAGGGTTCGCATCTCGCCTCCAAGGTGACCGGCAAGGCGATCCGCGACACGCGGGACACGTTCCGTGATACGACCTCGGGTACCAGGACTTCCCTGGGGATGACCTTCGGTGGCGGCCCCCTGGGCGGCACCGACGATTTCATCAAGTACGTCGGAGAGTTCGAATGGTGGCAGCCGGTCTTCGAGCAGGTGGTCTTCCACTCCAAGTTCTGGGCCGGGTACCTGCAGGAGAACCTGGGCGGGGGCGATGTCCCCGCCGCGGAGCGGTTCGAACTCGGCGGCGTATACACGGTGCGCGGCTATTCCAACTACCTGATCACGCCTACGGAGGGTCCGAACTCCGATGCGGATGTGGGCGGTAACAAGGCCTTTTATACCAACCTCGAAGTCAAGCGCCCCATCAGCAAGGAACTCGGCATTGTGGCTCTGGGCTTCTTCGACGCAGGCAACTCGTGGAAGGAAACCGAAGAGTGGTTCGAGTCCGTGAAACGCGGCGGTGAGGATGAGCCTTCCCTGGGCCTCTACAAAAGCGTCGGCGTCGGCGTGAACTGGTACTCCCCCATGGGCCCCGTGGGCGTGATATACGCCTACGCCTTGGACGACCTGGTCGACTCGAAGGTGCACACCGTCGAGTTGATCATGGGCCAACAATTCTAACCCAATACCGATTTCATTCAGTCAAGGAGTCATACAATGAAAAAGATCTGTCTGTTCACCATTTGCTTCGTCTTTCTGCTTCAGGCCGCAGCCTTCGCCGAAACCAAGATCGCGGTCTTCAGCACCAAGGATGTCGTGCAGAAGTCCGCCTACGGTAAGGAGGTGCGTGACAAGCTCGACGCAAAATTCACCGCCCGCGGCGAGCAGCTCAAGAAGGAGCGTGAAGACCTCGGCAAGCTCAAGATGCAGATCGACAGCAACGCCTTCCAGGGCAAGGTCCTGCAGGACAAGGTCACCGAACTGCGCCGTCGCGGCCGTGACTGGAACGAGGACTTCTCCGTCTACCAGAAGGCCATCCAGGCCGAGCAGAACGAACTGGGCAAGCCCGTTCTCCTGAAGCTCGAACAGGTCGTCCTGGACTACTGCAAGGCCCACAACTACACCATCGCCTTCGACAAGCAGACTCCCGGCCTGGCCTATATCGCCGACGGCCTGGACATCTCCGATGAGCTCGTCAAGGAACTGGACAAGACCAAGAAAGCCGGAAAGTAATTCATGCCCATCATGCTGTCCGCTCTGGCCGACAAGCTCGGCCTGGAGTACACCGGTGCGGATAGGGATATAGCCGGGGTGAATACCCTGGAAAAGGCCGGGCCCGACGACCTGTCGTTTCTGGTCAATCCCAAGTATCTGCATCAACTGGAAACCACCAAAGCCGGATGTGTCCTCACATCCGGCTCTTATGCCGACAGGGTCCCGTGCGCGCTCGTTAGCGAGAATGTGTACATGGACCTGGCTCGGGTGGTGAACGTCTTTGCCCGCCCCCAGGGATGCCTCGAGGGCGTGCATGCGCTGGCCTTTGTCCACCCGGACGCCGACGTGGCCGATTCCGCCACGGTCTATCCCTTCGCCTTTGTGGGCGAGGGGGTTGTGATCGGGCCCGACACGGTGATCTTCGCCGGGGCCTACGTGGGCGAGGGGACCGTGATCGGCAAGGGGTGCATTCTCTACCCCAACTGTGTGGTCATGGGCGGTTTGACGATCGGCGACAACGTCATCCTCCAGCCCGGCGCAGTGCTCGGAGGCGACGGCTACGGCTACGCCCAGACCCCGCTGGGGCACATGAAGATTCCCCAGATCGGGACCGTGGCCGTCGAGAACGATGTGGAGATCGGTGCCAATACGGCCATCGACCGGGCCGCCCTGGACACCACCCGCATCCGCCGGGGCACCAAGATCGACAACCTGGTCCAGATCGGCCACAATGTGGAGATCGGCGAGCACTGCCTGATCATCGGGCAGACCGGCATCGGCGGCTCCACCGTGGTCGGCAACGGCGTGGTCCTGGCGGGCCAGACCGGCGTGCCGGACAACGTCACCATCGGCGACGGGGCCATGGTAGCGGCCCAGAGCGGCATCCTCGGCGACGTGGAGGCCGGTGCCAAGGTGGCCGGCAGCCCGGCCATCCCGGCCAAGGGCTACTTCAAGTCCATGGGGGTGTGCATGCCCAAGCTGCCCGATCTGTTCAAGCGGGTGAAGAAAATGGAGAAAGAACTGGCCGCACTGAAAGCGGCCGCCGGAGTGAGCGATGAGTAATCAGTACCCACTCGATATACGCAAGATCATGGAGATGCTCCCGCATCGCTATCCCTTCCTGCTGGTGGACCGCGTGCTCGAATACGAGCCGGGCGCCCGCCTCAAGGCCATGAAGAACGTGACCATCAATGAGGAGTTCTTCCAGGGGCATTTCCCCGGGCTGCCCGTCATGCCCGGCGTGCTGCAACTGGAGGCCCTGGCCCAGACCGGCGCGGTCTTCGTCCTGCACTCCTTTGACGAGCCTCTGGAGGACAAGGTCTTCCTGTTCACCGGGCTGAACAAGGTCAAGTTCCGCAGGCCGGTGGTTCCGGGCGATCAGCTGATCATGAATGTGTATTTCGAGAAACAAAAATTGAACATATGGAAGATGCGCGGCGTCGCCGAAGTGGACGGTCAGGTGACCTGCCAGGGCGAGTTCTCGGCCGCCATCGCCAACAAGGGGGACATGTAATGTCCAGTCAGATCCATCCCAGCGCCGTCATTCATCCTTCGGCGGAGCTGGGGGCCGATGTCCGCATCGACCCGTACGTCGTTGTGGGAGCCGACACCAAGATCGGCGACGGCACCTTCCTGGAGGCGCATTGCGTCATCCAGTCCAACACCGAAATCGGAAAGAACAACCATATCCATCCGCATGCCGTCATCGGCGGCGAACCGCAGCACGCGGCGTTCAAGGGTGAGAAGACCTACACCCGCATCGGCGACGACAACATCATCCGCGAGTGCGTGACCATCCACCGCGGCACGGTGCAGGGCGTGCAGGAGACCGTCATCGGTTCCGGCTGCATGTTCATGGCCTATTCGCACGTAGCCCACGACTGCAGGATCGGCGATCACGTCATCCTGGCCAACGCCGTGCAGCTGGCGGGCCACGTGGAGGTGGGCCGCAACGTGATCATCTCCGGCATGTCCGCCGTCCAGCAGTTCATCCGCATCGGGGAATACTCCTTCCTCGGCGGCGCCAGCGGCTACAAGCTCGACGTGCCGCCGTTCATGCTGGCCCATGGTGTCCGGGGCATGCTTTTCGGCCCCAACCTCATCGGGCTCAAGCGCAACGGCTTCGACTCCGCCGCGTGCAAGGCACTCAAGAAGGCTTACAAGATCATCTTCCGCTCCGGCCTGACCAAGGAACAGAGCCTGGCCCAGGTGGAAGAGGAGATGCCGGGCATTCCCCAGGTGGCCCGTCTCGTCTCGTTCATCCGCGAGAGCAAGAACGGCGTTGTGCCCGACCACAAGCAGCGCTGCTCCAACGGCCACTAATCCTTGCAATACGGCATGACCGAGCCTGTCAGCACCATCGGCCTCATTGCCGGAGGCAAGCAGTTCCCCGTTCTGGTGGCCCGTGGCGTCAAAGCCAGGGGCCACCGGCTCGTGGTGGCCGGGTTCACGGGCCACACCAATATGGACGTGGCCCCGCTGGCCGACGTCTTTCGGGAACTCAAGCTTGGCAAGCTCAACCAGCTGATCGGCTTCCTCAAGGACGAGAAGGTGGACAAGGTCATCATGGCCGGGACCATCGAGAAGCCCAAGGTCATGGACATCCGCCACCTGGACATGCGGGCCATCAAGCTCGTCCTGGGCCGCAAGGACAAGGGCGACGCCGCCCTGCTGGGCGTCATCGCCCGGGAGTTCGAGAAGGAGGGCATGACCGTGGTTCCGGCCCATGAATACATGCCGGACCTGCTCTCGCCCGAGGGGGTCATGACCCGCCGTCGGCCCAACGACCGGGAGTGGAGCGACCTCAGGTTCGCCTGGGACGTCGCCAAGGAGCTCGGCCGGTTGGACGTGGGCCAGTGCGTGGTGGTCCGCGAGGGCATCGTGGCCGCCGTGGAGGCCCTGGAGGGTACGGACGAGACCCTGCGCCGAGGTTTTTCCTACGGCGGACCGGAGTGCACGGTGGTCAAGGTCTTCAAGCCCGGCCAGCAGAAGGAGGTGGATCTGCCGAGCCTCGGCCTGGACACCCTCAGGCTCATGGCCGAGGGCAAGGCCACCTGCCTGGGCGTTGAGGCGGGCAAGAGCCTGTTCTTCGACCGTGAGGCGGCCATCGAGTTCGCCGACCGGGCGGGCATCTCCGTGGTCGGCCTGACCCCGGATTGTTTTCCCGAATCTTCCTGATCTATTCCGAACGATTCCGAACCCCGCCTTGCCAATGGCGGGGTGTTGTGCGATTACTCTTTGAAGTCATGGAGTTATGGTCGGCCATATTCTCCGTGATCCCGAATTGCCCTATCAAAGACGGATTGCCCCATGGATACTGCCCTCGAATGCATGCCCTGTTTCAGGCGAATGGCGGTCAGGGAGGCGGAGATCGCCTGCCCTGACGACCCCGCCCTCCGCGAGGAAATCGTCGCTCGGTGGGAGGCTTTGCTTCCCCGGCTGGACATGGACGAGCCGCCGCCGGCCATCGCCCGCCAGTTGGCCGAACTGGTCCGCGAGATTTCCGGCTGCACCGACCTGTACGCGCAGGACAAGCGGGAGGCCAACGCCTTTGTCCTCGGGCTGCTGCCGTCGCTGGAAGAGCGGGTGGAGGCCCAGCGCGGCGCGGGCGACCCTCTGGGCCTGGCCCTGGAGTTGGCCATCATCGGCAATTACATCGACCGGGGCGTGGAGCTGGATTTCGACCTGGAAAAGGAGTTGGCCGAGGTGGCCGAATCCGTGTCCCCGAAAGTGCTGGCCGTCTTGCGCGAAAAGCTGGTCCGGGGAGCGTCCGTGCTCATTCTGGGCGACAACACCGGCGAGATCGTCCTCGACACCCTGTTGGTCCGCGAACTGACCCGGCTCGGCTGCGAGGTGACCTACGCTGTCCGCTCCCGGCCCGTGCTCAATGACGCGACCATGGCCGACGCGAGGACCGTGGGCATGACCGAATTGTGCTCCGTGGTGGAGTCCGGCGTGGACACGCCCGGCACGGTTCTGAGCCGCTGCACCGTCGAATTCATCGAGCGCATGCGCCGAAGCGACGTCATCCTGAGCAAGGGGCAGGGGAATTTCGAGGCCCTGGACGGGCTCTGGCCCGGCGTGTTCTGTGCCTTCAAGGTCAAGTGCCCGCGTATCGCCCGCAAGACAGGCCTCGAGTTCGGGGCGAGCGCCCTGTGCATGAGCGTCCGCGAACGTAGCGACAACGGGGACGGGGAGGAGCATGCTTAAACGGTTGCCGCGCATCCTGATCGAGTGCCTGGTGGCGCTCATCCTGGTCTGCACCGGCGTGCTGCTGTGGGCGTCTTATTATATCGACACAGGCGAGTTCCGCGCCCGGTTCACCCAGACTCTGGAGGCCATCCTGGCCCGGCCCGTGACCCTGGAAGGGGACCTGGACATCGCGATCTGGCCCCGGCTGGCACTGACCGTGGAGGATTTGGCCATAGGGGAGGCCCCGGGCTTTGGCGACGGCCCGGCGGCCCGGTTCGACGACATCGACATCAGCGTGCGGATCATCCCGCTTCTTTCCCGGCGCATTGAAGTGGATTCCCTGGATCTTGCCGGGGTCGAGGGAGTCCTGGTCCGCGACAAGGCGGGCGTCTTCAACTGGCAATCCATGCTTGAGCGGAGCGGGCGCGCCATGTCCGGCCCGTCCCCGGACCAGGAATGGACCTTTGCCGTGGACAGTGTGGAGATCACCGACGCCGAGATTCTGTTTCGCGACGAGATGGCTGGCACCGAATACAAGCTCTCCGGCATCGACATCCACACCGGGACCGTGACTCTGGGAGAGGACGTGCCGTTCTCCCTCCGGAGCGACTTTTCCTGGGCCGACCAGGGGATCAAGGCCGATCTGGTCCTCAAGGGCATGGTCCGGGTCATGGACGACGGCACCCCGCCGGTCTTTTCGCAGGCGAGCGTACAGGCCAGGGTGTACGGCGATTTCCTGCCCGACAAGGCCGAACCAGGCGAATTCATCGCCAGGATGGACCTGGACTGGGACAAGCGGACCGTGGCCTTCGAGGATTTCAAGGCCAGCCTGTTCGGCTTGCTCGCCGAGGGCGACATGACCTCCGGCGACCTGGAGAAGGGGCTGGACTTCAGGGGGCACATCACCGTGCATCCCTTCGCGCCGCGCCGGCTCATAGCCCAATACGCTCCGGACCTGCCGATCAAGGACGTGGACGGATTGAACAGCAGCGCGCTGGCTTCCTACGTGCACGTCACCGAGGACGGAGCGAGCTTCGAAAACCTCATCCTGACCCTGGACGACATCACCGTGCGCGGCCAGTGCGGCTTCAAGGACTGGACTCGTCCGGTCTTCGATTTTGCCCTGCGGGCCGACACCATCGATCTGGACAACTACCTGCCCCTGTTCCGCACCGGCACCCCGTTCGTCTGGGACGACTTCAGCCTGCCGTTCTTCCGGGCCTTCCGGGGCAGCGGCACGATCCGGGCGGACGGCTTCGATGTCCTGGACACCCTGGTCTCGGACATCCGTCTGAATGTGGACGCCACGGACAGGGGCATCGCCTTTGACGCCGGGGCCATCCGCGAAGGCCTGGCCTCCCTGGGCGGGAGCATGACCGTGGTCCTGGGCGAGGCCGGGAAGGGCGAGCCGACCCTGGCCCTGAACGGCGTGCTTGACGCCGAGTCCCAGCGGCGCGGGTTCGAGTTTTTGCACCGCACTCCGGTGCGTTTCGACGGACCGGGCACGGCCCACCTGGAATTCTCGGTCCCGGCCATGTCCTGCCCGCCCGAGGTCCGTTCCATCTACATCCTGCAGCATCTTACCGGCCTCGTCCGGTTATCCCTTGGACAGGGCAGGGCCGAGGCCAGGCGGATAAAGGGCGATCCGCTCTCCCTGGAGTATTCCAAGGCCGACCTGGAATTGAAGGTCCGTCCCGATGGAAAAGGTGCCAAGGGCGTATGGAACTCCGTGCTGTCCGCGGGGTTGAAGCTGCGCAGCGGCGGCGACCTTGAATCGGTAAACGTCACGGCCGAGGGACCGTTTTCCACGGCTGTCGACGAACTCCGCGCCAAGAGCTCCGGCATGGCCGTCAATGGCTACCTGACCACCTCCCTGTTGCCCAAGGCGGCCAGTCGGCTGACCTTCGGAGGCAAGGTCGCCTTCGACTCCAAGGGCGGCGAGGCGGCCCTGACCGACACCGTGATCCAGGCATTCGAGACCACGCTGGCGGGCGACGCGCGGCTGGCGGGCGGGGCCAAGGACCGGCGGGTCGAGGGCAGCCTGTCCGTTGCCCAGGCCGATCCCAAGCGAATCGTCTATCTCCTGACCGGCGAGAACATCCGCACCAGGGATACCGACGCCCTGCGGAGCGCGTCCCTGAAGACGCGGTTCAAGGCCGATGGTGAGGGGTTCACCCTGAGCGAGCTGAGCGGCGAACTGGACGGCACTCCGGTCAAGGGCCATGTGGTCGCCACCGGGTATGCGCATCCCCTGTTCGCCTTTTCCCTGGCCGCCGGGTCCTTTAACCTGGACCGCTACCTGACGCCCGCACCGGCTCCCACCTTGAGCGACGTCCGCGAGGGCAGGGAGCCCGAGTCCACACCCACCGACCTGCCGCTCGAATTTCTCCGTTTTCTCAAACTCAACGGCAAGGTCCTCTTTCAGGAGTTCACCCTGGCCCGGGTCCGCAGCGAGTCGTTGGAAGGATTTGTCCGTGCCAACGAGGGAGCCATCCATCTGGCCGAAGTGCAAGGCAGGATCCACGGGGGGACGCTCAAGGCGGACCTGGAGGGCCAGGCGGACGAAAAGGCCCTGGACCTGCACCTGGTTCTGGACGTGAACGGCATGCAGGCCGGTCCGTTCATGGAGGACATGGCCGAACGCGAATATCTGCGCGGAGAGACGGACATCAAGGCGGACCTGTACAGCGTGGGACGGACCGACGACGACATCCTGGCCAACCTGGACGGCACGGCCTCGCTCCGGATCACCAACGGATCGTTCAAGTTCACAGGATGGGACCTCAAGCCCAAGCAGGCCAATGCGGGCCGGACCCTCCAGATCGGCGCGGACGTGCAGCGCAAGACCGAAGGGCGGACGACCTTCCGCCGGGCATCCTCCGAGGCCACGGTGAAGCAGGGGGTGTTCACCCTCGACCAATTCCGGCTTGAGGCCCCGCCCGTGTTGCAGTCTTACGGAGAGGGAGGCTTCAGCCTGCCCGCCAACACCATCGACCTGTCCATTCGCAACGATTTCGTGGCCGTGCCGAGCGTGACCCTGCATCTGACGGGCAAGCTGACCGACCCCAAGGTGGAGGTGCCCACGGGCAAGATCGTTAACGACACGGTGCTGAACATCCTGAGCCTGCCCAAGAAGTCCTTTGAATTTCTGCGGGATCTGTTCTGATCGGAGGACAGCGGGCTTGCCTGCGCGTTCGCAAAAGATGTAAGCGACAACCAGGACGAAACCTCAATTCCAACGTGGAGCGGTCATGAGTCTGGCGCGGAAGGTCATACAGCTGAAGAGGCGGTTGGTGGAGGACATCTGGGAGCGCAACACCCCGGAGACGCCGTACTGGTTGCGCACCTGGCGGGGTGCCTGCCGCCTGCTCTACCTGGTGTTCTTCAGCTTCGTGAAGGATCAGACCATCATCCGCGCGGCGGCCCTGACCTTCACCACCATCCTGTCCATCGTCCCGTTCCTGGCCGTGGCCTTCTCCATCTCCAAGGGGTTCGGTTTCCAGAACACCGGCAAGATGCGCGACCTGATCCTGCACCTGACCACGGGCCAGCCCGAGGTGGCGGACAAGATCATCGAATACATCGACCGGACCAATGTTCAGGCCCTGGGCTGGGTCGGCGTGGTCACATTGCTCTTCACCGTCCTCTCTCTGGTGGGGACCATCGAAAAGGCCTTCAACGTCATCTGGAGCGTGAACAAGGGGCGGTCCGCCTGGCGCAGGATCACGGACTTTTTCCCGATCATCCTCTTTGGCCCGATCTTCCTGTTCATCGCTTCGAGCTTCAACTTCAGCCTGCAGAACCAGGACTTCATCGCCCGTCTGATGAGCCTCAAGGCCATCGGCTATCTGGAGACCGTGTTCCTCAAGGCCGTTCCCTATCTGCTGATCATCATGGCCTTTTCCATGATGTACGCCTTCATTCCCAACACCCGCGTGCGCGTCCGGGCCGCGCTCCTCGGCGGCGCGGTCGGCGGGGTGCTGTGGCAGATGGCCCAGTGGCTGTACATCAACTGGCAGATCGGCGCGGTCAAGTACAACGCCATCTACGGCAGCTTCGCCCAGCTGCCGCTGCTTTTGGTCTGGATCTATCTCAGCTGGGTCATCGTCCTGCTGGGGGCCCAGGTCAGCCACGCCTGGCAGAACATCAATTCCTTCGTCAAGCAGCGCTATTTCGGCTCGGCCACGCCGTATGAACGGCAGAAGATCGCGGTGCTGATGATGGTCGTGCTGGCCAAGCGATTCCACGACGGCGGCCAACTGCCGTCCGTGGAGGAGATATCCGACGGCCTCATGGCCCCGGCCACCCTGGTCTCGGACCTGTTCCGCGTGCTGCAGCAGGCGGGCTACACCATCCCGGCCGAGGTGCCGGGGTGCGAGGTCTATGCCCCGGCCCGGGAATTGGCGGACGTGCGCGTGCTCGACGTCATCCGGGCCGTGAACATGGAAGGCGAGCAGCGTGTCTTTGCCGAGTTCGACCAGAAGTACGGCTTCCTGGACAGTATCCTGGGCGGTCTGGGCGAGGCCACGGCCAACAGCGAGGCCAACATGACCCTGCTGCAATGCGCCGAGGAATACCCGGGCGCCGTGTTCGGCATCGTCCCGGAAGACGAGGCGGGCCGTTGCCCGCAGCGTTCCTGATCCCGAAGCCTAGCGCTGGCCGTAGGCCGCTTCGTATCTGCCCTTGAGCTCGCGGAAGGAGCCTTCCTCGATGGCCTTTCTGATCTGTTTCATCAGGTCCAGGTAGAAGTACAGGTTGTGGTAGGTGTTCAGCCGGTAGGAGAGCAGCTCCTTGGCCATGTACAGGTGGCGCAGGTACGCCTTGGTGAAGTTGCGGCAGGTGTAGCAGCCGCAGTTCGGATCCAGCGGCGAGTCGTCCTCTGCGTATTCGGCGCGCTTGATGTTGATCTTGCCCGTGGAGGTGAACAGGGTCCCGTTGCGGGCGTTGCGCGAGGGCAGGACGCAGTCGAACATGTCCACGCCCGCCGAGACCCCTTCCAGGATGTCCAGCGGCGTGCCCACCCCCATGAGATAGCGGGGCTTTTCATGCGGCAGCTTGGGCGCGATGTGGTGCAGGATGTCGTACATCTCCTCGGTGGACTCGCCCACGGACAGGCCGCCGATGGCGAACCCCTCGAAGTCGATCTCGCGCAGCTGTTCAAGGCTGCGGTCGCGCAGGTCCTTGTAGAATCCGCCCTGGACGATGCCGAACATGAGCTGGCCGCCGCTGCCCTTGGGGTAGTGGTCGCGGCAGCGCCGCGCCCAGCGGGTGGTCATCTCCAGGGACTTCTCGGTGTAGGCGCGGTCGTTGCCGTAGCCCACGCACTCGTCGAGCACCATCATGATGTCCGAGCCGAGGTTTCTCTGGATGTCGATGGCCTTTTCCGGGGAGAAGAAGTGTTTGGACCCGTCGATGTAGGAACGGAACTCCACGCCTTCCTCGGAGAGCTTGCGGATGCCCTCCAGGCTGAAGACCTGGAACCCGCCGGAGTCGGTCAGGATGGGCCGCTTCCAGCCCGCGAACTTGTGCAGGCCGCCGCGCCGGGCGACCAGATCGTCGCCGGGCCGCAGGTACAGGTGGTAGGTGTTGCCCAGGATGATCTGGGCCTCCATCTCCTCCAGGTCGAGCGGGGTCAGGCTCTTGACCGTGCCCTGGGTGCCGACCGGCATGAATATGGGCGTCTGGATGTCGCCGTGCGCCGTGCCCAGGGTGGCGCGCCGGGCCAGGTTGTCCGTGGCGTGGATGGTGAAATCGCCGGGCCTGGTCATTACGCGACCCCCTTTTTCGGGCAGATGTCATTGAGCTCGCAGATGTCGCACTTGGGCTTGCGCGCCGGGCAGACTTCGCGGCCGAAGAAGACCAGGAGGTGGTTGACGTCGCCCCAGGTCTTGCGCGGAAAGAGCGGCATGAGGTCTTTTTCGATGGGAATGGGGTCGGTCTTGGTGGTCAGCCCCATGCGGAAGGCCAGCCGTTTGACGTGGGTGTCCACGGCGATGCCCTCGTTCACGCCGAACGCGTTGGCCAGGACGATGCTCGCGGTCTTGCGGGCCACGCCGCCGAGCGTGATCAGTTCGGCCATGGTCCGGGGCACCTCGCCGTTGTATTCGCTCATGATGCGTTGCGCCGCGGCCTTGATGTTCTTGGCCTTGTTGCGGAAGAATCCGGTGGAACGGACCACGTCCTCGATTTCGGCCACGTCGGCCCCGGCCGCGTCTTCGATCGTCGGCCAGCGTTCGAAGAAGACCGGGGTGACCTTGTTCACCCTCTCGTCCGTGCACTGGGCGGACAGGGCCGTGGCCACCAGCAGTTCCCAGGCCGTGGTATAGTCCAGGGCCGGTTTGGGGGTAGGGTATCGTTGCGAGAGACGGTCGAAAATTTCGGCTGCGCGTTCTTTCTTGTTCATACATACTCCGTGTCGGAGGGTTGTTAGCATCTGCGGCCGCTCGGCTCAAGCGCCAAGCTTTCCCCGCGCCGGTTGCGTCCGCTGCCGAACCATGTATCATCAATAAAAATGGAGGAGCCCATGTCCGAGTCGTTCATCTACATCACCTGCGCCGACGAGGCCGAAGCCGAGGCCGTCGGGGGGATGCTCGTGGAGAAGCGGCTGGCCGCCTGCGTGAATATCCTGCCCGGCATGCGCTCGCTCTACTGGTGGCGGGGCAAGGTGGAGCGGGGCGAGGAGACGGTGCTCATCGCCAAGACACGGGACGACCTGGTGGAGGCGCTAACCGAAGCCGTCCAGGCGGCCCACGGCTATGAGGTGCCGTGCGTTGTCTCCCTGGCGATCACCGGAGGCAATCCGGATTTCCTTACCTGGATCAGGGACGAAACGACCGGGGCCGTTAAGGAATAAGGGCCCCCGTTGACAGGGGGACGGGCATGCACGTAGGTTCCGGTCAACCGAATTCGTTTCTAAGGAGTATTCATGCAGATCTACATTTCCGGGTCTCTGGCCTTCGACCGCATCATGACCTTCCCCGACAAGTTTTCCAATCACATCTTGCCGGATAAAATACATATTCTCAACGTCTCCTTCCTGGTGGACGGGCTGGTCGAACGCTTCGGCGGCACGGCCGGCAACATCGCCTACAACCTGTCCCTGCTCGGCGAGAAATCGACCATCCTGAGCCAGGTGGGCAAGGACTTCGGCCCCTACGACGAGCGGCTCCAGCACTACGGCATCGCCCTGGACGGCATCCGGACCATCGAGCAGGAGTTCACCGCCGGGTGCTACATCACCACGGACATGTCGGACAATCAGATCAACGGATTCAACCCCGGGGCCATGAAATACCCCAGCCAGTACGACATGACCCGCATCGACCCGTCCGACGCCATGGGCCTGATCGCGCCGGGCAACGTCAACGACATGGTCGATCACCCGAGATATTACCGCGAAAACGGCATCCCCTACATCTTCGACCCGGGCCAGCAGATTCCGGCCCTGGGCGGCGACAATCTGAAAAAGGCCATCAACGGCGCGGAGATTCTGATCGTCAACGACTACGAGTTGGAGATGGTCATGAAGTCCACCGGCATGTCCAAGGAGGACATCGTCGGCCAGGTCGGCTACCTGATCACCACCCTGGGCGAAAAGGGCTCCATGGTCAGTTGCAAGGACGGCGACACCACCATCGGCGTGGTCCCGGCCAGGGAAGTGCTCGACCCCACCGGGGCCGGGGACGCCTTCCGCGCCGGGCTGCTCAAGGGACTGTCCATGGGCAAGACCGTGGCCGAATCCTGCAAGCTGGGCGCCACCTGCGCCACCTACGCGGTGGAGTTCAAGGGCACCCAGGAGCACACCTTCACCCTGGAGGAATTCACCGAGCGCTACGAGTCGGTCTTCGGACCACTGACGTAGCCTGCGGCCCGATGGGGCCGAGGAGGGCGACATGATCGAACTCAAGGTCCAGGCCATCGAAACGTACCTGCGGCGCGTGTACGGCGACGGAGTCCGCCTTCTGGGCGCGGGCGACATCGGCAGTCTCAACGCCCAGGGCATGAAGGGTTTCGGCTACGGCAAGCCTCTTCTGGTCCGCTTTCAGGTCGGCAGCGAGGTCCGGGAGGCCGTGTTCTCGGTCATGAAAGGGGACAAGTACGGCCATCAGTTCTACTGGGACCGGGCGGCCATCCTCATGTTCCAGTACGAGACCTCGGCCCGCATGCCCCGCCATGTCCATCCCCTCGGATTCGGCTACGTGGACGGCGCGGACGCGCTCATCCCGGTACGCGACCCCAAAGAGTTTTTCATCGTCAACGAGAAGCTCGAAGGGCACGATTACTTCCTGGACCTGGAACGCATCCGCAAAAGCGAACTGCTCGACCGGGACCTGGAAACGGCCCGCGAGTTCGCCCGCTGGCTGGCCGGAGTGCACGCCGAAAAGCTCGAAGACCCGCCCCTGTACTCCCGACGCATCCGCAACCTGCTCGGGGCCAGCGAGTGCATCCTCGGGCTGGTGGACGAGGCCTTTCCCCGGGACTACGCCTTTTTCGGCCCGGATCGGTTCAAGACCCTGGAAAAGCGGCTCATCGACTGGCGCTGGAAACTGAAGGGGTATGCCCACCGGCTGAGCGCGGTGCACGGGGATTTCCACCCGTGGAACGTGCTGGTTTCCGACGATGGGGACTTTTCGGTGCTCGACCGCAGCCGGGGCGAGTGGGGCGAGCCGGGCGGCGACCTGGCCTCCATGGCCGTCAACTATCTGCTCTGGGCGCTGTACGACCACGAGAAGCTGGCCGGTCCCTTCCGGGAACTGTACCTGGCCTATTTCAGTGAATACCTGGAGCGCACCGGGGATACCGAGGTACTGGAGGTCCTGGCCCCGTTCTGCGTCTTCCGCGGTCTGGTTATCGCCTCGCCCGAGTGGTACCCCGACCACCCCGATCCGGTGCGCCGCCGCTTGTTCAATTTCGTGTCCAATGTCCTCGAAGACCAGGTCTTCGACTGGGAACACGTCAACCGGTACCTGGAGTAGCCATGGCCGACCGGACCGGGGAAGGCTGGGCGATCTGGGTGGTCGGCCTGCCCGGCAGCGGCAAGTCCACCCTGTCGCGCGGCCTGCGCGACGCGCTGCAAGGCCGGGGCGTGGACGCGGTCCTGCTGCAGATGGACGAGCGGCGCAAGGCCTATTTCCCGGAACCCGAGTACACTCCCGAGGAGCGCGAGACGGCCTACCGGATGTTCGCCGAGGAGGCGGCCGGATTGGCTCGCGAGGGGCGTAACGTGATTCTGGACGGCTCCGCCTACCGGGTGTCCATGCGCCGTACCGCCCGGGAAAAAATTTTTCGCTTCGCTGAAATCTTCGTGCATTGCGACCTGGAAACGGCCATGGTGCGCGAGGCCTCCCGGCCTGCGGGAAAGGTCATGGCCGACCTCTACCGCAAGGCCCTTGTACGCAAGGAAACAGGGTATGATTTCGATGGATTGGGTGATGTCGTCGGGGTGGATGTCCCCTTTGAGCAGGACCCCTTGGCCGAGTTCGTCATCGACAACACCGAACTGACCGAAGAAGAGACGTTGAGAAAAACCTTGCACTTTGTAGACACTTGGCTCGCCAGTGTATAATTGCCCCCTTAACCGTGCCGAAATATCGGCCTGAAACGAAAAGGACCGGCCGCATTGCGGCCGGATGAACGGATATGAAATTTCACATCACCACCTTCGGGTGCCAGATGAACGTCCACGACTCGCAGTGGCTTGCCCGCGCCCTGGAAAGCAGGGGGTGGGAGGAGACCGGCGCCGAGGACGCCCAGGTCTACATCCTGAACACCTGCAGCGTGCGCGACAAGCCCGAGCAGAAGGTCTACAGCGAACTCGGCCGGGTGGCCGCGCACCTCAGACGCGACGAGAACGTCTTCGCCGCCGTGGGCGGCTGCGTGGCCCAGCAGGTGGGACGCGGCTTTTTCGAGCGCTTCCCCTTCGTTAAGCTGGTTTTCGGTTCGGACGGCATCGCGGGCGCGCCCAACGCGCTCGAACGCATTGCGGCGGGCAGAGAGGAGCGCGCGGCCCTGCTGGATTTCGTGACCCTGTACGAGGAACGCGAACAGCCCGACCAGCCCGTGGCCGCCGATGAATCCCGCCAGGCCTTCGTCAACATCATGCAGGGGTGCGACAACTTCTGCGCCTACTGTATCGTGCCCTATACCCGGGGCCGCCAGAAATCGCGCACCCCGGAGGCCATCCTGGACGAGTGCCGTTTGCTGGTGGAAGGCGGCGTGCGCGAAATCACTCTGCTCGGGCAGAACGTCAACAGCTTCGGCCTGGACAAGGGCGGGGTGGGCGTCAGCTTCGCCGAGCTCCTGCGTTCCGTGGCCGCCATTCCCGGCCTGGACCGGCTGCGCTTCACCACCTCGCACCCCAAGGACATCGCCGGGGAGGTCATCCGGGCCTTCGGCGAGCTGCCGAACCTGTGCCCCTCCCTCCACCTGCCCATGCAGGCCGGGTCGGACAAGGTGCTCAAGGCCATGCGCCGCAAGTATGACATGGAACGCTACCTGTCCATCGTGGACGGGCTGCGCACGGCCAGGCCGGACATCAGTCTGACCACGGACCTCATCGTGGGCTTTCCCGGCGAGACCGAGGAGGACTTCCAGCAGACCCTGGACATGGTCGAGCGGGTGGGTTTCGAGTCGAGCTTTTCCTTCAAGTATTCCGACCGGCCCGGCGTGGCGGCCGTGAATATGGAGCCCAAGGTCCCGGCCGAAGAGGCTTCCGAGCGGTTGCTGCGCTTGCAGACTCTGCAAAATAATATTACTAGAGAATGTCTAAAGAATCTTGTGGGCGCGCGGACCGACGCGTTCATGGAAGGGTTGAGCCGCATGCAGGACGGGGACGCCGTCTCCTGGAAGGGGCGCGACCCGGCCGGGCGGATCGTCAACGTCTCCATGTCGGAGACCGCTGGATTGACCGGCATGATGGTCCCGGTGAGGATAGTGGAAGCCAAGAAACACTCCCTGGTGGGAGAGAGGACGGGCGAGCCGTGGTAAAGGTCGAAATTTTCGGACTGGCGGTGGACGAGGCGGGCAAGTCTCCGATCATCGTCCTCAAGGACGAGGAAGAGACCAGGGTCCTGCCCATCTGGATCGGGGCCATGGAGGCCATGGCCATATCCATGGCCATCAACAAGGTGCCGTTCCCCCGGCCCATGACCCACGATCTGCTGCTCAACGCCGTCCGCTCCCTGGGCGGCACCGTCAATCGCGTGGAGATCACCGACATCGAGAACGGGACCTTCTTCGCCGAGATCGTGGTCTCGGCCAAGGAGGAGACCCTGCGCCTGGACAGCCGCCCGTCGGACGCCATTGCCCTGGCCGTGCGCGCCGAATGCCCCATCTTCGCGGGCGAGGCGGTCCTCAATGAGGCCGGGGGCGCGTTCCCGGATCATCCCGAAACGGTCATCAAGACGGAAAACGCCGACAAGTGGCAGGAAGAATTGGACAAGCTCTCAGAAGACGACATCAAATACAAGATGTAGGCCCCGCATGATCGATCTGCACACCCATACCATTTTCAGCGACGGGGAACTGATCCCCGCCGAACTCGTCCGCCGGGCCGAAGTGCTGGGCTACAAGGCCCTCTGCATGACCGACCACGCGGACGAGGCGACCACCTACCACATCCTCGAAAACGTGCTTCGCTTCGTCAAGAAACACGGGCACTTCTTCGACATCAACGTCCTGGCCGGGGTCGAACTGACCCACGTGCCGCCCGCGCTCATCGCCGAGATGGTCAAGAGCGCGCGTGACGCCGGAGCGCAGGTGGTGGTCATGCACGGCGAGACGCCGGTGGAGCCCGTGGCCCCCGGCACCAACCTGGCGGCCATCGAGGCGGGGGTGGACATCCTGGCCCATCCCGGCCTGATCACCGACGAGGAGGTCAAGCTCGCCGTGGAAAAGGGAGTCGCCCTGGAGATCACCACGCGCGGCGGACACAGCTACACCAACGGCCACGTGGCCGCCATGGCCCGCAAACACGGGGCGAAACTCGTGGTCAACAACGACGCCCACGCCCCGCGCGACCTGGTGGGCGAGGATCTGCGCAGGACCATCGCCCTGGGCGCGGGGCTGACGGTGGACGAATACCGGCAGACCGAGGCCAATGCGTGGGAAATCGTGCAGCGGTGCATGAAATGATGTTTCCGGTTCGTCGCAAATCCGTGACCATGAAGGCGTAGACACGTACAGTACAACAGGAAAGCCGAGGCTTGCTTGAGGCCCGGCTTTCTTCGCATGAAGCGGGCCCGACGGCCCATAGACCCGAAAAGGTGCAACCATGAATTTTCTGCCCGACAACTCCATCCTGTCCCTGCTTGCCGGGGCGACCCTGGCGGTCAAGCTGGTCATGCTCTTTCTGGGATGCATGTCCCTGTGGAGCTGGACCATCATCTTCTTCAAGTTCTTCACCATCGGCACGGCCCGCAAGAAGGTCATCCAGGGCTACGACGCGTTTGTTGCCGCAGGTGATCTGGCCAAGGGAATCAAGGGGTTGGGCGACAAGGACGACTCGCCCCTGGCCCGGGTCTCGTCCCTGGCCGTGAAGGAGTTCCGGCTGCTGGAAAAGGCCGACGTCAACCGCGAGCGCAAACGGCTGCTGGTCAAGGACACCCTGCGCCGCGTGCTCAAGCAGGGCATCTCCAAGGAGATGCGCTCCCTTACCCGCAACCTGCCGTTTCTGGCCACCTGCGCCAACGCGGCCCCGTTCATCGGCCTGTTCGGCACGGTCTGGGGCATCATGCACTCGTTCCACTCCATCGGCATGGCCCAGAGCGCGGCCCTGGCCACAGTGGCGCCCGGCATCTCGGAAGCGCTCATCGCCACGGCCATCGGATTGCTCGTGGCCATCCCGGCGACCATTTTCTACAACTATTTTCTGGGCAAGCTGAACGAGGTCGAGTCCGGCATGGTCGACTTCGCCGGGGCCTTCCTGAACCGCGCCGAACGCGAGATCGCCTGGGCCGACAAGCCCGAGCGGGACTAGGAGCGAGCCATGGCGATCAAGACCGGCGGCGGGTTCCTCAACGAGATCAACGTCACGCCCTTTGTGGACGTGATGCTGGTCCTGCTGATCATCTTCATGGTCACGGCCCCGCTCATGACCCAGGGGGTGGAGGTGGACCTGCCGACCACGCGCACGGTCCGCAACCTGCCCCAGGATTCCGAGCACCTGGTCCTGTCCGTGAAGAAGGACGGCACGATCTTCCTGGACGAGTACCAGGTGGCCCTGGACGAGCTGCAGGCATACATCCAGCGGCTGGTGGCCAAGCAGAAGAAACAGCTCTTCCTGCGCGCGGACAAGGAAGTCCCCTACGGCACCGTGGTCCAGGTCATGGGCGAGATCAAGGCCGCGGGCATCGACAGGCTCGGCATCGTGGCCGAACAGCCCAAGCAAGACAAAAACAAGTAAATCTCCAGAGTTGCTATAGATATGCGGCAGGGCCTCGGTTTTCTCCTCTCCCTATTGTTCCACGCGGGCATATTCGTCTTCGCGCTGTACGGCGTGAACTATACGGCCACGCGCGTGAACATGGACCGGCCCGTGTACAACGTGGACCTGATCTCCCTGGCGCCGCCTCCATCCGGCCCGCCCGTCAAGGTGCAGGCCAAGGCCGAGGCTCCGGCCCAGGCCCCGAACGTGCCTGTGGTGGAGGCCAAGCCCGAGCAGGCCGAGGCCAAGCCCGTGCCCGTGGTTGAGGCCAAGCCTGAGCCCAAGCCTGAACCGAAACCCGAGCCGGAGCCCGAGGTCAAGGACATCAGCCCCAAGAAGGTCGAGAAGAAGACCGTGGTCAAAAAGAAAGATGACCCAAAGCCGAAACCCGAGCCCAAACCCAAGCCGAAGCCCGAACCCAAACCGGAGCCTAAACCGAAGCCCAAGCCGCAGAAGACGGCACAGCAACTGCTGGCCGAGGGCATGGCCGCGGCCAAGGCCCAGGCCAAGCGCGAGGAAGCGGCCAAGCAGAGCGCCCTGTCCAGCGCTCTGGACAACCTGAGGAGGCAGGAGGGTAGCGGCGTCTACGAGCACGGCGGCCAGGAGGGCGGCCGGGAAGGCGGGACAGTGGGAGGCATAGGATCCGGTGTGACTGATATGTATACAACAAAAGTCAGTTTTACCATCAGGAGAAATTGGACATTTTCAGTAACTAGGGATGTGAACCTCAGGGCTGTCGTTGAGATATCCATTGCGGAAGATGGCAAGATTCTTTCTTCGAAGATCGTGGAATCCTCGAATAACTCATTATTTGATACTTCTGCATTACGAGCGATCAAGTATACCGAGTATGTGGAGAAACCGCCTACCGAGCGTGAGCGGCGTATCAAGGTCGTTTTTAACAGTCAGGACCTACCAGAGTAGACAGTATGAAACAGATAACTACATTTTTTGCCTCATTTGTCCTCATGTGTCTCACGGCCGCGCTCGCCTCGGCCCAGGGCATCCCGACCGTAGACATCCATGGCCCGGGCCAGCGGATTGTCAACATAACCCTGCTTCCGCCCAAGGGGCTCGACGGTCAGCCCGTGCCCGCTGCCGAGGCCAAGGCGTTTGCGGAACTGGTGGCTACCGACCTCACGTATATTCCGTTCCTCAAGCTGGTTTCGCCTAGCACGCTGCTTGGCGGCGACCCGAGCCACGGCGTGACCGCAGAGGACATCGATTTCAAGCCATTCCAGCTGGCCCGCGTTGACCTGTGCATGACCACGGGATGGAACGGCCAGTATCTTGAGGCCCGCGTGTACGAGACCTTCAGCGGCCGCCGGGTCGTGGGCAAGGCCTACCGCGACGTGGCCGACAAGCTGCCCATGGTGGCCGACCGGTTCTGTTCCGCCTTCCTGGAGGCTCTGACCGGCAAGAAAGGATTCTTTGATTCGCCCATCGCCTTCGTCAAACAGGTGGGCAAGACCAAGGAGATCTACACCGTCCTGCCGCAAGGCAGGGGGCTTACGCAGATCACCGACCTGGGCGGATTCAATCTCAGCCCGGCCTGGTCCGCCAACGGCGACCAACTGGCCTTCACCCATATCGGCAACGAGCGCCACGAGCTGTGCATTTACGATCACAAGACGCAGAAGATCCGGCGTATCGCCAAGGGGCTGGGTGACACGGTCATCAGCCCGGTCTACGGACCGAACGATGTGCTTTACGCCTCGCTGAACCTGAACGGGACGACCAACATCTACGAATTGAGCAAGACCTTGAAGGTCGGCAAGCGGCTGGCCGCAAGCCCGTACATCGACGTCTCGCCGAGCTTCGACCGCACCGGTTCCAAGATGGCCTTCACCTCGGGCAGGGCGGGGAATCCGCATATCTACCTTCTGGACATGAAGTCCGGCCGGGTCCAACGCGTGACTTCCACGGGCAAATACAACACCCATCCGTGCCTGAGCCCGGACGGGCGGTACGTGGCCTACACTCACCAGACCTCGGACGGGCATCGTATCTATCTGCACGACCTTGAGACCGGGCGCGAAAGGCAGCTGACCTTCGGTCCGGGCAACGACGAATATCCGGCCTTCGGCCCGGATGGCTACTTCGTGGCCTTCGCGTCCAGCCGGACCGGTCAGTACCAGCTGTACCTGACCACCCGGCACGGAGACGCGCCGCGCAAGATATCCACTGGTAAGGGGGCGGCCTTCGCGCCCGCTTGGGATACGTCCCTGCAGTGGTAATTGACATATAATCAGGGTTGATTTTTATCTGGGAAAAGGTACACCGTAAAATGTGCGAAAACCGAGCGCTCTCGGGTTACTGTAAATAAAGCCGAGCGACGGCTCTATCAAGGAGTGAGCATGAAAATCAAATGGTATGTTGGAATGGTGGCCCTCATGGCCGTGTCCCTTCTTCTCTTTGCCGGCTGTGCAAAGAAATCCACAACCACGGAGCCGACCGAAGGTTCGGTCGGAGTCCAGGACGATAGCAACACCAAGTGGACTCCGCCGCAGCAGGAGTCTGGTGTAGATGAAGCCACCTTGGCCGCCGAGGCGCAGGCCCGGGCCAAGGCCGAGGCCGTCCAGGAACTGACCAGCGTGACCATCCACTTCGCCTTCAATTCCTATGAACTCAGTGACGAAGCCCGTTCCGTCCTGGCCCAGAAGGCCACCATCCTGCGCAAGTTCGACGGCGTCAACGTGGTCATCGAAGGCCATTGCGACGAGCGCGGTACTGAGGAATACAACCTCGCCCTCGGCGAGCGCCGTGCCCGCGCCGCCTACGAGCACCTGGTCATCCTCGGCGTGGAACCGGAACGCATGAAGATCGTCAGCTTCGGCGAAGAATATCCCGTGGACCCCGGCCACAACGAGACCGCCTGGGCCAAGAACCGCCGCGACGAATTCGTGGTCAAATAGCCTGGCGAGAATATAGCCAAAGTAAAAAAACGCCGCTCATATGAGCGGCGTTTTTATTTTGCCTCCGGCGGCCAGGGGAAGGGGGAAAGGAAAACCTTTGAAAAGGGCTTTCCTTCCCCTGGCCCCTCATCCCCTTTTCCTTCCGAAACTTTTTGTATGCGCATATGCGCGTGAGGCGTTAGGAGGAACGAAGTATTGCTTTTCCCCTACATGCGCGGAATCGAAACCTCGGTGAGCGGAGAAGCGCGGCGGACAGTAGTGTGCGCTCCCCGCGAAGCGGCAACAAAAGGTTCTCTGGCCGTCGGAGACGCCCGGCCGCCGGAGGCATTTCTTTTACCCGATTACGGAAACGAGGTAGGCAAGGAGATGCAGGCAGCCCATGGCGTAGAGTCCGGCCACGCCGTCGTCGATCATGACGCCGAAGCCGCCGGGAAAGGCTGTTTCGGCCCATTTGACGGGCCAGGGCTTGAGGATGTCGAAGACGCGGAACAGGGCGAAGGCGGCGGCCAGATACCATAGGGGCATGGCTTGGTAGAACAACAGGGTGAGCCATTGGCCGAAGAGTTCGTCCACGACCACGCAGCCGGGGTCCTTTTCGCCCATGACGGTTTCGGCCCGGTCACAGGCCCAGGTGCCGAGGAGGAAGACGCCCACGAGCACGGCGGCACGCCAGGGCAGGGGCAGGGTCAGGAATAGCGAGGGCGCGGCCACGGTGGCGGCCAGGGAGCCCCATGTGCCGGGGGCTTTGGGAAAATGGCCCACCGGGCCGAGGGTGGCCACGGCGAGGGCCAGCTTGTCGAGGGGATGCGATGCGGACATGGACGGACTCCGGGCTGCGGTTTACGGCCTTGATAATCGGAAACGCGGCCGCAGGCAATGGTCGAAAAGGAACCCCTGTAGTTGGTCCGTTGGCAACCATCGGGGCGGCCGTTCATCAAATCTTGCATGCCGGGCAAAGGGCGTTTATTGTCTGCTTCGCCAACCGATATCGAGATCGGCAACACCCGGGAATCCAAGGAGTAAACCCATGCAACCCGCCACCGACAGAGACCTCCCGAGAATCGTCGACATCTACAACTCCACGGTGCCCACGCGGCTTGCCACCGCCGACACCGAACCGGTCAGCGTGGAGTCAAAGCGGGCCTGGTTCGACAATCACGTGCCCGGCAAGCGGCCCATCATGGTCGAGCGCATCGACGGCGAGGTGGCGGCCTGGGTCAGTTTCGAATCTTTCTACGGCCGCCCGGCCTATGCCCGTACCGCCGAGATCAGCATCTACATCGCTCCCGAATACCGGCGGCAGGGGCTGGGCAGGAGGCTGCTCAAGGAGTCCCTGGACATGACCCCGGAACTGGGCATCCGGACCGTGGTGGCCTATATCTTTTCCCACAACGAGGGGTCCATGCGGCTGTTCGGTTCCTTCGGGTTCGTGACCTGGGGCAAGCTGCCTGACATTGCCGAGATGGACGGCAAGCGCTACAGCCTGTCCATCCTGGGCAAACACGTCAATCCATAGTCCGACCGGCGGTTTTGACGCCGCCGGTCCCGGCGCGTATCCTGACACGAAATCAACTTCTTTACCTGGAGCACCCATGGACGTGAAGCCCAAGGCCGCCGGAAAAAGCAGCATCAACCACATCGACCAGGACCTCGCTTTCGAAAACATCATGGTCGGCTCGCGGGCCACGTACCTCGATCTCGGCTGCGGCGCGGGGAACTACACCCTGGCTCTGGCCCGTCGGCTGGGCGCGGGCTCCCTGGTCTACGCCCTGGATCTCTGGGAGGACGGCATCGCCGCCCTGGCCGAGAGCGCGCGCGAGGAGGGGCTGGGCAATGTCGAGCCCAAGGTGGCCGACCTGTCACAGCCGCTCCATCTGCCCACCGGCTCGGTGGACGCCGCGTTCATGGCCACGGTGCTGCACGACCTGCCGGAATCGGCCCGGCCCGGACTCATGGAGGAACTCTGCCGGGTGCTGGTGCCCGGCGGCATCTTTGCGCTTATTGAGTTCAAGAAGTTCGCCCAGGGCCCGGGGCCGTCGTCTCCGGACAAGCGCATCGGCCCGGAAGACGCCGATCGGCTGACCGCGCCCCACGGGTTCGTCCGCGACACGGTGGTCGACCTGGGCGAGTTCACCTACCTGGCGCGGTACATCAAGAAGTAGTGCGCGGTGTCTGGAGGGGCGGTTATTCGATGAAGCCCTTGTCCCGCATGGCGTCGGGATTGGCGAACCGCGCCATGCCCGTCTTCATCCTGCTGAAGCCCTGCTTCCGGTAGAATCCTTCCTTGCCGGGCGCGGCGTACAGGATGACGTTGCAGTCGCCCACGCCGGCCAGGACGGCGTCCATGATCCTGGTCCCGAGCCGGTGCCCTTGATACTCCGGGAGTACCGCGCAGTCATAAATCGCCGCCTGGTACGCGCCGTCCGAGAGGGCCCGGCCGAAGCCGATCAGCCTGTCCCCGTCGTAGACGAACACTGTGGTGTGGCTGGCCTTGAACGCTTTGGCGTGCACCCCGGGCGCATGGTGGGCCATGCCGACCTCTTTCAGGATGTCGGCCACGGCCTGCCAGTCCACGCCCGCGCAATCGTTCTCTATCCGTAAATCCATTGTGTATCCTTTTTGCCCGCCTCGCCCGGCAAGGGCGCGGTTTCATCATTAGAGTTTAGACAGATATTCGTCCCTGGTCAGCCACAGTTCCTCCATCCGGTACATGTGCCAGTGGTCGTGCATGAGAATGTGACGGGTGAAGATGAACAGCCCGTACTGCTCGTATTCGGGATGGATCGCGGTCCGTTTCCAGTCGTCGGCAGAGGCGTTTTTCAGTAGTTCGAGCTGTTTTTTCCGTCCTGCCCTGAAGTTGGCGATGATTTCATCCACCGGGATCAGGGGCGGCTTTTCGGTTTCCTTCTCCTGGTCCGGGGAGAACGGCACGAACTGGGGCACGTCCTCGGTCAGGATACGCCGCATCCGCTCCAGTCCCATGGGCTGGACATCGGCCAGGTGGGCGGCGTGCTCGCGCAGGGTCCAGAACCCTTCCCCGCGCTTGATGTCCAACGCCTCGGCCGGGATGGACCGAAGCAGGTCGTCGAATATCGCGATCGCCCCTTCCAGGGCGTCGAGGATTGCGGTGATGGTTTTTTCCGGTGTATCGGTCATGGCGGTCTCCATTTTGGGGATTGAGGAGGAGCTGGCGAGGCGTGCCAGAAGGAGGCCCGGCAGCAGTTCCAAGTAGTGAACGATGATACCCGAACGGAGCAGGACTTCAACCTTCTTGGTCACGGTGGGCCATCATTTATTCCGGTGGGGCTGGTCCGTTAAGCCGAAGGGGGGATCGGGAAATCCCGGCTACCGGCCCCGGATCTTTGCCGCCAGGGAGAGGGCCGCATTCCGCCGTCTCTCATTCCCCCTGGAATGAAACTCCTCGGCCCTTGCGGTCAGGAAGTCGACATAGGCCTTTTGCCGCGCGGCGGACAGCTCTTCACTGTGGAGCCTTGCGAGATCGGGGGGCACGGCTTTGCGCTGGATAAGCGCGTTGGCGTAGAGGAAGGCGAGCGGGTCCTTTCTGACCAGTCCCGTCATCTGGCCGTCGATCTGCCGATGGATGAAATAGTCGCCGGTGTGTTCGGGGATGTGATGAAATTCGTATCGGGCCGCCATCCGGCGCCAGAGATCAAAGTCCACCAGTATCCGCAGCCGCTCGTCCAGGCCGCCCACCGCGGCGAAGCATTCCCGTCTGTGCGTGACGGACAGCCAGGTGATCCTGTTGCGAGCAATGAAGTCCCGGAATCCTACCGGTGCGTCGTAGAGGAGATTTCGCGAGGCCTCTTTCTCGTTGCCGCGCCGGTCCCGCTCAAGGACGATTCGGTGCGTGTCGGAATGGTGGAACATCGCTTCCGGATTCAGATCGTACCGCTCGAAATGCGTCCGCAGATGGTTGGGCAGCCACTGGTCGTCGTCATCCAGGTAGGCGATGAATTCGCCTTTCGCGTGGCGGAACGCCTCGTTTATGGCTGCGGATTTCCCCTTGTTGTCTTCGAAGTTCAGCAGGGTAATGCGTTTTGATAGGAATGAGTTGGCGATCCGTGAGACATCCTCGCCGCCGTCGTTGACCAGGATCAGCTCCCAATGGGGATATTGCTGCTTCACGATGGAACGTATGGCCAGCGGGAGCCTGTCGGCCCGATTGTACGTGCTCATGAGCACGGAAAAGAGCGGGGAATCGCCTCGGGGATTACCCATCGGACGGCATCCGGGGCTCGACGCAGCCCGTGGCGGTCAGCACCTCCAGGACTCGCGCCACGGGCAACCCGACCACGTTGGTGTAGGAGCCGCGTATGGCCGTGACCAGGAAGGTGCCCACACCCTGGATGGCGTAGGCCCCGGCCTTGTCCATGGGCTCGCCGGTTTCGATGTAGCTCATCAACTCGCCCTCGGTGGACACGCGCATGTCCACGTCCGTGCTCACGGCCTCGGACACGGTCTTGCCGTCGGGCAGGACCACGCAGAATCCGCTGACCACCTGGTGAGTGGCGCCGGACAGGGTGGTCAGCATCTCCAGGGCGTCAAGCCTGGACCTCGGCTTGCCCATGATCCGGTCGCCCAGGACCACGGCGGTGTCCGCGCCGATGATCGTCGCGCCCCGGAAGCGGGCGGCCACGTCCAATGTTTTGAGTTCGGCCATGCGCAGGACGTAGCTGGCGGGCGACTCGCCCGGTCCGGGCAAGGGCTCTTCAAGCGGGCTCGGGTGCACGTCGAAGGTCAGGCCGAGGTCGGACAGCAGTTCGCGCCTGCGGGGCGAGCCCGAGGCCAGGACAAGGGGGGAACGATTGCGGAAGGGGCCTTTTTGCATGCCCGGAATGTTCCCCATATCCCGGCCCGCGTCAACGACGGACTCTTGACGCCGGGTCCGCATCCCCGTCGGGGAGACCGTTCACGAACTGACATGTATCGTAACTTTTCCGGTCATTCCGGTCGATTATCACCCTGGCAGGTTTTTTGCTTTATATCGTGCGCGCGGGAATGCAGCCGTGCGTTCGAGAACGCGGGAGCGACAATGCAGAAGATGGATACAAAGATGGATTCGGGATTCACCTCGTTTCACCAGATGGAAGGGGAGGACCCGGCTCGAGGGGCCAATGACTGGGCCGTGCCGTGGTCCGACCTGATGATGGTCATGTTCGTGCTCTTCGCCGTGCTGTTCATCTACGCCAGCACGCGGCAGGACGTGAAGGTCCTGTTCAGCAGGCAGACTGCGGAGAAGGCCCAGTCGGCCAGCGCGCTCGATCCGCTCATCGGGCTCATCGGGCAGATCGCCAGCCGGACCGCCACCGGCGGGTCGCAGGACGTGGTCCGCGTGGCCGAGAGCGAGGTCCTGTACCGTTCCCGGACCAACGGTATCACCGTGGTCCGCGAGGCCAGGGGGCGTGTGCGCGTGACCCTGCGCGGCGACCTGTTCTTTGACGGCAATTCCGGGCAGCTCAAGCCCGAGTCCGCGGCCTACCTCGACGAGATCGGGGACCTGGTCCGGCTGAGCGTGGGGCAGGTCCACGTCATCGGGTTCGCGGACCAGAGCGAGGCGCAGGGGGCGCAGAGCTTCACCCTGTCGTCCGAGCGCGCGGCGGGCGTGGCCGACCAGCTCATCAACCGCATCGGCATCGATCCCAAGCGGCTGATGGTTACCGGCCGGGGGGCGTACCAGCCCGAACTGCCCGACACCTCGGCGGCCAACCAGGCCCTGAACCGGCGGGTAGAAATCGTCATTTCCAACAACAGCTGATCGATCGGAGGCATTCATGGGTAGAAAAAATTTCATCGGCATCGGCCTGAGCCTGACCATTTTCGCGGGCAGCTTCATGCTCACCGGAGCGGCCGGGGCGTACTTCAACCTGGCGGCCTTTCTGGTGGTCATCTCCGGCCTGAGCGCGGCCATGCTCATCAGCTACCCGGTGGGGCACGTCAAAAACGCCTTTTCCGTGGCCAGAAACGTCTACTCCAACGGCCGGACCACGGCCGAGGAGATCGTCAATACCCTGCTCGATCTGTCGGTCAAGTCCAAGGTGGACGGCGTGCTCTCCCTGGAACGCTCGGCCAACAAGGCGACCGGTTCCTTCCTGAAAAGCGGATTGTGCCTGCTGGTGGACAACTACAAGGAGGACGAGATCCGCGAGTGCCTGAGCGCGGAGATGGCCTTCTTCAACCTGCGCCGCCAGCAGAGCGAGCGGTTTTTCCAGACCCTGGCCCGCACGGCCCCGGCCTTCGGCGTGGCCGGTTCGGTCATCGGGCTCATTGGCCTGCTCATGGGCATCAACGACACCGCCGTGATCCTCAAGAACATCCCGGTGGCCTTCATCTCCACTCTCTACGGGCTGATCCTGTCCCATCTGGTGTTCTCGCCCATTGCTGAAAACATCAACTATTCCACCAGGGCCGAACTGCTCAACCAGAAGCTGGTCATGGAAGGCATCGTGGCCATCAGCAAGGAGCAGAATTCCTACAAGCTCGAGCGCAAGCTGGCCTCGTTCCTGTCCCCGGCCGAGCGCGAAGGCAAGACCGAGACCCTGCGGCGCATCACCCGTAAATACGTGCAGCGCAAGCGTCAGCCTGTGGAACTTGCGGACATGGCGGATTCGTTGGAGAAGCCCGGAGAGGGCGGCCTGGACAAGGCCAGTGAGGCGGCCTGACCGGAACGGGCCGTCGAAGCGGTCGATTCAGCTGGGAAAGGGGCCTTCGGGCTCCTTTTTTTTTCGCCCGATTGTGATAGGGTGCGTTCCACGGAGGAGAAGGGCGCATGGCCAAGATTCTGGCCGCCGACATCGGCGGCACCAACAGTCGGTTCGCCTTGTTCGAGGCGCGGGGCGGCGGGCTCGAGATGCTGGATTCCGTCTGGCTCGAAACCCACGGGGCGCGGACCTTCCCGGAGCTGGTCGAACAGCTCTGGGACAGCGATTTTCCGGTGCGGCCGGGCTCGTTCGAGGCCGCGGTCCTGGCTCCGGCCGGGGCCGTGTACCACGGGGTGACCTGCCCGAACCTGCCCAACGCGCCGTGGGGCATCGACCTGCGCGAGGTGGACTTCGGCACGCCCGCCGTGCGCCTGATCAACGATTTCTCGGCCCAGGCCTACGCCTGCCGCACCTCGGCGGTGGACGACGCCCTGGTCATCCAGGCCGGGGAGCCGGTGGAGGGCGAGACCATCGGCGTCATCGGGGCCGGGACCGGGCTCGGTTATTCCGCGCTGCTCAAGACCGGCGCCCGATGGACGGCCCTGCCGTCCGAGGGCGGACACATGGCATTTCCCTTTGTCGGCCGGGAGGAGGCCGAATACGCCGAGTTCAACCGCACGGAGAGCGGGCGCAACTGGCCCGAGGGCGACTCCGTGGTCACCGGGCTGGGGCTCCAGCTCGTGCACCGCTTCCTGACCGGCGAGGACCTCACCCCCAAGGAGGTTTCCGCCAGGCTGACCCCGGAGAGCGAGACCGCCCGGTGGTATGCCCGCTTTTACGCCAGGGCGTGCCGCAACTGGGCCATCGGGCTGATGACCACCGGCGGCCTGTTCATCGCGGGCGGGGTGGCGGCCAGGAATCCCATGCTCGTGCGGATTCCCGAGTTCTTGGAGGAATTCCACAACTCGCACGTGTACGGGGATTTCCTGCACACCGTTCCGGTCAAGCTCAATGCCAACCAGGCGAGCGGGCTGTTTGGCGCGGCCTTTTACGGTGCGCAGATGCTCGCAGGGAACGGCGAGGGCGCATGAGCCGGGGGGCGGCCAGGAAGATCCTTGTCGCGGCCTGTCTGGCCGGGCTGGTGGCCGCCTATTTCCTGTTCGATCTCGGCCGTTTTTTCTCCCTGGACTACCTCAAGCAGTCCCGCGAACAGTTTCAGAACCTCTATGAGGCGCACACCTTCCTGGTGCTCGGCGCGTATTTCCTCATATATGTGGCCGTGGCCGCCCTGGGGCTGCCCGCGGCCACCGTGGTGACCCTGGCGGGCGGAGGACTCTTCGGGTTGTGGGTCGGCCTGGCCGTGGTCTCGGTGGCCAGCACCCTGGGGGCGTGCCTGGCCTTCCTGCTGTCGCGCTACGTGCTGCGCGACTCGGTCCGTCGCCGGTTCGGCGACAAGCTCGCGCGTATCGACCGGGGCGTGGAGGAGGAAGGGCCGTTTTATCTGTTTACCCTGCGGCTCATTCCGATTTTCCCCTTTTTCGTGATCAACGCGCTCATGGGCCTGACGCCCATGCGTCTGTTCACCTACGCCTGGGTCTCCCAGGTGGGCATGCTGCCGGGCACGGCGGTTTACGTCAACGCGGGCAAGGAACTCGGACGGCTCGACTCCCTGTCCGGGCTGCTCTCGCCGAGCCTGATCCTGTCCTTCGCCGTGCTGGGGCTCTTTCCCCTGGCGGTGAAGAAGGCGCTCGGCTGGTACCGGAAGCGGAGGAACAATGGCTGAATACGACTATGACATCGGCGTCATCGGCGGCGGTGCTGCCGGGCTGACCGTGGCCTCCGGGGCCGCCCAGCTCGGGGTGAAGACCGTGCTCATCGAGCGCGGGCCCAGTCTCGGCGGGGACTGCCTGCATACCGGCTGCGTGCCGAGCAAGACCCTCATCCGCACGGCGGCGGTCTATCACGACATGCGCCGCGCAACCCGCTACGGCCTGCCCGAGGTGGACCTGCCGCCCGTGGACATGCTCTCGGTCAACGGCCGCATCCGGGAGGTTATCGCCGCGATCCAGAAGCATGATTCCGAGGAGCGGTTCTGCGGGCTGGGCGTCAAGGTCCTGTTCGGAGAGGCGCGCTTCGAGGACGATCACGTGGTTGACTGCTCGGGGAAACGGCTGTCCGCCCGATTTTGGGTCCTGGCCACGGGCTCGGCTCCGGCCGCGCCGCCCATCGACGGGCTTGACGGCGTGGACTACCTGACCAACGAGGACCTCTTCAGCCTGGACAGGCTGCCCGGCTCCCTGGCCGTCATCGGCGGCGGGCCCATCGGTTGCGAGATGGCCCAGGCCTTCGCTCGGCTCGGGACCAGGGTGACCGTCGTGCAGCGCAACTGCCAGCTGCTTCCGGTGGAGGACGAGGACATGGCCGAGGTGGTCCGGGGCGCGCTCATGGCCGAGGGTGTGACCGTGGAGCTGTGCGCGGCCACCTCCGGGGTGCGCCGGATCAACGGTGAGGTGGAGGTCGTCTTCACCCGCAACGGCAGGCCGCACACGGTCCGGGCCGAAAAGCTGCTCGTGGCCGCCGGGCGCATGCCGCGCGTGGCCGGACTGGGGCTTGAGAACTGCGGGGTGGAGCTGGCCGGGCGCGGGGTCAAGGTGGACGCCCGCCTGCGCACCACCCGAAAACACATTTTCGCCTGCGGCGACGTGCTCGGCCGCTACCTGTTTACCCACGCCGCCGGCTACGAAGGATCCATCGTCCTGTCCAACGCCGTCTTCCGGCTGCCGCGCAAGGCGGACTACACGCGGCTTCCCTGGTGCACCTACACCGACCCGGAGCTGGCCAGCGTGGGCATGAACGAGAAGCGCGCCGCGGCTGCGGGCGTGGAGTACAAGGTCTTCGAGGAGTCCTTTGCGGACAACGACCGCGCCCGGGCGGAAGGAGGAATCGACGGCAAGGTCAAGCTGATTCTCGACCACCGGGAGAGGCCGCTGGGCGCGCAGGTCGCAGGGCTCCACGCGGGGGAACTGGCCGGGCAGTGGACCACCGCCCTGGGCGGCGGGGTGAAGCTGTCCGCCCTGGCCTCGACAGTCATGCCGTACCCCACCCTGGCCGAGATCAACAAGCGTGTGGCGGGGCGGGTCCTGTCCGCCAAACTGTTCTCGCCCAAGGTCCGTAAGACGCTCTCTTTCCTCTTTGATTACAAAGGCAGGGCCTGCACCCTTGATTAATTGTCCGGACACGGGTACGAAGCCCGTCGTTCCGACATCCCGCAAGGAGAATTCCCCATGGTTGACAAGAGCCGATATCAGAAGATGTTTCCGGTTTCCTGGGAACAGTTGCACCGTGACTGCCGAGCCCTGTCCTGGCGGCTGGTGGAGAGCGGCCCGTGGAAGGGCATTCTGGCCATCACCCGGGGCGGACTGGTGCCCGCCGCGATCATTGCCCGAGAACTGGACATCCATCTCATCGACACCATCTGCCTGTCCTCCTACAATTGGAAGGACCAGGGCGAGGCCAACATCCTCAAGGGCGTGGACTGCGAGGGCGAGGGCTGGCTGCTCATCGACGACCTCGTGGACACGGGCAAGACAGCCAAGATCGCCCGCGACATGGTCCCCAAGGCGCACTTCGCCACGGTCTACGCCAAGCCGGCGGGTCGGCCCACGGTCGACACCTTCATCACCGAGGTCAGCCAGGACACCTGGATACTCTTCCCCTGGGACGCCGGTTCCCAGTTCGTGGAACCTATCGCCCAGGTCTCCGACTAGGCTTCGGGCAAAATACATATCCTTATATTGCGGCTCACTGGGGTCGCCCCAGCGAAATTGGGTCTTGCCCGATACTGGGAGCTGGGATATGCGTTTTTGATATTCAACCGCTAACGGAGAGGTCTTCATGAAGAAACTGCTCAAACTGATTGGTCTGCCCGCGGCCTTGCTGCTGGCGCTGTCCCTTTTCGCCTGCGGTGAAGCCCCGCAGGAGGAGAAAAAGGCCGAGGAACCGGCCAAGACCGAAGAGGCCCAGGCCCCCGCGCCCGCGGGAGAGGCCAAGGTCGTCAAGACCGGGTTCATCTACGTCTCCCCGGTGGGCGACGCCGGTTACTCCTACGCCCATGACCTCGGCCGCCAGGCTGTGGACGCCCTGCCTTACGCCACCACCAAGTACGCCGAGTCGGTGCCCGAGGGCGCGGACTCAGAGCGCGTGCTGCGGAACATGGCCCGCGAGGGAATGGACGTCATCTTCGCCACCAGCTTCGGCTACATGGACCCGGTCATGAAGGTCGCCAAGGAATTTCCTGACACCAAGTTCATGCACTGCTCCGGCTTCAAGAAGGGACCCAACGTCAGCAATTATTTCGGCCGCATCTACCAGGCCCGTTACCTGACCGGCCTGATCGCCGGCTCCATGACCAAGAGCAACAAGCTCGGCTACGTGGCCGCCTTCCCCATCCCCGAGGTTATTCGCGGCATCAACGCCTTCACCCTCGGCGCGCGCGAAGTGAACCCGGACGTCAAGGTCCACGTGGTCTGGACCAAGACCTGGTATGACCCGGCGCTGGAAAAGGACGCCGCCAAGTCCCTGCTGGACGCCGGTTGCGACGTCATCACCCAGCATCAGGATTCTCCGGCGGCCCAGGAGGCGGCCCAGGAGGCCGGGGCCTACGCCATCGGCTACAATTCCGACATGGCCTCCTTCGCGCCCAAGGCCAACCTGACCTCGGCCATCTGGAATTGGGGCCCCATGTATGTGAAGACCGTCGAGGAAGTTCGCGACGGCACATGGAAGGGCGACCAATCCATGTGGTGGTCCATGCAGGACGGCGTGGTCGACATTGCGCCCATGGGCTCCATGGTCCCGGACGACGTCAAGTCCATGGTCAACGCCAAGAAGGCCGAGCTCATGGCCGGCAAGGACACCGTGTTCATGGGGCCGGTCAAGAACCAGGCCGGAGAAGTGGCCATTGCCGAGGGCACCACCCCGGACGACGGCGCGCTGCTCGGCATGGATTGGTTCGTGGAAGGCGTGGTCGGCACCACCAACTAGATCGGGTACCGTGCTGAAGATCAGAAAAAGAGATGAACCCTGGAAGTGGGGCGCCCTGGTTGTTTTCCTGGGCGCCCTGCTCTTTTCCCTCGTGCTCAGCGCCCTGTTGCTCAAGGGCCAGGGCAAGGACGCCCTGTACGGCCTGACCGTGCTCTGGCAGGGGAGTTTCGGCAACGTCTGGTCGCTTGAGGACGTGCTCCTCAAGGCTATCCCGCTGTTCCTCTGTTCGCTGGGCGTGGCCGTGGCCTTCCGCATGCAGATATGGAACATCGGGGCCGAAGGTCAGTTCGCACTGGGGGCCATCGGGGCCACCTGGATGGCCCTGGCCTTCCCCGGACTGCCCCGATTCGTGCTCCTGCCGCTCATGTTCGTCATGGCCTTCATCCTGGGCGGCGTCTGGGCGCTGATCCCGGCCGTGCTCCGGCTGAAGCTGCGGGTCAACGAGATCATCTCGACCCTGATGCTCAACTACATCGCCATCCTGCTTCTGGATTTTCTGGTTTTCGGGGTATGGAAGGACCCGGCGAGCTACGGCTTCCCCATGACCCCCGAGTTTACCGAAGGGGCGATCATCCCGGGCATCGCGGGCAGCCGCGTGCACTGGGGCATCGTCTTCTGCGTGGTCGTGGGCATCGGGTTGTGGGCCTTCATGCGTTTCACCCGGCTCGGCTTCGAGCTGACGGCCAGCGGCGAGGGCGCGCGCGTGGCCCGGTACGCCAAGATCCGCTACGGCATGCTCGTCCTGCTGGTCATGGGACTGTCCGGCGGGTTCGCGGGCTGGGCCGGATGCGTGGAGACCTCGGCCGTGCTCAACCGTTTGCAGCCCTCCCTCATGGTCGGCTACGGCTACACCGCCATCGTGGTCGCCTGGCTGGCCCGGTTGGAGCCGCTGAACATCGCCTTCGCCTCCTTCCTGTTGGCCGCGCTCAGGGTCGGGGTGGAGAACATGCAGCTTAAACTGCAGATCCCGGCGGCCTTCGGGACGATCATGGAGGGCATCATCCTGCTCACCGTGCTGGCCGGGCAGTTCTTCCTGACCTACAAACTGGTCCGCAAGCCGAGGCAGGAGTAGGCCATGTGGGATTTCCTCATACCGCTGTTCGCGGCCACGGTGCAGTCCGGCACCCCCATCCTGTACGCCACCCTGGGCGAGATGATGACCGAGAAGGGCGGAGTGCTCAATCTCGGCGTGGAAGGCATAATGGCCGTGTCCGCCCTGGCCGCCTTCTGGGCCAGCTTCGTGACCGGCTCGCCGTGGCTCGGGTTTCTGGCGGGCGGCTTCGCCGGAATGGTCATGGCCTCCCTGCACGCGTTCGTCTGCGTCTCCTGCCTGGGCAACCAGGTGGTCTCCGGCCTGGCCCTGACCATCCTGGGCGGCGGACTGACCCATTTTCTCGGCGTGCCGTACGTCGGCCTGGCCGCGCCCGGTTTCGATCCGTTCAATTTCCCGCTGCTCTCGCAAATTCCGTTCCTGGGCGACATCTTCTTCAAGCACGACATGCTGGTCTACGTCTCCTTCGTGATCCCGGTCCTGTTCTGGTTTTTCTTCAGGCGGACCAGCCTCGGCCTGCACGTGGCCGCCACGGGCGAGATGCCCGCCGCAGCCGCGGCGGCGGGGCTCAAGCCCATCCGGCTGCGCTACCTCGCGGTCATCGCGGGCGGGTTCCTGGTCGGGCTCGGCGGGGCGTACCTGTCGCTCGCCTACACCCACCTGTGGACCAACGGGTTGTCCGGCGGACGCGGCTGGATCGCGGTGGCCCTGGTCATCTTCGCCTTCTGGCGTCCGGGCCGGGCCGTGGTCGGCGCGTACCTCTTCGGCGGTGTCATGGCCTTCCAGCTGCGGCTCCAGGCAGCGGGCACGCACCTGCCGTCCTCTCTGCTGCTCATGCTTCCGTATCTGCTGACCATTCTGGTCCTGATCCTGTCCGCCTGGCGGGGCCGCCGCATCGACGCGCCCGCCGCGCTCGGCACCAACATCGAGCCGGAGGGGTAGGGCGGTGACCGACCAGATGTTCGTCCGGCCGGTGCGCACCCGGCCCATCCCCGAGGGCGCGCGGCCCTTGGTCAGCCTCAAGGGGCTGACCAAGCGGTTCGGCAAGGTTCTGGCCAACGACGCCATCACCCTGGACGTCTACCCGGGCCGAATCAAGGCGCTGCTCGGCGAGAACGGGGCGGGCAAGTCGACCATGATGTCCATGCTGGCGGGCCGCTACAAGCCGGACGAGGGATGGATAGAGGTGGACGGCGAACCGGTGCGCTTCACCTCCTCCAAGGACGCCATCCGGGCGGGCATCGGCATGGTCTACCAGCACTTCATGCTCGTGGATTCCATGACCGTGGCCGAAAACGTCCTGCTCGGCCAGGAAGGGAGCTTTTTCGTCTCCCCGCGCGAGATGGAACATCGCGTGGGTGAGCTGGCCGAACGGTACGGGCTGAACATCGCCCCGGACGCGCACATTTGCGATCTGTCCATGGGCGAGCGGCAGCTGGTGGAGATCCTCAAGCTGCTCTACCGCGAGAGCCGTATCCTCATCTTCGACGAGCCCACGGCGGTCCTCACCCCGGAGGAGACCCGCAATCTTTTCGAAGCGCTGTGGCGCATGACCGAACAGGGCAAGGCGATCATCTTCATCTCCCACAAGCTGGAGGAGGTCATCGCCCTGGCCGATGAGATCGCCATCCTGCGGCGCGGCCGCATCGAGGGCGAGCTGGATCCGGCGTCCATCGAGTCCAAGGCGGACCTGGCCTCGCGCATGGTCGGCAAGGAGGTCCTGCTCGAGGTGGACCGCCAACCCGCCGAGATCGGCGACAAGGTCCTGGAGGTCAAGAATCTCACCGGGCTCGGCCTGACCGGGGTGGACCTGGACGTGCGCCGGGGCGAGATCGTGGCCCTGGTGGGCGTGGCGGGCAACGGCCAGAAGGCGCTGGTCGAGGCCGTCACCGGCCTGATCCGGCCGCCGCAGGACACGGTCTTCATCATGGGCAAGCCGTGGCGCAAGTTCTTCGCCGAATCCACCTGGAACCGGTCCATGTGCTACATCCCCGAGGACCGGCTCGGCCTGGCCACGCTGCCCAACCAGAATCTGGTGGACAACCTGCTCCTGACAACGCGCAAGGGGTTCGCCAAAGGGCCTTGGCTGGACAAGAAGAAGGCCGCCAAGCACACCACCCGGCTCATCGAGAAGTTCGACATCCGGCCCGGCCGCATCCACGCCCTGGCCTGGCAGCTGTCCGGCGGCAACCTGCAGAAGGCCGTGCTGGCCCGCGAACTCTATCGCGAGCCCAAGCTTATCGTGGCCGAGCAGCCCACCCAGGGGCTGGACGTGTCCGCCACCGAGGAGGTCTGGAACCGGCTGCTCGAGACCCGGGCAATGGCCGGGGTGCTCCTGGTCACCGGCGACCTCAACGAGGCCCTGCAACTGGCCGACCGCGTGGCGGTCATCTACCGGGGTCGGATTCTGGGCGTCCTGGACAACACGGACAAGGACATCGCCCGCAAGGTCGGCCCGCTCATGGCAGGCATCGTCGACTAAGTCGGCTTCCCGCCGATGAAACATATTTCCCGGTTCCCCGACCGGATTAATCCCATTAATCGTTCAGCAAGGAGAAAAATATGAAGTTCAACAAAATGCGCATGCTGCTCGCGCTCGTCGCGCTCGTTTCCCTGTGCGCCTTTTCCACCTTGGCCCAGGCCGCAACCACCCTGGACAAGATCAAGGACGCGGGCGTCATCACCGTGGGCAACTCCCCGGACTATCCCCCGTTCGAAGCCATCGGCGACAGCGGTGAGCGCGTCGGCTTCGACGTGGACCTCCTGAACGCCATCGCCGCCAAGATGGGCGTCAAGGTCAAGTGGGTGACCATGGACTTCGCGGCCATCGTCACCGCCACTCAGAGCGGCCAGGTGGACATGGGCATGTCCGGCTTCTCCATTTCTCCCGAGCGCGCCGAACAGGTCAGCTTCTCCGCCCCCTACATCGCCAGCGGCCAGGTCATCGTGGTCCGCAACGACTCGGACATCCAGTCCGCCGCCGACCTCAAGGGCAAAAAGATCGCGGTCCAGCTGGGCACCACCGGCGAGCAGGAGGCCGACAAGATCGAGGGCGCGGAAGTGGTCAAGCCCGAGAGCTACAACATCGCCTTCATGATGCTCAACAACAAGGTCGCGGACGCGGTCATCGCCGACATCTCCGTGGCCGACGAGTTCGTCAAGCAGGGCAAGTTCAAGCGTGCGGGCGAGCCTCTGTCCTACGAGGAATTCGCCATGATTACCCGCAAGGGCAACGACGGCCTGCTGCAGGCCCTGAACAAGGCGCTGGAAGAAGTGAAGGCGGACGGAGCCTACGCCGCCATCGTCAAGAAGTGGAATCTCTAGTTTAGCCGCAACCGGGCCGGGGGCGTGCGTCCCCGGCCCTTTTTTCCAGGAGTTTTGGCGATGGATTTTTCCCTTCTTTTCAAACACCAGGACATGCTTCTGAACGGAGCCTGGATCACCCTGCAGGTGACTTTCGGGGCCCTGGCCCTGGGGCTTGTCCTCGGCATTCTGGCCGGGACCGGGCGGATCAGCCGCCGCGTCCAGATACGGGTGCTCGCCGATGCCTACATCCAGGTCATCCGTGGCACCCCCATGCTGCTCCAGATATTCTTCTTCTACCTCGGCTTTCCGCAGCTCTACATGCTGGCTACCGGCGACGGGTTCACCCCGGACCCTTTGATCACCGGCATCGTGGCGCTGGGCATCAACAGCGGGGCGTACAACGCCGAGATCATCCGCGCGGGTATCCAGTCCATCAACAAGGGGCAGATGGAAGCCGCGCGCGGCACCGGGCTGTCCCACACCCAGGCCATGTTCCACGTCATCCTGCCCCAGGCCCTGAAGCGGATGATTCCGCCGCTGGGCAACGAGCTCATCGTCCTGCTCAAGGACTCGTCGCTCATCTCGACCATCGGCGTGGCCGAACTGATGTTCACCGCCAAGGTGCTGGGCGCGCGATACTACACCTACGTGCCGTTTTTGCTGGGCGTGGGCTGCATCTACCTGGTGCTGACCTTCGGCTTTTCCCGTCTGTTCAACGTCCTGGAGCGCAAGCTGTCCGCGGGCAGCGGGGCCCGTGAGGATAAAGGGGCCGTCCCTGATCTGGGATGACTTCCGCAGCGCAAGCCCATGAAAGCCTCTCCCCACTTTGGCGGGGAGAGGCTTTTTTGATGTCCGGGCAACGGTTTTTGGCCGTCTTCAAGCGCATTACAGGACACGTGGACCGTACGCCGTGTTTACGCTTTAGACGGCAGTGTCTTCAGATTCGTGGCGGGGTGTCCACAATGTGCAATACCTCGGCATGGAAATGGAAACTGTAAAGCTTTTCCGTTTCGGGATTGAACAGGTAGGTATCCCTTTCAAAAAGCTGCACTGCGGGATACGTTGCGTCGAATATGGTGATTGTCTTGTCCGCAAGCCAGTCAAGTACCGCTTGATCGCGGGGAAACAGAATGCCTCCCTTGTCCGGTGGCGCGATGGAGTCGTCCCTGGTCATGACAGTTATGCCGGACTTGTTTGCTTGCGTGGTAAAATTGCGCTCCTGTAATTTCAGTGGCGTCATAGGCCATACATCTCCGGCAGGACCGGCCCCAGGCGCAATCGCAAAATGATCCTTCGCACCGGCGAAGAGTTGCTCGCGAGTAAACAATGTCTTTTCCTTGATGGTGGAAAGGAATGCTGCGAGTCCCGCATGGTATGAGGGATCGATTTCCCAAAACCACGAAACCCGATATCTCGCCGAATGAAAGGGGATATTGTTCTTTTCGTAGTAGTATGAACTCCCTTCAATCAGATATTCGTCGTTCGTGTCATAGCCGGAAATACGGCCTTTGATGCGCTCATATTTCGCTACGCATGAAGACCGGGTTATGTTGGCGTCTTCAGCAAATCGATCCGGGTTATAAGACGCCGAATAATCCTCGATGACATCCATTTTACCGGGATCCTCGATATAATATGCCTTGCCAAGCTCCCATCTATCGGTCTTGAACTGTGTTGGCCTTCTCTTCTGCGGAACCCTGAGATAGATGTCCGCGCCTGATGGCAGGCGATGCTGGACCCACACCACCCCCTGCGTCCACTGCTCATGGGTATCCCCTATTCCTCCCGTCAGATACTCGTGCATGCGCACCGTACGGGTAATGGTCACGGGCTTGCCTTCCGCCGTAATGGAGACTGTCATCTTGCACGGGTAGCTGTTGCTCAGAGGCGACGTCGTAAGATGCGGGTTATACGTCTTATCGTGGGCGCAACCGGCAATGGATAGCACGGCCAGCACGCACAAAGCGTGAATGATTTTGCTCATGGTAAGGATTCTCCGTTGTATGAGGTTCGAAAAAGCCGGTTGCGAAGGGGGAATCATTGCCCATACTTTCACCATGTATCTTGAAATAATCCTAGCTCGGTCCACTGATGGTGTCGATAGAGCACGCTTCGGCACAAAGGGCGGCTGCTTCAGCGCCCACGACTATTTGCCCGATCGTGTGTTTTTACCGACCTGAACCGCAGTACGTCGAAAAAGCCATGCCCCGTCTGGAGCGGGGGCATGGCTTATTGCAGAAAGAGCCTCGTGAATGCCAATTTGATGTGAAAGACTTACTGCTCCTTGATGAGCCTGATTTCCTGTTTGCCAAGGGTCACCTGCTGCCCATTTTCGTCGGTGAAGGCGTAGGTGTCCGTGCTCACGTCGTAGACGGGGTGGTCCTGGGCGATGTAAATCTGCCCGCTCGTGGTGGTGATCTTGTAGCTGGTGGTCATGCAGGCCGCCAGGCCGATAACCAGGATGCAGGCGGCGAGCAGTCTCGACAATGCGGACATGCTGAACTCCGGAAAACGTTGGTGAAGCAATTGGCCTAATCTAGCCCTGAATCGACTCGTTTATCAACGCAAAAATGGGAAAACAGGACTTTTTCTAGCTGAAAAGGTTGTCCGCGCGGTTCAAAAAGGCGTCCAGACGCTCCTCGGACAGGTTCAACCGTTTGGTGATGCGCTTGATCTCGTCCCCGGCGTCGTACAGGGGATAGTCGCTGCCGAACAGGATGCGGTCCGGGGTGAATGCCTTGACCAGCCGTTTCAGCAGGTCGTCGTCCACGAAGTCCATGACGCTGGAGCAGTCCACGTACACGTCCAGCCCCGCCAGGTGCTCCATGGCGTATTCCCACTGCTTGAGTCCGCCCATGTGGGCCGCGATCATGACCGGTTTGGGGAAGGCCCGGCGCAGGGCGGCCATCTTCCTGGGGCAGGACGGATTCAGGTCGGGCGGCAGGTCGTCGCCCACGTGGAACATGCAGATGAACCGTTCGTCCACCAGCTCCATGAGATCGTAGAACGCGGGATCGTCCATGCGGAAGCCCTGGAAGTCGGGATGGAATTTCAGCCCGCGGATGCCGTTCTCAGCCAGCCGTTCCAGTTCCTCGGCGTTATGGTCGTAGCCGGGATGCAGGGTGCCGAAGGGGATCAGCCGGGGCGCGGTCTTCTGTAGTTCGATGGCCCAGTTGTTGGCCGGGACGACCTGATGGGGGGAGGTGGCGGCGGCGAGCACCACGGCCTTGTCCAGGCCCGCCCGGTCCAGGCGCGCGATGAGGTCGTCGGCTCTGCCCGTTCCCACCGGGGTGATGCCGTAGTGGTCCACCAGATGGTCCACCGCCTTGGCGGCGATCTTATTGTGGAAGGCGTGGGTGTGTATGTCTATTCGCATGGCGAAAAGCCTACCCCCGGTGGTTCGGGAAAGCAAACGGTTGTTTGAATTCAAAAACAAAAAAATAAGTTACAATCCCGATGCGTTATTGAAACAGCTCCTTCAGCCATCCCGGAATGGCCACCGGCTTTCCGGTGAGGTCGACGCAGGCGTGGCCGGTCATGCCCGTGGCGTGGAGCACGGTCTTGTCGTCGTTCCAGATCTCGTAGACGAACTCCACCGAGGCGCGGCCCCACTTGGAGATGCCGCAGCGCACGTGGATGCGTTCGTCGTAGCGGATGGGGGTGCGGTAACGGCAGTTGGCCTCGCGCACCGGGAGCATGACTCCGCGCTCCTCGGCCACCCGGTAGCTGATGCCGGTCTCGCGCATGAACGCGCTGCGCGAGCGCTCGAAAAGGTGCAGGTACTCGGCGTGGTAGACCACGGCCATGGCGTCGGTCTCACCGTAGGACACGTAGTGCGTGTACCAGCCGTCGCGTTCGGGAAAGGGCGCCCTGGGTGCCATCACTTCATCCCGAAGGTCTTGAGGGCGTGGGACAGCAGTTCGTATCCCTTGTCCAGTTTCAGGCCCGAGGCGGCGTTTTTCTCACTGAAGCCGTCCACACCCGAGGGGGCGCAGCCCGGCCCGTTGAGGATGAAGGGCACCGGGTCGGTGGTGTGGGTCTTTTCCGCAATGGGCGTGAAGTGGTCGCAGGTCACGATCCAGGCGGTCTCCTCGTCCTTGAGGGCCTCGCGCAGTGGGGCGACGATGCGCGCGTCGAACCGGGAGATGGCTTCTACCTTGTCCTTGGCGCTGCCGCCGTGGCCGCACTCGTCCGGGCCTTCCAGGTGCACGAAGACGAAGTCGTGGTCCTTGAGGAAATTGATCGCCGCCTCCACCTTGCCCTCGTAGTTGGTGTCGAGCAGGCCGGTGGCGCCGGGCACGTCCACGACCGCCATGTTGGAGGCGAAGCCGAGCCCCTTGATCAGGTCCACGGCCGAGATGACCGCGCCGTCGAGCCCGAAGGTCTCCTTGAAGTCCGGGAGGTTCAGGGGACGGCCCTGGCCCCACGGCCAGATGGAGTTGGCCGCCGAGCGGTTCACGCTCCGGTCGGCCAGCAGCTCGTGTGCCTCGAAGAGCAGGTCCCACAGGTCCGGGCTGCGCGAAAAGGCGCGCAGGTCGAACTTGACCGGCTTGTCCGTGATGTCGTGGGGCGGGTTGATGAACAGCCCCGCGTCGTCGGTCAGCGCCCCGTCCTTCTGGACCAGCAAGTGGCGGTACTGGATGCCCGGATAAAAGGTATAGGTCTCGTTACCGAGCTTTTCCTGGAGTTTCTCCACCAGGGGACGGGAAATCTCCGAAGCGATGTGACCCGACGAGTAGTCGCGCATGATCCCGTCGATGGTCAGCTTGGAGACTGTGACCAGGTTGAGCCGCCAGACCAGGTCGTCCGGGCCGAGTTCAAGTCCCTGGGCGGCAGCCTCGATGGGGCCGCGTCCGGTGTGGTAGACGGCCGGATCGAAGCCGAGCAGGGCCATGTTGGCCACGTCCGAGCCCGGGGCCATGCCCTCGGGCACGGTTTGGGCCAGGCCGACCGCGCCGGTGGCGGCCAGTTCGTCCATGTTCGGCGTGACGGCGGCCTCCATGGTGGTCTTGCCGCCCAGTTCGTCCATGGGCCAGCCGCCCATGCCGTCCGCTATGAGATAGAGGAGTTTCATGTAAGGTCCGGTTACAGGATTCGGAATTTGACGCAGGGCTCCACCGAGAAGTCCATGGCGTCGATCTCGGCCAGGACCGCGTCCGCGTCGCGGGCCGAGGTCTCGTGGGTGATGATCACCAACGGGATGCCCTCTGCCCCGGATTCGCCTTTCTGCACCGCCTGGGCGATGGACACGTTGTGGTCGGCCATGGACCGGGTGATGGCGGCCATGACGCCGGTGCGGTCGGCCACGGTGAAGCGGAAATAGTACTTGGACTCGGATTCCTCGGGCGGCAGGATTCTGGCCCTGGGGATCGGCTGGTTGTGGAAGCCGGTGTTGTCCGGGCCGGTGCAGCCGTCGCTGATCTTGCGCACCAGGTTCATGATGTCCGCCAATACGGCCGAGCCCGTGGGCAGGTCGCCCGCGCCCTGGCCGTGGAGCATGATCGGGCCCACCGCGTTGCCTTCCAGGCGCACGGCGTTGTAGTTGCCGCCCACCCGGGCCAGCAGATAGGTGTAGGGCACCAGGGCGGGGTGCACGCCCGCCTCCAGGCGGCCGTGCACGTCCATGACGTGGGCCAGCAGCTTGATGCGGTAGCCGAACTCGCGGGCGAACTCGATGTCCATGGGCGTCACGCTGGTGATGCCCTGCACGGGCAGCTCGGCCAGCGGGTAGTCCACGCCGTAGGCCATGCGGATGAGCACGCACAGCTTGTGGGCCGTATCGAACCCCTCGATGTCGAAGGTCGGGTCCGCCTCGGCGTAGCCCAGGTCCTGGGCGTCGGCCAGGGCGGTCGAAAAGTCCATGCCCCGGGTGGTCATCTCGGACAGGATGTAGTTGGCCGTGCCGTTCATGATCCCGAGCAGCTTGACGATCTCGTCGCCCGCCAGGCTCTCCTTGAGGGTCTGGACGATGGGGATGCCGCCCGCGCAGCTGGCTTCGAACAGGAGCCCGACCGCGTTGTCGGCCGCGGCCTGGAAGAGTTCCAGGCCGTGCTCGGCGAGCAGGTGCTTGTTGGCCGTGACCACGTGCTTGCCTGCGGCGAATGCCTTGAGCATGAGATCCCTGGCCGTGTCCAGGCCGCCCATGAGCTCCACCACGATGTCCACGGACGGGTCGTTGACCAGCGCGTCCGGGTCGTCGGTGAAGACCACGTCCGGGCCGGGATCGAAGGCCCGCTTCTTGGTCAGGTCCCTGACCAGGATCTTGGAGATCACAACCTTTTTGCCGAGCCGCCTTTCTATGCGTCCGGCATTCATATCCAATATCTTCGCCAGGCCCGAGCCGACCGTTCCGAATCCGCCGAGACCGAGTCTGATTACATCCATGATTACCCCTTTGAGAAGAATTTGCGCAAGTTGCGCACGGCCTGGTTCGTCCGGTGGCGGTTTTCCACGAAGCTGAAACGCACGTGGTCGTCGCCGTACTGTCCAAAACCGAGGCCGGGAGAGACGGCCACTTCAGCTTCCTGCAGGAGCATTTTGGAGAACTCCACGGACCCCATGGGCCGGAACTCCTCCGGAATCTGCGCCCACAGGAACATAGTCGCCTTGGGCGGGGTGACGCACCAGCCGACGCGGTTGAGGCCCTCGCACAGGGCGTCGCGCCGGTCCTGGTACACGGCCATGATCTCCTTGACGGCCTGGTCCATCTCCTCGCGGGTGAACTTGGGGCAGTCGTCGAGGTCGCCGTTCAGGGCGCAGGCGGCCGCGATCTGGATGGGCTGATAGATGCCGTAGTCGAGGTAGCTCTTTATGCGGGTCAGGGCGTTGACCATTTCCGGGTTGCCCACGCAGTAGCCCACGCGCATGCCGGCCATGGAATAGCTCTTGGTCATGGAGAAGAACTCCACGGCCACGTCCTTGGCGCCGTCGGCCTGCATGATGCTCGGGGCCACGTAGCCGTCAAAGACGAAGTCCGCGTAGGCCAGGTCGTGGATGACGTACAGCCCGTTCTCCTTGGCGAAGTCGACGATGCGCTGGAAGAAGGGCAGTTCGACGCACTGCGTGGTCGGGTTGTGCGGGAAATTGATGATCAGCACCTTGGGCTTGGGCCAGGTGTGCCGGATGGCCGTCTCCAGGTTCTCGAAGAAATCCTGGCCCGGCCCGATGGGCACGCGGCGCACGTCCGCGCCCGCGATGATCGAGGCGTACGGGTGGATCGGGTAGGCCGGGTCCGGGGCCAGGACCACGTCGCCGGGGGAGAGCATGGCCAAGGCCAGGTGGGCCAGTCCCTCTTTGGCGCCCATGGTCACGCAGATCTCGTTGTCGCGGTCGAGGGTGACGTCGAAGCGGCGGTAGTACCAGTCCTGCACGGCCTTACGCAGACCCTTGATTCCCTTGGATGCCGAATACTTGGAGTTTCCGGGCTTGTATGCCGCCTCTGCCAGCTTGTCGAGAATGGGCTTGGGGGTGGGCACATCGGGGTTGCCCATACCCAGGTCGATGATGTCCGCGCCCGCGTGGCGCAGCTTCATCTTGAGCTCGTTGACCTGGGCGAACACATAGGGGGGCAGTCGATCGACTCTCGCAAACTTGGACATGGCGAAAAACTCCTCAAAATGTATTAGTACAAGGGAATTTTCTTACTCTGCGCGGTGTGCACTGTCAAAATGAAAATGACCGATATTGTCTGCCGGACAAAGCGGCGCAACCAGCGAGTTCGCGGTTGTGTCTTGACCTCACTGCCGGTTTTTTTTAGCGTCCATTTTTCATCTGGAATATATCCGGCCGGGGGCCGAAATACATAAGGAGATATTTCATGGTTCAGAAATCCGAAACCATCTGGTTCGACGGCAAACAGGTCCCTTGGGACGAGGCCAACGTCCACGTCCTGACCCACGCCCTGCACTACGCCACGGCGGTATTCGAGGGCATCCGCGCCTACGAGTGTGCGGACGGCTCGTCCGAGGTCTTTCGCCTTCGGGACCACATGATCCGTTTCGTCAATTCGGCCAAGATTCTGGGCATCAAGATGCCCTATACCGCCGATGAGATGACCGAGGCCGCCATCGAGACCCTCAAGCGCAACAAGCTGGCCGGGGCCTATGTCCGTCCGCTGGCCTTTGTCGGCGAGGGAGCCATGGGCGTGTACCCCGGCGACAACCCGACCCGCGTAATCGTCGCCTGCTGGCCGTGGGGCGCTTACCTGGGCGAAGACGCCCTGGAAAAGGGTATCAATGTCCGCTGCAGCAGCTTCAGCCGCCACCACATCAACGTCATGATGGTCAAGGCCAAGGCCTCCGGCAACTACGTCAACTCCGTGCTGGCCAAGAACGAGGCCCTGGCCGACGGTTATGACGAGGCCATCCTGCTCGACACCACGGGCCACGTATCCGAGGGCACCGGGGAAAACATCTTTCTGGTCCGCGACGACATCATCTACACCCCGCACCTGGACGGCGTGCTCGGCGGCCTGACCCGCGACTCCATCATCAGCCTCGCGAACGACCTGGGCTACGAGGTCCGCGAGGAACCCATCGCCCGCGACATGCTCTACGTGGCCGACGAGGTTTTCTTCACGGGCACCGCGGCCGAACTGACCCCGATCAGCTCCGTGGACCGCCGCACGGTCGGCACCGGCACGGCCGGTCCGGTGGCCAAGCTGCTCCAGACCGAATTCTTCAAGATCGTCAAAGGCGAGAACCCGGACTACGAGCACTGGCTGCACCGCTACCAGGCTTGATAGAAAGTCTAGAAAACCGGTCCATCATCTGGTAAGTAAGGGGAAATCCGGCGCGGATTGTCGGGTTTCCCCGTTTTTCATCCCATCATTTCAGGCGATTGCCGATTCCGCGCCACAGCCCCAGGCACACCCATGAGCACATCGAACCTCACGGCCAAGTATCGCCCCCAGACCTTCGAGGAAGTGGCGGGGCAGCAGGCGGTCAAATCCATCCTGTCCCGGGCTGCCGCCCAGGACAAGATCGCTCCCGCCTATCTCTTTTCCGGCACCCGGGGCGTGGGCAAGACGACCATCGCCCGCATCTTCGCCAAGGCGCTGAACTGCGTGAACGCGCCCACGGGCGAGCCGTGCAACGAGTGCGACCACTGCCGTCAGATCACCGCGGGCGTGGCCCCGGACGTCATCGAAATCGACGGCGCGTCCAACCGGGGCATCGACGACGCCCGCCGTCTCAAGGAGGACATCGGATACGCGCCCATCGACGGCCGCTACAAGGTGTTCATCATCGACGAGGCGCACATGCTCACCAAGGAGGCCTTCAACGCGTTGCTCAAGACACTGGAGGAACCGCCGCCGCGCGCGACCTTCATCATGGCCACCACCGAGCACCACAAGTTTCCGGCGACCATCGTCAGCCGCTGCCAGCATTATACCTTCAAGATGCTGCCCCAGGCGGAGCTGGTGACCCACCTGGAAAAGATCATGAATCTCGAGGGGCTCAAGTACGAGCCCGGCGCGCTGTCCATCATCGCCAAGCGCGGCGCGGGGTCGGTCCGCGACTCCATGTCCCTGCTCGGCCAGGCCCTGGCCATGGGCGAGGACGTGTTGAAAGAGGCCGACGTGCGCGGCTTCCTCGGTCTGGCGGGCCAGGACGTCTTCTTCGGGCTCATGGAGTCCATGCACGCCCGCGACCTGGTGGCCGTGGGCCACGTCCTGCGCCAGGTCCTGGACCAGGGGCTCGACCTCGGCTTCTTTCTGCGCGAGCTGACCAACTGCTGGCGCAACATGTTCCTGCTCCGGCAGGCGGGTGAGGAGGCGCTGCCCCTGCTCGGCCTGTCCGGCGAGGAGGCGTCCAACTGGATGGGCTGGGCGAACAAGTTCGAGCCCGCGCACATCCACGCCTGCTGGCAGATGACCCTGGACGGCCAGCGGAAGGTCATGACCAGCCTGGAACCGGCCCTGGCGCTCGAGCTTCTGCTCCTCAACCTGACCAGCCTGCCGGACCTGATCAACCTGGAATCCATGGGCCCGCGCAGCGGCGGCGCGCCCAAGCCCCCCATGGGAGGCGGCGGGCGGTCCGGTCCGGCGCAGGGCGGCCCCGGCATGCCGGGCGGGCAGGGGGGCATGCCCCCGGGCGGCAGGCAGTTCGCCCCGCCCCAGGCCGCGCCAAGGCAACCCGCGCCTCCCAAACCCGTGCAGCCGCAGACCGCGCCGCCCACGCGCTCGGGCCAACCACCGCACTACGAGACGCGCGAACCCGGCGGGGCCGGCTTTGCGCAGCCCAGGGCGCAGTCCGCGCCCCCGGCCCGGCCTGAGCCGGAACCCGAGCCCGTCGGCCCGTCCGACGCCACGCCCCTGTCCGAGTCCGCGACGCAGCGCGTCACGGCCGCGTCCATTCCCGGCCCCCGGGACTGGGACGGCTTCCTCAAGTTCGTGGAGGCGCGCAACGGCGAGGCCGGAGTCAAGGTGTCCATGCTCCACCTGACCAAGGGGGAGCGGGACAAGAACGGACTCAAGATCGTCTGCCGCACCCGGACCATGTGCTCGCAACTCAAGGAGAAGTCCACGCTGGCGGCTCTGGACGGGCTGACCAGGGAATTTTTCGGCCCAACGGTTGAGGTTCGCGTGGAAACAGGCGATATTGCCGAGCCCAAATCCGACAGGCAACTCATGGATGAGGCGGAAAACCATCCCGGCGTGATCAGGGTCATGGAGGCCTTCAACGCCCAGATGCTTTCGGTAAGTCATAGAAAACAATAAGCATACGACTCGAGGAGAATATAATGAAAGGCATGAACGAAATGCTCCGTCAGGCCCAGATCATGCAGCGTAAGATGACCGAGGCCCAGGACGCGCTCAAGACCAAAGAGGTCGAGGCGTCCAGCGGCGGCGGCATGGTCACCGTCAAGGTCACCGGCGCCCAGGAGGTGACCGAGGTGCGCATCGAGCCGTCGGTCATGGAGGCGGGCGACGTGGAGATGCTCCAGGACCTGGTCATGACCGCGGCCAACGAGGCCCTCAAGAAATCCAAGGAAATGATGGAAGAGGCCATGAAGGGCGTGACCGGCGGTCTGTCCATCCCCGGCATGTTCTAATTCCCGTCCGCCGTCCGGCGTATTGCGGCGGCCCGGATGTCCGTCCGTGCCGCTCGCTCGCCCCTGGACGGCCGCTTTCTTCAAGGAGTCGCATTGCAGAATCTTCCCGGACCGCTCAAGGAAGTGGTCGAGCAACTGTCGAGCCTGCCTGGCATCGGCCCCAAATCAGCCCTGCGCATCGCTCTGACCCTGCTCAAGATGCCGCGCGAGCGGGCCTCCGGGGTGGGGCAGTCCATCATCGAGCTGCGCGAGCGCCTCTGCCTGTGCGAGGACTGCGCCTGCCTGGCCGAGTCCAGCCCGTGCGCCATCTGCGCAGACGCCTCCCGCGACACCGGGCAGATATGTCTGGTGCCCGAGTGGGACGCGCTCCTGGCCATGGAGGAGATGGGCATCTACCGGGGCAAGTACCTGGTCCTGGGCGGGCTCCTGTCCCCCCTGGACGGCGTGGACCCGGGCCAGTTGGAGATCGACCGTTTGCGGCGCAGGCTGGCCACAGGCGATTTCGACGAGATGATCCTCGCCCTGGGGGCTACCCTGGACGCCGAGGCCACGGCCTCCTATGTCAAGAATCTGGTGGAGTCCGAGTTCCCCGGCGTCTCGGTGACCCGCCTGGCCCAGGGCATTCCCATCGGGGCCGAAGTCAAGTTTATGGACAAGGAGACCCTCAAGCAGTCCCTGGTTCATCGGCAGAAGATGTAACCGGGAACCCCATGAGCGACGAAAATCTCAGCCAGTTGAATGACGTCGAAGTCGTCAGCACCGTCTATTACAACAAGGAAAACGGCTACGCCATCGTCCGGGTCAGGGCCAAGGACGAGCCGGGCCAGATCACCATCGTCGGTACCCTGGGCGAACTGGCCGGGGGCGCGACCCTGAACCTCGCCGGCCGGTGGATCGTGCACCCCAAATTCGGCCGCCAGTTCGAGGTGGCCACCTTCGAGCAGGCCCGGCCCGCCACCGAGAACGGGGTCATCCGCTTCTTGCAGTCGTCCATCAAGGGGGTGGGGGAGAAGACCGCCACCCTCATCGTGGAGGAGTTCGGCATAGGCGTCCTGGACCTGTTGGACGAGGACCCGGACCAGCTCCTGAAGATCAAGGGCATCTCCAAGAACAAGCTCAAGGATATAATTGAATCCTGGGGCCGCCAGCGGGAAATCAAGAACCTGCTGGTCTTTCTCCAGTCCCATCAGGTGCCGACCACCTTCGCGGGCAAGATCTTTCATCTCTACGGAGCCCAGGCCGAGGCCAAGCTGCGGGAGAACCCGTACGACCTGGCCTACGAGATTCGGGGCGTGGGCTTCAAGACCGCCGACCACATGGCCATGAAGCTCGGCTTCGCCCCGGACTGCGCGCAACGGCTGGAGGCGGCCATCGCCTACACCATGCTGACCTCCTGCGAGCGCAACGGGCACCTGTTCATCCCCAAGCCCAAGCTGCTCGAGGACGTGGCCCGCATGCTCGACACCACGGACTACGACAAGCTGGAGCTGGCCCTGTTCGGGCTGGAGGAGAAGAAGCGCATCCGCATCGAGAATCTGTCCGAGCAGGGCATCTCCGAGGCGGTCTATCTCATGTACTTCTTCCACTACGAGAACGAGACCACCCAGCGCCTGTACCAGCTCATCAGCCATCCCACGCCCATCTCGCGCAAGAAGATCGACAAGACCCTGCCCAAGGTCGAGGACAAGCTCGGCTTCAATTTGTCCGACGAGCAGCGCGAGGCGGTCTTCGAGGCGTGCTCCAACAAGGTCTTCATCATTACCGGCGGGCCCGGCACCGGCAAGACGACCATCACCAAGGCGATCCTGCTGACCCTCAAGGAACTGGGCCTCAAGATCAAGCAGGCCGCGCCCACCGGGCGGGCGGCCAAGCGCATGGCCGAGGCCACCGGGCATCCGGCCAAGACCGTGCACCGCATGCTCCAGTTTCAGCCCGAGGGCGGGTTCCATTACTGCGAGGACCAGAAGCTCAAGGCGGACGTCCTGGTGGTGGATGAGGCCTCCATGGTCGACGCCCAGCTCTTCGTCTCCATCCTGCGGGCCCTGCCGCACACCTGCCGCCTGATCCTGGTCGGCGACGTCAACCAGCTGCCCAGCGTGGGCCCCGGCAATGTTCTGGGCGACCTGATCGACTCCCGGAAGGTACCGTGCGCCGTGCTGACGCACATCTTTCGCCAGGCCCAGGAGAGCTTCATCGTGGTCAACGCCCACCGCATCAACGAGGGCAAGTTTCCGCGCCAGCACCCGTGCCCGCCGCCCGAGGCCGATTTCTACTGGATTCCCCAGGAGGACCCGGTCAAGGTCCAGAAACTCATCCTGGATTCGGTCTGCGAACGCATCCCCGAGCGGTACGGGCTCGACCCGTTGCGCGACATCCAGGTGCTCACCCCCATGCACAAGGGCGACGTGGGCACCCAGGCCCTGAACTCGGCCCTCCAGGCCCGGCTCAACCCGAAGGGGCCGGGCGTGCGCGAACTCAAGCGCAAGTTCGCCACCTTCCGCGAGGGCGACCGGGTCATCCAGCTCAAGAACAACTACGACAAGGAAGTCTTCAACGGCGACCTGGGCTGGATCGTGGAGGTCGACTCCGACAGCCACGAGCTCATGGTCGAGTTCGACGGCAACCACGTCCACTTCGAGTCCTCTGACCTGGACGAGCTCGGCCTGGCCTACGCGGTCAGCGTGCACAAGTCCCAGGGCAGCGAATACCCGGCCGTGGTCATGCCCATCGTCACCCAGCACTTCCTGCTGCTGCAGCGCAATTTGCTCTACACCGGCCTGACCCGCGCCCGCGAACTGGCCGTGCTCATCGGCTCGGACCGGGCCTTCAGGATCGGCCTGAACAACGCGACCTCGGGCAACCGCAACACCCACCTCGCCTACCGGCTGCGGGCCATCTTCGCCGAGAACCGCCTCTATTAGCCGCCGTCCCGGTCCAGCCCCGGGATGGATTCCCTCTTCGACACGGTTCGGTGGTTGCAAAACCTCCGAAAAAATGGTGTAAAATGCACTGGCCTTTTCGCTTGTGATGATTATTGTCATTTCTTGGGACAAGGGCGGGAGCACGCCTGGTCCGCATATATGAGAACAACAAATTCAAGGAGATGTCCGTTATGCTCAGCGAGAAACTGGAAGATGCGCTCAATGAACAGATGAATTGGGAAATCTTTTCCGCCAATCTGTATCTTTCCATGTCCTCCCACTTCGCCCACGAGGGGCTGGCCGGGTTCGCCGCCTGGATGAACGCCCAGTACCAGGAGGAGATGTTCCACGCCATGCGTTTCTTCAACTACATCAACAACGCCGGAGGCCACGCCAAGCTCGGGGCCATCGACGCGCCGCAACACACCTGGAAGACGCCTCTGGCCGCCTTCGAGGACGCCCTGGAGCACGAGAAGGGCGTGACCGCGCGCATCAACAAGATCGCCGACCTGGCCGTGGAGGAACGCAACCACGCGGTGGGCATCTTCCTGCAGTGGTTCATCTCCGAGCAGGTCGAGGAAGAGGACTCCGTCAGCGATGCGGTCGGCAAGCTCAAACTCGTGGGCGACGGCGGCGGGCTGTTCATGCTCGACCGCGACCTCGGCACCAGGGTCTTCACCCCGCCGACCAACGCATAATCAGCCGAATATGTCCGGCCGGGGGAGCCAACCGTTTCCCCCGGCCTTTTTTCACTCTCAACCAGGGGACGGTATGCCTGAAAAAAGCGTGAACATCGTCATCGGCGGCGCGGCGGGCCAAGGTCTGGTAACCATCGGCCAACTGCTTTCCAAAGCCATAACAAGGGCAGGGCACCATCTGTTGGTGACCCAGCGATACATGTCCAGGATTCGCGGCGGGCACAATACCTATGCCATCCGCATGGGCGAGGAGGAGATGCTCGGCGGTACCGAGACCATCGACATCCTGGCCGCCCTGAACGCGGAGACCCTGGACAAACATCTGGACGCCATGAGTGCAGGCGCGCTCGTCGTGGCCGGAGACGATCTCGACACCAAGGGGCTCAACGCGCTGCGCATCCCCTACGAGAAGCTCGCGTCCAAACCGCTCTTCCACAACACCGCCATGCTCGGCGTGCTCGGCCGGGCCGTGAACCTCGATCTCGGCATCCTCGAGGAACTGCTCCGGCAGACCTTCGCCAAGAAGGGTGACGAGGTGGTCGGGGCCAACCTCGACGTCCTGCGCAAGGCCTATGCCTGGGTCTCGGACCAGGACCACGATTTCTTCTGCGACATCAAGCCCGGCGGACCCAAGGGGCGGATGATGGTCAACGGCAACGAGGCCATCGGCCTGGGCGCACTGGCCGCTGGCTGCAACTTCGTCTCCTTCTATCCCATGACCCCGGCCACCGGGGTGGCCATGGCTCTCGTCGCCAAGGGCGCGCCTCTGGGGCTGCAGTATGAGCAGGTCGAGGACGAGATCGCGGCCATGAACATGGCGATCGGCGCTTCCTATGCCGGGGCCAAGGCCTTGGTGACCACCTCGGGCGGCGGCTTTGCCCTCATGGAGGAGGGAGTCAGCCTGGCGGGCGTGTCCGAGACCCCGCTGGTCTGCGTGGTGGTCCAGCGGCCCGGCCCGGCCACCGGTCTGCCCACCCGCACAGAGCAGGCGGACCTCAATCTGGTGCTCCATTCAGGACACGGCGAGTTCCCCCGGGCCATCTTCGCCCCGGCCACGCCCGAGGACTGCTTCTATCTGACCCACCGGGCCTTCGACCTGGCCGAGACCTACCAGACCCCGATCTTCATCCTGTCCGAGCAGTACCTGGCCGACAGCTACCGCGACGTGGAGCCGTTCGATCTGGACGATCTTCCCGAGGTCGCCGCGCCGCTGCTCGAGTGGAAGGAAGGCGACTACAAGCGCTACGTCCTTACCGACGACGGCATCTCTCCGAGGGTGGTGCCCGGCTTCTCCGAGACGCTGGTCCGGGCGGACTCCCACATCCACGCGGAGGACTCCTCCATCACCGAGGAAAAGTCCCTCAGCGTGGCCATGAACTCCAAACTGTTGCGCAAGGGCGCCGGGTTGTTCGAGGAGGTCATCGGTCCCGACTACTACGGCGCGGACAACCCCGATGCGCTGCTGGTCTGCTGGGGGGCCAACCTGGGCGCCTGCCTGGAGGCCATGGACCGCTACGACGGCGGCAAGTCCCTGGCCGTCCTGCACTTCAAGCAGGTCTACCCCCTGCGCGAGGAGCAGTTCATGGACCACCTCGAAGGAGCCGGCCGGGTCATCGCCGTGGAGGGCAACGCCACGGCCCAGTTCGCCCAGCTCATCGCCCGCGAGACCGGGTTCATGACGTCCGACCGCATTCTGCGGTTCGACGGCCGGGCCATGACCTGGGAATACGTCCTCAAGGGCCTCACCGACATCCTCTAGACCAGGGAGCGAATTATGGTTTCCATCGAAGAATACGGCGAATACGAGACCGCGTGGTGCCCGGGCTGCGGCAACTTCTCCATCATCAAGTGCCTCAAGCAGGCCCTGGCCGAACAGGACCTCGCGCCTCACGACATCATCATCTCCTCCGGCATCGGCCAGGCGGCCAAACTGCCGCACTACATGCGCTGCAACATGTTCAACGGGCTGCACGGCCGATCCCTGCCCGTGGCCCAGGGCATCAAGATGGCCAATCCGGAAATTCCCGTGATCGTCACCTCCGGCGACGGATGCAGCTACGGCGAGGGCGGCAACCACTTTCTGGCCGCCCTGCGGCGTAACATGGATCTGACCGTACTTGTCCACGACAACCAGATATACGGCCTGACCAAGGGCCAGGCCAGCCCGACCACGGCGCGCGGCCACGTGACCAAGGCCCAGCCCGAGGGCAACCGGTCCGACGGGTTCAACCCCGTGGCCACCACCGTGGCCATGCGCGCCAGCTTCGTGGCCCGCGCCTTTACCGGCGAGCCCGGACATCTGGTCGCGACCATCAAGGAGGCCATGACCCACAGGGGCTTCTCCCTGGTGGACATCCTCCAGCCCTGCGTCTCCTTCAACAAGGTCAACACCTACGCCTGGTACAAGGAGCGCGTGCACATCCTCGAGGATCACGACCCCACGGACTGGGCCGCGGCCATGACCCTGAGCGAGGAGTTCGGCGACCGTATTCCGCTGGGCGTCATCTACCGTGAGGATAAGCCGGTCTTCGGACTCGGCGGCAGGCTCGCGGAACATGCCTACGACAAAAACGACTTGAAAGCGGTCTTGCAGTCGTATACCTAAAACGGCTGCTTACGAAATCCACTTTCAACGAGGTCCATGCATGAGCAACGAAGCGGAAAAGATCATCTACTCCATGTACAAGGTGACCAAGCGTCACGGACAGAAGGAGGTGCTCAAGAACGTCTCCCTGTCCTATTTCTACGGCGCCAAGATCGGCGTGCTCGGCCTGAACGGCTCGGGCAAGTCGTCGCTGCTCAAGATCCTGGCCGGAGTGGACGATCAATTCGAGGGCGAAATCCAGGTCAAGGACGGCTACACCATCGGCTATCTCGAACAGGAACCCCTGGTCGACGAGACGCGCACCGTGCGCGAGGTGGTCGAAGAGGGCGTGTCCGAGGTCATGGCCATCGTCCGTGAATACAACGCCATCAACGAGAAGTTCGCCGAGCCCATGGAGCCCGAGGAGATGGACGCCCTGATCGAAAAGCAGGGCAAGGTCCAGGAGCTCATGGACGCCAAGGGCGCGTGGGACATCGACTCCAAGCTCGAAATGGCCATGGATTCCCTGCGCTGTCCTCCGGCAGACACACCGGTGTCGGTCATCTCCGGCGGCGAGCGCCGCCGCGTGGCCCTGTGCCGCCTGCTGCTTCAGGCCCCGGACATCCTGCTCCTGGATGAACCCACCAACCACCTGGACGCGGACTCCGTGGCCTGGCTGGAACGGTTCCTGTCCTCTTTCCCCGGCACCGTCATCGCCGTGACCCACGACCGCTACTTCCTGGACAACGTGGCGGGCTGGATCCTTGAGCTCGACCGTGGCCGGGGCATCCCCTGGAAGGGCAACTACTCGTCCTGGCTCGAACAGAAGCAGAACCGGCTGGCCCAGGAGGGCAAGCAGGAGGCCGACCGCCAGAAGACCCTGGAACGCGAGCTGGAATGGATACGCATGTCGCCCAAGGGCCGCCGCGCCAAGTCCAAGGCGCGCATCAACGCCTACGAGTCCATGCTCTCCCACGAGGCCGAGCGTTTGGCCGACGACCTCCAGATCTACATCCCGCCGGGACCGCATCTCGGCAAGCAGGTGGTCGTGGCCGAGAACGTGACCAAGTCCATGGGCGACAAGCTGCTCATGGAGGACGTCAGCTTCATCCTGCCGCCCAACGCCATCGTCGGCATCATCGGCCCCAACGGCGCGGGCAAGTCCACCCTATGCAAGATGATCGTGGGCCAGGAACAGCCCGATTCCGGAACCCTGACCCTCGGCGCCACGGTCAAGCTCGCTTACGCCGACCAGAACCGCGAATCCCTGATCCCCGGCAAGACCGTGTACGAGATCATCAGCGGCGGGGCCGAGTTCATCAAGCTCGGCGACCGGGAGGTCAACGCCCGGGCCTACTGCTCACGCTTCAACTTCGCGGGTCAGGACCAGCAGAAAAAGGTCGACGTCCTGTCCGGCGGCGAGCGCAATCGCGTGCACATGGCCCAGATGCTCAAATCCGGGGCCAACGTGCTCCTGCTCGACGAACCGACCAACGACCTGGACGTCAACACCATGCGCGCCCTGGAGGACGGCCTGGAAAACTTCGCGGGCTGCGTCCTGGTCATCAGCCACGACCGCTGGTTCCTCGACCGCATCGCCACCCACATCATCGCCTTCGAAGGCGACGCCAAGGTGATCATGATCGAAGGCAACTACTCGGACTACGACGCCGACCGCAAGAAACGCCTCGGCGCCGACGCCGACCAGCCGCATCGCTTGAAATTCCGCAAGCTCACTCGATAGGAAAACAAAAAAAGGGCCGGTGTTACCGGCCCTTTTTGTTTATTGCCCCGGCCCCCACTCCCCTCCTCCTTTCGTAAACTTTTTGTATACGCATTCGCGTGGGGCAGGATGCGGGGGAGTTGTGCGATTTCGCCTTCGGATATGCGTGGTTACTTAAGAGAAAGGAGGAGAGGCAGGGCAGGCCGGCTTCGTGTGCATTTCGCGAAGCGGCAACAAAAAGTTCTGGAGATTTTTAAGAACCTCTTTCAAGAGGTTCTTAAGCGGGGTCCGGGGCAGCGCCCCGGCCGCCGGAGGCATATACGCCTGTCATCGTCAAGCGGCAGTCTTCAAGTCCTGCTTTAATAAATTCACTTGCACACGGTGTTGTCGATCTTGCCGATGGCGGGCCTGCGGTCGATGGCCACGGAGTTGCCGGGGATGGATTTGGCGTATTTCTTGATGTGCGCGGCGCGTTCGCCGATCTCCATGAGGGAGCAGGGGCCGTCGATTTCGATGACCCCGAGCGAGATGGTCACCAGGGGGTATTTGCGTTCCTTGTCGTCCCGGCCCTTGGCCTGTATCCAGCCGCGTTGCTGGTCTTCGAGGCAGTAGCAGTTCTTGACCAGGCGGCCGAAGCAGCGGGTGATGGACTGGCACAGCCGCTGGACCGCGTCGGGCGGGGTGATGAGCACGAAATCGTCGCCGCCGATGTGGCACAGCCGGGCGTCGCTGGGACCATGCTTGCGCGTAGCCCAGGACATGATGTCCGCGGCCAGCTTGATGATCCGGTCACCGTTCTTGAACCCGTAGGTGTCGTTGTAGACCTTGAAGTGGTCCAGGTCGCCGTAGATGATCGAGAAGGGACGTTTCTGCTTGATGCGCGACTCGACCTCCTGCTCGATGGCCACGTTGCCGGGCAGGCCGGTCAGGGGGTTGGTGCCCTTGGCCATCTCCACCTGTATCTTGGCCAGGACGTTGAGCATGTCCTGGACCGTGACCACGCCGTAGAGCAGCCCCTTCTTGGTCACGATGATGTCGTCGTAGGCCTTGATGTGCTCGCGCTTCATGGCCGTGCGCGCGACCTGTTCCACGGGCATGTCCAGGTCCACGATGAGCGGGCTCTTGTCCATGACCGCGTCGATGGACCGCTTGTGGTACAGGGCGATGCCGAACTGGGAGGAGAGCTGGCGGTTGAGGTGGTACTCCATGACCAGCCCCTTGGGCACGTTGTCGCGGACGACCACGATGTTGGTGAAGGTGTCGTTCTTGCGGAAGAAGTCGTGGGCCGTGGAGACCAGGCAGGACAGTTCCACGGCGTGGGGGGCCTTGGCCAGGTCGCCCACGGGCGGGGAGCAGATGATGTTGTTGGCGATGTCGCCCACGGTCTTGAGGTGGCGGCACTCCTCGTTGACGTCCGGCTTGGGCGCGGCGGGTCGGGCCAGGAAATAGCCCTGGCCGCAGTGCACGCCGATGTCCTTGAGGCAGACGGCCTGGTCGCGGGTCTCGATGCCCTCGCCGATGATCCGGGAGCCGATCTTGTCCGCGAAGACGGCCGTGGTCTCGACCAGGGCGCGTTTGACCGGGTCCTTGTGGATGTCGTCGATGAGCGACTTGTCGAGCTTGATGTAGTCGGGCTGCAGTTCGGCGATGAGGGTCAGGCCAGCGTAGCCCGCGCCCGCGTCGTCCACCGCGATCTGGAACCCCTGGCTGCGGTAGTGGGCCAGGGTTCGGTAGAAGAGGTCGAAGTCCTGGACCGAGTGCTGCTCGGTGATCTCGAAGACCACGTTGTCCGGGGTCAGCCCGTACTTGTCCATCAGCTCCAGGGTCTGGCCGGGAGAAAAGGCCGGGTCGGCCATGGTCTTGGGGTGGATGTTCAGGAAGAGTTTCTGGCCGTCCTTGAGTTCGCCCACGTTGCGGATGGCCGCCTCGCGGCAGAGCTTTTCCAGAGCGAACAGGCGGCCGAGCTCCTCGGCGGTCTGAAAGAGCATGACCGGGGAGCGGAAGGTGGACCCCTCGGGGCCGCGCGCCAGGGCTTCCCAGCCCAGGATGGTGTCCGTGCGGAAATCGAGGATGGGCTGATAGTGGGCCGAAACCCAGCCCTGGACCAGGATGGTGTTGAACCGGCTGGTGATGGACAGCTCGTTCATGTCCAGGGGGCGGCTCTCCATGCGCCGGGCGATGCCCAGGGCCTTGCTCAGGGCCGCGTCCCATTCGTGGTCGTCCTCCTGGCAGGAGACCGGAGCGAAGCCCATGCCGAGATCGATGCCCAGGCCGGTGTGGCGGAGCATGGTCGGCTCCAGGTCCTTCTGGGCCTGGGTCTTGTATTCATAGGCGATGTCGGCCGGGTTATTGTCCTGGGGAACGACGAACGCGGCCTTGCCCGAGGCCGGGCGGATGACGCGGAGATGGTGGGTGTTGTTTCCGGCCGCGGTGGCGGCCAGCGAATCGCCGAGCTCCTTTTCCAGGAGATCGACGAAACTCTGTCCGTACATCTCCCTGAGCTTTGCGTAGTCCCGGATGGTGATCAGGACGAGTGTTCTGGTCACCATGGATCCTGTGGGAAGATTGATCAGCATATCTGCGGAAAGTCCCTTGTGCATCATCGTTCCCCTGTGGCCGGGAGGCGAATCGAGTAGGTTGACGAAGTTGCATGATGGAATGTCATCGCCGTTTCGCCGCTCGCGCGGCAATGCAGGCACCGCCAGGTGACAAGCGCTCCGAATCTGATACATGGGTTGCAGGTTCGGTTGTTACCGGTTGGTGACAGGTTCCCGAATCTTTTGTTTCAGGCACAAAAAAAGGCAGCTGCGGGGGCTGCCTCGTTTTGTCGAACCGTGGGAAGGGGTTAGCGGTAGTACAGGTTCCGTCCGCCGATGGTCAGGAAAGCCTGATGCAGGTTCTTGCGGATGTCCTTGCGGCTCCACACGCCCTGGATGTGGCCCCTGGACAGGGCCTTGTAGCAGTTGTGGTAGTTGGGCGGAATCTCCAGTCCGGTGGTCTCCTTGATGACTCCGGGACCGGCGAACCCGATACGCGAGGAGCGCACCGCGTACTGGTAGGGCGAGCAGCCCAGGAACGAGGCCACGGGACCGGCGTAGGAGTTGGTGTCGTACAGGACGATATACAGGCCGCCTTCCTCGATGTAGCGGCGCACGGCCATGGTCACCCTGGGCATCTGGATCAGTCCGTTGACGCCTTCCTGGATGCGGATGCCCGCCGTGCCGTGGATGTAGGCCAGGAAGGGCTGGTGCTTGGTCTGGGCCAGTTCCAGGGCGCGGATGAACTTCTCGCCCTCGGCCGAGCCCACGGAGCCGCCCCGGAAGTTGGCCACCAGGGTGGCGCAGGTGACGCGCAGCCCCTCGAGGCTGGCGTTGAAGGTCAGGCAGCTGGATTCCAGGCCGGTCTTCTTCTTGGCGGCCTCTATCCGGGCATCGAAGTTGGGGAAGCCGGTCGGGTTGCCCGAGGCTATGTCGTGGTTGAACTCACGCACCGAGCCCCGGTCGAAGACGTTGTGGAGAACCCACTGGTATTCCATGGGGAAGTTGTAGCCGCAGTTGGGACAGACTCCGGCGTAGTCGGTGAACAGGTCCCTGGCCCAGATGTCCAGGCAGCCCCGCTTGCTTGAGTGGGGGCAGGATATTTCGCGGTCCTGACGGGCCTGGGGGCTGACGTAGTCGCTATCGTTGACAAGGGCGGGCGCTTCGGGCTCGGCCTGGGACAGGCCGGTCAGCTCCATCTCCTTCTGCTTGTCCATGCCCGGTTTCACACCGACCTTCTTGAGCAGGCCGCGGAACACGCCGGTGAACTTGGCCGTAATCACGTGGATCTCGTCCGAGGCCTCCTCAACGATGCGCTCCACGCGGTGCTTGAACGGCTTGATCAGCCCGTACAGGATCAGGCTGGCCGTGTTGGAGACCAGCCCGGAGCTGGTGGCGCTGAGTTTTTCCAGCAGGGAGCGGTTGTCCTGAAAGGCGCTCTGGGCCAGGCGGCGGTATTTGCGGAATCGCTTGGCCACCAGGCGTTCGCGGGCCTTCTCGTTCAGGGACCAGCGCACGATGATGTCGGTGTTCTTCTTGAAGTGGCGCAAGGCCAGGGCGCGGAACAGGCGTACGCCGCGTACGTTCAGGGCGACCTCGTCCGTGGCCCGGATGACCTGCTCGCGAACTTGCTTGAAGAAGTCGAAGTGGTCGGCCCGCGCACCCAGCGGCGGCTCCTGGATGATCTCGTCAATGTAGCCGTTCGCCAGGTTGTCCTGGGCGGTGATCTTCTGGGCCATGGCACAGGATTCGATGAGCTCGGCCGGGGCGCGTTCGGAACCTCTGATATGGCCCTCGATGGCTGCCGCGCCCTCGGGCGAGATGACCGAATAGTAGCCGTGGGAGAGCATGAGGCGCTTGTCGGCCATGCCGATGGCCTCGGCTCCGCCCGAGCCGCCCTCGGAGAAGATGGCCACGATGGGCACGTCCAGCCCGGCCATTTCATAAATGTTCTCGGCGATCTGCTGGGCGGCTCCCGGGAAGTCCTCGATGGGGTAGGAGCCCGGCGTGTTCACGTAGGCGTGGATGGGAATCTGCTCCCTGGCCGCGACCTTCATGTACTTGAGCGCCTTGGAGTTGCCCCACGGCTTGATGGAACCGCCGTTGCGGAACTCCTCTCCGTGGCCCTTTTCCTGGCCCACGACCATGACCGGCTGGTTGATGATCTTCTTGCCGCGCCGCCTGGTGATGTAGGCCCGGGCGATGAGCATGCCGGGGTCGATGGAGTGCTCGTCCTGGCCGCCCATCTCGGCGTAGTTGTCGTAGACGTTCTCGAGGATGTCCTTGAGGCTGGCCCGCTGGGGATGGCGGACGATACGTACTTTGTCCATGGCGGTCAGCTGGGCGTCGATGGCGGCTTCCATGGCGGACAGCCGTTTTTCCAGGGATTCCACTGCCCGGATGGCCTGTTCCTCGGAAAGATCGGCGTTCTTTTCCGGGAACGCGCCGATCTCCGTGGCGAACGCTTCCAACTCGGGGCGGGACTTGTTGCCCAGGATCTCGCGGGCGTAGTTGACCCGGCCCAGGAGGGCCTGCAGGGTTTTTTCTATGTTCATAGGCTTAGAATTCGAGGAGGTTGGCGGTTTTTGCGATGAGGAAGGGGATGTTCGACTTCATGTTTCCTCCGGCGGAGTCCGAGCCGTTCAGCCTGAGCTCTTCCAGGAACCGGAGGCCGCGCGCCTTGGCTTCCTCCAGGTCCTTGCCCCAGATGATGGCCAGGGCCAGGTTGGGGTCGTACTCGGTGGGAATCTGGTAGGTGCGGTCCGTGGGCACGTGGGTGTGCATTCTCACCCAGTCGTGTTCGGGCCATTTGAGTTCCTCTATCCTGCCCACCCAGGGGGCGAAGCCGCTTTCGGTGTCCTCGGCGATGAGCCGGTATTCGATGCCCACGCCGTCAAAGGACACGTCGTCCTGGGTGTAGCCCAGGGGATCGCCCAGGCCGATGCGGATCTGCTCACGGACCAGGTTCACGTCCCGGTCGCCCCTGATGGAGCTGATGCGGGCCGACACGCCGTTCTCCACCTGGATGCGGGTGTTCACCTCCATGAGGAACGGCTCGCCGTTCGGGGTGACGATCCACTCCCAGGTGCCCACGTTGTCGTACTTGATCTCCTTGGCGATGGACAGGGAGTAGCCGGTGATGTCGTCCAGCAGCTTGGCCGCGTCGAAGGAGTAGGAGAGTCCCTGGGGCCAGAAGCCGGGGGCCACCTCGATGCGCTTCTGCAGGCCGGGCGACTGGACCGAGCAGTTGCGGGTGCCGAAATGGACCGGGTTGATCCCGGACCGGTCGGACACGATCTGCACTTCCAGGTGGTTGAAATTGAACACGCGCTGCTCGATGAGCACGCCCTCGTCGTTGAAGGTGCGCAGGGAGTAGTTGCGGATGCGTCGGTAGGTCTGGCGGAAGCGGGCCATGTCCTCGCATTCGTCGATGCCCATGCCGCCGCCGCCCGCCGAGGCCTTGACCAGGACCACGGGCCTTTTTATGCCCATCTTGGCCTGGAACTCGAAAAGGCTCTCGGCAATGGCCTCGGCCTCCAGTTCGTCGTATATGGCCCGGTCCGAGCCGGGCACGGTGGGCACGCCCAGGGCGCGGGCGATGCGTTTGGTGTTGATCTTATCGCCCAGGTCGCGGATAACTTCCCAGGAGGGGCCGATGAAGGTCATGGGGCGGTCACGCTGGACCACGCGCCGGGCGAAGCGGTAGTTCTCGGAAAAGAAGCCGTATCCGGGATGGATGGCCGTGGCCCCGGCCTCGTCGGCCACGGACAGGATGTCCCCGGCGTCGAGGTAGTTGTGGATGCGGTACAGGGATTTCTCTCCGCCCAGCCTGCGGGCCACGTCCAGGTGGCCGGACTGGGAGTCCTCTTCGGTATACAGGGCCGCGAAGGGCAGGCCGAGGTCGGAGCATGCCTCCATGATCCGCACGGCGATCTCGCCCCTGTTGGCAATGAGTATCTTGTGTCCGTCTATGCTCACGTTGGATATTCTCGTTTTCTGGTGTGGTTTTAGCGGTGCCCTAAATAGCGTTTCTTCCTCTATCTTGCAAATTTTTTAAAATGGTGTTTAATTAATAAAATCAGATTGTTATTATGAAACAGCCGTTTTAATTATTATCTGTGGATTTTTTACTAAAAAATGTGTAGAAAATCGGTCCGGCAAATTCTGGAGGCCCTGTTTTGCTGGAATTGTCAACGAGCCGGGGAACGGACATGGAGGGATTTCGCATGGATTACGTTATTGTGGGAAACGGCGTTTCGGCCATCGGCGCCATTGAGGGCATCCGCCAGCACGACAAGACCGGCTCCATCACGATTATCAGTGACGAGGCCGTGCCGACCTATGGCCGTCCGCTTATTTCCTATTACCTGTCGGACAAGATCAAGTTCGATACCCTGCCGTTCCGCCCCGAGGAATTTTACGAGCGCAACCAGGTGGCCATGCGGCTCGGCTCGCGCGTCCTGTCCGTGGACGCGAAGGAGAAGGTCCTGGTTCTCGACTGCGGCGACAAGGTCAAGTTTGACAAACTGCTGCTGGCCACGGGCGGCACTCCGGTCAAGCCGTCACTGCCCGGCATCGAAGGACCGGGGGTGCACAACTTCACCACCGTGGCCCATGCCGAGACCCTCAAGGAACTGGTCGACAAGGTCAAGCATGTCGTGGTCATCGGCGCTGGGCTCATCGCGCTCAAGGCCGCCGAAGGGTTCGCCGAGAAGGGCGTGGACGTGACCATCGTGGTCCGCTCCCGGATCATGCGCGCCTACTTCGACGAGACCGCGGGCGAACTCATCGTGGAGCACCTGGAGAAGAACGGCATCCGTTTCATGCAGGGCACGGCCACCAAGGAGATCATCCGTTACGAGGACGGCACCATCAAGGGCGTGGAGACCGACCAGGGCCTGGTCCCGGCGGACGTGGTCATCGTGGCCGCGGGCGTGCGCCCGAACATGGGGCTGGCCATCCAGGCCGGGCTGGCCACGGATCAGGGCATCCGTGTGGACGACTACATGACCACCAGTGATCCGGACGTCTTTGCCGCGGGCGACGTGGCTGAGGCCAAAGACCTGCTGACCGGGGAGTACACCGTCCGCCCGATCTGGCCCAACGCCTATTCCCAGGGACTCAACGCCGGCCGGAACATGGCCGGAGCCCGGACGCCGTACTCCGGCGGCCTGTCCATGAACTCCATCACCTATTACGGGCTGCCGACCATCTCTGTGGGCGAGACCAACCTGGCCGACGACGACCGGTTCGAGACCGCCGTGTTCCTGGACCGCGAGAACTCGGTCTACCGCAAGCTCATCTTCAAGAACAACGTCCTGGCCGGATGCATCCTCATCGGGGAGATCGACGCGGCCGGGTTCTACACCAGCTTCATCAAGAACGGCTTCGAGCTCGACGCGGAAGGCAAGGAGCGGCTCATGGAGGGCGACCCCTCCCCGGCGCTCTGGCCCGACAGCTTCATCGAGGCCATGATGAACAACCCCTAGACCGGGTATCCATACGAATTGCAAAGAGCCGCCTTCAAAGCGGCTCTTCTTTTTTCCTCTGGAAGCCGCAACGCTGCCCCGAACTTTCCTCATTAATTGCCTTACGGAAAAGTCGGCGAAGAAAAGCAAGGCCCACCGCGTCCCTCACCTGCGAAGCAGCAACAAAACTTTTGGAAGGGAAGGGAGATGTGGGTTCGGTGGAAGGGGAAAGGGAAAGCCCTTTACAAAGGGGTTCCCTTTTCCCTTCCCCCGGCCGCCGGAGGCAGCCTACTTCGTCTTGTGCGTGAACACGCAGTCCCAGTCGCAGTCGGGCGGGGCGTCCTTCATGTGTTCGCACCGTTCGAGGTACAGGTCGTAGAGGACCGGTTCGGCCCCTGTTTCGCGCAGTTCGCGGAAAAGCGTCCCGGCGCCGTCGAAGTTCCGATCCACGTAGGCCTGTCGGGCCTTCTCGTACAGATCGAGTTCGGCCTTGCGGGCCTGCGCCTCCTGCAGAGTGTAGACGGTGTGGATGGTCACGGGCGCTTCCTTGCCCTTGACCCGGACGTTGTCCAGGATGCGGAAGTAATAGCCGTCCCCGCAAGCGTCCTTGATGGCCTGGCTGACCACCAGGGTCTGGCCGTAGAACTTGGTCAGCCCCTCCAGCCGGGAGGCCAGGTTCACGTTGTCGCCGATGAGGGTGTAGTCGAAGAGATCGTCCGAGCCCATGTTGCCCACGCGCACCGGGCCCGAGTGGATGCCGATGCCCACGGCGATGGCAAAGCCGTATTTGTCGAGGAAGGTCTCGTTCAGCTCCCCGAGCCTGCGCTGCTGGGCCAGGGCGGCCCGCAGGGACTTCTCCTGGTGGTTCTCGATGTCCAGGGGGGCGTTCCAGAAGGCCATGACCGAGTCACCGATGAATTTGTCAAGGGTGCCCTCGTGCTCGGTGATGATCCGGGTCATGGGAGTCAGGTAGTCGTGGAGCAGGTTGGTGACCTGGGCGGGGGAGAGCTTCTCGGACAGGGAGGTGAAGTTGCGAACGTCCGAGAACTGGATGGTGATCTCCTTTTCCTGGCCTTCCAGAGTCAGGGCTTCCGGGTTGTCCATGATCTGGGAGATGACCGACGGGGCGAGGTAGTGGGCGAAGGCCCCGTGAATGTAGCGCTTGGCGATTTCCTCGCGCCAGAACTTGATCAGCGTCAGGGTAATGAAGGTCAGCCCCAGGGTGAGGTAGGAGTACATGGGCGAAATGAAGAACTCCTGCTCCCGGTAGAAGAACACCGAGCCGTACCACATCACTCCCCCCATGCAGAATACGGGCAGTATGATCCAGGAGGCCCGGGCCCACATGAGCAGGAAGGTGGTCGCCAATCCGCCCGCGAGCATGGCGAGGAATTCCAGGCCCGGCGCCCAATCCGGGACCGACAGGATCTGCCCGGAGAGGATGTTGTCCACCACGGTGGCGTGGGCCTCCGCGCCCGGAAAGCCGGGGTCGAGGGGCGTGGCCCGGATGTCCTTCAGGCCCGAGGCCGAGGTGCCGATGAAGGCGATTCGGCCGCGCAGGGAGCCGGGCGGCAGCTTGCGGGCGAGCACGTCCGAGGCCGAGATGTATTCGAAGGTCCGCATGGGGCCCCGGTAGTTGATGAGCAGCTGCCCCCGGGAGTCCGTGGGAATGACCATGTCGTTGAACCGGATGGACTCGATGCCCACGGGTGACATTTTGAGGACGATGTCCTTTTTCTCCGTGGCCTGCATGAGCGTGGCCAGGGCCAGGCTGGGGTAGTACCGCCCCTCAAAGCTGTAGAGCAGGGGCACCCGTCGGTACACGGAATCCAGGTCCGGGGTGATGGTGATGAAACCGCACTCCGGCGCCGCCTCGGCCAGGACCGGGATGGGGCAGATCATCCCCTTGGCCCGGGGCAGGAAGTCGTGGGGAGATGGCGCGCCCGGTGGGGAGAGCACGGACACCTTGGCGGGCCGAACCCGGCAGTCATGGTCGCTAGGCACGGATTCGCGGCTGAAGTCGAAGCCGAGGATGTAGGGGCCGCCCTTGAGGTTGTAGGCCAGAAGCCGGTCGTAATCCATGAGGTCCCCGGGCAGCCCCGTGAAACCGATGTCGATGCGCAGCTCCCGTTTGACGTCCTCTTTCATGATCGCGGGCGAGGTCCGGTCGGGTTCGCTGAAGATGATGTCCGAGGCCACGGCCACGGCCCCGTAGGCGGTCAGGTACTTGAGCAGCAGGGCCACCCGGTAGCGCGGCCAGGGCCACTGGCCCAGTTCGGACAGGCTCTTCTCGTCCAGGTCGATGATCACCGGGACCCGGGTGGCGGCGGGCTGATGGTATTGGCGGAGATAGTCGTCGTAGATCTTCAGGTTGAGCAGGTGCAGGAACTTCGGCTGGCTGACGTACAGCGCGATCATGATGACCGTCACCGACACGCCCGCCCCCAGGAGTATCAGCTGGTCTTTCTTGAACAATCGTCTCAGCCGTTCGAGCATAGATTCCGACCGCGTTTTTGTGTGCGTGTTCTCTATTATTGCAGATAAACCTCGGCATATAAAGAAAAAGGAGCGCCACCCGCCAAATCATATGACGGGCGGCGCTTCGGCTGGTTCGCTGGTTCGAAAATATGCGTTATCCAGAACGGTTGGAGCGTGTGTTATATGTTTCGATAGAGCATCATGCAGCCGAGCGTAAAGACCAGGGCAAGGGCGAGTTGCCGGTAGCCGTTGTCCGAGAGGCGGTCGTACGCCTTGATCCCGAGGAAGATGCCGGCCAGCAGGGCGGGCAGGCACAGGGCGTAGAGATGCAGGACCTCGCCCGTGAGCATGCCGGACGCGGCATGGGTGGCGATGATGACCACATTGGACAGGGCGAAGAAGCAGGCCAGGGTGGCCTTGGCGCGGTCCTTGGTCCAGGGCTGGAGAGCGGTGTAGACGATGACCGGCGGACCGCTCACGCCCAGGCTGCCGCCGAGTACGCCGGAGAAGAATCCGGCCAGCACGGTCAGCCGTTTGCCGAAGCTCCGGGGCTTAGGCCGGGCCAGGAACTGGTAGCTGGTGAAGGCGACCATGATCACGCCCACACAGATGGACAAACCCTGGGCGGGAACCCGTTTGAGGATGTAGACCCCGAGCGGAATGCCGATCAGACTGGCGGCCAGCAGTGTGAAAGCGGATTTGAGATCAATGCTCTTGCGCAGGCGCAGGCTCAGGTAGATACTGATAATTGCGGCCAGAAGGACCATCAACGGTACACTGGTCTTGATGCCCATGAAGAATCCCAGCAGGGGCAAGGCGATGAGCCCGAATCCGAATCCGGTCAGCCCCTGCAGGAAGGCGGCCGCGAGTACGATGGCGACGATGGCGAGTGTTTCAAGCATGGGCGGTGGAGTACAGCATTTGCCCCCGGCTGCCAACGGCGAATTCACCACCCGGCAAATTGAACGTAAAAACAGTTGCCACAAAATTGGCTCGCAAGGTATAGATATCTACAAATGGAAATTCAGTTTTAACTAATTCCAGTATCTCAGGAGGTTGAGTTATGGCCATTGTTATTGATCAGGATGAATGCATCGGTTGTGAGTCTTGCGTCGAGATCTGTCCGGAGGTGTTCGAGATGGATGACGACGGGGAAAAAGCCACAGTCATCGCCCCGGACTCCACCCTTGACTGCGTGGACGAAGCCATCGACACCTGCCCCAATGAGGCTATTTCCAAGAAGTAGCGCATTACTTGGCACGAAAAAAGACCGCCCCTTGAGAGGAGCGGTCTTTTTTTTTGCGCTTTCCGGAAACGGTTACTGCATGTTGGAAAAGAACATCCGCACTTCTTCAATCTGGTCGCGGCTGTCGGAGAAATCCAGGACTTCGCCCCGGGACAAGGCATGAATCTGGATCAGGCCCGCTTGCTGGTCGTAGAGGAATTCCGCGTCATCCATGGTGCGCAGGATGCTGCTCTTGAACTCGGCGCGCAGGTAGTTGCCCTCGGATAAAAGCACCTTGCCGCCGAAAACGGATTCCACGGCTCTGCCCAGGTCGACCATGACCTTGTTGGGATCGCCCGTGGCTTTGATCGGGTCTATCCTGTGCTTGGCGTCCGTTGCCTGCGAGGAGACGCAGTCGACATTGGCCGGGCAGACGGCGAATTTGCCTTCGGCCATACCCAGGTCCGGGGCTTTGGTGGAGCAGGCGGAAAAAGCGGCCAGGGAGACGGCGATGAGGGTGGTCAAGAGTAGCTGTTTCATGGACTTCAATCTATTGTGAAACCGGGTAAAAAGGCAACCATTTTCCGGCGGGAATCGGACCGGGATCAGCGTGGGCGGGTGGCCATGACCACGCCGGAGAAGATGAGCACGAACCCCACGCCGTGGACCACGGTCACGGGCTGGCCGAGCATGAGCCATGCTCCGAGCCCGCTGAAAACCGGCATGAAGTACTGGAACAGGGCCGTATTGCCCGGTCCGATATGCATTATCGCGGAATTCCAGAGGAAGAAAGCGACCAGCGAGGCCAGCACGCCGATGTACAGGACCGCGCCGAGCACGGCCGGGGTGAAGGTCCAAGCCGGGGCGAACCATTGTTCGATGAGCGCCGCCGGGACCAGGGGGACGGTTCCCAGGAGAAAGGTCGCCCCGAGGTAGGCGTTCTGGCTGATGGTCGGCGGCTTGCATTTGACCAGAATGGTGTACACGGCCCACAGGAACCCGGCGGTGAGCATGACGATGTCCCCCGCACGGAAGGTCAGGTGGACGAGTACGTCCAGGCTGCCCCGGGTGGCGATGGCCAGCATCCCGGCGATGGCCACGGCCAGCCCTGTCCAGCGCAGCAGGGAAATGCGCTCCTTGAGGAAGATGCGGGCCAGGATGACCACGAAGACCGGCGTGGTGGAGGCGAACAGGGCCATGTTCACCGTGTCCGTGGTCCGCGCGCTGACGTAGACCAGGGTGTTGAACAGGGTCACGCCGGTTATGGCCGCCACGGCCAGTTCCAGGCGGTTGTCGAGCAGGGCCCGCATGTCTCGCCGCATGTCCCGTTTGGCAAAGGGCAGGAAGACCGCCGTGGCCGTGAGCCAGCGCAGGGCGGCCAGGGTCACGGGCGGGATGTCGTCCACGAATCCGCTGGCGATGAGGAAGTTGCCGGACCAGATGGTCACGGCGAGCAGGGCGAAGAGGAATCCCAAGGGACGGTTGCCGGGCATAGCGGGATAGATAGTCGAAGCGGCTTGGCTTGGCAACCGCTATGCGCCCGTGACCATTGGATCGAAGGGAGGCCACCCGAAGCGCTCGAGGTCGATGCGGTCCGTCTCGTCGAAGCGCACGCCCTCGGCCTGGAGGAGCCGTTTCTGTTCGTCGTATCCCTGGAGTTCGCCCAGGGATATCCTGCCCTCCCGGTTGATGACCCGGTGCCAGGGCAGATTCTCCGTGCGTGAACTGGTGTGCAGCACGCGGGCCACCTGTCGCGCGCCCCTGCGGTTGCCCGCAAGGGCGGCCACCCGGCCGTAAGTGGTCACGCTGCCCTCGGGGATGGCCCGGATGGTCTCGATGATCTTCTGGGTGAACGGTGAAGCCATGGGACCTGATATACCGCCGGGCGCCCCGAGGGCAAGCCGCGGAGTTCTAGAACAGCCGAGCCCAGAGGTCGGACAGGGGCATGACCAGGAGCAGGGCCGGGATCATGCTCGCCACCGGGAACTGCTTGATGCCGCAGATGCGGAAGCCCGTGGCCAGCATGATCAGCCCGCCGCAGGCCGAGAAGTCGGCCAGCATGTCCGGGGTGGTCAGGGGCAGGATCAGGGACGAGGCGTAGTAGAGTACAGCCTGGACGGCCAGTTGCGGGATGACCAGGATGCCAACGGACAATCCCATGGTCGAGGCGAAGATCGGAGCGGTGAACAGGTCGAGAATTGCCTTGACGATGAGCAGGGTGGGGTCGCCGGTCATGCCTTCGCTCATGGCCCCGTACACGCCGGTGCCGCTCAGGCAGAAGAGGACCAGCAGGGCCACGAACTTGTCCAGGTATTCCTCCTGGCTCAGGTCGCCGCTGGGCCGGGCCACCTTGTCGATGAGCCTGCGGGTCTTGCCCGCGCCCTTCTGGATCAACGATTCCAGCTGGACGAGTTCGCCGAGCACCGAGCCGAGCACCAGGGCCAGAACCACCGGGGCCAGGAACTTGACCTTGACGATCATGGCCACGCCCAGCCCCATGGAGGCGCAGCCAAAGACCATGGGCATCTTGAGACGAAGATTCATGCTGAGTTTGGGGCCGAGAACCGCCCCGGCGACGCTGCCTACTACCAGCGCCGCTCCGTTTACTAAGGGACCAATCATATAAAAATCCTTACTGCCGGGCGCGGTGTCGGCGCGTCCGGTTGAGATGGTGATGTAAGAAAACAGATGTTCACACGGCGTCAGGGGCGCAGTGGAAGCAATGCCGAATCAGGAGGGAAGGCTGGCGGGGTCAGCTGTCCGACGTGAAGCCGAATTCGATCTCGGACTTGGTGTAGAAGACGCGCAGACCGGTTTCCGCAAACCGGGCCATGAGCTTATCGCATTCGTCCTGCGTCAGGGCCAGGGCGACCTGCACCGGCGCATCCTCGAGGTCGAAGAAGTTGTCCGAATGGAAGCGGCCGTCATGGCCGAATCCCTCGCTGCCGGAAAAGAGTGTCGCACCGCGCACGCCGAGGCGCCGAGCCTCTTCGACGATCCACGAGGCCACGGGCTGGCCGTTGTGTTCACGGCTCTGTTGGGTAAAAAAGGTAACAAAGTATCCTTGCATAACATCAATCCTGAAAAACAAATGTGTTGCATACAGGTCCGCCGGGGCAGAACGGGAATCGTTCATGGCGGGCCGGGGGGAAGGTCTCCCGCCCAAGTGGCAAGAGGTTACACCCGACTGTTGCGGGACTCAACTATTTCTTCCTGTGTAGAATTATATTCTTGTATCCAGGTTTAATAGTATGTGTTTTTTTGAATAAAACAGTCGAGTTGTCAGCCCAGAGCCACATCCAGAACCATCATGACGGTAAAGCCGAAGATGACGCCCATGGTGGCCAGATCTCCGTTGCCCGAGGACTGGGATTCGGGAATGACCTCTTCCACGACCACGAAGATCATGGCCCCGGCGGCAAAGGCCAGAGCATAGGGCAGCAGGGGGCGTGCCAGGAGCACGGCCCCCGCGCCGAGCACGGCGGCCATGGGTTCGACCATGCCCGAGGCCTGGCCGTATAGGAAGGACTTGGTCCGGGACATGCCTTCGCGCCGCAGGGGCACGGACACCGCCGTGCCTTCCGGGAAGTTCTGGATGCCGATGCCCAGCGCCAGGGAGATGGCCCCGCCCAGGGTGGCCGAGTCCAGCCCGGCGGCCACGGCCCCGAAGGCCACGCCCACGGCCAGCCCTTCCGGAATGTTGTGCAGGGTGATGGCCGTGACCAGCAGGGTGCTGCGTCGCCAACTGGTTTTGATGCCCTCGGCTTCGGACAGGGGCGCGTTCAGGTGCAGGTGGGGCAGGACCATGTCCACCAGCCGCAGGAAGGCAGCGCCGAGCACGAAGCCCACGGCCGCCGGGACAAAGGCCAAGTCGCCCAGGTAGCCGGACATCTCTATGGCCGGGGCCAGCAGCGACCAGTAGCTGGCGGCGATCATCACCCCTCCGGCGAAGCCGAGCATGACGTCGAGCGTTCTTTTGGAAATGTCCCTGGCCGTGAAGACCAGGGCCGCGCCCAGGGCGGTCACGCCCCAGGTGAACAGGGTGGCCAGAAAGGCCTGGTAGACGGCGTTCTGTTCCATGAACCAGTCCATGCTGGGAGACTCCTTTGGCTGAGGCTATTCCGGTCGGGCTGTGTGCCCGGGGCTGTTCCGACTTATAAAACCTAAGGCCTATGTCTCCATGGGACAAGCATTAATTCAACGCGGTATCTCCGTCTGTCGCGGTTCTCATGCGTCGCCCTCTGAGACCATAACCCGTTCCTCTCTGTGGTTCGGACTCCGCTTGCCGCCTATCGGCGATAGCGGTTTTCCTACGTTAACCAAATGAACAGCGAGCGGCCTGAGCGATCGACTCCTGGATAGCCACCCGGCCCAAGAGCAACGCTCCGTCGGCAAGACAGGTGCCTTTTCTTCGACGGTCAAAGAACTTGACCAGTGGACGAGGAGGATATAAAAACATATATGAGTCCAATATGTTCTCATGTGGAGAACTTTTCCCTCCGACCTCCTGGACCGCTTTCTCGGCGGTAGGGCGGCTTTCAAGGGGGGCAAAAATCCTCATTGGAGGCGAATAAATGGGAAAAGTCATAGAATTCCCCAAGAGCGTTGGGGAGGAGCCGGAAGAGCCGGCCTGCCGGATGAGTGAATGGCTCTACATTCTGTATAGCCATCTTCTCGACCAGCGGGAGCGGCTGGCCGGGATCGATCGGCAAGATTTGGTCGAGGACACGGACGATGTCTTGGCCCGGATCCCGGTAGAGGTCATCGGTCACATGAATCAACGCTACGGACAGGAACGCGGCATGGATTGGCCGCCCGAGAAATAGGGGGAATCATGAACGACAAGGATACTCAGATCATCAGCGTCCGTGGCATGGACACCGCCGTGTGGCGGGCGTTCCAGGCCTATATCGCCATGACGGACCAGAAGACGCCCGACGCCATCAAGAAAGCCATTGAATCCTTCATGCGTGAGGAAGGCTACGGCAGGCTGCTCAACTTCCGGCCGGATAACGGGGAGTGACCCCGGAAGCGCCGACTGTCGCCGTCTATATGCGCATATCGATATCGCGTGCCGGCCGAACGCCAAGTTCGGCCGGTTTTTTTGTTGGAAAGGGCGGAGTGACGGGCGCGGTTAGGCTAATTATCGTCAAATTTCACATAATTTTTTATTTTGGTTAAAATACAACTAACACTTTGATTTATAAAAATATTATTTTGTTATAAGAGGGCAAAATGTCGGCCTCCCGACATTTTCCTGCCTAACTGGGAGGAATAAATGTTCCATATTTCACAATTGGCGTTTGACATGGGGTTTGAGTTTTTGTAGGTCACTCCTCGGTGAACGGGGAAATCCCCCTCCCCGCGCCGTTTGGTAGAGAGAGTTCAAGGCATGTGGCCATCCCGTCTGCGCGAGCATCATGCGCCTATTGAGAAAAATGGCGCAAGCGGGAATGGCCCTGCTGGGGGGTATTTTACTGGAGGTTCGAAACCTCCCCTCTCCACCGCGGGAACGCGGCGGGCCCGGAATACGCCGGGCCCCCGGTGTCGGACCGCTTGGCAAAATCGTTTGCGTCGATTTGCAGCGTGTTCCCGTAATCGCCTTGAGGAATCGTCTTTGCCCGCAGGGAAGACGGGTGACGCTCGCCGGAGCCCGTGTTTCGGGCGGTGCCGAAGAGCGCGAAGCTCGTGCGCCATGCCGCGGGAAAAGGCGAGTTGTTTCACAACCGGTTGATCCGGCTGAATCTTAAAGGAAATGGGTTGAATACAATGGATAACGCATATCATCAGGTGGCCCCCATGGTCTCCGCACCGCGCGGCCGCACCAAGGTCGAGCACTTCGTCCCCGAAGAGGGCGTCGGAGTCTGCACCAAGGAAATCGATTTTGTCGTGGACAACGGCAGCATCGATTACGTCAACTTCTGCGGCGGCTGCGAAGGCAACCTCAAGGCCATCGCCGCCATGATCGAAGGCATGAACGTCGATTTCGTCCTGGACCGTTTCAGCGGCATTACCTGCGGCTCCAAGTCCACCTCCTGCATGGACCAGTTCTGTCACGCCCTGCAGGCCTACAAGGCGAAGCAGCAGTCCTAATGCGCCACGCCTTTGCCGTTTCCCTCCATCGGAAACATGACAAAGCCCCGGGTCAATGACTCGGGGCTTTTTTGTCTGCCGTTGCGGACACGGCATCTAACGAGTGTAGAGAATATTACGCAGTCGCCCGGCCAACTGGCCGCTATGCGTATTTCCGCCCTTTTCCCACGACGGACAGAAAGGCCGCCGCCGAAAACAGCAGCATGATCACGGTCATGGTCCACGGCGTGCCCTTGCCGAACACGGCGATCAGCAGCGAGGAGATGATACCGCTGCCGTACTGCAGCGAACCGATCAGGGCGGAGGCGGAGCCAGCGATGTGGGGCACTTCATCCAGAGCGGCCGCCGTGGACGTGGCCGCGACGATCCCGTTCATGGAGAAGAAGAGAAAAACCATGGCCACGATGCCGGGCAAACCGTAGAGTTCCGCCCTGACAAAGACCGTCATCGCGGCCATGGCCAGCAGGGCTATGGCGGACGCTATCTGCAGCAGTCTGCGCAGGGGAAAACGCAGGACCAGATACCGGTTGAAAAAACTGAGGGTCATGACTCCGACGATGTTCAGCGCGAACAGCCAGCCGTAGTGCTGGGGATCCACTCCGAAATAGGAGATGTAGATCCTCGGGGAACCGGCGACAAAGGCGTATACCGCGACATAGTAGAAGGTGACGCAGAGGGTGAAGCGCATGAACACTTTATGTCGCAACAAGTGATAGTAATTGATAAAAGCCCTTTTGAGGGAGGCGGGAACCCTTTTCTCGCCGGGCAGCGTTTCGGGCAGCCGGAAGAGGGAAACGAACATCACCGCGCCGATTCCCGTGAGCAGCCAGAATATGCTGTGCCAACTGCTCACCTTGATGATCTGGCCGCCGAGCAGCGGGCCGACGATGGGCGCTATGGCCATGATGATCATCAGGGTCGAGAGCTTCTGTGCGGCCTGGGTGCGTGAAAACAGGTCCCGGATCATCGCCCGGGCCAGCATGGGGCCGGTGCATGCGCCGAACGCCTGGACCACGCGCCAGAGCACGATTTGCCCGATGGACTGCGACAGGGCGCATCCGGCGGCCCCGGCGGCAAAGATCAGCATGCCGATGAAGAGCGGCACCTTGCGCCCGATGCTGTCGCTGATCGGCCCCCAAATGAGCTGGGCAAAGGCGAAGCCGATCAGAAAACCGGTGATGGTCAGTTCGGCGTCCCCGTTCAGCTCCCTGGCCATGGCGGGCAGGGCCGGAAGATAGATGTCCGTCGAAAGTGACGTGAACGCCATCAATGCCCCGAGAATGGACATGAAAAGCGCGCCGGTGACGACTTTGGCGTCGTTGTTCGTGATTTTGCTGTTGTTCATTGTTCCTAATATCCGTTCCTTACCGGACGAGCGGTTCATTGCCCGGTCGCCGGGAGTCCCGTCCCGGGGCTGCCGGAGTACAATCGGGCAACCGGCGGTACCCGGCTTCATGCGGTCCTGTCAACGCATTGCCGGCATCTTTGCATTTCGTGACTGCGCTCGCCCTGATGGGAGGTATACGGGTCTGGACGAAAATAGGTAGATTGATCCTGCCTGATTGTTGCCTGATTGTACGAATGTTGGGCGTTGGCATCTTGTTGGAGCTGGCGGGTTCCAACAACGAGTTGAGCGGAATATGGATATAACATGCATAAAACTCAACCAAGATGTCGGAGGGCAATCCGTGCGATGCCTGGCGTGTTGAAGGGGAGGATTGCCCGATGGGCCGTGGAATGGCCGGTGTCGGCAAACAGCGCCGAAGCCGGATGGGACCCCGCTTTTGGGTCGGTTGTCCGGACGGGCAGGACGTCCGTTACAAGAGCTTGGGCAGGACAAAGACGAACGAGGCGCCCGGGCCTTCTTCCTGTGTCACCCTGCCGCCCAGGTCCACGGTTATCTCGAAGAGCATGGTTATACCGAGGGACTGCGCGGGGCAGGAGTCCAGGGACGCCCGAAATCCCGGTCCGTTGTCCCTGTAGGTGAAGCGGAAGGTTTCTCCCAGGTCCTCGAGCGCCAGGGTGATGGTCGGGTCCGGGTGGTCCGGGCCAAAGGCGTGGGTGAAGGAGTTGGTCACGAGTTCGTTCAGGAGCATGCCGAAATACACGACCCGGCGGCCGGAGATTTCCAGTTTCTCCAGCGAGGCATCGAGCCTGACCTGGCGGTTCGGGGCGGCCTTGATCCAGTTTTCCATCATCCTGCGGATGTAGGCCGAGAGCTCCACCGTCTCGTGGCCTTCGTAGGCCAACAGGGTGTGCAGTTCAGCCACGCCCTTTATCTGACTGGTCAATTTTTTTTGATAGGCCACGAATTCCTCTTTGGAAAGATCGCAGGCCATGTCCAGTTGGATCAGGCTGCACAGGATGTTCAGGTGGTTTTTCACGCGGTGGTGCACTTCGCTGATGGCCGTGTCGAACTGCCGTTTGTGGCTGGTCGTCTCTTGTTTTTCCAGTTGCAGCTGCAGGTCGGTTTCGGCGATGGACTTGAAGAGGGCGATGTCCTCGAGCAGGGCCCGGTCCTCGGGCATGGGCTTGTCGCCCAGGGCGCACAGGGTGCCGAACAGTTCGCCGTCGGGCCAGCGGATGGGCACGCCGATGTAGGAAATCAGCGAAAACTCCACGCTGGGATTGTCCTTCCAGGCCTCGTCGCTGAGCGAATCGGGCACGAAATTCACCGTGTCGCCGCTCAGGGTGGTTTCGCAATACACGCCGAGCCCCAGGGGAAAGCGATCATACTTGATGAAGGTCGCGTCCTCGGTCTCGTTGTGCAGGAAGACGTACAGCGTGTCCTGATCCAGCCTGGTGATGAGCGCGTGCGGCTGGCGCAGGGCCACGGCCACGTGATTGACCAGCCGTTGCCACTTCTCTTTAGTCTCGGCCGGAAGTTCGGGCTTGGACCGCGACGAGGCGGCGACGTAAACAGCCTTGTCGTCAAACCTGCGCAGGCGGGAAATAACGTACCCGGTCCCGGAGTCCTTGCCCATCCGACCTACCTCTGTATTGTTTTGCCTTATTTTTTCCTATAGCGAAACAGCTTATACCAGAATAACACTATAGTTCAACCGGGCAAATTCTTCTTTCGGAATGACAGTCGGGCGTTCGGAGTTAAAGAATCGGGGCGAACTGCCTGCAATGGAAGAAAAAAGAGGCTAGATGTTATGCTGGTTCTCTCTTGGATTTCTGGAAAGGAGGGAGGAAATAGGGGAGCTATTTTTATTGTTTTCAAGCATTGTGTAACGCAACGAATTTATGGTCGATACTGAAGCTTAGTGTTTGTTTGGCAAAGGAATTGAGTATGAAGTATGTTTGTTTCTCCATCCTTGGGGGTCGGTGGACATTGCGATTGTGATGAGGGCTTACGTCTATTACAATCTAAAAAAAATGAATTTCTATATGTCAAGGAAAAAACCACCTCGCAGTTTCGATGTTTCAATCGATATTGATGGTAACACCCACGCGGGGAAGTGGTTTTCCGAGAAAGGTTGCATCATCGTTCGATATGGATGGGCAGAAAAAACAACCCAAACGGGAAGTATGCCTCCTGAGTTTTTAGCCCGAATGCTTTTAAAGGAGATTGTGAAGGAAAAGAGCTATAATCTGGAATGACTTCACCTAGCTTGAACTTCGTATTATTTGGACGAGGAAATATCCTCCTGTAGCCAAGGCAAAAAGGAGTGGCCCAAAGTAGTCCAAAATTGCGAAGCGAAGTACCAATGTAAGTTGGTGTCGCCAAAACTTTTTTTCGAGCAGTTCCAACTTGTCACTGTATGTGGCAAAGGTTTGGTGAAGTGTCTTAAGCTTTGTTGGAGGATATGCCCCTTCAACAGGCTGAGCTGTTTGCTCCTCTAGATCATTTATGAGTCGTCTAAAGATCTTATAAGCAACTCCATACTGTGGGTCATTAGGGATAGCCAGAATATCCCCCAGTGATTCAATGAATTCTTGCTGAGTTGGTCCTGTCAATCTTAGTTTCCACTTCTGAAACGACTCAAAGCCATGCACTATCAACATGATAAAAAAATAAAGGATACCGCCGAGGAGCAACCAATCCAATTTTTCTGGGGTAATCCCTGTTAGGGTTGTTTGCATGACGGTTATTGGCCCTTCGATGGATATGCCAGATATTCTGGCGCAAACGATCAGGCTACAAAGAAGCAGGCTGCGTCGAGCTTTCATCGCTTGGATGGTTAGCTCGACAAATGGCTCGCTGATAACAGCATTCGTATTTTTGTCTAATCCCATAATTCTTCCTATGGGTTATTTACCCTTCATATATATCAGAAATATCAGCGTGTAAAAGTCTCAATGCACAAAAAAGCCCTTGAGCCTAGGGCTCAAGGGCTTTTCATAGTCCTGGCGGAGAGGGTGGGATTCGAACCCACGTGACGGTTACTCACCGCCAACTCGATTTCGAGTCGAGCGCGTTACGGCCGGACTTCGCTACCTCTCCTTGGGTGGCTAGCGCCAATGTGAAGTGGGTATATAAACAGACTCGCGGCAAGTGGCAAGCATCTTTTGGAGTTGATCGCGGATGGAGGGGGCGGTCCGGCTTGGAATGGGCCGGATGGACATGGAGCGCAGACAAAAGCCCCCGAACGGGATCGGGGGCTTTTGCGTTGCAGATGTGTTCGCCGGGGCGGCCTAGAGCGGCTTGAGTTCGGTCAGGACCGGCTCGTCGTGGTGGTCGCAGTCGTGGTGGTCGCAGGTGATCCGGTTGTCCTCAAGCTCGCCGGACAGCCATTTGGCGAGGACGTCCTCGATGGGGCCGGAGCAGCCCCGGACCACTTCGATGCCCGCCTTCCTGAGGATGTTCAGCGCGCCCTCGCCCATGTTGCCGGCGAGCATGACCTTGACGCCGCGGCCGGCCAGGACCGGGGCGATGTCGGACTTGCAGCCGCATCCCTGGGGGGAATCCATGCGTTCGCTGAAAACGATGCGGTTATCCTCCACGGTCACCAGGGTGTAGTGGTCGCAGTGGCCGAAATGGTCGTCGATAAGGCCTTCGCGGGTGGGCAGTGCGATGATCATATGTCTCTCCTGAATGGATGAATGGGTCTGAATATGAAAAATAAGGCGGATTGTCCCGTTGTAAAGAGGGGCGGCCTATTTTCTCCTTTCCAGGAAGAACCGTTTGAGCAGGGAGGAGCACTCGGTGCCCATGACGCCCTCCACGGTCCACAGCCGGTGGTTGGTAAACGGCAGGGAGCAGCCCTCCAGGTTGGAGACCAGGGCCCCGGCGCGTTCGTCCCTGGCCGCGAAGACCACCCCGGCCACCCGGGCGTGGATGAGCGCGCCCGTGCACATCAGGCACGGCTCCAGGGTCACGGCCATGATCGTGTCCGGCAGCCGGTAGTTGCCCATGACGCGGGCCGCCTCGCGCAGGCAGAGAATCTCGGCGTGCCCCGTGGGGTCGTGCGAGGCGATGGGCCGGTTGTGGGCCGAGGCGAGCAGGGTGCCGGTGGGCGTGAACAGGGCCGCGCCGATGGGGGCCTCGCCCGCCTGGGCGGCCTTGCACGCCTCGCCGAAGGCCACGTCCATGAGATCGCGCCAGGTGGTCCCGGCGGGCGGTTGGGGCGCGGAGGGGGCGGCCATGTCCGGGGCTACCGCTCCTTGAGGTAGCGCACCCCGGCTTCGAGCATGGTCAGGCCCAGCGGGATGTCCGGATCGGTGCCGCGCGTCCAGGACGGATGGTTGGTCTTGTGGTTGTACGCCTCGGGGTGGGGCATGAGGCCCAGGATGCGGCCGGTGGGGTCGGTCAGCCCGGCGATGCCCAGCGGGGACCCGTTGGGATTGTACGGGTATTCCAGGGTCACCTCGCGTGTCTCGGGGTGGACGTACTGGACCGCGATGAGATTTTCGTCCCGCAGGGCCTGGAAGGTGGCGTCGTCCATGGGGATGATCTTGCCCTCGCCGTGGCGGATGGGCACGTCCAGGTAGTCGATGCCCTTGGTGAACACGCAGGGCGAGGCCGGGTTGGTCTTGAGCCGCACCCAGCGGTCCTCGAACCGGCCGGAGTCGTTGTAGGACAGGGAAACCTGGCGCTCGAAGTAGCGCCCGCCGATGCCCGGGAGCAGGCCGAGCTTGCACAACAGCTGGAAGCCGTTGCAGATGCCGAGGATGATGCCGCCCTTGTTGAAAAAGCCTTTCAGCTGATCCAGGACGGGCTTGCCGTCCGCGTCGTTGGACCACCGCCAGCGCAGGGCGGCCGCCTGGGCCGCGCCCAGGTCGTCGCCGTCGAGAAATCCGCCGGGGCAGAGCAGGTAGTTGTAGTCGTCCATGCGGACATGGCCCGCTGCGAGATCGGAAAAATAAACGATATCGGCATTGTCCGCCCCGGCCTCCTGCAGGGCGTAGGCGGACTCCTTTTCGCAGTTGGTGCCGTATCCGGTGATGACGAGTGCGTTGACGCGGGCCATGAAAATCTCCTCTTCATATTGACTTTGTCGCATTACCCTGCAAAATTTGCGAAGCAGCGACGTGCTGGGCTGGAACATACGTGTCCGACGCACGACAGTCAACATAACCGGCGGATGAGACTGGTTATGATATATCCTTATAATTCAAGCATAATCAAGGGGCTTCCTGACGTATGAAAACCAAGTTCATATTTATTACCGGTGGTGTTCTTTCCTCCCTGGGCAAGGGGCTGGCCGCGGCATCCATCGGCGCACTCCTCCAGGCCCGCGGCCTCAAAGCCACCATTCAGAAGCTCGATCCCTACATCAACGTCGACCCCGGCACCATGAACCCGTTCCAGCACGGTGAGGTCTACGTCACGGACGACGGCGCCGAGACCGACCTCGACCTCGGCCACTACGAACGCTACCTGGGCGCGGCCCTGAGCCAGCAGAACAACTACACCTCCGGCTCCATCTACAACTCCGTCATCCAGAAGGAACGCCGCGGCGACTACCTGGGCGGCACCGTGCAGGTCATTCCGCACATCACCGACGCCATCAAGGAGGCGGTCATCAACCTGCCCAACGGCGAGGATGTGGCCCTGATCGAGATCGGCGGCACCGTGGGCGATATCGAGGGCCAGCCGTTCCTGGAGGCCATCCGCCAGCTCAAGAACGACCTGGGCAAGGAGAACGTCCTGTTCATTCACCTGACCCTGGTCCCGTACATCAAGGCCGCCGGCGAGCTGAAGACCAAGCCCACCCAGCACTCGGTCAAGGAGCTGCGCTCCGTGGGCATCCAGCCCGACATCATCATCGCCCGCTCCGAAGTACGCCTGCCCGAGGATCTCAAGAAGAAGATCGCCCTGTTCTGCGACGTGGACCAGGACGCCGTGTTCACCGGCGTGGACGTGGACAACATCTACAAGGTCCCGCTCGAATTCTACAACGAGGGCGTGGACCAGAAGATCGCCATCCTCCTGAAGCTGCCCGCCAAGAACGCGGAGCTCGCACCCTGGGAAAACCTCGTCTACAACCTGGACAACCCCAAGGGGTCGGTCAAGATCGGCATCGTCGGCAAGTACGTGGACCTGACCGAGGCCTACAAGAGCCTGCACGAGGCGCTGATCCACGGCGGCGTGGCCAACGAGGTCAAGGTGGAGTTGGAATACGTCAACTCCGAGAAGGTCACCCCGGCCAACGTGGAGAAGAAGCTCAAGGGACTGGACGGCATCCTGGTGCCCGGCGGCTTCGGCTCGCGCGGCATCGAGGGCAAGATCCTGTCCATCAAGTACGCCCGCGAGAACAAGGTTCCCTTCTTCGGCATCTGTCTGGGCATGCAGTGCGCCTGCATCGAGTTCGCCCGTAACGTCATCGGCCTGGAAGGGGCCAACTCCGAGGAATTCGACAAGACCACCCCGCACAACATCATCTACCTGATGAAGGAATGGTTCGATTTCCGGACCAAGAAGACCGAGACCCGCTGCGAGGAGTCCGAGAAGGGCGGCACCATGCGCCTGGGTTCCTACCCGTGCAAGCTCAAGAAGGACACCAAGGCGTTCGAGGCGTACAAGGCCGCGAACATCGACGAGCGGCACCGCCATCGCTTCGAGTACAACAACAAATACATCGAGCAGTTCGAGCAGAACGGCATGGTCCTGTCCGGCACGGCCCCGGACGAGTCCCTGGTGGAAATCGTGGAACTGCCCGGCCACCCCTGGTTCCTGGGTTGCCAGTTCCACCCGGAATTCAAGTCCAATCCCATGAAGCCGCATCCGCTGTTCCGGGAATTCATCCGGGCATCCAAAGACGAGAAGGCCAAGAAGTAGCCTATGGCAGACCTGTATACCGCCAGCCGGTCCGGCCCGTTCATTCTGGCCGGACCCTGCGCCATTGAGACCAGGGAGATTGCCCTTCGGACCGCCGACGTGCTCGCCGGCCTGGCCGCCAAGCTGGACATCCCCCTCGTCTACAAGAGTTCGTTCGACAAGGCCAACCGGACCTCGCTGACCAGTTTTCGGGGGCCGGGCATGGAAGAGGGGCTCGCGATCCTGGCAGAGGTGAAGCGGACCACGGGACTGCCCGTGGTCACGGACATCCACCACCCGGAACAGGCCGCGCCCGTGGCCGAGGTGGCCGACGTCCTGCAGATTCCGGCCTTCCTCTGCCGCCAGACCGACCTGCTGGTGGCCGCCGCCGAAACGGGCAGGGTGGTCAATGTCAAGAAAGGGCAGTTCCTGGCTCCCTGGGACATGAAAAACGTGGTCGACAAGCTCCGCGCGGCGGGCAACGACCAGGTCTGGCTGACCGAGCGCGGCTCCACCTACGGCTACAACAACCTGGTGGTGGACATGCGCTCCATCCCGCAGATGCGGGCCTTCGGCGTCCCGGTGATCATGGACGCCACCCACTCGGTGCAGCTGCCCGGCGGGCTGGGCGGCGCTTCGGGCGGGCAGCGCGAATACGTGCCGGTCCTGGCCTCGGCCGCCGTGGCCGCGGGCGCGGACGGTGTGTTCATGGAAGTCCATCCCGACCCGGACAAGGCGCTGTGCGACGGCCCCAACTCCCTGCCCCTGGCCGAGGTCGAAACCCTGCTGAAGAGGCTGCTGGCCCTGTGGGAGATCAATCGTGGCTGACGCGACCGCCCTGGCGCGGAACATCAAGCTGCTGGTGCTCGACGTGGACGGCGTGCTCACCGACGGCGGCCTGTACTATGGCGACGAGGGCATCCTGATGAAGCGGTTCAGCGTCCAGGACGGCCTCGGCATCAAGCTGGCCCAGGCCGTGGGTCTGGAAGTCGGGATCATCACCGGCCTGGACCAGAAGCCGGTGGAGAGACGCATCACCGAACTGGGCATCAAACACTACTATGCGGGCCATCATCGCAAATTGCCGCTCTTCGAGCAGATGTGTGAGGAGGTCGGCGTCGCCCCGGAAGAGGCCGCCTACATGGGCGACGACTGGATCGACCTGGCCGTGATGGCCCGGGCCGGCCTGGCCCTGTGCGTGCCCAACGCGGTGCCCGAGGTGATCGAGGCCGCGGACTGGATGTCCTCCCGCAAGGGCGGGCAGGGCGCGGTCCGCGAGGCCATTTCGTTCATTCTCGAGGCCCGGGGGCTCAAGGAACAGGCCCTGCAGCGCTGGGTGGACTAGATGAGAGGGCGTCCTGCTCTGGTCCTGTTCGTCATCTTCGCCCTGGGGCTGCTTCTCGGCCTGGGCGTCAACGAGCTCTTTTTTTCCGACCCCATTCTGGAAACCCCGGACACTGTCGGGCAGGCGCCCGTCTCCCGCAAGGACATGTTCGCCGACGCCGACGTCTCGGCCGAGGACATCGAACTGGTCCAGGGCAAGGAGGGCAGCATGACCTGGAAGCTGTTGGCCAAGAGCGCCAAGTACAACCAGGAACTCGGCATTATCGCCGTGGATTTTCCCCAGCTGACCGCCTACTTCGGCGACGACCGCCAGGAAGTCTACGTCCAGGCCGATCGTGGCGAGGTGGACCAGGCCAATGACAACCTGACCCTGTACGACGGGGTCAGCGGCCGGTTCGGCGACATGGCCTTGGACGCCCAGCACCTTGATTATGTGGGCGCAATAGGTAAGGTGTATCTCAAGGGCGGCGTGACCGTGCGCCGCCCGGACATGACCGTCCAGGCCAAGGCCCTGGAGATCGACCTGGTCACGAGACAGATGGTGGCCGCCGGCGGCGTGGAAGCGCTGCTGGCCCCCGAAGGGCTGGGAAGGAGTCCTTTGAATGAAAACAAGGAATAAGACGTTGCTGAAAACGGTTCGCCATACGGGAATTCTGCTGATGCTGGCCCTGCTGCTGGTTCCGGCCCGGGCCATGGCCCAGGACTGGGGCGAGGTGCGCGAGGCCACGGTCAACCTCAACGTCCGCAAGGCGCCCCGGCCCGGAGCGGAGCACGTGGTCACCCTGGCCAAGGGGCAGCGGGTAAGGACCGACTTTCCCCAAAACGGCTGGCTGGCCGTGTTCGAGCTGGGCGAAAAGGACCGCGACCCGGCCAAGGCCGTGGGCTACGCCAACGCCAAGTACCTCAAGGTGATCGAGGCCGAGATGGCCGCGTCCGTTTCCGCCACCGCATCAGAGCCCGCGCCGACGCCTGCTCCGGCAAAGGATTCCGGCGAGGGCGAGCTCAAGGCCCCGGTGGCCGCGACGCCGCCCGCGCCCATCCCGGTGGGCGTGGACCCGAGCCGCCTGCCGGTGAAGATCACCTCCGACCGCATGACCTACGACGAGACCGGCAAGGTCATTTCCTTTGTGGGCCACGTGGTCGCCACCCACGGCGAGTTGACCCTATGGGCCGACAAGCTCTCGGCCTATCTCGCGTCCAGCACCGACAAGAAATTCTCCGCCGACAGCGTGGACCGCATCGTGGCCGACGGCAACGTGCGTGCCAAGAAGGGGACCACCGAGGGGACCTGCGGCCTGCTTACCTACCTGGTGGGCCCGCAACTGCTCAAGATGGAGCGGGATCCCAAGCTCCAGGACGGCCCCAACTCGTTGACCGGCGAGGTCATCAACTTTCACATCAAGGACGACCGGTCCGAGGTCATCGGCGGCAAGCAGCGCGTCAAGGCCGTCTTCATGACTCCCGGCAACCTGAAGGTGCAATAAATGGCCGAGGGTCTGCGCGCAACCAACCTGTCCAAGCGGTACGGTCAGAAAGAGGTCGTGCACGGCATCAACATCAAGCTCGACGCGCGCGAGGTGGTCGGTCTGCTCGGCCCCAACGGCGCGGGCAAGACGACCACGTTCTACATGCTCGTGGGCATCGTCCAGCCCAACACCGGGGAGGTCTCCCTGGGTGGCCACGTGCTCACGGACAAGCCCCTGCACGAGCGCGCCCGCCTGGGGGTGAGCTATCTGCCCCAGGAAAGCTCCATCTTCAAGAAACTGACCGTGCGCCAGAACCTGGAGATCATCCTGGAGCAGACCTCCATGACCTCGCGGCAACAGCGGGCCCGGGCCGACGAACTCATGGAGATGTTCACCATCACCAAGCTGGCGGACCAGGCGTCCATGTTCCTGTCCGGCGGCGAGCGGCGCAGGCTCGAAATAGCCCGGGCGCTCATCCTCGATCCGCAGTTCATCCTCCTGGACGAGCCGTTTGCCGGTATCGATCCCATCGCGGTCATCGACATCCAGGAGATTATCTCCGTGCTCAAGTCCATGGATATCGGTATCCTCATCTCGGATCACAACGTCCGGGAAACCCTGAATATCTGCGACCGGGCCTACCTGGTCTACGAGGGCACGGTCATCCTGGAGGGAGCCCCATCCGAGATCGTCAAGTCCAGCCGCGCCCGGCAGATATATCTGGGCGAGGATTTCCGGCTTTAGCCCGCCGTTTTCGTCTTTTTTTCCTCTTTCCCGATTTACACCGTTGCTAAAGGTTGGTACACTTTTTTCATATCATAATATGCAGGCGGAAATATTAATGTAAACAGGATGTTAACACAATTGTGTTGCATCCTTTAGTTCACTGTGGCATGGTTGAACCGGAAAAAATGTCTGGCGGTTAAAAAAAATTTCTTTATCCGGCAATCGATAAACACAACCTCAAGCGGGTAGCGCATCATGGGATTGGAACTTCGGCAACAGCTCAAGCTCTCACAGCAACTGGTCATGACGCCCCAGTTGCAGCAGGCCATCAAGCTGCTGCAACTGTCGCGGCTTGAACTGCTGGAGACCGTGCAGCAGGAATTGTTGGAGAATCCCTTCCTGGACGAAACCGAGACCGACACCGAGGTCCCGGACAAGACCGAGGTCCTGACCGAATCCCAGGCCGAGGAGGAACTGGTCCGCAACGCGGACTGGGAAAACTACCTGGGCGAATTTTCCTCCACCTCCAAGCAGGCCCTGTCTCGCGACATGGAGATGCCCGAGGAGGGCATGTCCTTCGAGGCCCGCCTGGCCTCGAAGCCCTCTCTGGAAGGGCACCTGAACTGGCAGATGCGCCTGTCCAACTTCTCCGAGCACGAGCTGGCCATCGGCGACGTCATCCTCGGCAATATCGACGCCAACGGCTACCTGCAGGCCACCATGGAGGAGTTGACCGCCATGGTCCAGGCCTCGGAGGAGGAGATCGAGTCCGTTCTGCGCCGCATCCAGCACCTGGACCCGGTCGGCGTGGGCGCCCGGACCCCGCAGGAGTGCCTGCTGGTCCAGATGGAGGTCCTCGGATATGACGACCCGATCCTGGTCTCCCTGGTCAGCGACCACCTGGAGGACCTGGAGAAGAATCGTTACAAGCCTCTGGCGCGCAAGTTCAAGATCACCATGGACGAGCTCAAGTCGTACCTGGATCTGATGCAGACGCTCGATCCCATGCCGGGTGCCAACTTCTCCAGCACCGAGCCGCACTACGTCAGCCCGGACGTGTTCGTCTACAAGTACGGCGAGGACTTCGTCATCATCCTCAACGAGGACGGTATGCCGAGGCTCCAGATGAACACCTTCTACATGGATTCCATGAAGGGCGCGGCCGACAAGGAGAAGGAATATTTCCAGGAAAAGATGCGTTCCGCCGCATGGTTGATGAAAAGTCTGTACCAGCGGCAGCGAACCTTGTATAAAGTAGTTGAGAGCATTGTCGGCTTCCAACGGGCATTCTTCGAGGAGGGCGTGACAAAGCTCAAACCCCTCATCCTCAAGGAGGTGGCGGAAGACATCGAGATGCACGAATCCACCGTGAGCCGGATCACGACCAACAAATATGTCTCGACCCCTCACGGCATCTTCGAGCTGAAGTTCTTCTTCAACTCGGCCCTGGACCTGAACGACGGGTCCCAGGTGGGTTCGGAGAGCGTCAAGGCGCTCATTAAGCAAATGATCGCAGATGAAGACACGAAGAAACCGCTCAGCGACGAGAGGATAGGCGAGATCCTCCAGGAAAAGCTGGAAGTGAACATCGCCCGGCGCACGGTCGCCAAATACCGCTCGGCCATGGGCATAGCTTCGTCTTCGAAACGAAAGCAGTACTTCTAGGGGCTGCTTGAAGCACTCTCAACCAGGAGGCAGCGTATGAACATCAGCTTCACTTTCAAGAACTTCGAGCCTTCCGATCACCTCAAGGGTTATGCGGAAAAGCGTTTTGAAAAGGTAGCAAGATACGTTTCCGATGCGGAGGCCGATCTCCAGGTCAACCTGCTGGTCGACAAGTTCCGCCACAAGGCGGACGTGATCCTGAACTCGGATCGCATACATATCTCGGCCTATGAAGATTCGGAGGACATGTACTCCACCATCGACATGGTCCTGGACAAGCTGGAGGCCCAGCTGCGCAAGATGCGCGAAAAGATGAAGAATCGCCCCAGGCAGGCGCGTCCCAATAAGATGGTGCAGATGAACTACCTGTCCTACGAGGACATCGCTCCCGGTTCAGCGCCCACCATCGTCGGCACCGACGCATACGAGCCCAAGCCCATGTCCGTGGACGAGGCCGCCATGCAGCTGGATGCCCGTGACAACGAATTCCTGGTCTTCCTCAATGCGGAGACCGACGGCGTCAACGTGATATACAAGAGAAAGAACGGCGATTACGGCCTCATCGACCCCGGAAACTAAGCATGAAACTCAGTGATTACCTGGCGAAGGAGCTGATCCTTCCCGAACTCGAGTCCGCAACCAAGTCGGACGTATTGAATGAACTCGTCGCCCCCCTGGGCGTACAATATCCAGAGATGGACACGGACCATGCGGTCCGTGTCCTTCTCGATCGTGAACGGCTCGGTTCCACCGGCATCGGAGACGGCATCGCCATCCCTCACGGCAAGCTTGAGGACCTGGAAAAGGTCATCGTGGTCGTGGGCCGCAGCCGCAAGGGCGTGGAATTCGAAGCGCTGGACCACGCCCCGTGCACCATCTTTTTCCTGGTGCTCGCCCCGGAACAGGTGGCGGGCATGCATCTGCGCGTCCTGGCCCAGATCTCCCGCCTGCTCAAGGACGAGGAATTCCGCAAGGCGTTCCTGTCGGCCGATGACCTTGAGGGCCTCTGGGCCCTGCTCAAAAGCGTGTAACCGAAGGGACGGAATCCGTTGTGACCTCGACCAACCCCTTCCCGGTGGTGATCGTCACCGGACTCTCCGGCTCGGGCAAGAGCACCGCGCTCAAGGTCTTCGAGGACCTGGGGTTCTTCTGCATCGACGGGCTCCCGTCCGAGATGTCGGCCAAGCTGGCCGACCTCATCCTCTCGTTCGACACCAAATACCGCGGTCTGGCGCTCGGCATGGACCTGCGCCAGTTCGAGTTCGTGGACGGCTGGAGCAAGGCGCAGGAAGGGTTCGCTCAACTCGGCATCACCCCTCAGGTCCTGTTTCTCGAGGCCAAGATGGCCGAGCTGGTCCGCCGCTACGCCACCACCCGCCGCCCGCATCCGCTGGAATCACGCAACCTGGGCCTCGAGCAGGCCCTGGAGATGGAAAAGAAGCTTCTGGAGCCGGTGCGCCTCGGAGCCGTTCTGGTCCTGGACACCACGGATTATTCCATCCACGACCTGCGCCGGGTCATCCAGACCAAGTGGTCGTCCCTCAAGGACGTGAGCAAGGGCATGCGGGTGCACATCATCACCTTCGGCTTCAAATACGGCGTGCCGTCCGAGGCCGATCTGGTCTTCGACCTGCGCTTTCTGCCCAACCCCTATTTCGACAAGTCCCTGCGCCCCCTGTCCGGCCAGGACAAGGCGGTCGCCGACTACGTCCTGGGCAACCCCACGGGCGAGGGGTTCATTAAGCGGTTCCATGAATTTCTGCTTTACATCCTGCCGCTTTATGCCGAGGAAGGGCGTTATCGGATCACCCTGGCCCTGGGCTGCACCGGCGGCCGCCACCGGTCGGTTTCCGTGGCCGAGTCGGTACTGGCAACCCTGAAGGAAAAAGGGTATACTGTTTCGATCGAACATCGACACATGGAACTCGGTTAGACATGGTTGCAAAGACTGACAAAAAGGACGGCGTGATCGGCGTGGTGCTGGTCACCCACGGGACCTTCGGCGAGACCCTGCTTCAGGCCGCCGAAACGGTCATGGGGCCGCAGGAGAACTGCCTGGCCGTGGGCGTCGACGTGAACAAGGGCGTTGACGAGACCCTGGAAGGCGTGCGCAAGGCGATCCATTCCGTGGAGCAGGGCAAGGGCGTCCTGGCCTTGACCGACCTGTTCGGCGGCTCTCCCACGACCATGTCCCTGTCCCTCATGAAGTCGGAAAATCTCGAAGTCATCACCGGCGTCAACCTCCCCATGGTCGTGGCGGCCCTGCAGGCCCGGTCCATGAAGCTGCCCGAGCTGGCCGAAAAGGTCATGAACGCGGGCCAGCAGGGGATCAAGGTGGCCGGGGCGATGCTGCGCAAAAAAGCAAAGAAATAGGTATGATGCCGTGACTCTCGTTCGTATCGACAACCGCTTGATTCACGGCCAGATCATCGAGACGTGGCTGCCATACACCGGAGCCAAGAACGTCGTGGTGGCCAACGACGAGCTGGCCCACGACATCCTCCAACAGGAAATCATGTCCCTGGCCATCCCACAGGCCGTGAAGAGCTCCTTCGTCACCGTGGAAGAGGTGCCCGCGATCATGTCCCGGCTCTTCTCAGCGCCCGGAGACCATGACTCCATCATCCTCTTTTCCAGTTGTGCCGATGCCCGTCGCGCCTTTGATTCCGGGTTCGATTTCCATGTCCTGAACATAGGCAACGTCCACTACAGCCCGGGCAAACGCCAGGTCTCCCCGAGCGTGGCCCTGTCCGACGAGGACGAGACCTGTCTGCGCCACCTGAACCGCAAGGGCGTGGAACTGGACTTCCGGTGCGTACCCAACGATCCCGTGCAGGTGAGGTTCTAGGCCATGGTCGTTCAGCACACCTTCGCCTGGTTCGCCATGGTCGCTTTTTTTTTGCCCTGTTTTCCCAGTTCCGCTCGTCCCTAAGCATCGGCCTGCTTGAGCGCCCCCTGGTGGTCGGCTTCTTCTGGGGCGCGGCCACCGGCGAGTACACCACCAGCCTGTACATCGCCATCTTCTTCGAACTCTTCTGGCTCGACCTCATCCCGGCCGGGACGTATATTCCGCCCCAGCTCACGGCGGCCACCTTTTCGGCCCTGGCCCTGACCACCTGGTTCGGCCTGGATCAGCCGTCACGGATCATGTTCGTGCTCTTTGCCAGCATGCCGTTGGCCTGGATCGGCACCAAGGTGGAGGGGTGGCTGCGAGAACGGGAGCAGGGGAGCTACAACGCGCTGCTCAACTGGGCGCGCAACCCGGACTCCAAACACCTGCCCGGCACGCTCATCCTGCGCTCCATGGCCAGGGGGCTGGTCATGAGCTGGGCAAGCTTCCTGGTGGCCGTGCTCATCCTCAAGCAGGGATTCGACCTTGTCTTCTCCGCGTATCCGAGCATGTTTCCGCCCTTGGGCGTGACCTGGGCCCACCTTTGGGTGGCCGCTTCGGTCGGCGGCCTCATGGCCCTTCGCCTGAAGCGGGCTTACGCCATCCTGGCGGCGGGCGTCATCCTCTTTGCCCTGTACCGCTTCCTGCCAACCTTGTAAGGAGTCCGCTCCAGACCTCCCGGGACGTCTCCGGACGCGATAACGTCGCTGGAGCAGGGGCTTGGGATCATCTTCACATTGTCGGGACCATCCGGCTTGCGTTCGACTGGCTTCAACAGGTGATGCGCAAACCTGTTCATCCCCGCCGGAAGCGTTGCAATCCGGGGCTTGTGGCGGATCTATGGCATTCCGGCGACGGGCCCTATTCATTTCACGCTTTTCTCGTTCGGACTGCGCTTTTAGCTTGGCAGTCGATGTGCTTTGTGATATCTGTCACATTCTGTTTTCAATGCTCAATTTCCTTATACGGGATAATTTAATTAGGAGGACTTGATATGGCTATTTTGGTTGTTGGACACAAGAACCCCGATACCGACACCGTCGCTTCCGCGCTCGGTGCCGCCGATCTGTACAGCAAACGTGGTATGGAAGCCAAGGCCGTGACTCAGGGCGAGATCGCCCCGGAGACCGCCTTTGTGCTCGAGAAGTTCGGCTTCGCCGCTCCCGAGATCGTCACCGACGCCACCGACAAGCAGATCATCCTGGTCGACCACACCGACATTTCCCAGACCATCGACAACCTGGACAAGGGTGAGCTCCTTGCCGTCGTCGACCACCACAAGCTGGGCGACATCACCACCGCCGGTCCGCTGGAAATGTGGGTCTGGCCCGTGGGCTGTTCCGCCACCGTGTTGAAGTCCATGTACGACTTCTACAACGTGGAGATCCCGGCCAACATCGCCGGTATCCTGCTGTGCGCCATCCTGAGCGACACCGTCATGTTCAAGTCCGTCACCTGTACCGACGCCGACAAGGCCGCCGTCGAAGCCCTGGCCAAGATCGCCGGCGTGAGCGACGTCATGGCCCTGGGCATGGAGATGTTCAAGGTCAAGTCCGCCGTTGACGGCGCTCCCGCCAGCGAGCTGGTCTTCCGCGACTACAAGGACTTCGACATGTCCGGCAACAAGGTCGGCATCGGCCAGCTGGAAGTGGTTGACCTGTCCATGCTTGACGCCCACAAGGACGCCCTGCAGGCCGAGATCGAGAAGGTCAAGGCCGACGGCCGCCACTCCGTCTTCCTGCTCCTGACCGACATCATGAAGGAAGGCTCCGAGATGCTCATCGCCTCCGACGATCCTTCCGTCGTCGAGAAGGCCTTCGGCATCGCCACCAAGGGCGAGCCCGTCTGGCTTGACGGCGTCATGAGCCGCAAGAAGCAGGTCGCCCCCAACTTCATCAAGGCCTTCGAAGGCTAAGCTGTAACAAGCTGATAGAGTGCGCAAAGTCGGGCCCGCCAGCGTTGTGCTGGCGGGCCTTTGCTTTGCCCTTTTTTGATCCATACCGAGAAATACGTCGTATCGCCGTGCAACTTGTGCGGGCTGGAGCAATTGTCGCTCCTTGTTCGTGTTCCTGTTTGTCTTGATTCGTATTGCACGCGCAAGGGATAAAGAAGTGTAAGGTTTTCTTTCGGCAACAGGGCGATTGTGTAAAGTCTGCCGACAATATTTTCAGTTTTAAACAACCAGTTTATTGAAATACATAGGGGTTTTATTTGGCATGTGCCTTGCTTTGTGAATATGTTGTCAAATGTCTTCCGGTCCTGGTCACTCTATACCAAAAGGCGACCCCTATGCAAAAAATTCTGTTGTCTCTTGCCATCTGCCTGCTGTTGATTCCCAACATGGCCAACGCCAGCGTTTTTACCTTTGATGATGACTCCGAACTCTCGTCATGGTACCCCGACCGTACCGCTCCCGACCAGTTCGAGACCACTCCGGACGGCCGTCTCGTCATCGGTATCGCGCCTCCCGTGCCCAGCCAGGAATTCTATCAGACCAAAGAAAAGACGGACATCGGCACGCCCGCCACGGGCAAGATGATCATCGGCGACCTGTTTGTCGACGCCGCTTGGCATGACATGCGCGCGGGACTGTGGGGAACCTCGAGCGTCGGCGGTGTGACCGGCTGGCCGATCATCAGTTGGCACAATCTGACCGACAGCTACGGATTTCATGTCTGGGATCTGAATCATTGGGTCGCGGTCGGCCAGGATTTAACGGACGAAGACGCTTGGTATTCACTGGGAATGGCCATCACCGGCAGCGCCATCGACTACTACATCAACAATTCGCTGGTATACAGCTCCTCTCTTTTCCTTCCCACGACGATCGATGAGATCATCTTGAACACCAAAACATCCTTCGCTCAGGAATATACGGTGTTATGGGACAATGTCGGCGTGGTCGACGCGCCGACGCCCACTCCCGAGCCGTCCACGTTCCTCCTGCTCGGTGTTGGACTCGCCGGTCTGCTGTCTGTCGGAAGAAAAAAGTTCGCCAATAAGTAAAGCGATTCGCCGAACAAAAGAAAGAGGCACCCATCAAGAAGGGCGCCTCTTTCTTTTTGTCGGAGGCTGGACACCAAATCAGAAAGGTGGCGGCATCAAAAAAGGGACGGCTTGGACCGTCCCTTTTCCGGGAGATGACGAAAAAAGGCCCCGGCTGTGAGCCGAGGCCTTGGATATCACAAAAGACCGGCGGTTTTCAGCACGGCTTCCAGTTTGGGTTTGTTTTCGTCCTGCAGAGGGACGATGGGCAGTCGGAACTGGGCGTCCTTGAAAATGCCCATCATGGCCAGGGAGGACTTGACCGGGATGGGGTTGGTTTCCATGAACATGGCCCGGTTGACCGGGGCCATTTTGAGGCTCAGTTCGAGCGCCTTTTCATGGTCCTTGGCGAAAAAGGCGTGGCACATGGAGCTCATGGCCTTGGGCATAATGTTGGAAATGACCGAGATGACGCCGACGCCGCCCACAGCCAGCAAGGGCAGGGCGGTGAAATCGTCGCCGGACAGAAGCATGAAATCCCGGCCGCAAAGCTCCACAACTTCGGCGCCCTGGCACAGGTTGCCGGTGGCTTCCTTGACCGCGATCGCTTCGGGCACGGCGTCCTTGATCATCTTCAGCGTGGACGGCAGGCAGTTCAGGCCGGTCCGCCCGGGCACGTTGTATATGACCATGGGAAGGGGGGCCGCCTGGGCGATGGCCTTGAAGTGGGCCACCAGGCCGCCGGGCGTGGGTTTGTTGTAGTAGGGCGTGATCTGCAGGGTGGCGTCGGCCCCGGCGTCCTTGGCCATCTTGGTCAACTCGATGGCTTCCTTGGTGGAGTTGGACCCGGCCCCGGCAATGACCGGCACGCGGCCTTTGGTCTGCTCGACGCAGATCTTGATGACCCGTCCCTGTTCCTCGTGGGACATGGTCGCCGCTTCGCCGGTGGTGCCGCAGGGCACCAGGCCGTCAATACCCTGCTCGATCTGCCATTCAATGAAATCGCGATAGGTCGATTCGTCGACCTCGCCATCCTTGAAGGGCGTCGAGAGAGCGGTGAAAGCTCCTCGTAATTCCATCGTCATCTCCTCCTGAAGTATACTTATCCATCCGAAAACGTTGCCGCTTTATTGAAAAAAAGCATCGATTTCCGGATTGTCCACAATCGTGTCGTTCATACCTATGGAAGCCGATGTATAATTCTTCGCTTCTTCCCAGGCAAATGAATTTTCTCTTTTGGGCCATTGCAGGACGTTTACCTGGGCCAGGCTGCGGCCCTTGTCGTAAGGCCTGACCCAGAGGCAGCGGCCGTCGGCCTGGATGCGCCCGTTGATGCCGGATCCGCCTCCGCTACCCAAAAGCATGTCCGGGACCTGGGCCGGGTTCGACTTGAGGTAGTCGCTCTCGGCCACCCAGCCCCAGTCACACAGACCGATGAGCAGGTCCACCTTGCCCCGGTACGCCTTGATCTCCTTGGAGAGCTTGGCGATCAGGGCCTTGGACGGCCCATCGGCGTCCGCGGGCAGGGACGGGTAGCGCAGGAAGCCGACCTTGCGGCCACCGGCCACCTCCCGCACGGTGAACGGCTCTTCCTCGGCCGTCTTCTGCCACGGCCAGCGGGGCACGTCGTCCCCGGCAAGCTTCTCGGCCTCCCGGGCAGTGAGCAGCCCCACGTCGTAGTGCATTTCGTTGAACGCCTTGCTCAGGGCGACCATGGTTCTGGTCAGTCCCGGATTGCCGTTGGGCCGGAAAAATTCCCAGCCGCCGGAAACCAGCAGCCTGGGGGCGTCGTTTTGTTGAACGTCCATAAAATACGTGGCCCGACGGGCCACCCCTCCGAGGGTCTTGCCGCCTCAGGTAGGGCATGGCCGCACCGCGCCATACGTATTTGCCGAGTAAAGGATGGTCAAAACAGAACCCTGCGCCCGGGCATCGCCGCACACAAGGATCAACGTTGCCAGAAACAGGCAATATGTGAGTCGTCGCATCCTACTGGTTGATGTATTCCTTCAACTCTTTGCCAGGACGGAAGAAAGGAAGTTTCTTGGGTCTGACCTGGACGACGGTTCCGGTCTTGGGGTTGCGTCCGGTGTACCCTTCGTAGTCCTTGATCTTGAAGCTGCCAAAACCGCGAATCTCCACGCGATCGCCCCGAAGCAGGGCTTCCTTGACGGAATCCACGAAGGCGCCGACCACCTTGGTGGCCTCGTCCACATGCATTTTTTTCTGTTCTGACAGAGCCTTGATCAATTCGCTCTTATTCATGATGTTCCCCCTGAAACATATGTTTCCCGCAGGTTCCGTGATTGGTCCTGTGAGGTCACAAAAAAGGAATCAGTCCGAAATTCTCACTAACTATGCCGAAAAATAACTCTTTTCGTCAACCATTATTTCCTGAATTTCATTCCGATGGAAAATCCTTCAGAATGGGGCGGCCCGCGATACGCTCCCGGTTGTCCTCGCGGTACCGGATGAGCTTCTTGGCAATACCGACTATATCCTTGCTGGCCGTGGCCTGCGGGGCGAATTTCATGAGCGGGGTCTGTCGGCGAACCGACTCGACCAGGGTGCGGTCCTGGTGCACGAAGCCCAGGTTGCGCAGTTCTATGTTCAGGAAATTCATGCACGCGGCGTTGAGCCGGTCAAAGGTCTGGTTGGCCTCCTTGGCGCTGGTGGCCTGGTTGACCAGGACCAGGAAGTCCTTGATGTCGTGTTGGGTGGTCAGGACCTTGATCATGGCGTAGCTGTCGGTCAGGGAGGTGGGCTCAGGAGTGACCACCACCACGCGCAGTTGGGTCAGGGCGGCCAGGGACAGGACCGTGTGGCTGATGCCCGCTCCGAGATCGAGCATGAGGAAGTCGTACTCGCCCGCGATGTTGATGAGCTTCTTGAACAGGATATCCTGCAGGTCCTCGTCCATCTCCACCAGTTCGGGGACGCCGCTGGTGGCCGGGAGCATGTCGAAGCCGTCCTCGATGGACACGAGCACGTCCTCGGCGTCAACGCCGGTCTGCAGCAGGTCGTGCAGGTTGCGGTCCGGAGAGATGCCGAGCAGGACGTCGAGGTTGGCCAGCCCGAGGTCGCAATCCATGAGCATGGACGTGATGTCCATGGCGTGCAGGGCGTAGCCCAGGTTGAGCACGATGTTGGTCTTGCCGACCCCGCCTTTTCCGCTCATGATTGAGAGACTGAGTGTAGTGTTCTGATTCATTGTCCGTCTCCGTTATTTCCCGCCGAACAGGAACTGCTTTTCGTTGGCGTGCACCAGGGTCTCGTTGGGGACGTTGTCCGCGAACGCGAGCCTGGAGACCTTGACCTGGTCCTTGCCTGCGGCCTTGGCTTCATAGAGCGCGCCGTCGGCCAGTTCGATCAGTTCCTTGTCCGTGATGTTCACGCTCCCCTTGTAGCAGGTGAGGCCGACGGAACAGGTGACGTGAAAAGTCCCGTCCCCGTCAGGGGTGGTAAATTCGAGCTGTCTGAATTCGTTGAGCAGGCGGCTCAAGAGCCGCTGCGCCTTGACCAGGCCGGACCCGGCCATGATCAGGGAGAACTCCTCGCCGCCGAAGCGGGCCGCCAGGTCGTAGCGCCGGGTGGTCGCCTTGAGGTGCCGGGCAAAGGTGCTCAGGACCTCGTCTCCCTTCTGGTGACCGTAGGTGTCGTTGACCCGCTTGAAGTCGTCCAGGTCGAAGATGGCCAGGGAAAGCGGGGTGCGGGCGCGCTTGGACCGTTCGATCTCGATGTCCAGGATGCGGTCGAAGGCACGCCTATTGGCCAGCCCCGTGAGCGGGTCGTGGTCTGTCTGGTAGGCCAGCCGCTCCAGGGTCTCCTGGAACCGTTTCAATTGCGGGTAGGTGTCGCCGTTGATGGGCAGGGTGAGCCATTGGCCGAGGTCACGCCTGGCGGCGATGGACTCCCATTCCTCACAGCTGACCCCCTGGATGAGCCGAAAAACCCAGACCGCCTGGTCGAGATTTTCACCGCTCCCCTTGGAATATTCGCACAGCTCCTCCTGGAGGGTGCAAAGTTCCGAGGCGAGTTCGTTCTCGGGGAATTTAATTTTTTTGTCCGTGGGCATGGATGAATAGTAGGTAGTTTCGGATCATTCCGTCCAGGTCACCGTCCAGGAAGGCATCAACGTTGCCGCTTTCGCTGTTGGATCGGTGGTCCTTGACCAAACGATACGGTTGCAGGGTGTATGTCCGTATCTGGCTCCCCCAGGCGATGGCTTCCTTGGCCTGGTAGTCCTGTCTGCGGCTCTCCTCGATCTTCTTCAATTCGCGTTCGTACAGCCGGGCCTTGACCAGGCGCAGGGCGGTGGCCTTGTTGCGGTGCTGGGACTTCTCGTTCTGGCACTGGGCCACTATGCCCGTGGGAATGTGGGTGATGCGCACTGCCGAACTGGTCTTGTTCACCGACTGGCCGCCGGGCCCGCTGGACCGGAAGGTGTCGATGCGCAGGTCCTCGTCCCGGACCTCGATCTCGATGTCGTCGTCCATGTCCGGGTAGACGTCCACCGAGGCGAACGAGGTGTGCCGCCTACCCGAGGAGTCGAAGGGAGAGATGCGGATCAGCCGGTGCACGCCGGTCTCGCCCTTGAGCAGCCCGTAGGCGAAGAGCCCCTCGATCTGCAGGGTCACGGACTTGACGCCGGCCTCGTCGCCAGCTTGGTAGTCCAGTTGGGTGACCTTGAACCCCTTGCGCTCGGCGTAGCGGTTGTACATGCGCAGGAGCATCTCGGCCCAGTCCTGGGACTCGACGCCGCCCGCCCCGGGGTGGATTTCGAGGATGGCGTTGCCCTTGTCGTGCTCAAAGGCGAACATGGTCGCCAGCTCGGTCCCGGCCAGCCGCTCGCGGAGCAGGTCAACCTGCGCGTTCAGAGCGGACAGGGATTCCTCCTCGGGTGCCTCGTGGGCCAGTTCCAGCCAGGCGTCCAGGTCCTCGCGGGCCTCGGACAGATTGTCGTACATCTCGAGCTTGGTGGAGAGCTGGCTCTTTTCTTTGAGCATGGGGGTCAGGGCCTCGGGATTGTCCCAGGCTCCCGGCTTGGAGAGTTCCTTCTCTATCTCGTCGAGGCGCGTCTTGGTCTCGGCGTAGTCAAAGACGCCCCCAGAGGGATTCGTATTGCTCGATCAGGTCCGATGAGGCGGCTTTCAGTTCGTTGTATTCCAACATTATTCAATGATTCCTTTATTTCGTCTGGCCGCAAGGGCGATGAAGCCGAAGGCGGCCGCAGTCATCACATAGATGAACGCCCTGAGCCAGCCGTGGATGCGATGATACACGGTATTGGCTTCAAGGGCAGCGATTTTCATGCTCAGGGTCTCGGCCCGGAACTGGTTCCCAATGGTTGCCTCGCGGCCCACCGGGTCTATGAACGCGGAGATGCCCGTGTTGGTGCAGCGGACCAGCCAACGGCCCTGTTCCACGGCCCGCATGGTCGCCAGGTCGAGATGCTGGCCCGGCGCGGACGTGTTGCCGAACCATGCGTCGTTGCTGATGTTCACCAGCACATTGGCCCCGCGCTCCACCTGCTGCTGGGCCAGGTCCGGAAAGATCGCTTCATAGCAGATGAGCATGCCCAGCGCAACGCCGTTCAGTTTGAGCGGCCTGTTGTCCACGCCCGGCTTGAAATTGCCCGCGGCCTGGACCAGCTGCTTGAAGGGCACCCACTCGGCGAACGGCATGTACTCGCCGAACGGCACCAAGTGCTCCTTGTCGTAGTATTGGGTGGTCAGCCCCATGGAGTCCATGAGCCAGGCCCGGTTGTACAGGTCGTAGGCCCGGGTCTTCATGTCGGTCACGTGGTAGGCGGGCGAGCCGGTGATGATCGGGGTGCCGGTCTCGCGGGCCAGGGCTTCCAGCGCCTTTCGGTAGGGGGTCGGGTCCTGCAGATAGAAGGGCATGGCCGTCTCGGGCCAGACAACCACTTTGGGGTGGTTCACGGCCACGGCCGCGTCGGTCAGTTTGGCGTATTTCCTGATGGTCCCGGCCTGATAGGCGGGGTCCCACTTCAGTCCCTGGTCCACATTTCCCTGGACCAGTGTGACCATGTAGTCGAGCTTGCCCACGTCGAAGGAGGACACGCGGTAGAAGCCGAAGCCGACGATCAGCGCGCCCAACCCAACGGCCAGGAACAGGGCGGAGCGGTAGGTGGAGCAGAGCAGCACGGCCACGGCCAGGGCGGCGAACACCCCGGACAATCCGAAAGCCCCGGCCACGGACGCCCCCTGCACGGCAAAGGGCCAGGCCGCGAAGGCCGAGGACAGGTTCATCCACGGGAACCCGGAGAACAGGGTGCCCATGAGCGTCTCCATGCTCGCCCAGGCGAACCCGGCCAGAAGGCAGAGGGGCAGGCCGTCGATGCGCTTGGCCGCGTGGTGCATGCCATAGGCGAACAGTCCGAAATAGAGGCCGATAAACGCGGCCAGGAGCACCGGGCAGGGCAGGGCGATGAACCACGGCAGGCCCCCGTAGATCTGCACCGGGATGACCATCCAGTAAAAGCAGCCAGTGGCCGCCAGGGTCCCGGCCAGCCAGCCGAAGCGCAGCGCCTTGCCGCCGGACACGGCGCGCAGACCGATCCAGGCCAGCCCCAGTGGGAAGGCCAGCACGGCCAACGGGAAATGGAAGAGCGGGTTGGCGAACCCGATCCAGGCCCCCAACGTCGCGATAAGAACCAGTTGATACACGGTTTACACGTTCCCCAGGGGTTCGACCTTGATGGTCCAGATCTGGCGTTCGTCGGCCTCCATGACCGCGAACCGCCAGCCGGAGAAGGTGTAGAGCTCTCCCTGCAGGGGGATGCGCCCGGCCAGGGCGGCCAGGTAGCCGCCGATGGAGTCCACTTCCTCGCTTTCGAGGTCCAGGGCGAACTTCCGGTTGACGTCCTCCAGCGGCGCGCGGCCCGAGACGATGAAGGTCCCGTCCGAATAGTCCTGGATCTCGTCGGGGCGCTGGTCGTCGTATTCGTCCGAGATTTCGCCGACGATCTCCTCGAGCACGTCCTCCATGGTGACCATGCCAGAGGTTCCGCCGTATTCATCCTGGACAACGGCCATGTGCAGCTTTTCCTTCTTGAAGTAGGCCAGGACCTCGTCCAGCGGCTTGTCCTCGGCCACGAAGAAGGCGGGCCGCAGGAGTTCGACCACGGACCTGTCGATCTCGCCGTTGAGCAGGGGCTCGAGCAGGTCCTTGGCGTGGACCAGCCCGAAGATGTGGTCCTTGTTGTCCTGGTAGATGGGGATGCGGGAGTGGGCGCCCTGGTTGACGATGAGTTCGGCCACGTCCTTGACGGTGCTGGAGGCGTCGGCGCAGACCATGTCCGTGCGCGGAACCATGATCTCCTCGACGAGCTTCTGGTCCAGGCCGAGCACGTTCAGGAGCATGGAGACCTCGTGGCTCTCCAACTCCCCGTCGGCCCTGGCTTCGAGGATGTGTTCCTCTATCTGATGGTCGTTGTTACCGAATATTTTCTTGAATATATTTCGAAATCGACTGTCGGATCCTTCGTCCAAGACCAGACTCCTTGAAACGGTTGCAAAACGATGTGCGGGAACCGGCCCGCTGCCGAGCGAACGTCGTGTCAATATTCATATATTTAGACAGACCGGGACAACCTGTCAACAAACGAAAGGCCGGGGCGTGTTACGATAGGCCGAGTTTTTTCAGGTGGATCTCCAGACAGGACAGGGCCGCGGGTGTGACCCCGGAGATACGCCCGGCCTGGCCCAGAGTCCGGGGCTGGATACGGGTCAGCTTTTCGACCACCTCGCGGGTCAGGCCGGAAACCGCCGCATAGTCCAGGTCTTCGGGCAGGACCTTGTCCTCCAGGGACTTGAATTTGGCGACCAGTTCCTCCTGCTTGACCAAGTACCCCTCGTAGCGCACCTGCACCTCGGCCTCGCGCAGGACCTCCTGATCCAGCTCGGCGAGTCCGGAGTGGAACACGGCCAGCCGTTCGATGTCCATCTGCGGCTGACGGAGCAGGGCGGCCAGTTCCACGGCCTTGCCCGGCACGGACGCGCCGATGGATTCCAACAGTTCGCGGGTGGGCGCGTCGGGCCGTACCCGGATGGAATGCATGGCCTCAAGCGTTGCTTGAAGTTTTTCCCGCTTGGCTGAAAAAAGCGCCCACTGGGCGTCGTCCACCAGCCCCAGGTCGCGGCCCACCGGGGTCAGCCGTTCGTCCGCGTTGCCTTCGCGCAGCAACAGCCGGTGCTCGGCGCGGGAGGTGAACATGCGGTAGGGCTCTTCGGTGCCCTTGGTCACAAGGTCGTCCACCAGTACGGCCATGTACGCCTGGTCGCGGGAGAGCAGGAACGGTTCGCGGCCAAGCAGCTTGCAGGCCGCGTTGAGCGCGGCCCAGAGTCCCTGGGCCGCGGCCTCCTCGTAGCCCGAGGTGCCGTTGATCTGGCCCGCGCAGTAGAGCCCCTCCACCGCCTTGGTCTCCAAGGTGGGGCGCAGTTGAGTGGGCGGAACGAAGTCGTACTCGATGGCGTAGCCCGGCCGGACGATCTGGGCGTTTTCCAACCCCTTGATGGCCCGGATCATCTTCTTCTGCACGTCGAACGGCAGGCTGGTGGGGATACCGCTGGGGTACATCTCCGGGCTGTCCAGTCCCTCGGGTTCGACAAAAATCTGGTGCCGGTCCTTTTCCGGGAACCGGGCCACTTTATCCTCGATGGACGGGCAGTAGCGCGCCCCGGTGCCCTCGATGATCCCGGTGAACATGGGCGAGCGGTCGAACCCGGAACGGATGGCCTCGTGGGCCGCCTCGTTGGTGTAGGTCAGCCAGCACGACACCTGGGGCATGGGCACGGTCCTGTTGCGGAAGCTGAAGGGCACGGGCGGATCGTCGCCGGGCTGCTCCTGCATCGCCGAGAAATCGATGGAATCGCGCAGCAGGCGCGGGGTGGTGCCGGTCTTGAGACGGCCCAGGGTGAAGCCCAGCTCGCGCAGGTTGGCCGACAGGGAGTTGGCGGCCGGATCGCCCATGCGCCCGCCGCTGAAGTGCTCCAACCCGATGTGCATGAGCCCGCGCAGGAAGGTGCCGGTGGTCAGGAGCACGGCCCGTGCCGGGAATATCTCGCCCAGCTCGCTGCGCAGGCCGCTGACTCGGCCGTTTTCGGTCAGCACGGCCGCGCCCGTGTCCTGGAAGACCCACAGGTTCTCCTGGGCGAACATGGACGCCTGGACCACCTGCATGTACCGGGCGCGGTCGATCTGGGCGCGGCTGGACCGGACCGCCGGGCCCTTGCGGGTATTCAGGATGCGGAACTGGATGCCCGCCGCGTCGGCCCACAGCCCCATCATGCCGCCCAGCGCGTCGATCTCCTTGACCATGTGGCCCTTGGCCAGGCCGCCGATGGCCGGGTTGCAGGAGAGATGCCCGATGCGGTCCACGTTGATGGTCAGCAGCAGGGTCTTCAGGCCGAGCCGGGCCGAGGCCATGGCGGCTTCGCAGCCTGCATGGCCCGCGCCGACCACGATAAGGTCGAACTCGGCCGGAAACGGGGTCTTGTGCTGCATGGTCGGTACGGCGCTACCGGGTCAGGAGCATGTCGGCGATGACCTTGGCGTCGCCGATGGTGCTCTTGATGGACGACCACTCGTTGGGCTGGTGAGCGTTGTGGAACAGGGTGGACCAGACCACGGCGTTGTAGCCCCTGCGGCGCAGGAACGCGGCCACCGTGCCGCCGCCCACGCCCACCGTGCGCGGATTGTTGTCGTAGATCTTGCGCACCGACGCCATGGTCCGGACCGCAATCTCGCTGTCCGCCGGGGTGGCCGGGGCGGCCTGCTCCCACATGACGGGCTCGCACTCGACGCTCACGCCGTACTTGGCCGCGATCTCGGCGGCCATGTCCTTGATGGTGCCGATCACGTCGTTCAGGTCGTATTCAGGCATGACCCGGCAGTCCACGTAGAACACGTCCCGTCCGGGAAGGGTGTTCACGTTGGCCACGTTGGCCTCGCGCATGGTCGGCTGGAAGGTGGAGCGGGGCGGGTCGAACAGGCTGTCCTCGGCCGGGTACAAGGTCTCCAGCTCCTTGATGCGCAGGATGAATTCGGCGGACGGAAACATGGTGTTGACGCCCTGGGCCGGGGTGGAGGCGTGGCACTGTTTGCCGATGACCGTGACTTTAACCCAGAACATGGATTTCTCGGCCACCTCGACCATTTCCGAGGCGGGCTCGCCCGAGTCCGGGACCAGGAACAGGTCGTTCTCGCGGAACAGGTCCGCGTGCTCGCGGACGATGTAGTCCAGGCCGAAGCCCGAGCCGGTCTCCTCGTCGGACACGAGGATCAGCCCGTAGTTCATCTCCGGGGTGATCTTCAGGTCAAGCAGGGCCTTGGCGGTCAGCAGCGAGGAGACCATGCCTTGCTGGTTGTCCTCCACGCCGCGCCCGATGAGGGTGTCGCCGTCGTGCTGAACCACGTAGGGATCGGAGTTCCACAGGTCGAGGTCTCCCGGAGGGACCACGTCGATGTGGGAGATGACCCACAGGGTCTTTTCCGTGTTCTTGCCCGGGATGATGGCCGCGATGTTGGGCCGGTACCCGCAGGGCACGTCGGGATCAGGGGCGTTGTATTCGCGGATGTCCCCGATACCCATGGCCTTGAGATGGCCGAGCAGGAAGTCGGCCTTGGCCTTTTCGCCTTCGCCCCCGTTGCGGGGGCCCAGGGCCGGAATGGCCGTAAGCTTGGTCTGCAGTTCGACAACCGCCTCTGTCTGGCGGTCCAGTTCGGAAAAGAGCGCGTCCATGGGACCTCCGATTGCGTTTTCGATGAAACTAGCCCAAAAATCGGATCACACAAACAAAAAAAAGGCGGGGACAACGCCCCGCCTTTCCTGCTTGCGGTGGTCTAGCGACCGCGCGCGGCGCGCTTGGAGGCCTTGAGCGGGTTGACCTTGACCTTGCCGGCCTTGTCCACTTCGGCGCGTACGTGCGTGGCGAAGTTGCACACGCCGCCTGCCCACTTGCGGGCGGGCTGGGCATAGGTCGGGCAGAACTGCTCGTCCTCGAAGGGAACGATGCGCTCGCAACCTTCACACTGTTCAACAACGGGTTCCATGACGACGCCCTTGTAGGTCAGACCGGCATCGGTCTTGACGGCGCCTTCCAGGGAAACGATTCCTTTTTTCTTGGCCATGTCGTGCCTTCCTCCTAAAAATAATGCGGCTCACAGGATGCCAGCGGCATACGTAATTTCATTTCGGTGCAAGAGCAGACTTCGATATGCACCCAGGGCGGGTGTTGTCAAGCTCTTTGCGGTTCTTTTTCATTTTCCGGAGGCGTTGCGGACCCACTTTGCGCACCGTACGGCCTCCTTGCGCAGGCCGCTGACGTCGAGGGTCCGGAATTCGCCGTACAGGTACAGAACCTCGCCCGCCACCATGGTCATGCATACCTCCATGCCTGTGGACGCGTAAACCGCGTGGGACACGTGGTTGAACACGGGCATGAGGTTGGGCGAGGAGAGATCCAGGGCGATCATGTCCGCCGGGTGTCCGGCCTGGATCCGGCCCAGTTCGGGCCAGCCCAGGCAGCGGGCCGAATTGCGAGTGGCCATGTCCAGGGCGGTCTGGGCGTTCACGGCCGAGGCGTCGCCGTGGCGGACCTTGCCCATGAGCGCGGCCAGTCCCATGTCGCGGAACATGTTCAGCTGGTTGTTGCTCGACGCGCCGTCCGTGCCCAGCCCCACGTTGACCCCGGCGTCGAGCATGGCCTGCACCGGGGACATGCCGGAACAGAGCTTCAGGTTGGACGCCGGGTTGTGGACCACGTTGGTCCCGGACGCGGCCAGCTGGGCGATCTCCTTTTCCTCCACGTCCACGCAGTGGTGCAGGGTGACGCGCGGCGAGAGCAGCCCTTCCCGGCGCAGAATCTCCACCGGACGCATGCCGTACTTGCCCAGGCAGACCGCCGTTTCGGTCGGGGATTCGGCCAGGTGGGTCTGCCACGGGATGTCCAGGGACTCGGCAAGTTCGAAGCTGGCGGCCAGGACCTCGGGCGGCACGGTGAAGGCCGCGTGCGGCGTGACCGCAGTGCGTACCAGCGGGTCGTCCCGAAAGTGTTCCTCCAGGGAGCGGATCGCCTCCCAGCAGACCTCGGCCGTGGGGAAGAACGGGGAGGGGAAGGCGAAGAATCCTTCGCCCAGAACCGCGCGCAGGCCGCAGCCCGAGGCCGCCTCGCCGGTCACCCGTTCATGGAAATAGCCGTTCAAGAAGGCCGTGCACCCGGTGCGGATGAGTTCGGCGCAGCCGAGCCGCGCGCCAATGCCGAGCAGGTCCTCGTCAAGCTTGGCCTCCACGGGCCAGATGTGGCCCTCAAGCCAGTCCATGAGCGGCAGGTCGTCGGCGAATCCGCGCAGCAGGGTCATGGGCAGATGGGTGTGGCCGTTGACCAGACCGGGCATGAGCATCTTGCCCGACATGTCCAGCCGCTGAAGGGGGTCGTAGCGGGCGTCGAGGGTGGCGTAGTCGCCGACCTCGATGACCATGCCGTTGAGGATGGCGACGGCCGCGTCGGTCAAGACGCGCCTCTCGTCGTCCTGGGTGATCACCGCGTCGGCCCGGACCAGCAGGTCGCAGGCGCGGGGCGCGGAATCGGCGAAAGCGGTGGATGCCATGGTCTAATCCAGTTCCTTGATGGCTTCGACGAGCAGGGAAGTGACCTTTTCCACGTTGCCCTTGAAGACCTCGAGTATCTCCTCCCAGGTCACCGGGGCCTCGTCGGTCTTCCAACAGTCATAGTCCGTGCTCATGGCCACGGCGGCGTAGGGGATGCCCGCCTCGTTGGCCAGGATGCACTCTGGAGCCACACTCATGTTGATGACGTCCGCGCCCCACATCCGGAACATGTTGGACTCGGCCCGGGTCGAGAAACGAGAGCCCTCGATGGTGATGACCGTGCCGCTCTTGTGGTGGGCCAGGCCCAGCCGGTCGCAGGCCTCGTTGAGCAGGCCGCGCATGTCGGCGTCAAAGGGATCGGCCATGGCTGTGTGCACCGCGCAGTGCGGCTCGAATTCGTCGAAAAAGGAGACCTGCCTGCGCCGGGTGAAGTCGATGAACTGGTCCAGGATGACCAGGTGGCCCCTGTCGATCTCCTGGCGCAGGGAGCCGCAGGCCGTGGTGGCCAGGATGCGCGTGCAGCCCGCGTCCTTCAGGGCCTTGATGTTGGCCCGGTAGTTGACGAAGGTGGGCGGAATGGTGTGCTCCCGGCCGTGCCGGGCGAGGAGGACCACTTCCCGGCCCGCGATGGTCCCTTCCTTGAGGAGAGCGGACGGCTTGCCGTAGGGCGTGCCCATCTCCACGTCGCGTGCGTCCAGCAACAGATCCGGATCGTCCAGTCCGCTGCCGCCGATGATGCCGATTTTGCTCATGGCCGTTCCTTGTTAGTCGATTTCAATGAGGAAATCATGTTTCACTCCGGCAGCGCGCATGACCTCGTCGCCGTCCAGGAAGGAGAGTTGGATGACGAAGCCCGCGCCCACGATCTCGCCGCCCGCCTCGCGGATCAGCTTGACCATGCCCTCGGCCGTGCCGCCCGTGGCCAGCAGGTCGTCGATCATCAGGATTTTGTCGCCCTCGTCGATGGCGTCCACGTGCATGCACAGGGTGTCGGACCCGTATTCCAGGTCATAGGTCACGCAGCGGTTCTTGTACGGCAGCTTGCCCGGCTTGCGGATAGGCACGAAGCCGATGCCCATCTTGAGGGCCAGGGGGGCGCCGAAGATGAAGCCCCGGGCGTCGGCGGCCACGATCTTGTCCGCGCCGCTGTCCTTGTACTTTTCGTATAGCTGGTCGATGACGTAGCGGAAGGCCTTGGGCGTGCTCAGAATGGGCGTGATGTCGAAAAAGGTGATCCCTTTCTTGGGATAATCCGGGATGTCCCGGACATAATGGCGCAGATTCATGAATCCTCCTCATTGAATGAATACCGGGGATTCATACGTTTTCCCAGGAGATCGTGTCAATGCTGTTGCCAGCCGGACCGGGTTCCGCTATCCCCTGACGACGGAGAACGCACATGGCGCAACAAGACGGACCGCACCGGGCCAAGAAGAGCCTGGGCCAGAACTTTTTGACCGACCCCAACATCTGCCGCAAGATCGTGGACGCGCTTTTGCCCGCGCCCGGGGACTATATTATAGAAATAGGCCCTGGACAGGGGGCGCTGACCGAACACCTGGTCGAGACGGGCGCGCGCCGTCTGCGCGTGGTGGAAATGGACGACGGCCTGGCCGAGCGGCTCGAGGAGCGCTGGCCTGAACTGGATGTGGTCCGGGCCGACGCCCTCAAGTTTCCCTGGGCGGACCTGAACGGGACCGGACCGTGCAAGATCATCGGGAACCTCCCGTACAACGTCGGGTCCAAGCTGATCTGGGACATCGTCAGCCGGGTGGAGACCTTGGAACGGGCGGTCTTCATGGTCCAGCACGAGGTGGCTCTGCGGTTGACCGCCGAACCCGGCACCAAGGCCTTCGGCGGGCTGACCGCCTGGGTCAGGAACTTCTGCGACACGCGCTATCTGTTCAAGGTGCCGCCCGCGGTCTTTCGGCCGCGCCCCAAGGTGGACTCCGCCGTGGTCCGTTTCGACCCGCTGCCGCTTGCGGACCGGCCGACCGACCCGGACAGGCTGGCCGGGCTGATCAAGCTGCTTTTCCAGCAGCGGCGCAAGCAGATTTCCACCATCCTGAAGAAGCGCATGACCCTGGAAGTGGAGCAGTGGTTCCGGGATGAAGGGGTCAGCCCGTCGGCACGCCCGGAAAACCTCACGCCGACGCAATTCCGTACACTTTCCTTAATATATTAGTACATATTTTCACAAAGACCGATAAAATACCTGACCCTTGGTACTGAAAGGCGGATTTTTGAGCCCCGAAAATAGGGGGGCAAAAGTCCCGGAAGCACCATATAGCGTAGGTTTTTTCGTTTTTTTTCAGCGCTCGGGCTGGACACGGGGCGAAAGTTCATTTAAAGGCCAAGAGGTGAGTTGGTGACGGAAACAAAGTGCAAGTCGTTTTGTGCTCTGGCTGCACTTTAACAAATACCATCTGGGTAATATTTCACCGAGGAGGAAGGACTGATGACAAAGGCAGAATTGGTTGTCAAAATCGCGGAAAAGGCCAACCTGACCAAGGCGAACGCCGAACGCGCCCTGAATGCATTTCTGGAGACCGTGGAAAGCACCCTGGTTTCCGAAGGCAAGCTGACCTTGACCGGTTTCGGCACCTTCGCCGTGGAACTCCGCAAAGCCCGCGTCGGCCGCAACCCCCGCACGGGTCTCGAACTCAAGATCCCCGAGACCAAGGTTGTCAAGTTCCGTCCCGGCAAGATTCTCAAGGACGCCGTTAAATAATTGGAGATGATACGATGATTCACGGTGAAACCGTTCACAGCCCGCTGCCCATGGATCTTCCCTGGTGGATGCCCGACCATTTCGTCTTTTTCGGTGTCCTGTACATCGTCCTCGGCGTCATCGGTGTCGCCCTGGCGGTTACGGTCCTGCAGTCTTTGCGTGACGCGAAAAAGGCTGATCATTAGTCTCTGATACCATTGCATCGAAAGGGCCTGCCCGGGTACTGCCGGGCAGGCTTTTTTTGATCCGTTTTAAAATTCTCCCGAATTTTTGGGTTGCCTTTTCTCTTTTTTGTTTATATGTAGTGTCTCTTATTTCGCTGGCCCGCCATATGAGCGGGCGGTTCACCGAGGAGGTGATTTTCATTGCCCGGAGTGTATTTTGACGACAACGACAACTTCGACGTTTCTCTGCGCCGCTTCAAGAAGCAGGTGGAGAAGGCCGGAATTCTGTCCGAACTGAAGAAGCGCCAGCACTACGAGAAGCCCAGCGTGCAGAAGAAGAAAAAGAAAGCTGCCGCCAAGAAGAGGCTCGCCAAAAAAATGCGCAAGATGCGCAGCATGTAGATTATGAGTCTGTCCAAGCAAATAGACAAAGACTACATCGAGGCCTACAAGGCCAAAGCTACGGTAAAAGTGGCCGTCTTGAGACATCTCAAGACGGCCATTAAAAACCGTATGGTCGAGGATAAAAGCGACGCGCTCTCCGACGAGACCGTGCTTGATCTCATCGCCAAGCAGGTCAAGCAGCGCAAGGACTCCTTCGACCAGTACACCAAGGCGGGGAGGGACGACCTGGCCAAGGTCGAAGCCGACGAACTCGCCGCCCTTGAAGTCTATCTTCCCAAGCAGCTGTCCGACGAGGAACTTTCCGCCGCCATCGACAAGGCCATCGCCGACCTCGGGGCGTCCTCCATGGCGGACATGGGCAAGGTCATGCAGGCCTTGCTCGCCGCGCACACAGGGCAGGTCGACGGCAAGAAGGCCAGCGGACTGGTACGGTCCAAGCTCTCCTAACTCTCCAACCCCCCGGCTCGTCCATGGAGTCCAGAACTTTCCAGGTATTGGAATTCCCCAAGATCCTCGGGGCACTGTCCGGTTTCGCCACGTCCGAACCCGGGGCTGCCGCGTGTCTTGCCATCCATCCCTACGACACCCTTGAATCCGTCCGCCGGGCAGGGACCCTGTTCGAGCAGGGCGCGGCCTGGGTGGGGGAGTCGGGTTTTCGCATGCGCGCCTTCCCTGAACTGGGCGGCATCTTTCCGCACCTGGACAGCGAACTGGCCGTACTCGACCAGGATGCGCTCTTCGCGCTTAAGATCCTCCTGGATTTGGCCAAGGACGCCCGCGAATCCCTGGCCGGCTTTGAGGGACGCGACTGGGAGGTGCTCGAAAAGGAGCTTTTCGCTTATGCCTGGCCGCAGAAGACCGTGTCCGGTATCGGGCGCTGCCTGGACGCCGAAGGGCAGATCAAGGACGAGAGTTCCCCGAACCTGATGTCCGTACGCCAGGAAATCCGGGCCATCCACCAGCGCTGCACCAAGCGGGTCAAGGACTTCATCCTTCAGGAGAACCTGGGTGCGGCCATGCAGGACGAGTTCATGACCGTCTCGTCCGACCGCTACGTGCTGCCCATCAAGGCGAATTTCAAGAACAAGACCAAGGGCATCATCCACGACTACTCGCAGACCGGCGAGACCTGCTACTTCGAGCCCATCTTTCTGGTGGAGACCAACAACAAGCTCCAGGAACTCAAGCGCGAGGAACGGGCCGAGGAATACAAGGTCCTGCAATACCTGACCGGCCTGGTGCGCCAGGAGCAGGACGAGGTCCGTGACGCCTATGACGGACTGGTCACCCTGGACGTGCTCATGGCCAAGGTCCGCCTGGCCGACGCCTACTCCGGCCGGACCATCGAGGTCACGGAGGAGGGCGCCCCCAGGCTGCTCAAGGCCCGCCATCCGCTCCTGGCCCTGACCGACGAGTCGGTCCACCCCGTGAACATCGAGCTGCTGGATGGACAGAGGGCCATGATCGTCAGCGGCGGCAACGCGGGCGGCAAGACCGTCTGCCTCAAGACCGTGGGCCTTATCGGCCTGATGGCCTTTTCCGGCCTGCCGGTCCCGGCCGCCGAGGGCAGCAGCCTGCCCCTGTGGGACGACATTTTCGTCATCATGGGCGACGAGCAGTCCTTGGAGGAGAACGTCTCCACCTTCACCGCCCAGATTCAGTACCTGAAACGGGTCTGGGACAAGGTGGACGGACACTCCCTGTTCATTCTCGACGAGTTCGGCGCGGGCACGGACCCCACCCAGGGCGCGGCCCTGGCCCAGGCGGTCATCGACTCCCTGCTGGAAAAGCGGGCCACCGCATTTACGGCCACCCATTTCCCGGCGCTCAAGGCCTACGCCATGGCCACCAAGGGCGTGCGCGCCGCCAGCGTGCTCTTCGACCCGTCCACCAAGAAGCCGCTGTTCCGACTGGCCTACGACCAGGTGGGCGCATCCATCGCCCTGGACGTGGCCCGCGAGCACGGTCTGCCCGCCGCCATCCTGGAGCGGGCCGAAAAATATCTCCTGCTGGACGGCTCCGACACCTCCGCCGTGCTGGACCGCCTCAACGCCATGGCCGTGAAGAAAGAGGCCGAGCTGGACGCCATCGAAGACGAGCGCATCCGCATCGAAAGGAAGCGGGCCAATCTCGAACAGAAATTCGAGAAGGAGCGCACCAAAATCCTTAAAGAGGTCCAGTCCAAGGCCCAGGACGTGGTCAAGCAGTGGAAAACCGAGCGCATCGGCCAGAAAGAGGCGCGCAAAAAGCTTCACCAGGCGCGCCTGCGCATCGAGGACATCGCGCCGGAACGCAAAAAAGAACCCGTGTTTTCCTTCTCGGATATTGTCCCGGGCAAGAAAGTGTCGTATCTGGCTTGGAACAAGTCGGGTACCGTGCTGGAAATCAACGAGAAAAAGAAGCAGGCAAAGGTCGATATCGGTGGCGTGGCCATGTGGGTCAAGGCCGACCATCTCGGCCCGGCGGACGGTCCTTCGCGGCCTGTTGCCCAGCCCACGGGGACCAAGGCAGCGGCCCCGGGCGACTTGGTGATCGAGGTGGACCTGCGCGGCAACCGAGCCGACGAGGCCATCAGCGAACTGGAGCGGGCCATGGACGCCGCCCTGCGCAAGGGCGCCGGCAAGCTTGAGATCGTACACGGCCGGGGAACGGGTGCGCTGCGCCGCGAGGTACACGAGTTTTTGAAGTACTATCCCGCCGTGGAGAATTTTTCCCTGGCCCCCGAGGACCGGGGCGGGGACGGCATGACCGAGGTAACGCTCAAGTAACGGCATTGCCGGAGGCGTCTGGTGGACAGAAGTGGTATCGAGGCCGTCAAGGCCCGGATCAATATCTCGGACGTGGTGCGCCGGTATGTTGACCTGAAACCGGTCTCGGGCCGGTGGATGGGCGCGTGCCCGTTTCACCAGGAAACCAAGCCCTCCATGTCCGTGAACGACGAAGAGGGCTTCTTCTATTGCTTCGGCTGCCAGGCCTCGGGCGACGTCATCGATTTTTACGGACGCATCAACGGACTGGAGTTCCGGGAATCCCTGGAACAGCTGGCCGCCGAATGCGGGGTGGAACTGAGCCACGTGCCGCACGATCCGCACGCGGCCGAGCGCAAGGCCAAAAAGCAGATCCTCCTCGACATGCATGACGAGGCGAACCAGTTTTTCCAGCGCAATCTGTCCCTGGCCTCCGGGGACCATTGCCGCCGTTACCTGACCGACCGGGGCATGACCCCGGAGATGATCGCCAAGTTCGGCCTGGGCTATTCGCCCGACGACTGGCACGGCCTGGATAATTTTCTCAAAGGCAAGGGCCGCAATCCGGAATTGGGGGTTGAGGCCGGACTCTTGTCAAAAAATGAAAAAGGTAATATCTACGATAGGTTCCGTGGGAGATTGATCTTTCCCATTCAAAATTTGTCGGGTCGGGTTATTGCTTTTGGCGGCAGAATAATTACTGAAGGAGAACCCAAGTATCTGAACAGCTCGGATACGCCTATATACAAGAAGGGCGACCACTTGTATGGGCTCAGTCTGGCCCGGTCCACCATGACCCGCACCAAGCGGGCCATCCTGACCGAAGGATACATGGATGTGATATCGCTCCACCAGTTCGGCTACACCGACTCCTGCGGCGTCTTGGGCACGGCCCTGACTGCGGATCAGGTGAAACGGCTGGCCGGATTCTGCTCGCGCGTCGACCTGGTCTTCGACGGCGACGGGGCGGGGCGCAAGGCGGCCATGAAGTCCAGCAGGATGATCCTGCTTCAGGGCGTGGCCTGCAAGGTGGTCCTGATGCCGGATGGCGAGGACGTGGACAGCCTGCTCCAGACCAAGGGAGCGGACGGATTCGAGGCCTGCATGAGCGAGGCCCCGGACGGTTTGACTTTTTGCATGAACACCCTGCGGGAGGAGTACGCCCCCAGGGACATCATGGCGTGGGCCAAGAGTTTTTTGTCGGAATTGTCCGACGCGTCCTTGCGGGCGTTCTACCTGCCTCGCATTGCGAACGGGCTCGGACTGTCGGAGGCTGACTTCAGGCGTGACACGGGTGCTGCGGCACCGCAGCAACAGCGCAATCCAAGACATCAGCCGCGGCAGACGCAACGGGTCGAGCAACAGCAGCCGGGTATGGGCGTGGGCAAGGACTTTGCGGATGACCGGTATTTTTTGCGGTTTTCGATCCAGTACCCGGAATATGTGCCGGAACTGGCCAAAAGGGGAATGACCCAGGTTCTTCGCACCCCATGGGCGCAGGCATTGTGGAACAAGCTCGAAACAACGCAGCAAGGCCAAGTAGCGAGCCTGCTGAACGAACAGGAAAAGGGCTTCTACATCCAATGCCGCGAGGAATTGCATACGAACGTCCTTTCAGGCCGGGAATTGCTGAATGAGTGGGTTTACATCTGTGAGCAGATTGAACGCGGGTTAACAGATATGGACAATCGCCAGCTCAACGAGTCTATCAGGCAGGCGTACGAAAGTGGCGACAACAAGCGTGCACTAGAGCTTTTAGCCTTGAAGAAGTCTCGCAGGAGGGACAATGAGCAACATTAAGGAAATCCAACAGATCAAAGCTCTTATCGCCGAAGGTAAGAAAAAGGGATTCCTGACATACGAAGAGTTGAGCAAGGCTCTGCCTTCCGACTACAACAGCCCGGATCAGCTCGAGGAAATTCACGCCATCTTCGACCAGATGGATATCGCCCTGGTGGATTCGGACGATTCCGACAAGAAGCTGGTCGACGACGAAGATGACAAGGAATTGGAATTCGACGACGGCGACGACGATTCCACGGAATACGCTTCGCGGAGCACCGATCCGGTACGCATGTATCTGCGCGAAATGGGCGCCGTGCCGCTGCTCGACCGCGAGGGCGAGGTGGTCATCGCCAAGAAGATCGAAAACGGCGAGCTGGATGTCCTCTATTCCCTTGTGGAGGTGCCCGTGGCCGTTGAGGAACTCATTTCCGTGGGCGAGGACCTGGAAGACGGCCGTATCAAGCTCAAGGACGTGGTCAAGACCATCGAGGAGGACGATCCCTCCGAGGACGAGATGAACCAGCGCCAGCGGGTCATCTTTCTACTCGCCGAGATCAAGAAACTCTACGCCAAGAAAAAGAAGATCTACGAAAAGCTCGACTACTGCGCCTGCCTGGACAAGCGCGTGTTCGGCGTGCAGCAGGAAATCCTCAGCTATAAAGAGGACATCGTCACTCGGCTGCGCGACATCAAGCTGGAAAAGACCCTCATCGACCGGATCATCGAAACGGTCAACGACTATGTGCGGCAGATGCACAACTGCCAGCGCGACCTGTCCGCCTATGTACTGTCCGTGGGCAAGACCAAGGCCGAGATAGAGGACCTGTTCAAGCAGGTGGACGACCGTGCGATCAACCCGGTGGCCGCCTCGACCCAGTTGGGCATGACCGTGGAGGAGTTCTTCTCCTTCAAGGAAATGCTCGCGGGCAAGCTGGAGATTATGAACCGCCTGCAGGACAAGTGTTGCCATTCGGTGCACGATCTCGAAGAAGTCCTGTGGCGCATCAAGTCCGGCAACCAGACCGCCATGCAGGCCAAACAGGAGCTCATCCGCGCCAACCTGCGCCTGGTGGTCTCCATCGCCAAGAAGTACACCAACCGCGGCCTGCAGTTCCTGGACCTCATCCAGGAGGGCAACATAGGCCTGATGAAGGCCGTGGACAAGTTCGAGTACCAGCGCGGCTACAAGTTCTCGACCTACGCCACATGGTGGATTCGCCAGGCCATCACCCGCGCCATCGCGGACCAGGCTAGGACCATCCGCATCCCGGTACACATGATCGAGACCATCAACAAGCTCATCCGCACCTCGCGCTACCTGGTGCAGGAACTCGGCCGCGATCCGTCTCCGGAGGAGATCGCCGAGCGCATGGACTACCCGCTGGAAAAGGTCAAGAAGGTCCTCAAGATCGCCAAGGAACCCATTTCCCTCGAGACCCCCATCGGCGACGAGGAAGATTCCAGCCTGGGCGATTTCATCGAGGACAAGAAGGCCACCGCGCCCGCCGAGGAAGTGGTTTCCACCAAGCTCAGCGAGCAGATCGCCTCGGTCCTGTCCGACCTGACCCCGCGCGAGGAGCAGGTCCTGCGCAAGCGGTTCGGCATCGGCGAGAAGTCCGACCACACTCTTGAGGAAGTGGGCAAGCTCTTCAACGTCACCCGCGAGCGCATCCGCCAGATCGAGGCCAAGGCCCTGCGCAAGCTCCGCCATCCCGTGCGAAGCGCGCTGCTGCGGTCCTACTTCGAGAACTAAAGACCATCAGGGCCGGGAAGAGCATCTCTTCCCGGCCCTTTTTGTATCCAATGGAACATCCCGCAGCCGTCTTTCTCATCCCCGCGCTGGCCGTTGTCCTGGACCGCCTCGTCGGCGACCCGGCCAACTGGCCGCACCCGGTCCGACTCATCGGCAAGGGGCTCGACCTCTTCGAGGCGGCCGTTCGCCGTACGAGCGTCAATCTCCGCCTTGCGGGGTGGGGGGCCGTGCTCCTCTTCGCCTGGGCGGCTTGGTTCGTCGTGGCCGAACTCACGTCCATCCGCTATCTCGGCCCGCTTCTGGCCGTGTATTTCGCCTACGCGGGCCTGGCCCTGGGCTGCCTGCTCAAGGACGCCCGCCGGGTTGCCGGACTCCTCGACTCCGGAGATCTGCCCGGCGCGCGTAAGGCCCTGTCGATGCTCGTCAGCCGCGAGACCGCCGCACTCGACGCGCCCGCCGTCCGCCGCACCCTGGCCGAGACGGTCAGCGAGAACCTCAACGACGGCTTCACCGCTCCCCTGTTCTACCTCGCGCTTCTCGGCCCCGGCGGTCTGTGGGCCTACAAGGTGGTCTCCACCATGGACTCCATGTGGGGCTACCGCACGGACCGTTACATCCGGCTCGGACAGGGCGCGGCCAAAACCGACGACGTCCTGGCCTGGATTCCGGCCCGGCTGACCGCCTTTTTTCTGTTCCTGGTCGGCAAGCGGCTCGGCCTCAAGGCTGCAACGGCCCGTGGACGCTACCGCGACGACGCCCGCAAGATGGAAAGCCCGAATGCGGGCTGGCCCATGGCCGCAGCGGCTTGGCTCCTGGAAGCGCAGATGGGCGGCCCCACGGTCTATTTCGGAAAGGTCAAGGACAAGCCGGTGCTCGGCCCGAAAGGAGCCGACTGGGATCGCGCCAAGCTCCGCAAGCTGTTCAGGCTAGCCGCAAAGACTGGAACCCTGGCCGCCTGCGTGCTCATCCCGGTGCTCGGATTGATTCGGCTATTGTTCGCCTGATGGCGAATCGGGGGAAGGGAGGGAAAAACTTTTGAGAAAGTTTTTCCCTCCCTTCCCCCGAACCCCCCATCCCTCCCTTTTTCAAAACTTTTTGTGTCGCTTCGCGAAGTGCGGAGGGCGGCATTGTCCCTGCTGCTCTGCGGCTCTTTTGCATACAAAAGAAGACGCGCATCCACTGACGCACGCCCTTGCCGAAGGCACACAAAAAGTTTGGGAAAGAGGGGGGTGGGGGGTACGGGGGGAGAGGGGAGAAGAACCCTTTTCAAAGGGTTTTCTCCCCCCTCCCCCCGAGTCTATTCTCTATTGGTCGCCGAGTTCGATGCTGCGGTAGTAGGACTCGAAGACGCCGTCGATGATGTCGCCTTTGAGGGCCTGCCTATCGAAGTGCATGAGCGCGCGAATGGTGGTCCCACCGGGGGAGGTGACCATTTCGCGCAGTTCGGACACGGAGTGTTCGCTCTGGTCGGCCATGGTGGCGGAACCCAGGAACAACCCCTTGACCATTTCCACGCTCTGCGGCCGGGTCAACCCCAGGGCCACGCCGGACTCGATCATGGCTTCCATGAAGTAGAAGACGTAGGCCGGGCCGGAGCCGATCACGCCGGTGAAAGCGTCGAAGAGCTTTTCCGGCAGCACGTGCGTCTGGCCGATGGAGGCGAAGAGTTCGGGCACGAACGCCTTCATGTCCTCGGTCAGGTTATGGTTGTCCAGGCAGATGGCCGACACTCCAAGGCCGACCAGAGCCGGGGTGTTGGGCATGATGCGCACCACGGGGCAGCGGTCCTCGGTCCATTCCTCGTAGGTGGACAGGGGGATGCCCGCGCAGATGGCGGTCAGGCATTTGCCCATGTCGAGCACGGGCGTCAACTCCTTGACCACGGGTTCGGCGTGCTGCGGCTTGACGGCCAGGACGATGTAATCGCACGCCTTGGCCAGGTCGGTCGCGCTCTCGTGGATGATGAGCCCGTGTTCCTTGTTGAGCCGTTCGAGGTTGGCCTTGTTGAAGTCCGCCCCGTGCAGTTCGATGTCGTCTCGCGAGGCCAGCCCCTTGACTATGGCCGACCCCATGTTGCCTACGCCTATGAACCCGATTTTCTTTGTCATTATCCCACCAGCTCGTCGTCGTTGAAGAAGTATGCCACCTCGGTCTTGGCGGTGTCGGGACCGTCGGAACCGTGGCAGGAGTTGTTCTGGATGTCCAGGCCGTAGGCGGCACGGATGGTGCCCGGAGCGGCCTGGGCCGGATTGGTCGCGCCCATGAGGACACGGTATTTTTCGATGGCGTTCTCGCCTTCAAGGCAGGAGACCACCACCGGGCCGGAAATCATGTAGTCCACCAGCTCGCCGAAGAAAGGGCGTTCCTTGTGCACCGCGTAGAAGCCCTCGGCCTGGGCGCGGTCCATGTGGATCATCTTCATGCCTTTGATCTTGAGGCCGGAGTCGGTGATCATTTTCAGGATCTCGGCGATGAGGCCGCGTTTGACCGCATCGGGCTTGATGATGGAAAAGGTCTTTTCGATTGCCATGGATGCCTCCGTTTGTCTGTTACTGTCTTATACGTGTCGGCAGCAATTTGCCAGCATATGGATCGCGGCCCGCACCGGCCTCAACCCAACAACATCCGGTCGGAAACCCCCTCGTCCCCGCGCAGGCGCGAGAAACGCTCCAAGAGGTCCTCAACCTTGAGATTTTTCTTTTCCTCGCCGTCGATGTCCAGGACCACCTGTCCCCGGTGGAACATGATCAGCCGGTTGCCCAGGGTGATGGCCTGCTTCATGTTGTGGGTGACCATGAGGGTGGTCAGGTTGAGCGAGCCGACGATCTCGTCGGTCAGGTCCAGGACCATGCCCGCGGTCTTGGGGTCCAGGGCGGCGGTGTGCTCGTCGAGCAGCAGCAGGCGGGGGCGGACCAGGGTGGCCATGAGCATGGTCAGGGCCTGGCGCTGGCCGCCGGAGAGCAGGCCGGTGTGGGACTTGAGCCGGTCCTCGAGGCCGAGGCCGAGGATGGCCAGCTTTTCCCGGAAGAACTCGCGTTCCTTCCCCTTGACGCCCCAGGACAGCCCGCGGAACTTGCCGCGCTTGTTGGCCATGGCCAGGTTCTGCTCGATGGTGGCCCCGCCGCAGGTGCCGAGCAAGGGGTCTTGGAAGACCCGGCCGACGAGCGAGGCGCGCTTGTGTTCCGGCCACTTGGTGATGTCCAGGTCGTCCAGGACGATCTTGCCCGAATCCACGGGAAAGGAGCCGGCCAGGGCGTTGAGGAAGGTGGACTTGCCTGCGCCGTTGGAGCCGATGATGGTGATGAAGTCGCCGTCCTTGACCTCGAGGTTCACGCCGTTGAGTGCGGCGACCTCGTTGACGTCGCCCCGGTTGAACGCCTTGGTGATGTTGGAAATGGAGATCATTTGGACCTCCCGGCCAGGAACTGGCGTTTCATCTTGGGCATGACCAGGGCGAAGACCACCAGGATGGCGGTGATCAGGTTCAGGTCGCTGGGGGTGATGGCAAACGAGCCGAGCTTGAGGCCGAGCGCCAGGCCGATGGCCACGCGGTAGAGCACCGAACCGAGCAGGGCGGCTATGAGCGCGCGGGTGATGGTCTTGTCCCCGAACACGGTCTCTCCGACGATGACCGAGGCCAGACCCGCGACGATGGAGCCCACGCCCATGTTCACGTCGGCCGCGCCCTGATTCTGGGCCACCAGGGCCCCGGAGGCAGCCACCAGAGCGTTGGACAGTCCCACGCCGAAGATGATGACGTTGTCGGTGTTCACGCCCTGGCTGGTGATCATCTGCTTGTTGTCGCCCGTGGCCAGGAAGGCCAGGCCGATCTCGGTGTGCAGGAACCAGATGAGCACGATGACCACGGCAAAGCAGATCAGGCCGAAGAGCAGCGGAGTGGAGTGCTGGGGCAGCATGTTGGTGAAATCCACGAACCAGTCCACCACGGTGTCCTGGCCAAGCAGGGCCATGTTGGGCCGTCCCATGATGCGCAGGTTGATGGAGTAGAGCGCGATCATGGTCAGGATGGAGGCGAGCAGGTGGAGGATCTTGAACTTGGTGTTCAGGATGCCGGTGGCAGCCCCGGCCAGGAACCCGGCACCGGCGGCCATGAAGATGGCCAGGAGCGGGGAATAGCCCGAGGTGATGGCCACGGCCGAGACGGCCGCGCCCAGCGGCAGGCTGCCGTCCACGGTGAGATCCGGGAAATCGAGCACCCGGAAGGTCAGGTACACGCCGATGACCATGAGGCCGTAGGCGAACCCCTGTTCGATGGCGCCGAAAAAAGCGTAGAGAGTCATGTACTAATCCTAATGGTTGCCGAGCCGGGCCCTTGCTGGCGGTCCGGCGAGAAACGAAAAAGGCGCGTTGATGAAGCAACGCGCCTTGTATCGTTTATGGGCACGATTGGCAAATGCGTTTCGCGTCTACTCAAGGACCTTGTCGGCCCGGTCGAGCACGGACTGCGGCACGGTCACGCCCATGGCCTTTGCCGCCTTCATGTTAACGTGCAGGCTGAGATCATCGAGGAACTCCACAGGCATATCGGCGGGCTTGGCACCGTCCACCAGGATGCGGGCGATCATGTCGCCGGTCTGCAGTCCCATCTTGTAATAATCCACGGCCTCGGCCGCGATGGCCCCGCGCGCCACGGAGTCCACGTCGCCGACGATGAGCGGCAGCTTGTTGTTTTCGCAGACCTTCACGGCGGACTCGAGGGCCGAGACCACGGTGTTGTCAGTGCCCACGTAGACCGCGTCGCACCGGCCGACAAGGCTCTTGGCCGCCTGGTACACGCCGCTGGAGTTGGAGATGGTCGCCTCCTCCACGTTGATGCCGAGCTTGGCCGCCTCTCGCTTCAGGGCCTTCAGGATGGGCACGGCGTTGGGCTCGCCCGAGTTGTAGATGATGCCGATGGTCTTGACGTTCGGCACGAGCTCGCGGATCAGGGCCACCTGCCTGTCGATGGGGCTGAAGTCGGACATGCCGGTGATGTTGCGGGCTCCCGTGTTTTGGAGGTCCTTGACCAGCCCGGCGGTGACGGGATCGGTTACGCCGGTGAAGACGATGGGGGTGTCATGTATCTTCTGGGCGCAGGCCTGGGCTCCGGGGGTGGCGATGGCCAGGACCACGTCGGGCCGCTCGCCGATGATCTGGCCGACGATCTGGGTATTGGTGGCCATGTTGTTCTGGGCGTTGTGCACGTTGTAGTCGAAGTCGATGCCCTTTTCCTTGAGACGGTCGGCCACCCCCTGGCGCATGGCGTCCAAGGCCGGGTGCTCCACGATCTGGGTCACGGAGATGACGTACTTCTTGCCTGCAAAGGCGGTGGAGGCAACCAGCAGGGCGGCCGCCAGGAACAACAATATCTTTTTCATGGGAAAATCCTCCTCGAAGTGCTTTTCAAAAGAGGACTTTGACCGTCTGGTCCACTTTTCGTCAAGGCATTTTGATTTGGGAATAAACCAACAAACAAAATCGCCTGCCCGCGCCAAAGGCGCATAAACGGGATGCAAGGGTGCGAACTCGGCCTCCGCCGCCATTTATAGGGCTCGAAGACTCGCCAAGATCTGCCGTTGCCAGCCGACAAATCCGCAGGACAGCGGATTTGGACGCCGGTCTTTCCGGCACCCTGAAGGGGTGAGCCCCAGGACGGGGCGAATCAAGGCGAAGCCACCCGAAAATCGCCGCGAAGCGGCATTCATCTTATTATTTCGTTAGTTGTTTTAGATAAAAAGAGCCGCACGGGGCGGCTCTTTGAAACGCTTTTCAAACGGACGGGATCAGAAACGGATTTCCTCTTCCTTGATGACCTTGAAGGACTTGTTGCCCTTGACCCGGCCGGGCAGTCCCTGGAACTTGCGCACGCCTTCGACCTCGGCCTCAAGGAGCTCATCCTCGTCGGTGTCGAGCAGGATAATGTCGCCTTCCTGGAGATAGAGCAGCTGGCGGCCGGAGATGGTGGTCCGGCCCAGACGCACGACCATTTCCACGGGCGTCTCCATGAGCCGCTCCTTGAAGCGGTTGATCCAGACGTGGTCCACTTCCAGCCGCTCGGACTGGAAAGAGGCGTGCAGTTTCGAGCGGATGGGCTCCATGGTGGCGTAGGGCAGGCAGACGATGAGTGAGCCGATGGCGTTTTCCAGCTCCACCTCGAAGGTGACCACGATGACCACGTCCGAGGGCGGCACGATGGCGGCGAACTGGGGGTTCACCTCGGTGCGGACCATCTCCACGTGGACCTCATGCACCGGTTTCCAGGACTCCTCCATGTTGGCCAGGGCGATCTTGACCACGCGCTCGACGATGGCCTGCTCGATGGGCGTGAAATCGCGGCCTTCGACCTTGGGCTGGCTGCCCGCGCCGCCGAAGAAGTTCTCGACCAGGGCGAAGACCAGGCGGGAGTCGACCACCAGCAGGGCATTGCCGCGCAGGGGGTCCATCTTGAAGATGGAGATGGAGGTCGGCACCGGCAGGGAACGCATGAAATCGCCGAATTTGGACATGTCTATGGAGATGGGGTTGATGTCGACCCGCTTGCGCATGGTGTTGGCCAGCGCGTTGGTGCACAACCGCGCGAAACGGTCGTTGACGATCTCGAGCACGGGCATGCGGCCGCGAATGATCCTGTCCTGATTGGCCAGGTCGAACGCGACCACACCGGTATCGTCCTCCGGTATCTCGGTCTCGGTCTCGACATCCCCACCGGAAAGACCCCGGAGCAGGGCATCAACTTCATCTTGTTCGAGGATTTTGCTCATCTGGACAAAGCCTCATATTCGCCGATCTCACGGCCCGTTTGACCGGCCTGTGCCGGAAAATTGAACGTCGCTAAACAATTAGCAAAAAACGGGCCGTCCCGTCAGTTTCCTATCGGCCGAATTTCAAAAATCCTTATGCGTCCGCATACCGCGCCAAGGGGGTGGCTGGCAACGATTCCATGGATTTTTCGTCCTATTTTGCTTGAGATTGTTTAGACAATAGCGAGAAATAATCAAATACCAATATCAGCATGTTCGAATATTTCAACAAATTCAGGATAATGAACTAGGTCTTAAAGAAAACGTCCCGTTTTCGTCGGGAATTGGCATAATTAAGGCCCGGGACACCGAGCCAATGAACGAGGGTCGAAATCAATTTCGCTGAGAGGCTATTCCGTGGGAAGCTTCGACAAGGGAATGACCTGAATGGACGTGTCCCGGCTGTCCTGCCACTGTTTGAGAGCGGCCAGGGTTTGCCGGTAGGGGTGCCCGATGGCGATGGCCCGGCCCTGCCGCTGGGCAACCCGTTCGGTTTTGCGCAACTGGAGCAGGATGGCGTTCACGTCCTTGACGTTGTCCAGGAAAGTGTCCCGCTCATAGAAGGGGATGCCCACGTTTTGGGCCGTAGCCCGGCCCACGCTTTTGCCCGAGGTTAGGCTGTCCAGGAAGAACAGACCGTGGCGCTTGAATTCGGCCAGTGCCACTGCCATGCCCGGCCCGTTGGAGGTGAAACGTGAGCCCATGTGGTTGTTCACGCCGATGGCCTCGGGGATGCGCTCAAGGTTCTCCTTGATGCGCTGCCGTATCTGGCTGCCGGTCATGGATACGAACAGGGCGTCGTCGCCCGGCTTGACCTTGGGGTAGCCCATGGGCTCCATGGGAAAGTGGACAAGCAGGTCGTGATGGGTCCCGGAGATCAGCTCCACGCACTCGCGGGTGTGGCTGGCATGGGGCCAGACCGCGAAGGTCAGGGGCAGGTCGAGACCGGCCAGCCCCTTGAGCACTCCGTAGTTCTCGCCCACGTCGTCGATGACCACCACCAGCTTGGGCCCCTTGGCCTCGGGCCGGGCGATGATCCGCGGCGTGGCCTCGAGCAGGAGCCGGTGGGTGCGCACGCCGTTGATCTCGATTGCCGCCTCGGTGTCGCCGTTGTCCAGCAACACCGCGTCGGGCAGTCGCTCGTAGAGCCGCTTGCGCAGGGTAACCAGGAATTGGTTGCGGTCCGTGACCTTGGGGAACAGGAGGACCTGGTAGTGGTAGCCGCGTTCCTCAAAGCTGCGCAGCTCCACGTCCACCAGGTCGAGGTCGCGCATCTTGAGGTCGAGGTCGCGCATGGTCTCGATCAAAGCCAGGTCCGCCTGTTTGACCAGGTCCTCCATGTCGGAGGTGGCCTCTTCATAGACCTTGTCCGGGGTCTTGTCGGGCTCGGCCTTGCGTTCCTCGGCCACGGGCGCAATCACCTGGGGCGGCGGAGTCTTGGCGTTGAGGACCATCCAGCCGAGCCCGGCCAGGGCCAGAAAGGCGAGGGTGAACAGGCAAATGAGAGGACCGGGCCGATAGATTCCCTTGAGGAATCCATCGAGCCCGGTCTTTTTTTCAGTCTGGTTGTCGGGGGCGCGATCGTCCATGGGCGCTGTCCGGCCTCCCTATTGGATTTCCTTCAGTCGGGGCAGGCTCTTGACCAGCTCCAGGGCCATACGCAACTGATTGTCGCGGGCCAGCATGTCCTTGGCCTTTTCGGCATCCTCGTCCTTCTTGCGCTTGGCGGTCTTCTGGCCGTTTTCCAGATGTCCGCTCAGATCCTTTTCACGCAGGGTGAAGCGATCGCGCAGGTCGTTCTCGTCTTCCCGGGGCGCCTCGAAGGGGATGCGCAGATCGGGATCAATGCCCTTGGCCTGAATGGAGCGGCCGCTCGGGGTGTAATAGAGCGCGGTGGTCAGCTTGATGCCGGAGCCGTCGGACAGGGGGATGATCTGCTGGACGGACCCCTTGCCGAAGGAGCGTTCTCCCACGATCAGGGAGCGCTTGCGGTCCTGCAGGGCACCGGCCACGATTTCGGAGGCCGAGGCCGAGCCCGCGTTGATCAGGGTGACCATGGGCACCTTGACGTCGTCGGAACTCTTGGTGGCGAAGAAGTCCTTGCGGTTGGCCGGGTCCCTGCCCTGGATGTAGACGATGGTGCCGTCCTGCAGGAAGGTGTCGGACACGGAGACCGCCTGATTCAGCAATCCGCCGGGGTTATTGCGCAGATCGAAGACGATGCCCTTGAGGGCGTGCTTCTTCTGGTACTCGGCGATGGCCTCGCGCAGGTTCTTGGTGGAGGATTCCTGAAACTTGGTCAGCCGCAGGTAGAGATAGCCGTCTTCCAGGGACTGGGTCTTGACGTTGACGATGGGAATGGTCCCGCGGACGATGGCCACTTCCACCGGCTTGTTGGAATCCTTGTGCAGGATGAGCAGGGTCACGGGGGTACCCTTTTCGCCCCGGATCAGCTTGACCGCGTCCATGAGGGTCATGTCCTGGGTGGATTCGCCATCGATCTCCAGAATGATGTCACCCGCCAGCAGGCCCGCCTTGTAGGCCGGAGTGTCCTCGATGGGCGAAACCACGATGATCCGCCCCTGGTCCATGCTGATCTCGATGCCGATGCCGCTGAACTTGCCGGCGGTGTCCACCTGCATATCCTTGAAGTCCTCGGGCGAGAGATAGGTGGAGTGGGGGTCGAGCTCTTCGAGCATGCCCTTGATGGAATTATCGATCAGATCCTTCTTGGTCACCGGCTTGACATAGTTGCTTTCAACCAGGTCGAGCACCTGCGAGAAGGTCTTGAGCGCTTCGAATTGGTCCCCTTTGGCCGCTATGGTCTGGGACGGAGCGACGGTGAGGGTAAACAGAAGCAGAAAAGTGACTATCCAAAGCGTTACACGCATGAATGCCTCCCGAATAACGGAGTCCTAATGTGTTGGGTTAACGACAATTCATCTCAGGGCTGTTAACCAAGTTTCTGGGTTAATTGGTTTTTGATGAAAACGCAATTCAAAATACAGGCCGGGCCCATCCAGCTTGGGGAAATAGCCCACCGTGCCCAGGGGTTCGTTCTTTTCCACCTCCTGTCCGTTGCGCACGAACGTATCGGACAAATAGGCGTAAAGGCTGTAGTAATTATATCCGTGGTAGATGATGACCACGTGCCCGAAGCCGCGCAGGGTGTCGTTGTGCACGACCTTGCCCCAAAATATAGATTGCACCGTGCTGCCGTCCGCCGCCCCGATGGCCAGGCCGCGCACCGGGGGGTTGGCCTTGAGGTTGAACCCGGCCTCCACCTTGCCGCGCACGGGCCAGGGCAGGGTGCGCTTGTACAGGGCGAAACGCTTGGTCTTCTGGGACTGCAACTGGTACTTGAGGTCCTCGATGGTGGCCAGGATCCCGGTCAGTTCCTCCTCCGCGTTCTCCTTCTGCCGGTTGATCTTCTTGAGATTCCTGCGCAAGGCGTACTGGTTGCTGAGCAGCCGGTCCTTGCTCTGGTTCACCTGGGCCAACTGCTTTTCGGCCTCCTCGGCCAACTGGCGCTGGTTCTCCAGGTTCAGGGCGATCTTCTCGGAATTGGCCCTGGCCTCGTCCAGCTTGCGGTTGGTGGCCTCATAGATGTCCGCCAGCCAGTTGAAGCGGCGATCGAACATGGCCCAGTCCTCCACGCCCTCGAAGCGCGAGCGGACGTTCTGCAGGTGCACCGGCCACAGGGTGCGCATGAGCCCGGACAACTCCAGGGTGATCCGCTCCTTCTCCCTTTCCAGGGCGAAGTGGTCCTGCTCGGCCTGGCGCTCGTTCTTCCGGATGTCGGTCAGGACCGCTTCCTGGTCCCGGATGCGCCCCTTGAGCAGCTTGACGTCGTCCTCGATATCCGACAGCCGGGTGGATATCTGACCGGCCTTTTCGGTCAGGGCCCTGACCTTCCGCTCGTTCTCGTCCGCCTTCTGGTGTTCCTTCTGCAAGGAGTCGCTCAAGACCTCGTCCTGGGCCTGGGCACGGGCCAGGGCCGGAAACAGCAGGATGCAACATACTGTCAGGACAAGAAAATTACGCATACCCATTTATTGTTCAAGGAAAGGTTGAAGGGGGCAGGATTCGCACAAACCGGCCTTTTTTCGGCACCAGTTCGCCCCCACGCGAACTATGAGGGCGTGGTATTCATTATATAGTGCCACATCCTCCGGCAGGGCGTCCATGAAAATGGATTGCAGCCCGTGGTAGTCGATGTCCTCCCAGGCCAGGCCGTGGCGGCCCATGAGCCGGGCCGTGTAGGCGTCGACCACGAAGGTCGGGAAATCCAGGGCGTAGAGCAGGATGCAATCCCCGGTCTCGGGCCCGATGCCGTTGATGGCCAGGACCTGGGGCCGCAGCTCCGAGAGTTCCCGGACCTTCAGGGAGAGCAGGTCGAACTCCGCCTCATCCTTGAGAAATTGCAAAAAGTTGTGAATCCGCTTGGCCTTGACGTTGTAGTATCCGGCCGGGCGGATCAGCTCGGCCAGTCTGGGCACAGGCAGCGCGTGCAGGGCCTCGGCCTCGAGCACACCCGCGTCCTTGAGGTTGTCCAGGGCCTTTTCCACGTTCTTCCAGTTGGTGTTCTGGGTCAGGATGGCCCCGATGGCGATCTCGAAGGGCGTCTCGCCCGGCCACCATCTGCTCGGGCCGAGCTCGGCCAGCATGGCCTCGTACATCCCCATGAGCGTACCGTGCAGGGCCATGGGCTAGTCCCTCAGGTTTTCCCAAACCAGACAGATCCACTCGCCCTCGACGAACCGCTGGGGTTCGCCCAGGCCGCGCCTGGCGTAGGCCTCGGCCACCGCGTCCGACTGCTTGTCGGCCAGGATGCCGGACAGGACCAGAGAACCGCCGGGCCTGACCCGGGGGAGAATCTCCCCAGCCATTTCGATGAGCGGGCCGGACAGGATGTTGGCCACCACCAGGTCGAAGGTCCGGTCCTGCTCCACGCAGTCTATGGAGCCCACGGCCAGGCTCATGGAGCCGGACACGCCGTTGGCCTCCAGGTTCTCCACGGCGCAGACCACGGCCTGCGGGTCGATGTCCAGGCCGATGCCGGTCAGGCCGAGCTTGGACAGCCCGATGCCGAGGATGCCGGAGCCGGTGCCCAGGTCCAGGAAGGTCTGTCCCTTGGCGATGGTTCCGGCCTGGGCCAGCCTGCCGATGGTCGCCAGGCAGAGCGAGGTGGTGGGGTGGTGGCCGGTGCCGAAGGCCATCTTGGGCTCGATGACGATGTGGGTATGCTCGCTGTCCCCGTCGTCCAGCCAGGGAGGATAGATGCGGAAGGATTCCCCGCAGTTGACCGGGACGAAGAAGTCCTTCCAGGCCATGGCCCAGTCCTCGGACTCCCGCTCGGACCAGGTCACGTCCGATTCGGGAAAGCGGGCCTGGAACTCCTTGACCATTTCATGGCCCAGGGGATGGTCCTCCAGGTACAGCGTGAATTTGCGACCGTCACCGGCGGGCGTTTCCTCCCAGCCGTGGGGGACCTTGGAGGCGATGAAGACTCCGGCCTCGTCGGCGACCTGTTCGGGGATGGTGAATTCGATTTTCAGCAGGGTGGACATGAAGCGGGTCCCTTCCTTGTAATATGACAAGGCCGGGAACTTGCCCCGGCCTTGAATGGTTGCGTCATCTAAGCCAAACTAGAATACCTTGTCGATGAACGAGCCCTTGCCCGTATATCGAAAGTCGTAGAGGGTGGCTTGCTCGGCCTGCCTCGCCGCGTCCGACTTGGCCTCGGGCACGGATTTGACCTCGGCCTTGGGCTGCTCAGCCCGGGAGGCCGTTTCCGACTCCTTTTGCCGCTCCAGTTCGTGTTCGCGCCGGAACAGGTACTCGGGGGTGGAACCTATGGGGGCGACGCCGCTCATGACTCGATACCTCAAGCCCCAGAGTACGCCTTCGCCACCGGGCGGTCAAGCCGACCTCCTTTCGATTACCCCTCCATCGAAGCCAGGACGTCGTCCAGGGCGTCCATGAAGGTCAGAACGTCGTCCTCGGTGACGGTCAGGGGCGGCACCAGGCGCAGGATCGTGCCCTGGGCCAGGTTGCAGACCATCTTGTGATCCAGCAGCCCCTTCCAGACCTCCGGGCCGTTCTTGGCCAGTTCGATGCCGAAGAGCAGGCCCAGGCCACGGGTCCCGGCAATGGCCTCGGGGTACTTCTCCTTGAGTGCGACGACCTGCTCTGCGATGAATTCGCCCATCTTTTGGGCGCGCTCGGCCATTTTCTCTTCAACCATGATGTCCACGACCTTGGCGGCCACGGCCGAGACAACGGCCCCGCCCCCGAAGGTGGTGGCGTGGGAGCCGGGCGTGAATCCCTTGGCCACCTCGTCGGTGCACAGGACCGCGCCCATGGGCAGGCCGTTGGCCAGGGCCTTGGCCGAGGTGAAGATGTCCGGGGTGATGCCGTAGTGCTGGTGTGCCCAGTACCGGCCCGTGCGGCAGACGCCGGTCTGGACTTCGTCGACGATGAGCAGGATGCCGTTCTCCTTGCACAGGGCCACGATGTCGTTGACGTAGTCCGTGGGCAGGGGCCGCACGCCCCCCTCGCCCTGGACCATTTCGATCATGATCGCGGCGGTGTGGGCGTTGATGGCCCCGCGCAGGGCGTTGACGTTGCCGAAGGGCACGGTCACGAACCCCTCGGGCAGCGGGTTGAAGCCGTCCTTGATGGGGCCGTACTGGCCGGTGGCGGTCAGCGTGGACAGGGTCCGGCCGTGGAAGGACTTTTCCAGGGTGATGATCTCGTGCCGTTCCTCGTTGCGCACGGTGTGCATGTACTTACGGGCCAGCTTGATGGCCCCCTCGTTGGCCTCGGCCCCGGAGTTGCAGAAGAAGACCTTGCCCGCCGCGCAGGTGGACAACAGCTTCTCGGCCAGATCGAGCTGGGGCTCCTGGTAGAAGAGATTGGAGACGTGGACCATCCTGCGGGCCTGCTCGGCCATGACCTCGGCCAGATCCTCCCGGCTGTGGCCCAGGGAGCAAACCGCGATGCCCGCCAGGAAGTCGTAGTACTCATTGCCGTCCAGATCGTACAGACGGCAGTCCTTGGCCTTTGACACGGCCAGGGGATAGCGGCCGTAGGTATTGCAAAGAAGGTTGGATTCCCGTTCTTTGATTGCTTCGAATTTATCAGACATTTTCGTTCTCTCTTTAGTGTTTCCCCGTGGAGCCGAACCCGCCCGCGCCGCGCGCGGTCTGGCCGAGTTCCTCCACCGGGCTGATTGTCGCTTGAAATACGGGCATGAAGACAAGCTGTGCGATGCGCTGTCCGCGCCTGATTCGTCGCACCTCGCCCGAGGTATTGAGCAGTGAGACCTTGATCTCCCCGCGATAGTCCGGATCGATGACGCCGACGCCCTGGCTGACGGTCAGCCCTTCCTTGGTGCCCAGCCCGGAGCGGGAGAACACGTATCCGGCCACGCTGGGCTCGCGGACCTCGATGGCCACGCCCGCCGGGATTGCGGCCTTTTCGCCCGGGCCGATCTCGATCTCGCCCTCGTCGATACAGGCGCGCAGGTCCAACCCCGCCGAATGCTCGGTGGCGTAGGCCAGTTCATTTTCTTGCCAAACCTCATGCAGGAACTTCACGTTCACGTCGATCTTGTTCATTGTGCGTCTCTATCCTTGTGTTGAACGAATGGTTGTTTATGTTCGCTTCAAAAGCAACTGTCAACAAAGCTCGCTCCAGGCACCGCAGGTGCCCATATGGGATGCAAGGGTGCGAACCCTTGCCCGCCGGAGGCGAAATTACCCACCATCGCCGCGAAGCGGCTTTCCCTTTAAAATTCTTCAAAAACTTGTAACAAAAAAGCGCCGTCCCTCTCGGAACGGCGCCTTGCGATAACATCATCCGACAACGGATCAGCAGAGTCCTTCCCAGCAGAGTTCCAAGTGTTTCTCTTCAATTCGTCGGGTGGCCAGGCTGACGCCCACGGCCAGGATGAGGGAGACGGGCAGGGCGACCACGTTGGGATCGACCCACTGCATGAGCCACATCCAGGAGCCGGGCGCGGCGTCGGCCACCAGGGTGGCCTTGCCGAACATGGCCTGGCACAGGCCGATGAAGCCCGCTTCCTTGACGTGGACGAAGAGCAGCCAGAACATGGAGAAGCAGAATCCGCCGACCATGGAGACCTTGGCCCCGGTCTTGGTCATGCCTTTCCAGTACAGCCCGAGCAGGTAGATGGGCAGGAAGGAAGCCGCGCACAGGCCGAAGAAGAAGGCCGTGGCCCGGGCGATGACCCCGCCGGGCAGCAGCCAGGCCCAGACCAGGGTGGCGATGATGGCCACGGTCACGCCGAGGCGGTTGAGCTTCATGGACGAGCCGTTGTTGCCCACGGTCACGTACTGTTCCAGGAAGTCGCGGGAGAGCGAGGTACCGCCCACGTGGTACTGGGAACTCATGGTCGACATGGCCGCTGCGAACATGGCCACCAGGAACAGACCGGAGAACCAGCCGGGCATGACCTTGTCAATGTACAGCGGGATGATGGAGTCGAAGTTGCCCCCGGCCATGGTGATGGCGATCTTGCCGAACTTCTGGAAGAAGACCACGTTGGACAGAGCCCCGGTGACAAAGGCCACGCCGGTCATGAGCAGGATGAAGATGCCGCCGATGGCCACGGCCCGGTTGAGCTCGCGGTCGGACGGCACGGTCATGTAGCGGATGGCCAGCTGCGGCTGGGCCAGCACGCCGATGCCCACGCCGTAGATGATGGTCGTGTACACGGTCAGGCCGATGGGCGACTGGAGGTTCGGTCCGGTGGTCCAGCCGGTCAGGCCGCCCTTGGCCAGCTTGGCCGGGATCATGCCCACCATGTCGGTCAGCGCCTGGTGGGCCTCGGTCACGCCGCCGAGCAGGGTATAGGTGGTGACGATGAGGATAAGCATCATGACCGCCATGATGGTCCCCTGGAACGCGTCGGTGTACATGACGGCCTTGAGCCCGCCGGTGACCACGTACACGGCCACGATGGCGGTGACGATGAGCAGCCACGCGCCGTAGGTCACGAGCGGAAAAGCCACCTCGAGCATGCGGCAGATGCCGATGAGCACGGCGGCCGCGTAGACCGGAATGAATACGAAGATGACCACGCCGGAGAACTGTTGGATGAACTTGGAGCCGTACCGCCTGCCCAGGAATTCGGGAAAGGTGTGGGAGTCCAGCGCGAGCCCCATGCGCCGGGTGCGCTTGCCGAAGAAGACCATGGCCACGAAGATGCCCACGAAAATGGTCAGAAAGGTCAGCCAGAGCAGGGACATGCCGAACATGCCCGAAACGCCGCCAAAGCCGACGATGGCCGAGGTGGAAACGAAGGTCGCCCCGTAGGACATGGCCAGGACGAACGGGTTCATGCTGCGTCCGGCGAGCATGTAGTCCGTGGACTCCCGGGTCTTGAGCCAGGCCCGGTAGCCGAGATAGAAAATGATCCCGAGATAGATGAGGACGCCGATGAGTTTGCCGGTCATTACTCGCCTCCTCCGGTTTTGTCGGTGCCCTTGTTGTTCCAGTTCACAATTCCGTAAACGACGCACAGAACCGTGGCCCCAACGGACAGCCAGAAGGCCAGCGCGATCTCAACACTCCCCAATCCAAGCATCATGATGTCGCCCCTTGATTGCGGGCCGGAAGCGCTTGGGCCGCAAACAAAAAGGGCCGCAAGCTTGTCGCCTGCGGCCCTGGTTGTGGATGAAACTACTTGTCAGCTAATCGCACACCGTAAGACCGCAGGCGCTTCTAAAAAAGCGAAAGCTAAAAAAGAAAAAGAAACGGATGCGGCTGTGGTGCGTTTGCATGATCACCTCTTAGCCGCGAAAACCGCGAAAGTCAAGGGATATCGGGCCTTGCGTAGAGCGAGGCCGCTTCCCGTGCCGGATATGCCGAATCGATACGCTCCGTGTATCGGTCGAGATGCTTTCCAAATATATACATAGTATATGAAATCAGTATGTTATAGACAGTCTTGACAGGCGATAGGATGATGTGTTTTGGTGACTCCCCTTTGTTGTTCGGTATTATTGCCCGAATTGTGAAAGCCGCGGAGGTCCGCTCCGACCATCTTGTCCGCAAGATGACTTTTTTGGCAACTAACGAGAGAGGTAACCTGTCTTGCTTTTTCAGCCCATCAACAAGAATTACCATGAGTTCTGCATCGAACGGGACCCGGAGCTGTGCATCAACTGCAAGGTCTGCGTCCGCCAGTGTTCGTACGAGGCTCACTATTGGGATGAAGCCCGGCAAAAGGTCATGCATGACAACACCAAGTGCATCGGCTGTCACCGCTGCGAGGCGCTTTGCCCGACCGCGGCCCTGAACATCGTCAAGAAGCGCTCGGACTTCAGGACGAACAGCCTGTGGCGTCCGGTGTTCCTGCAGAATATCTACAAGCAGGCGGACACCGGCGGGGTGCTGCTGGCGGGCATGGGTTCTCCGGTGGACATCCCGGTCTACTGGGACCGCATGCTGCTCGACGCCAGCCAGGTGACCAATCCGTCCATCGATCCCCTGCGCGAGCCCATGGAGCTGAAGACCTTCCTGGGCGCCAAGCCGCGCAAGGTCGAACTCGCGACGGACAAGAAGACCGGCAAGGTCACGCTCAAGACCAAGCTCACCCCGCAGCTCGAACTGGACGTGCCGATCATGTTCGCGGCCATGAGCTTCGGGGCCATCAACTTCAATCTGCACCGGGCCATGGCCCGCGCGGCCACCGAATGCGGAACCTATTACAACACCGGCGAGGGCGGCCTGCACAAGTCCTTATATAAATACGGCGAGCACACCATCGTGCAGGTGGCCTCGGGCCGCTTCGGCGTGCACCGCGACTACCTCCGGGCGGGCGCGGGCATCGAGATCAAGGTGGGGCAGGGCGCCAAGCCCGGCATCGGCGGGCACCTGCCCGGCGAAAAGATCAACGACAAGGTCTCCGAGACCCGCATGGTCCCCATCGGCTCGGACGCCATCTCCCCGGCCCCGCATCACGACATCTACTCCATCGAGGACCTGCTCCAGCTGATCTACGCCCTGAAGGAGGCCTCGGAGTACAAGGCCCCCGTCTCGGTCAAGATCGCGGCCGTGCACAACGTGGCCGCCATCGCCTCGGGCATCGCCCGGGCGGGCGCGGACATCATCACCGTGGACGGCATGCGCGGCGGCACGGGCGCGGCACCGGCCATGATCCGCGACAACGTGGGCATCCCCATCGAGCTGGCCCTGGCCCAGGTGGACCAGCGGCTGCGCGACGAGGGCATCCGCAACAACGTGTCCATCGTGGCCGCGGGCGGTATCCGCTGCTCCGGCGACGTCATCAAGGCCATCGCCCTGGGCGCGGACGCCGTGTACATCGGCACGGCCACGCTGATCGCCGTGGGCTGCACCATCTGCGGGCGCTGCTACACCGGCAAGTGCCCGTGGGGCATCGCCACCAACGATCCCAAGCTGTCCAAGCGCCAGAACCCGGACATCGCGGCCAAAAAGCTGGCCAACCTGATCCACGCCTGGGGCCACGAGATCGAAGAGATGCTCGGCGGCATGGGGCTCAACTCCATCGAGTCCCTGCGCGGCAACCGCGACAAGCTCAGGGGCATCGGCCTTTCCGACACCGAACTCGACATCCTCGGCATCAAGCATGCCGGCCGCTAAACGGAGGACATCATGAAGAGAGTCTATCCGGACAAGGAATACTGCATCGGCTGCCACCTCTGCGAAGTGGCCTGCATCACCGCCCACTCCAAGTCGAAGGACGCGATCATCGCCTTCCGGGAGGAGCAGGGCAAGGACGGGCTGACCGCCTGCAAGAAGGTCTTCGAGAAGGGCGACATCTGCGTGGCCATCTCCTGCCGCCACTGCGACGAGCCGTCCTGCGTGGCCGCGTGCATCTCCGGCGGCCTGCACAAGGACCCGGAGACGGGCCGCACGGTCTACGACCGCGAGAAGTGCGTGGGCTGCTGGTCCTGCCTGATGGCCTGTCCTTACGGGGCCATAAAACGGCACCCGACCGAGAACAAGATCGTCAAGTGCGACCTGTGCGAAGGGCGCGAGGGCGGCCCGGCCTGCGTGGCCGCGTGCCCGAACCAAGCCCTGAAATACGAGGAGAGGTAGGGAGCGACCATGAAATACGTCATCATCGGCAACGGCATCGCCTCCATCGGAGCCATCGAGGGCATCCGCAAGGTCGATACCAAGAACGAGATCCTGGTCATCGGGGCCGAGGACGCCCCGGCCTACGGCCGTCCGCTCATCTCCTATCTGCTGGCGGGCAAGATCGGCCCGGACCGGCTGGCCCTCCGGCCACAGGAATTCTACGACAGGAGCAACGTCTCCCTGATGCTCGGCACCAAGGTCACGTCCATCGACGCCCAGGCCAGGACCGTGGCCACAGACAAGGGCGAGACCGTAACCTACGAAAATCTGCTCATCGCCACCGGCGGTATTCCGTTCACCCCGCCCATTCCGGGGTCGGATGGCTCGGACGTCTACAACTTCACCAACCTGGCTCACGCCCACACGCTCATCTCCAAGGCCAAGGAGATAAAGCGGGCGGTGGTCATCGGCGGCGGGCTCATCGGGCTCAAGGCAGGCGAATCCCTGTTCGACCGGGGCGTGGACGTGACCATCCTGGAGCTCTCGCCGCGCATCCTGAGCCTGGCCTTTGACGAGAACGCGGCCGCACTGGCCGGTTCCCGACTGGCCGAGGTGGGGTTGAACGTGCGCTGCGGGGTATCCGCCAAGGAGATTCAGCGCGATCACGACGGCAATCTCAAGGGCGTGCACCTGACCGACGGCGACTTTCTGCAGTGCGACGTGGTGGTCATCGCCATCGGCGTGGTCCCCAACTACGATCTGGCCCAGGAGGCCGGGATAGCGGTGGACCGCGGCATCAAGGTGGACGACCACATGCGCACCAGCGCGGCCGGCGTGTTCGCTGCGGGCGACGTGGCCCAGGCCAAGGACCTCCTGTTCGGCGATGACCGGGTCATCCCGATCTGGACCAACGCATACAACCAGGGGTTCTGCGCGGGCAAAAATATGACCGGCGCGGACGTTCCCTTCACCGGGTCCCTGGCCATGAACTCCATTTCCTTCTACGGGCTGCCGACCATCTCCGTGGGCACGGTCAACCCGCCCGAGGGCGACGAAACCTACGACACGGCCGTCTCCCTGGACGAGAAGAAGAAAAGCTACCGCAAGCTCGTGTTCCACAACGACCGGCTGGTCGGTTACGTGCTGGTGGGCGACATCGACATGGCGGGCATGTACACCGCCTTCGTCAAATTCCAGCTGGCCGTTCCCGAGGACGCCAAGAAACAGATCCTGGCCGGAGCGCCCGACGTGCTCATGTGGCCGGACGAGTTCTTCAAGGAAACCTGGAATCCCGGCGTCGTCGAACCTGACTAAAGGATAATGCCATGAAAGCACCTGAAAGATATTATGATTTCCAGAAGGATATCTCCGGCTGCGGGATATTCGGCGTGATCAACAGGAAGCGGGGCCTGATCCCGGGCGACATGCCCATCCAGGCCATGACCTGCATGCACGACCGGGGCAACGGCCTGGGCGGCGGCTTCGCGGCCTACGGCATTTACCCCGAGCACGCCGAGAAGTACTGCTTCCACATGATGTGCGACGACGACGCGGCCATCAAGGGCTCGGAAGAGATGCTCAAGCGGTACTTCGACCTGCACTTCTACGAGCCCATCCCCACCCGCCGGACCTTGGCCATCCTCAATCCGCCCAAGTTCAACCGCTACTTCGTGACCGTGCCCAGGAAGCCGGAAAACGAGTTCCGCGGGCTGCCGGAAGAGGACTACGTGGTGGCCGTGGTCATGAAGCTGAACGCCACCGTGGGCGGGGCCTTCGTGGTCTCGTCGGGCAAGAACATGGGCGCTTTCAAGGGCGTGGGCTTCCCCGAGGACATCGCCGAATTCTTCCGTCTGGAGGAATACAGCGCCTACATATGGACCGGCCACAACCGGTTCCCGACCAATACCCCGGGCTGGTGGGGCGGGGCGCACCCGTTCACCATCCTGAACTGGTCCATCGTGCACAACGGCGAGATATCCTCCTACGGCATCAACCGCCGCTACCTGTGCGAACACGACTACCTCTGCACCATGATGACCGATACCGAGGTCGTGGCCTACGAACTGGACATGCTCATCCGCAAGCACGGCCTGTCCTGGGAATTGGCCGCCAAGGTCTTCGCTCCGCCTTTCTGGGACGAGATCGAGCGCATGGACGAGGACGACAAGCAACTCTACACCGCCTTGCGCGCCACCTACGGACCGGCCATGCTCAACGGCCCCTTCGCCATCCTGGTGGCCGACAACACCCGGCTCATGGGCCTCAACGACCGCATCAAGCTGCGGCCTCTGCTGGTGGCCGAAAAGGACGACATGATCTTCATGTCGAGCGAGGAATCGGCCGTGCGCGACGTCTGTCCCGAACTGGACCGCGTCTGGATGCCCAAGGCGGGCGAACCCGTCATCGTGGACCTGGAGGATTAGATGGCTGCCAAGAGAAAACAGAAGACCCTGACGGCAGGGCGGACGTACTACAAGCAGTTCAACGAGGAGATCCGCGCCCTGGTCAGGGACGGGGTGACCGATTTCATCATCAAGGAGTGCAACGGCCAGCGCTACCTGGCAACCGCGCTCGACGGCGACGTGCACTTCGACATTTACGGCGTTCCCGGCCAGGATCTGGGCGCGTTCATGCGCGGCCCCAAGGTGCGAGTGCACAACAACGCCCAGGACGGCGTGGGCAACACCATGGACGACGGCCGGATCGTCATCGAAGGGCTGGCCGGCGACGTCATCGGCTACGCCATGCGCGGCGGCGAGATATTCATCAAGGGCGACGTGGGCTACCGGGTCGGCATCCACATGAAGGCGTACCTGGAGCACCAGCCCAAGATCGTGGTCGGCGGCAAGGCCGGGGACTTCCTGGGCGAGTATATGGCCGGTGGAATTATTTTGCTCTTGGGTATGTTTTCTGATAAGCCTGATGCGCCCATTGCGGGACGGAGTCTCGGAACGGGCATGCACGGTGGCGTTATCTACGTCCGTGGTTCCGTTCCCGAAGACCAGCTTGGTCCCGGACTGACGGCCAACCCCGTGGACTCCGACGACCTGGAGGTCATCGAAGGGCTGGTCAACGAATACGCCAAGGAATTGAAGCTGGACAGCAAGGCAATTTTAAGCGAGAACTTCTTGAAAATTCGTCCGTTTTCGCACAGACCGTACGGCAACCTGTACGTCCCTTGCTAGACGGCGGGGAAGATACAACACTCATTACCTTTTGGAGGAACCAATGTTCTTCGATTCCGTAGCCTACGCCATGGCTCCGCCCGCGGGCGGCGATGGCGGCGCCGCAGGCGGCCTCGGCGGCATTCTCGGCGGCCCGCTGCCCATGCTGGTCCTGATGTTCGCCATCTTCTACTTCCTGCTCATCCGCCCCCAGCAGAAAAAACAGAAGGCCCACAAGGCCATGCTGGATGATCTGCGCAAGGGCGACAAGGTCTGGACCAACGGCGGCATCCTCGGAACCATCACCGACATCGATGGCGACAACCTGACCATCGAGATCGCCAAGGGCGTCGACGTCGTCATCAAACGCGGTTTCGTTGCCGACAAAGACGGCGGTGCCGCTCCCGCGACGGACAAAAAGAAGAAGTAGGTTCTTGCACCCGTACCTGAGACTTCCGTGCGGATCGGACCACACGCATAACGTGGCCCGGTCCGCGCTTGCGTTTGTCGACGGAACCCTCAGGAAGGCAGCAACCAGTTTGTATTACAGGGAGATTTCATGCAAAGTTTGCGTTTGAGAGCCATCCTCGCTCTCTTGATCGTACTCGTGGGGCTGGCCTACATGCTCCCGTCCCTGCCCGGGGTCAAAGACTCCGCCCTCGGCAAGATTCTGCCGGGCAACGGGATCAACCTCGGCCTCGACCTCAAGGGCGGCATCCACCTGACCCTCGGCGTGGACATGAAAACGGCCATGGACAACAACCTGGCCCGTCTCGGCGACGACCTCAAGGCCTCCGCCCGCGAGCAGGAAGTCTACATCCTGCGCCCGACCGTGCTGAACGAGACCGAAATCGAGGTCACGCTCATCAAAGCCGAACAGAAGGACGCCTTCGAGGGCGTGATCAAGGACTACTCGCCGTTCGCGGTTGAACAGAGCGCGCAGCTCGACGGCGACAAGGTCAAGTACGTCCTTTCCGTCCCGGCCACGTACCGCAGCGAGATCGAAAAGCTGACCATGGACCAGGCCATCAAGACCATGCGCAACAGGATCGACCAGTTCGGCGTGGCCGAACCGGACATCCGCAAGGAGCAGGGCAACCGCATCCAGGTTCAGCTGCCCGGCCTGAAGGACCCCGAGCGGGCCATCAAGATCATCGGGCAGACCGCGCATCTCGAATTCAAGATGGTCGATGACGCCGCCGACCTGAAGAAGGCCCAGCAGGGCATCCTGGCCCCGGGCCGCGAGCTTTCCGTGCTCCTGCACCGCCAACCCAACGGCAGCTACAGCGAATCGCCCATCGTCCTCAGGAAGGACGCGGTCCTGACCGGCGAATACGTGTCCGACGCCCAGGTCCGCCTGGATCAGTGGAACAACGCCTACGTCGCGCTGACCTTCAACGCGCGCGGCGCCAAGATCTTCACCGACCTGACCACGGACAACGTCAACAAGCGCATGGCCATCGTCCTGGACGGCAAGGTCTATTCCGCGCCGGTCATCCGTGAACGCATCTCGGGCGGCAAGGCCTCCATCACCGGCAGCTTCACCCGTGAAGAGGCCCGCGACCTGGCGGTCGTGCTCCGCGCCGGCTCCCTGCCCGCTCCCGTGACCATTCTCGAGCAGCGCGCCGTGGGTCCGTCGCTGGGCCAGGAATCCATCAACAACGGCATCATGTCCGCCATGGTGGGCATGGCTGCGGTCCTCGGATTCATGATCATCTACTACGGCTTCGGCGGAGTGGTCGCGGACATCGTGCTTGTCCTGAACATCATGCTCATCATGGGCGGCCTGGCCGCGTTCGGCGCGACCCTGACCCTGCCGGGCATAGCGGGCATCATCCTGACCATCGGTATGGCGGTCGACGCCAACGTCATCATCTACGAACGCATCCGCGAGGAGCTCAGGCGCGGCCTGTCCGCCAAGCAGTCGGTGGAAGAAGGATACGGCAGGGCGACCCTGACCATTCTCGACGCCAACGTGACCACGGTCATCGCGGCCATCATCCTGTACCAGTTCGGTACGGGCCCGATTCGCGGTTTCGCCGTCACGCTGACGCTCGGCATCATCACCTCCATGTTCACGGCCATCTTCGTGTCGCGCATCCTGTTCGATCTGTATCTGAAACACCGCGCCGACAACGCGAAGCTGAGCATCTAGGGGAAAGATAATGGGACTTCAAATAATCAAACCCGATACCAATCTCGACTTCATCGGCATCAGGAAGATCGCCTTCATCGTCTCGGCGGTCCTCATCCTGGCCGGTCTCGGCTCCCTGGCGATCAAGGGCGGCCCCAAGTACGGCATCGACTTCGCGGGCGGCATGATCGTCCAGGTGAAGATCGACAAAGCCATCGGCGTGGGCGACATCAAGGACGCGGTGGAGGAACTCAAGCTGCCTGGCCTGGTTGTCCAGACCCTGGGGCTTGAGGGCGACCACGAGTACCTGATCCGGACCTCCTCTTCGAACATCACCTCCGAAGAGGTCCGGACCAAGATCAACCAGGCCCTGACCGACAACCTCAAGGCGGGCTTCGAAATCCAACGCCTTGAAATGGTCGGCCCCAAGGTTGGCGCAGACCTCCGCTCCCAGGCCCTCGAGGCCCTGTTCTACGCGGTCCTGCTCATCGCCGTATACATCTCCGGCCGTTTCGAGCAGCGCTGGACCGCGGCGGCGGTCATGGCCGCGGCCCTGGCCGGCGGCGTCTACGGCATCGGCCTGCTCGGTCTGGACATGGGCTGGCTCATCCTGGTCGCCCTGGTCATCACGCTGGGGTTGTGCTGGTACCTCAAGCTGAACTACGCCCTGGGCGCGGTGGTGGCGCTCATACACGACGTGATGATCACGGTCGGCCTGTTCTCCATCATGAACAAGGAATTCGACCTGACCATCATCGCCGCGCTGCTGACCATCGTCGGCTACTCGCTCAACGACACCATCATCGTGTTCGACCGCATCCGCGAGAACACCAACGCCAAGCAGGGCAAGCTGACCTTCGGCAAGATCATCAACCTGTCGGTGAACCAGACCCTGTCGCGCACCATCCTGACCTCGGGCACCACGCTCCTGGTCGTGCTCTGCCTGTACGTCATGGGCGGCTCGGTCATCCACGACTTCGCCCTGGCGCTGCTCATCGGCATCACCGTGGGTACGTACTCCTCCATCTTCGTGGCCAGCCCCATCCTCTACGGATTCGGCCCCAGCGAACCCCGGGAGACGGAAGCCGAAGCCTAATCGGCTCGTCATACGTTATATAAAAAGGGGCGGCTTGATAGCCGCCCCTTTTTTCTCGCCTCGCCGTCGGGCGTCTCCGACGGCCTAAGAACCTTTTGCAAAAGGTTCTTAGGAATCTCCAAAACT